>CAWEZN010000010.1:0-736825 GCA_963813655.1 uncultured candidate division Zixibacteria bacterium | reverse complement strand
TGTTATGTCCTCTACTCGTTCAGTTACGTCTATTGTTAACGAGTTCTTTTCTTGTTCCTTATAGCAACACGGCATCCAGAAACCTTCTATTTGATCTGGCAAAACAGAAGGCCAGCGTCGGCATCCGGGAGAAGGTATTCATCGACGATTTCCGGGGAATCCTCCTGTATGCGGAAAAGATACCGGTCCAGGGAAATTTCCTGGAAGGGGTTCTCATCTCGGACAACCGGATCGTTCGTGAACCGAGCACCATCATCGCCCGGAGAGCGTATCTCATTTCCGATCCCGACACTCTGGTAGTTACCCTGAGGCTGGAAGACGGCAGCATACACACCGTCGATGCCGGTCTGAAGAATTATCGGAAGATGGATTTCCGCTTTTACGATGTCCGCCTGGACCTCGACTGCATCGTTCTCCGAAGCAGAAAGACCGGCGTAAAATCCAGCACGGAAATGACAGTGACGGAACTCACCGCCAAGCTGAAAAGCCAGTGGTACCGAAGATGCGGCGTTGCGGGAGATGGCAATCGAGCTGAACAAGAAGCTGACTATCCCCCTTTCCTGCTTGATCTTCGCCCTCATCGGCCTGCCTCTTGGCATCCGGGCGCATCGATCGGTCCGATCGCGGGGATTCACAATCGGTGTTGCCCTCGTTCTCATCTACTACCTGCTGCGCCTCAGCGGCGAGGCGCTTGTCGAAACGGGACAGGCTTTCACCCATCATCGGTACATGGGCTCCCAACGGGCTTTTCACCGTTGCAGGAATCATCCTGTTTTTACTTCGCTTCTGAACGGGCCTCGCCGCCAGGAAGCAAGCCTCCCCCTGGATGCGTCCGCATCACATCGGTTTCGGCCCTCGCGCTATCCGACTGGCCTCGGCCGAAACGCGGGACGAAGGCAGAAAGTGCTCCACATGCGCATGCGAAAGGAGGTATCTGAAGTCGATCGCTACCTGGCCTGTGAATTCACCAGAAACCTCGCTATTCATTACGCCTAGTTTCATCTCGCTTTTTCTGATCATCGATTTTTTCGAAAAGATCCGGATGTTTCTCAGCAATCATGCCACAGTTCAGCAGATGGCCGCCCACTTTTCTATTCCGCATTCCCATGATCTTCTCCCAGATGCTGCCGGCCGCGGTTCTCCTTGCCTCGCTCATGACCTGCGGATATCTGTCGCGGCATAACGAGATTGTGGCCATGAAGGCCAACGGCATCAGCCTTTATCGTTCGGCACTCCCCATTGTGACCATAGCCGCCTCGGTCTGCATCCTTATTTTCATATTGAGCGAGTGGGTCACTCCCTTTGCAAACGAGCGGGCCGAACACATCCGTCAGGTTGAGGTACAGAAGAAGCAGTTTCCGGGAAGTTTCAAACAGGATCAAATCTGGTATCACGGTCAGAAAGGGATATACAATTTCAAACTATTCGATGTTCGGAACAATACGCTCAGAGGCATCACCCTGTATTTTCTGGACCATGAGATGAACCTCGTCCTGCGGCTCGATGCCGAGAGCGGCGAGTGGAAAGAGGGTCGGTGGCTCTTCCATAATCTACTCATCACCCGTTTTCCGACCGGCGTATTTCCCTCTCTTTCAAAAATAGCGATGCAGGAAGTCGATATTCCGGAAACGCCGGACGATTTAAGATAGTCCAAAAAAACGCAGAAAGCATGGGTTACTTCGAACTGAAAAGATTTATCGAGAAACTCCAGACCGAAGGCTACGATGCGACCCGCTACATAGTCGATCTTCAGGGTAAGATTGCCTTCCCCCTGGTCAGTTTGATTCTGGCCGTGATCGGCATCTCCTTTTCCCTGCGCTCCGAGCGAAGCGGCGGCATTGCCCAGAGTATCGGGGCCGGACTGGTCATCGGGTTTTCCTATTGGCTGGTTTACGCCTTCGCGATGTCCCTCGGCAGGTCTGGCGTCTTCCCTCCGCTTATTGCCGCCTGGTCCGGGAACATCCTCTTCAGCGCTGCGTCCGTCTGGCTGCTGTTACGCGCGAAAACCTGATTCGAAAGAGCATACCATCAGGTTGTTGCAACATTCTTCATTACCCATCTAATAGCGGTAATAGTCCGGCTTGAAAGGACCTTCCACAGGCACACCGAGGTAATCGGCCTGTTTTTTTGTCAGTTTGGTCAGCTTCGCTTCCAGTCGATCCAGATGCAGACGGGCAACCTCTTCATCCAGCTTCTTGGGCAAGGTATAAACACCGGCTTTATATTTTTTCGTGGCTAATTCAATCTGCGCCAGACATTGATTGGTAAAGCTGTTGCTCATCACAAAACTGGGATGACCGGTAGCACAACCCAGATTAACCAGACGGCCTTCGGCCAAAATGATTATGGAACGCCCGGATTTGAGCGTCCATTTATCAACCTGCGGCTTGATAGTTTCTTTTTTACAATCCTGGATTTGTTTCCAGATAGTGCATGTCGATTTCACTGTCAAAATGGCCGATATTGCAGACAATAGCCTCATTTTTCATCTTTTCCATATGCCTGCCCGTAATGACATCACAACAGCCGGTCGCCGTAACGAAAATATCACCCTTGCGCGACAATTCTTCCAGGGTTTTAACCTCATATCCTTCCATGGCCGCCTGCAGGGCGCAAATCGGATCGATTTCCGTAATGATATGACCCGGGCGCCAAAGCCCCGCATGGACTGGGCGCATCCCTTGCCGACATCGCCGTAACCGCAAACAACAACAACCTTGCCGGCAACCATGACATCAGTGGCTCGTTTTGATGCCGTCGACAAGAGATTCGCGGCAGCCATAAAGATTATCGAATTTCGATTTGGTAACGGAATCGTTCACATTGATTGCCGGAAATAAAAGTTCGCCCGCGCTTGGCCATCTGGTAAAGACGATGCACCCCCGTCGTCGTTTCTTCGGAAACTCCGCGAATTCTGGCGGCAACTTTCTGCCAGTGCTGCGGATTGCGTTTTCAGGATCCGTCGGTCAGGCGACTCCGGATAATCTTAAATTCCTTATTGTCAAGTTTTTTCCAGAAGCAGTTTGGGATCCTTTTCAACTTTGACTCCCTGATGAATAAACAGCGTCGCATCACCGCCGTCATCGACGATCAAATCCGGACCCGAGCCATCCGGCCAGGTCAGGGCCTGTTCAGTGCACCACCAGTATTCCTCCAGGGTTTCCCCCTTCCACGCAAAAACAGCCGCCGACTTCGCCTGGGCTATCGCCGCCGCCGCATGATCCTGTGTGGAAAAAATATTGCAGGAAGCCCAGCGGAGATCGGCGCCCAACTCCTTGAGTGTTTCGATCAGCATGGCCGTCTGAATAGTCATATGCAGACTGCCCATGATCTTCAATCCCTCAAGCGGCTTTTTCGTGTCCGTATTTCTTACGCACGGCCATCAGACCCGGCATTTCGTTCTCGGAGAGATTCATCTCCTCCCGCCCCCAAATCGCCAGGGATGGATCGGCAATCCGGGACGATAAATGTCTATCGACTTTCAGAAACTTCATGGTTATTCTCCATCAGGTCTTTCGGCCGAGTTAAGATCCGCCGTGTTGGTCACTCCGCTGTCATAAGCAGTGATTGTTCAAAATCTTAGGTTTCAATGTCATCTGATATGAGGACACGCGCTCCTGTGGCGTCACGATGCCACCCGAAATGATCAGTGTAAACGCTTCCTCCACCGACATGTTGACCTCGATCAGCCCCTCACGCGGCACCAGGGCAAAAATACCGGTTGTGGGTGTCAGGGCGTGAGGAAAGTATACACCGACACAGGAACCCAGCTTTTCCTGGATTTCACCGTTGGGAGTACCGGTGACGAATCCGATGCTATAAATCCCCCGGCAGGGATATTCCACGATGACCACCTTTTTGAAACTCTGCGCCTTGTCGATGAAAAGGCTGTCGGCGATTCGTTTGATGGCCTGATAGACGCTCCGGACAAAGGGAATCTTGCCGACAATACGCTCGCCAAAGGTGACAAGCCGCGTTCCCAGATAGCTCTTCGTCACAAGGCCGCAGATGAAGATCAGCAGGACAGTGACGATCGCCCCCAGCCCGGGCACATGAAAACGGAGCAGGGTATCCGGCTGGAAGTTGACCGGAATGATCCTCAGGAGGTTGTCCATCATATCAATGATGAAAAAGAGGATGTAGATGGTCAGTCCAGCCGGGATGACAACGGCAAGACCGGTCAAAAAAACAATTTTTATTTTTTTCTTCAGCATATTCCTTTTCTCATGAGCTTCACCGAGGAGTCAGGTTAAATAACAGAAAGCAAAGCCATTTTCAATCCTTATTTAACGACTGGGGGCAAGATGACCACATCTTGCCCCGGCTTATTCAAGGAGATGCGAAGTTCCGCCTCAGCAACCTGGTTTTAAATCGCCTTGTGTTTTATCTTGTTGCGTTTTCATCGACCAAAATACATGGCTGGCAATGATGATCAGATCTCCGCGGGAGACCTTTCTGCGGCCGCCCCGTTGAGACAAATGTCCCCGTATCTTCCCCGCCGGTGATGACATAAGTCGAGAACCGCTCCCCATTGCTTATGTCATAGATGTCCACCTTCTCATACGGGAAGAGGTCTGCCGCCCCATGAGCCGTTCGTCTATGGAAATGCTGCCTTCGTAATGGAGATCCGCATCCGTTACAACAGCCCGATGGAGCTTTGATTTGAGCATAACCTTTGCATGACACTCACCGTCCTGTATTGATATCGAGAGGTTCGCCGAAGACATGGTTATCGATCAACCGCGTTTTCCCGACCCGGACTGCCAGAGCGAGCACACTCTCTGCTTCAATGCGGGGCGTATCCCTCATGGTCGACCGCATCGCAGATCCTGGCATAGTCGATTTCCGTATGGGGATGACCGGCGATGAACTCCTGCACCATCTCTGAGAATGATCGTGGAGTCCCTCTCGCCCTCCTCGTAGAGCCGCTTCGCCAACAGCAGTGACCGACTCAGGCTCAGAGCGGATTCCCTCTCCTCCGGCTTCAGGTACACATTTCGCGAACTCATCGCCAAGCCGTCCGGCTCGCGGGTGGTTTGCATGCCGATGACCTCGATGTCCATATTCAGATCCTCTACCATTCTCCGGATCACGACGTACTGCTGGAAATCCTTGCGACCGAAGACCGTCACCTGCGGTTTTACGATATGGAAGAGTTTCATACAGACGGTCGTCACCCCCCGGAAATGGCCCGGTCGGGAAAGGCCGCAGAGGTTCTGGGTCACCCCCTCCACATCGACGTAGGTCTGGTACCCTTCGGGATACATCTCCCGGTTGTCGGGGGCGAAGAGGATATCCGCACCGGCCGCTTCGGCAAGCCGGCTGTCCCTTTCGAAATCGCGTGGATAGGCCTCAAAATCCTCCGTCGGGGCGAACTGCGTCGGATTGACGTAAATGCTCACCACCACGCAATCGCACCGGCGTCTGCCTAGCCGCATCAGATTCAGATGTCCCTCATGGAAATATCCCATCGTCGGAACGAAGGCAATTGTCCTTCCCTGCCGTCGCTCCGACTCGGCAATCGCCTGCATTTCTCGCGCGGACCGAATGCTCTTCAATCTCTTTCCCCAGTCATAAAAAAAGGCCCATCGCCAAAGACGAGAGGCCTTATCCTGTTCCCTGATGTCACTGAACTTAGATGCCCTGCCGTCTCAGTCCGAATCCGGATCCAAGCTTGCGAGAGCGACTATCATAAGTCCCCGTGCTTGTCAAGGATTTTCCCGGCGCCGCCGGCGGCGCCCAACTCTCGCGCCAGCAGGCTGAATTCTCCGACCGACAAGGTTTCCGCCCTTCTGCCCCTTTGAATCCCTGTCTTCGAGAAGACAGGGTCGAGAGCCTCCTCCACAAAACCGGCAGCGCGAAGATTATTCCACAGGGTTTTTCTTCTCTGCGCAAAGGCCATCCTGACGGTCATCCTGAAGATCGACTCCTCTTCCCTCGTTGACTGATCTTCATGCATCGCAATGCGGAGAACCGATGAGACCACTCCGGGTTCGGGATAAAAACAGGTGGAGGGAACAGACATTTCACGGGTGATGGAGGCATACCGGGCAATGATGACGGAAGGGATGCCGTAGTCCTTCTTTCCGGGATGCGCCATCAACCGGTCCGCCAGCTCTTTCTGGAACATCAGAACCATCGACGAAATGGATCGCCTGAAATCAATCAAGCGGAAGAGTATCGGCGAGGAGATATGGTAGGGAATATTGCCGATCACCTTGATCCTCCTGCCCGGATCGGCAATCGAAAAATCATAATGCAGCACATCTCCCGCAACAATCTTCACCTTGTCGTTTCCGTCGAATCGGTCCAGCAATACGGAAATAAGACGGGGATCGATTTCGAGAGCGATCACCTTCCCGGCCTTCTGTGCCAGTTCCGACGTCAGCAACCCAAGGCCGGCCCCAATCTCCACCACGGTCTCCTCCTCGGCCGGCTCCGCCAGGGCCGTAATCCGGCGAATCATGTTCATGTCCTCAAGAAAAGATTGTCCCAGTCTCTTCCGTGGAATGATGCCATGCTCATTGAGCGTCTTTCTTACGGAATTCATGAACGCCCCTTCGCGCGGATAGCCACGATCAGCCGGCGCGAGATGAAATAGGCTGGTACGGCAAAAAACGGCGCCATGATGATACCGCCCGTCAGCAGGGGGAGAAGGATCTGCCATCCCATCGAGGAAATGCTGCCTATGGAGAAATCCGTGAGAGCGAAACGGCATTTCTCCATGCCCAGCAGGACACGGCCCAACTCATATTGAGATAGGTAAAAAATGGGAACCGTCAGCGGATTGGAGATGATCCACGTGCCGAGGTACGCGGCCGTGATATTCTGCCGGAACAGCAGCCCCAGAATGACGATCAGCGCCGTATGAAAGGGTATGGTGGGCGTAACGCCGACGAAGACGCCCATCGCCAAGCCCGAGGCGATTGTGGACGGTTCGCCTTTCAGGCTGACGAATCTCTCGTAAAATTTCCGGATTCGTATCTGCATGATCATGGATTAACGGGCAATTGGCCACCTTGAAACGGCATTCAGCTCAAAGCCTTCCCGTCGGCCCCCCCGCAGAAGATGTTCACCGGCAACGGCAATCATGGCCGCATTGTCCGTGCATAAAACGGGTGGAGGCATGAAAACACGGATGCCGTAACGTCGCGAATCATCACGAAACCGCTCTCGCAAACGGCTGTTCGCCGCAACCCCTCCACAAATCACGACGCGCGAGACCGAGGCCATCGTAGCCGCCCGCAGCGTCTTTTCCACCAGCACATCGACGATGGCCTCCTGATAAGAGGCAGCCACGTCAGGTAATTCATCGGGGGAAAACGGATTTCCCCTTTTGAGGAGCCGCATCAGGAGGGAGGTCTTCAGACCACTGAAACTGAAATCGAGTCCCTCCCTCATCCCCCGGGGAAACGCAATGGCAGCGAGATTTCCCTGTTTCGCCAAGCGGTCGATGACGACACCGCCGGGATAGCCGATCTCGATGAGTTTCGCCGCCTTGTCGAAGGCCTCTCCGGCGGCGTCATCCCGGGTCTGCCCCAGGACGGTGAAACGAAGAAAATGCTCCACCAGATAGATCGTTGTGTGACCGCCTGAGACTACCAGGGCGATAAATGGAAACTCCGGCGTCTCTTCGGTTAGAAATATGGCTGCCACATGGCCTTCGATGTGATTGACCCCAACCAGGGGCAGGTGTCGGGCAAAGGCTATGGCCTTGGCTGCGGACAACCCCACGAGCAGCGACCCGATCAGTCCGGGTCCGCGGGTGACGGCAATACCTTCGATCCCCTCCCAGATCAATCCGGCGTTTTCCAGCGCCTGCATGATCACCGGACCGATGGCTTCGATATGTTTGCGGGAGGCAATTTCCGGGACAACGCCGCCGTAGCGTGCATGCACATCCACCTGGGAGGCAATGACGCTGGACAGCAACTCGCTCCCATCCCTCACGACGGCGGCCGCCGTTTCATCGCAGGAAGATTCGATTCCCAGTATCACCATCTGATATCCTCGATTACATTTTCTTTTACAAAAGAAGGGAAAGTGTATATATAACTGCAAGTTTTTTGTAAACAACCTTTTCAGGGAAAGAGACATCTATGGAAATCTATACCGATTTTCTTGTTTTGGGCAGCGGCATTGCGGGACTGAGCTTCGCCATCAAGGCCTCCGAACTGGGAACCGTGGCCATTGTCACCAAGAAGTGCGCGACCGACTCCAATACAAACCTGGCCCAGGGCGGCATCGCCGTCGTACAGGACCCGGAGGACCGCTTCGAATATCACATCGACGACACACTGAAGTGCGGAGCGGGGCTCTCCAATGAAGAGGTGGTTCGTTTTGTTATCGAAGAAGGTCCCGAGCGGGTCCGGGAACTGATCCGCTGGGGCGTCGAATTCACCCACTCGACCTCAGATCCGGAGCGATTTGATCTGGGTCGGGAGGGAGGCCATTCCATGAGGCGCGTCCTTCACGCCGAGGACCTGACCGGCAGGGAGATCGAACGGGCACTAAATGTAAAGGCTTGCCAACAGAAGAATATCCAGATGTTCGAAAACCATCTCGCCGTCGATCTGATCATGAAATCCTCCGCGCTGGGGCAGAAAGTCGAGCATGGCGATCGCTGCCTGGGCGCCTATGTTCTGGACATCGAACGCAACGAAGTGCACACCTTCCGGGCCAAGTTCATCCTGCTTTCCACGGGCGGCGCCGGCAAGGTGTATCTGATCACCACGAATCCCGATATCGCTACCGCTGACGGCATCGCAATGGCCTATCGGGCCGGCGCGAAAATCGCCAACATGGAGTTCATACAATTTCACCCGACCTGCCTTTACTGAATCAAAGCCAATCATAGACTATATTTCCCCCCATTGCCCGTCAACCAACTAATTCGCTTGTCAATCCGCCGGGATTTCGTATCTTATTAATAACCCTTTACCCGCGGCGAGCCTTTTTAGGAGCTTTGGATGACCGCACCTTATACTAGCCTGAGGAATTTCATTCATTAAACATAGAATCATCAAAGTACCCCCTGTGGAGGTAAATTATGTCCATAAATAAATCCATCTCTATCCTGCTGTTTTTATGTCTCACCCTTGCCGGCCAGTCCTTCGCCCTTTATACCGGAGAATCAAATAACTCCAAACCTCAACCCGCCCCAACCAGATTGATTGTCAAATTCAAAGATAATGCTGGCGCCAATCTGGCTCATCCCGAGAAAACTGGCTTCTGGGCAGGCCTTTCTGAAGCAGAGGACATCAATAGAAAATACAGAGTCTCCAAAATTGCTCCCTTTTTAAAACAGCTGTCTCAAGAAAAGACTCTTTCCGCTTTTCGAAATCTCTACATTTTAAGCGCCGCTGAAGGTGTCGATATCGCCGCCATGGGAACCGAATATGAAAAGCTTCCTTATGTCGAATACGCCGAACCGGACTACCTCGCGGTATTCTACGAATCGCCCAATGATTCCCTCTATCCTCAGCAGTGGGGACTTCATAATACCGGCCAGGGTCATTATCATATTCTGAGGCTCGATGGCCCCAATAATGATCAATTGATTACCGTCAACGGTATTTCCGGCGCTGATATTCGTGCCGACGAGGTTTTTCAAAATCCGCCTGACAATACCGAATCTGTGGTTGTCGCCATTATAGATACCGGCGCGGATATGCTTCATCCCGACCTTGCCGATCATATCTGGGTCAATCCAAGAGAAATTCCAGGGAACGGGTTGGACGACGACAATAATGGATACGTCGACGACGTTCATGGCTGGGATTTTTGCGGTAATGGCGGGTTCGGATCAGCCGACACTGTCGGCGACAATGACCCGACCGACCAGGATGGCCACGGAACCCATTGCGCCGGTATCGTCGCCGGAGTGGCTAACAATTATATTGGAATCGCGGGAATAATAGGTAAATGCAAAATAATGCCGCTGAAAATAGATCCTCTTCCATTGACCACTTATATCGCGAATGCTCTCATATATGCGGCCGACAACGGGGCCGACGTCGTGAATATGAGCTTTGGCTTTACATTCAGGAGCCATCTGATCGAAGAAGCCCTAAGCTATGCCTCAGCTAAAGGAGTCATTCTCTGCGCCGCATCCGGCAACGACTTTACCGAAATGGTCAATTATCCCGCCGGTTATCCTCATATCATCGCCGTCGGAGCCTCCACCGATTCCGATCAGGTTGCCTCTTTCTCAACTTACGGGGATCACATTGATGTCGTCGCGCCGGGCCTATCCATTTTATCTCTGAGAGCCGCCGGAACCGATATGTACGCCTCCGCCTATCCCCGCGAGCCGAGAGTGCATATAATCGACAGCCTCTATTACCTCGCCGATGGCACCAGCATGGCCTGTCCTCAAGTGGTAGGTGTTGCGGCCTGGCTCAAATCCCTCTCGCCGGGATTAACTCCCGACGCAGCTGAAAAAATCATTCAGCAGACCGCCGACGATATCCTTGATCCCTACGGCGTCGGTTGGAATCTTCCGGGTAAAGATAAATACAGCGGCTACGGGAGAATAAATCTCAGTCGTGCGATTCAGGCTGTGCCGAAGATCCGGGCCAGAATCGATTCACCGGCGCCTTTTCAAATCCTCTCGGGAGACGTCGAATTCTCCGGAACAGCCGACGGCGCTGGCTTCACCTACTATGTGCTTGGATATGGCAAGGGCGACAACCCCGCCGCGTGGACAGAAATCTCCTCATCGTCATCTACAGTGACCGACAATCTTCTGGGGAAATTTCATACCGGGGGTCTATCGGGACTGTATACTTTCCGATTACGAGTTGGCGCCGAAAACATGGCCTGTGTTTCAGCCTATATCGCCAATGAGACAATCGTCCAGATTCAGTCACCCTCCGCTAACGACACGCTGACAAATTCTATTGCAATCTCCGGAAATGCCTACTCGCCGGATTTTAGCCGCCTGCTTCTGGAATATGGCGCCGGTGTCTCGCCTGAGCAATGGGACACAATCGCCATACGTACGACTCCCGTTTATCAATCGTCATTTGCCGGGTGGATCATTGAAGATATTCCCGCTGGAGAATATACTTTGCGCCTGACCATGTACACGCAAACTGGTGACTCGGTAGTATATTCCATCCCTGTTTATGTTAAGTCAATTTTCTCCACTGACCGCGCCTGGAAGGCAAACCTTGACGCCGATCCCAGTATAATCCCCAATTATGGTGATTTCGACCATGACGGAAATAACGAAATAGTGGTCGGCACTTCTTCTGGAGTCAAATTTTTCAACCGGGACGGGACGCCCAAAACCGAGGGAATGCCGGTATTTCCTTCAAATAATTATACTATTCCGATAGCGGTCGGTAATCTTGACGGAGATGGCATCGATGATATTGTTGCGGTAGGATACGATCCTCCCAAAATCTATGGTTTTCCCTCAAAAGGTAATCGCTTTGAAAATTACCTCGGGGTTCTTCCCGGAATCACCACGAATTTGGTTACGGAAAATGAACTTCCGAAAGTTTTCCTCAAAGATATTGATGGCGACGGTCGCGACGAAATACACGTAACCCTTTATGATTACAACCTGCCTAAGACGTTCCTTTTTGAATCCGACGGCACCCTGGAGCATGTTTTCGATCATTATGGTTCCTACCTTTCGGCTGATCTTGATGGAAGGGTGGGGGACGAAATTTATGTCTGCAATAATGATTATGGCATGCTAAAGAAAATAAGGATTACCGATTTCAGGACGGCTGACAGCCTTATAGTGCAGAAAAACGGAAGTACATTTTTCTGCATGGATCTTTCAGCCTGCGACGTTGACAAAGACCACAAGTTAGAATTGATAGCTTTCGGGTATTATCTTGACTATGGGTACTGGCTTTACGCTTTCAACGAAGATCTTCAGGTCGTCCCGGGCTGGCCGCGAAGTATCAACGCCGATGATTTTGTCGTGCCGACGAATCCAACCTTCGCCGATATCGACAGTGACGGCGAATTGGAATATTTCACCACCTATTTCGATTTCGGCACCAGCTATGTCCTGGCATGGAACCTCGACGGCACTCCGTGTCTGCCTGGAAGCGCCAGCGGGCTTTTTGCCGTCGTCCCCGGACCGAGCATTCTCAACATGCTTCTGGCGGCCGATATGAACGGTGATAAATTTCCTGAGCTGGTTGCTTGCGCCATGAACGATATGTTTCTCAACTACCCTGTCCAGAGGATTTATTCCTGGGACAGAGATGGAAAACTCCTGGATGGGTATCCGCTTATTGGGCAGATGGGCAACACTACTTATTTAAGGTATACTCCGGTAATTGGGGATATTAACGGCGACGGTAAAGTCGATATGATGATGACTACCTCCGATAGCGCCCTTGTCTTTTTCAATTTCCCTGAGAGCGACTATGACCCTTGCGGCATGCCAGCCCCGTTTTGGCGATATGGGCGTGATATGAACAATATCGTCAAGCCGTCGTGGCCCTGCGGGCAGACTAATTCCGGAATAGACGGTCGAGCGCCCAATTCATTCGCCCTATGGCAGAACTATCCCAATCCATTTAACAATCAGACCAGAATCGATTTTTCGACTCCCTCCGCTACTGATCTTTCCGTCAGTATTTATAATGTACTGGGGCAGAAGATCTGCACGCCCTATCGCGGCTTCCTTTCTGCCGGACGGCATTTGATTTATTGGGATGGTAAAGATACCGATGGGCACGACCTCGCCAGCGGAATTTATTTCTACCGATTGGAAACCTCTAATTACTCTGAGAGCCGGAAGATGCTAATGCTGAAATGATTCCGGCAAAAGGGAAGAACCGAAAAGCACAAACTATGCGGCGACCGGCGACTGATTTCCGGCTGGCGCTTCGGATTCCTGCGACGCTTTCATCCGGCAGCCCGCCCAGATATGGTATAGTTCATCCTGGCATGAACTGCGATTTATAATCTCGTCAGCGCCTCCTGTATCAATTGCCGCTATCAAGGTCTCCAGTATTAACGGGTCGAATGCGGTGCCCATCTCTCTTTTCATCACATCCAGCGCTTTCTGGGGGGAGAAGGCCTCGCGGTACGGTCGCTCCGAGGTTAAGGCGTCAAAGACGTCAGCGACACATATTATTCGAGCGCCGAGCGGAATCAATTCGCCCGCCAATCCTGCAGGGTAGCCTTTCCCATCATATCGTTCATGATGATGCCTGATTAAAGGGATTATTTCCCAGGGAAACTTGATTCCGGATAGACGCCGAATTCCGGCGTCGGGATGATTCTTTATTGTTTCGTACTCTTCGGTTGTTAAGCGTCCCCTCTTTTTCAGTACCTCATCAGGGACATCTATCTTTCCAATGTCATGTAGAAGTGATCCGGCCACTAAAGCCTTGACTTCCCCGTCAGGAAGATGTAATTCCTTCGCAAGAATCAAGGAAAGTTTCGCCACCCGATCCGAGTGCCCCTTGGTGTAATGATCCTTCTGATCAACCTTGAAGGCCATCGATTCGAATATTCTTAAGTACAGTTCCTCTATGGAATTGATAAGACTTTCAGCTTTATCGGCTTTTCCGGTCGCCTCCATCTGCGAGAAAATCTGAAGCGAGCTTTCCAACAATTGGAGCGCCTCCATTTGCCGTTCGGATTGCAGAAAAAGATTCCCTTTCTCGTAGAGAACTTCGGCTTCGAAATATTGAAGTCCCAACTCCCGGCAAATTTCGAGGGCTTCATCAAAGTGGTTGAGAGCGGCATCGTAATCTTTTTCGAGAAGAGATATGCGGCCGGCCAGTTTAAGAGTTTCCGCCAACTGACTGTTTTTCAGATTTTCCGAATCAAGATACAGAGTGGCATTGTGGCAGTACCTTTTAGCCTCTTCAATATCGTTTCTCATAATATACAGGTCGGTTAGGTTGATGCTCAAAATCAGGCTCAGAGACGCGTCTTTGATTGACTCGGAGACTCTGAGAGCCGATATGAAATTCTTCAGGGCTTGCTCAAACTGCTCCTCTTCCAGCAACGTGATACCGATATTGTTAATTGTATACGCGGTCTTTCGAACCTCATTCTCCTGTTCATAGACTTCGCGGGAAATATTATAACAGCTGAGAGCCCCTTCCCAATCCCCTTTCATGTTCTTAATCGCTCCGAGGTTGTTATTTAGGTCGGCGTACAGAATACGCTGATTGTCACCGGATGCCATCTCAATTGCCTCGTTATAGGCAATTTCGGCATCTTCAAATTCACCTAATTCAATATAAATAACCCCAAGATTTCGCAGGCTCTTGCAAATTCCCTCGTGATGATTCATTCGGCGAAACGCCGCGAGCCCTCTATGCACATAACCAAGGGCGCTTTCAAGCTCTCCCTGTTTAGCAAGCAGTTGGCCAATTTCCAGGAAGACTTCCGCACGGCGGGGAAGAGATGCCTTGTCCTGGTTGTATTGGAGAAGTTTTTCGTACTCGGCCACTGCCTCGCTGTATCTCCCCATTTTGGCCAGCGCCCGGCCCTTCTCTCCGTATAATAGATCTTGAATCTCCGATGATAAAGTTGGAAGAGCTTTGGATGTCCAAAGCTCTTCCACGGTCGCCAGATAGCTGAGTGCTCGTTCGTAGTTGAAGCTATCAGTGGCATTTTTTGCCAATTCCAGAAGATTGTTCAGGGTTTCGGACCATTTGCTGCTATTTCGTTCCATATCATCACCTTTGCCTTCGCCAAAGCAGTTAGCCTCACTTCAGCGACACTATAGGTTCTTAATCTTCCTTCTATTGGCCGATTCATCCACAGCCTTCAATTTCTCGACGGCCTGTTTTAGGCCGCCGCCACCTGTCTTCTTAAAGAGAACTATCGAGGCCTCAAGGCGCGAACGCGCAATGCCGACTTCATCGTGGTCAATGGCTATCAGACCTCCCAAATAAAGAATCTCCGCTTCATGCTGGGAAAGATTCTGCTCCCGCGCCATGGCCAAACATCGATCGAGCGTAATCTCAGCATTCTTGAGGTCGCCCGACCGCCGCTTGCAGTCGGCGTCGATTATATCAAGATCAACTTCCACTGCCGGTGATTTAATTGTAGCTATCAATTCCCGCGCAGATTTGATGAGAGATCGCGCCGCCATCAGATCGCCCGTCTGAAGAAATAATTTGGCCATATTCTGGTAACACAATTCCACCAGATTGAGGTCTTGGCTGTCGAGGGCCAGAGCCAGGGCTTCTTCGAATGATGCTTTTGCTTCCTGGTACTGCCCGATTTC
Organism: uncultured candidate division Zixibacteria bacterium; assembly: GCA_963813655.1. Lineage (GTDB taxonomy): Bacteria > Zixibacteria > MSB-5A5 > GN15 > PGXB01 > CAWEZN01. The sequence continues at coordinate 721,599 of CAWEZN010000010.1, read as the reverse complement.
GAGTTCCGCCAAACCGATATTATGAAGCACGTAAGCCTGCCTGACCTTATTGCCCGAACGTCGAAAATCGGATAGGCAAAGCCGGAAAACATGAATCGATTCTTTCTGTTTTCCCTCTATCGATTTGATGGCGCCCTGGGTATTCAGAATCGTCGCGCGCAATTGAAAATCGCCCGATTTGGTCGCCCAGTCGATGGCTGTTTCGCAGAGATTTTCAGAGAGGGAAAATTCGCCCAGTTGAAATTTCAAATTAGCCAGATTTCGAACCGATTCAGCCGCCCCGCGATAATTACCGGTCTCCAAAAATATAGACCTGGCCCTGATATATGCATCCTCAGCCCGGTCCCATTGGCCGGTCTGCATGAAAACCCGCCCGACCTCCTTTGATAATTCACCTTTAAGAGTCTTATTGTTTTCAGTCTCCTTTGATTTGAGAGCCTGATTAAGTAACTGGAAGGCTATGGCAGTATTCCCCTGCTTCAACCATTCTCTGGCCAACTCCAGCAGGTGATTCCCGTCATTTATCATCTTTTCGATTCCTTTCAGTTCTGTCGTCTTCATGTTATCCTTCCACATCAGGCTTGACATTTATTGGCCGGGGGTTACTTGCTGTCCGATATCAGGGCGTAGGCCGAGAAGTGTTCAACATTACCGGTAACCGTCTTGTTGACCCTGTCAAGCACGCAGACCATACTGTTCCATTGACTGGTGACATTATTAAACCAGGCCAGAGTAATCTTTGATTCATCAATCCCCGTCAGGTCTGCATCCCGGTAACTCATGACTACCTTGACCGGCGAGTTAAATACGAGCCCATCGGTTCCGAAATGATTTTCGAACACTGCCGCATCCGGAATATCAATGAATATGACGGTATCCGCGGGCAGCGCATTCGGCGGAAATGTTAATTCTACATCAAGAAGCGAAATGATTCCGCCTTCAGCCGCAGTAAAGACCGTGTCAGCGTATGCCGAACTGCCCAACAGTTTGTGCGCCGCCAAGTTTCTCTTGAGAAGAACTGTCTGGCCGGGCTGAACACTCTGCGTCGGAATTCGGGAACATCCCATCAACTCAATCAGCAGGATGACCGCCGCCAATAAGACTGCCCCTGTCAGCATTTGACTCCGTTTGGGTTTAAACATTAATCCTCTCTCCTTTCTGAAATCTTGCTTTTCATCTTCAAACTGAGAAAAGATTAATCAACTTCCATGCCGAGGCATCCAGGTAAATCAGGATCTGCTTGGCGCTTAATAGATTATGACTCAGTCTTGATCGCCCGATCAGATTATTACTGCGGGTTTTGAGGGCTGAGACGGGTCAATTCATTTCACCCATCTCCCGAAACCCGAATATTTCTGATTATAAGTTGATGCGAGAGATTTAATTAAATGGGAGTATTTGATTGGAACGTTTCGTGTCGGTCTAATCAACCGATTGGCGTTTGTCCACTAAACCATTCTCATCCATAATCCTGCGCAGCCGCGCGCGAGATATTCCAAGGATCAGCGACGCCTGAGTCCTATTCCAGCCTACCATGTTCAATATCTCTGCGATGATCTGTCTTTCAATAGCCTTCAATGATATCCCCTGGTCGGGGATTTCTATCATTATTTTCTTTCTCTCTCGCGCCGTGACCCGCCCGTTCTTGATGGCATCCGTTATTTGCCTCTGTGTAATCTCATCACTTGTTGCAAGCAGTACCGCACGTTCCATAACGTTGCGGAGTTCGCGAATATTGCCCGGCCAGCTGTGATTCTGCAGCGCTTCAATGGCGCCGTCGTTGATGCTGAACGTCCGACGGTTATACAATGTCCGATAGAAATTGAAATTGTATCGCGCCAATTCGGGAATATCTTCTTTCCGTTCACGAAGCGGCGGAAGTTGAATGGCGATTAGATTCAGCCGAAAAAGCAGATCCTCGCGGAACTTATGATGATAGACTGCCTCCTCCAAATTAATATTGGTGGCGGCCAGAACCCGCACATTTATATCCGTCTCCTCAACCGCACCCAATGCCCGAAGCTTCTTGCTTTCCAGAATTTTAAGTAATTTTGCCTGCGCCGATATTGTCAGATTTCCGATCTCATTCAAAAATATTGTTCCGTCTGAAGCAAATTCGAAAAGCCCGGCCTTGTCGTTTTTGGCGTCAGTGAATGCCCCTTTCTTATGCCCGAAAAGCTCCGATTCGAATAATTCATCCGGAATTGCCGAACAGTTCACTTCAATGAAATTCCTATCTTTTCTCACTCCGCTGTAATGGAGCACCTTGGCCAGAAGGTCCTTGCCGGTCCCGGTCTCACCGAAGATGATGGCATTCGGATAATCAACCTCACTCAAATGCTCGACCATTTTTTTTATTTCTGAAATCTTCGGGGAATTTCCGATCAATGATTCCGACGAAAAAATATCAGCAGCGACCGACTCCTCTTTTTCCGGTTTCTTCTTCTCCTCGTCGACAAAAGCTTCAATACGGGTAAGATATTGATCTTTATTAATAATCTCCGCTACCCCCATCTTGGCCACTCGACTCATTTCTTCGGATGTCGGCGACTCAGCAATCCCCACAATGCGTAATTTGTCGAAATTTTTAGCCAACTGTAGAAGAAATTCCGGTTTCTTGAATTCCGCTTTTTCAAGATCAACATAGGCCGTCCCCGATCTATTTTCCCGTTTCGGAACCTCCGCACTATGAAATATGGCCACATCTTTTCCAAGAGCGGACTTCTGAGAATTCAATTGCTCCCAGCGTTGAGGGCAGAGCCTATCACCGAAAATCAGGATTCTAGACGACACAGTTCTTCTCCATAACTTGTTTATCGGCAATTGGATTGGGGATTTGAGGAAAGTCCACGTCTTTTGAGATAAGGCATTAAGGCGGGAATGAGGCAATCTTGATTTGACAGTGGACCTTCGATTAAGACGACCTTGGCAATATCACATCAGGATTCTCAATTGCCGAGGGCACAGGCTGATAGAGCTTCCCCGCTTTTTGCCCCATGGATTGCCGGGATAAAAAAGTCGGGATCTCTTCGATCCCGACTATACTAAAGTCATCTGACTTGCTGGTTCGTTTTATTATCCGCACAGATTTTCCGGCCAGGCGGATGCGCCCTACTTTCTTTGAAATTCCGACTCCCCGCGAATCACCACGGCGGGAGAATAAAATATACATTGTGAGGGCATTTGGCCGGACATGGCTTGGAATTTCTCTCTGTTGGCTTGACGATAAATCTCAATCGACTCACCTCCTCATAGCGATTCTGTTTATCTGAACGCAGCTCTACTCGAACCGAGAATGACATGCTGCAATGTTATAAAATAGCATGTTACTCCACGGCGCGTCAAGTGTCAATTTCCGATTATTCGGGGACAAGATTCACAGTAATTAGTCTGCAGTACGAAAACTGACTCCCCAACTCAGCAATGCGAAACCCAACACATCGGCAGAACTGCTTAACCCAAATTATAAAATACGTCCCGACCGATATACTGCGCCTCAGGGCCGATCGATTCTTCAATCCGAATCAGTTGATTGTACTTACATATCCGATCGGTTCGACATACCGAGCCGGTTTTTATCTGCCCTGCTCCGGTGGCAACCACCACATCAGCGATGGTCGTATCTTCCGTTTCACCGCTCCGATGTGACACTACCGCCGTAAAGCCGGCCTTCTTTGCCATATCTATAGTATCAAGTGTTTCGGTCAGCGTCCCTATCTGATTGAGCTTAATTAGCACCGAATTCGAAGATTTTTCCTTTATCCCTCGGGTAAGTCGCTTGGGGTTGGTGACATACAGATCGTCACCGACAATCTGGACCGTCTTGCCTAGTCTCGCCGTCAGCATTTTCCAGCCTTCCCAATCATCCTCGGCCAGACCGTCCTCAATGGAAATAACCGGATATTTTTTGGTCAGAGCTTCATAATAATCGATCAACTGCTCCGAAGTCAGTTTTTTCCCTTCCCCCTTGAGATTATATATCTTCTTTTTGGAGTCATAAATTTCCGATGATGCCGGGTCGAGTGCCAGGAGCACATCTTTTCCCCCCTTGTATCCCGCCTTGCCTATTGCCTCCATGATGACTTCAAGCGCCTCTTCGTTCGATTTCAAATCAGGCGCAAAACCACCTTCATCGCCCACCGCGGTATTCAGACCCTCTGGCCTTCAGGACCTTCTTCAGATTGCCAAATACCTCTGCCCCTATCTGCAACGCCCCGGAAAACGAATTAGCGCCGACCGGCATAATCATGAATTCCTGAAGATCGACATTGTTGTCCGCATGTTTTCCGCCGTTGAGTATGTTCATCATCGGCACTGGCAGGAGCTTGCAATTACTTCCCCCGATATATTCATATAGATATCTCCCGACCGATTGAGCCGCCGCCTTGGCGGTGGCCAACGAAACCCCGAGCGTGGCATTGGCCCCTAATTTCGATTTGTTTTCGGTGCCGTCCAATTTTATCAGGAAATTATCGAGCGCCACCTGATCGTAAGGATCCATATTATTCTTAAGCAGAGCCGGTGCCATAATTTCATTTACATTTTTAACCGCCTTCAATACGGATTTGCCGAAGTATATTTTGGGATCGTCGTCCCGAAGCTCTACGGCTTCGTGCGAGCCAGTTGATGCTCCGGACGGTACCGCAGCCCGGCCGAGAGATCCGTCTGCCAACACCACATCAACTTCAATCGTTGGCGTACCGCGTGAATCAAGTATCTGTCGAGCAGAAATATAGTCATAATCTGACATTTGTTCTTCCTTTCGCTGTATCTAAAAATATCCGGCAATCTAAAGGCAGGAATATTTGGTGGCAATATAAAACTGAGAGCCGAAATCCCGATAATTATAGCGGTAGAAATAGATTGATTATGTCTGGTTTGTTTATATATTCTCGTTTGCGACAATATGTTATCAGTTCATAAGAAGAAAATACTTATCACCGGCGCCGGAGGATTTATTGGCTCCCATCTGGCGGAGAAGCTGGTCGATAAGGGCGCTGATGTTACCGCCCTGATTCGATACACCTCATCCGGCCGGACCGGATGGATTGATTCTTTTGCGCAGGAATCCAAACAGGAATTAAAAATTGTTTTTGGAGACATCCGCGACTCCGATATTTGCTTGAAGGCGGTTGAAGGCAATGACTATATTTTCCATCTCGCCGCCCAGATTGCAATACCATATTCATACATCGCTCCAAGAGATTTTCTCCAGGTCAACGGTTTGGGTACGGCCAATATGCTTCAGGCCGCACGGACTTGCAGAATCAAAAAATTCCTGCATGTTTCAACCAGCGAGGTTTATGGCACGGCTCAATATGTGCCAATCGATGAAAAACATCCTCAGGTGGCGCAATCGCCTTATTCCGCCTCCAAAATTGCCGCCGATAAAATTGTCGAATCATTCAACCTCAGTTTTGGCCTGCCAGCCGTCACCGTCCGACCATTTAATTGCTTCGGACCCCGCCAATCGGCCCGAGCCGTTATTCCTACAGTAATTCTTCAGGCCCTTCATGGAAATAGGATTAAATTGGGCAATGTCGAAACCCGGCGCGACATGAATTTCGTCGCTGACACCGTTTCCGGAATGATTTCCGCTTGTTTAAGTGGCAAGACTCTGGGCAAGACTTTGAATTTAGCCACGGGGAAAGATTACAGCATCGAAGAAATAGTATCGGAGATTTCCGATATACTTGGCAAGAATCTCATGATCAAGACTGAAAAGCGTCGGCTCCGTCCTTCAATATCCGAGGTTTACAGACTTCAGGGTGACAACCGCCTTGCAAGAAAACTAATCGGATATAAACCTCGCTATGATTTAAGAATGGGATTGAAAGAGACCATCGATTTTTTTGAAAAAAATATTGGTCTTTATAGAAAAGAGGATTACCAGCTTTGAGCCGCCGCGCCCAGACTATCAGGCAGGCTGTCATTCTTGCCGGGGGAGAGGGGCGACGGCTTCTGCCGTATACCAAAGTTCTTCCGAAACCACTCTGGCCTGTGGGAAATATTCCTATTGTCGAAATACTTCTGCGACAGCTGGCCGATGTTGGCATCAGGGAGGTAATTATGGCAGTCGGCTATCAGGCCGAGCTAATGCGCGTAATTCTCGGCGACGGAAAGCAGTTTGGCCTGAATATTAGATACTCCCTGGAAGGAAAACCTCTGGGAACTGCCGGGCCTTTGAAAAAAATTAAAGGCCTCGATCCAAACTTCCTCGTGCTCAATGGCGATCTGCTGACCGATTTTTCATTCAAGAATTTTATAAAAGATCATCTGAAATCCAAGGCTCCGGCTACTGTTGCCGTATTCAAGCGTTCCGTTAAGGTCGATTTTGGCGTTGTGGTCGACAAGAATGACAAGATCATTGATTATCTCGAAAAACCGGTGCTGGGTTATTCGGTGTCGATGGGGATATATGCTTTCAATCGAGATATTCTCAAAATGATCCCAGACCGAAAATTTGACTTTCCGGATTTGGTGCATAAATTGATTCGGATGGGGAAAAATCCTGCCACGTTTCATTTCTCGGGCAGGTGGCTCGATATAGGCCGTCCCGATGACTGGGAAAAAGCAGACGCCTTGTTCCAAAAGAAACCCCAACTTTTTCTTCCTTAAAGGCGCAAATTGCTTTTAATCAGTCGATATTATAAATAGAATGACTAAGCAATTGAAGGAAACGATATGAAATATCTTATAACTGGCGGAGGCGGCTTCATCGGGAGCAACATCGCCCATGAATTGGTTAAACGCGGCGAGGGTGTTCGCATTCTCGACAATTTCTCGACCGGCCGCAAAATCAATCTTGTTGATATCGAGAAGTCTATTGAATTGATTGAAGGTGACATTCGCGATTTTTGGACCGTTAGGGAAGCGGTTGAAAACATCGATTGCGTTCTTCATCAAGCGGCTTTACCGTCGGTTCCCCGTTCCGTCAAAAATCCGCTCACATCAAATAGCGTAAATATCGACGGTACCTTGAATCTTCTCGAGGCTTCCAAACAGGCCGGAGTGAAGCGGTTCGTGCTTGCATCGTCATCATCGGTATATGGTGATACTCCCCAACTGCCCAAGCATGAGGAAATGAATCTTGATCCCCTCTCGCCCTATGCTGTCACCAAACTGGCCGGAGAAAAATACTGTAAAGTGTTCTTTGAGTTATATGGTCTGGAAACAGTGGCCCTGAGGTATTTCAACATTTTTGGGCCGCGTCAGGATCCCAATTCTGAATACGCCGCCGTAATTCCGAAATTCATTAATGCTTTTCTGGCTGGAAAAAGCCCCGTGATCTTCGGCGATGGAGAACAATCCCGCGATTTTACTTTCGTCGCCAACGCGGTTGAGGCGAATATCCTGGCCTCGAAAGCAGCGGGTGCGGTCGGCAAATATTATAACATCGCTATCGGCGGACAATATACTCTGAATAATCTCATCAAAATGCTTCAGGAAATAATTGGCACTGATGTTCAGCCTAAATATGATCCGCCCCGTCGCGGGGATATTCTTCACTCATTTGCCGATATAGCAAGGGCGAGAAAAGATCTGAATTTCAATCCGAAAGTTGATTTTCCTACCGGCCTGAAAAAGACAGTCGAATGGTTCGCCGAACTCTTCAATTCCCGCACACCAGTCGGAGGGATCCGAGTCAATTGAAATCTTGACGAATTCTCATTATTAGGCCTTGGCGCGATTCTGACTCTTTTGGTAGGAACTTCGTGGAGTTTACTTCCCAAAGCTTTCGTTCATCATCCCACTATATTTCTTCCTCCATCGATCACAATAAATTGCCCGCAGATCATTTTGGCTTCATCCGAGGCCAGAAAAGCAACCACATTAGCCACATCGTCCGCCTCTATTATGCGCCCTGCGGGCGTATGGAATTTCGCGTGCTCCATAACTTTGTCCGCGCCCGGGATAGATCGTGAGGATTTCGTATCCGCCAGCCCGGCCAATACTCCATTGACTACTATTCCCTGTCCTGCCAACTCGTAAGCCAGCCCGCGCGTTAACGATTCCAGTGCGGCCTTGGCCGGACCGACCACACCGTATCCTGGGATCACCTTTCGTCCACCATCGCTGGTAATACTGATTATCCGTCCCCAGTTGTTCTGCATCAGCGGGACCGCTCTCTGCGCCAGATTCAGTAAAGATCGCGCCGAGGATGCTAAAGTTATTTCCCAGTAACGGGAAGAGGCCTCCATCAAATTGCCCGGAACACCAAAGGCTGCGTTTGCCACAACTATATCAAGATGGCCGAGTTCGTTTTTGATGGAATCAAACATTTGGTCAAGACTTTCCTCTTTTCCGACATCCGCTCTCAACGATATCGCCCATCCCCCCGCAGAATTAATCTCATCAACCACTTTTTGCGCGTCATTGATGGATCGTCGGTAATTTACCACGATCTTCGCACCTTCTCGCGCCAGTCGGAGGGCTATCGCCCGGCCAAATCCGCGCGCCGCTCCCGTTATCAAGGCATTTCTATTTCTTAATTCAGGATACATGTTTCCTCTCTCCATCCAAATTGATTCCGGCTCTTATATAAATCCGTAATAAATACAGAGCTCAATAAAATGGATTATGCTAATCTTTAATAGATACTCTCAACATCCACTTTAATCAAGAATATAAATAAAGTTTTGAATACAAAAAGAAACCCCGCCCCCGGCAAGAACCGGAAAAAGCTGGGTATCGAGTAGAAAGATGGGCGGGGTCTTCTTATGATGATCGGCCGGTCTCAGCTTTTTTCTGTCACCTTTACCTTGCAGGTCGAAATTCCGAACGGCAAATAGAGCGCACACCTGCCTGTTACCGCGGTGAGAATCGGAATTATACCAATAATTCCCCACCAACTGCGCATCACTATGCCGAATAAAATCATTAAAGCGCCGAGCATTATGCGCAAAATCCTGTCGCCTGTCCCGATATTATGTTTTATCATACTTCTAACCATCACTCCTGCCGTTCGGCCCCTTCCGATCATTACGACTCTTTAACAAGGTCGAGCCGGTTATGTTCCGTAAACTGGAGTAAATTATTCCATGATATTTCCAACAGATTCCCGAAATGTTTATATTTATTTCTTTGTAAAACATGATTATCTTTCGGGCAAGATAAGGAGGTTATAATGTTGAAGGAATTCAAGGAATTTGCCATGCGGGGGAATGTCATGGACATGGCCGTAGGTATTATCATTGGCGCGGCGTTCAGTCCGATCGTTGGATCGCTTGTTGGCGATGTTATTATGCCTCCGATCGGTTTGCTGTTGGGCAATGTTGATTTCTCTAACTTATTTATGGTTCTCAAAGATGGCGCCATTGCCGGACCCTACGTATCTACTGCCGCTGCCAAGGCGGCCGGCGCGGTGTCAATCAACTATGGTACCTTCATTAACACGATCATAAACTTTGTGATAGTCGCCTTCGCGATTTTCATGCTGATCCGTGTCATGAACAGGCTGAGACGGGAACAGCCGGCGCCGGCTGCCGCCCCGACCACAAAAGAATGCCCCCGCTGCTTTTCAGCTATTTCTTTAAAAGCAACCCGTTGCCCCCACTGTACCACGGAGTTGAAGGTGGTGTGATACCGTGATTTTGTGCGCTAGCCGGCTCGACTGGGGCCGGCCGCGCCTGCCTGGGAAATATTCAGCGGACTAAATAAAAGTGCATGCACAAAAATCAGCGAATTGCGTCGGCCTCGAGCACGGCGATTTGCTTGCATGACACAGCCTCGATGACTCCATAATTACAGAATAAGCAGTCATGGTGCGGTGAGAAGGCAGACAATCGAGAATTTTAAATAGCCATAAAATCGGACTAACTATTCTGTTTTTATGAAGCATAATAGATTTTTAAGGCTTAAATTCCATAAAGGACAAAATACGATTTCTTTTTCGAAAGGACTTTTGGCCCTGTAATGTCTTGAATATCAATGGAATGGAAAAAATATTGGGGGAGAAGCTTTTTTGTAAGAATAGCATTAATAGTCCAAAAAAAAAGTTGACAAAGGGAGACCCCTCCATATATTAATTGACTTCATAATTAACTGAGAGATGGCGATGTTGAAAATTTGTTGAGTGCGCGCCTCTCTTATGGAAGGGAAATTGAAAGGACATATCCGGATTGAAATCAATCCGGAGTGGAAAAGCGAGTATAGTTAACAAGGTAACCTAATAAGTCGGGATGTGTGTGAGCCGAAAGCTCACGCGTATCCTTTTTTTTCGTTCCGCACCGCGGGACAGAAAGGAATGTCAACATGTTGAAGCGTGTATCACTTGTTCTTGTGGCCCTCGCACTTCTGGCGATTGCGGGTTGCAGCAAACCTCCTGAGGTTGAAATGCAGGCCGCTCAGTCCGCGATCGACGCGGCTCGCACCGCCGAGGCAGAGCAGTATGTGCCGGATGCTTTCCGTATTGCCTCCGATACGCTGAACGCCGCTAATGCTGCCAAGCAGGAACAGGATTCGAAATTCGCGCTCTTCCGCAGCTATGGAAAATCCAAAGAAATGTTTATTCGCGCCAAAGCCCTCTCCGACAACGCCGCCACCGAAGCCGCGGCTGAAAAGGAACGCGTCAAAGTGCAGGTCGATGGTCTGATTAAACAGGCCCAGGCCGCGATGGACAGCGCTAATGCTGCTCTGGCCAAGGCACCCAAAGGTAAAGGAAACAAAGCTGAAATCGAGCTGATCAAGACCGACCTCACCGGGCTCGGCGCTCAGTTCCAAGAAGCCCAGAATAACTTCACCGCTGGTAAATATCTCGTCGCCAGATCGAAAGTTGAAGCTGTTATCCAGAAGGCCAACAGCATCATTAACGAAATCGGCATGGCGGCCGCGAAGAAAAAATAGCTGTATCTGCGGCTAAATTGAACGATTCACTTACGCGGGGATCGAGTTAATCGCGCGATCCCCGCTGTTGAATTTAATTTTCTGCACAAGGGCGACCTCCGAGGCTGAGTTTGAGATCATTACCGAGACTTAAACCCCTATTGATGGCGATAGCGGGTTTTATTTTTTTTCTGACAGGGTGCCAGAATCCTCCAGTAGGTTCATTGGAGAAGGCAAAACAGGCGCTCAATCAAGCTGCCAAGTCAGGGGCGTTGCGCTATTCGGAGAAGAACTACCGCTCCTCCGAGGAACTCATAAAAGCCGGATGGATGGAGATGGCTCGCCAAAATGGCCGACTTGCCCCCTTCCGGGATTATAAAGCGGCTGATTCTATATTATTCTTGGCTCTGGACAAGGCGCAGCAGGCCACCCTCGATGCCCAAACACAGATTCAGAATCTACAGTCTTTGACCAAATCGGAGCAGGATGAATTATATAATGATCTGCTTGAATGGCGCGAGGCTCTCAACGGCGCCTTGACAAAATTTAGGGCGGAGCATTTTTGGAATTCGGCCGAGTTGTCCTATAAGACAAGTGAAAAATTGATGCAAAACGGCGAATTCGAAGAGGCCCATCAGACCATCGGCGAGGGAAAGAATTTTCTTCAGAAAATGGCCGCCATTCTGGCTGATTACGACAATGACGAGGCAAAAAAATTAAATATCTGGAGACGCTGGGTGCAGGAGACCATTGATGACTCCAAGGCTTCGGGCGGTCATGCCGTAATTATAGATAAGGCCAAACACAAAACATATCTTGTGCAGGCCGGAAAGGTTATTCATTCGTACGATTCTGAGCTTGGTTATAATTCCGCTCACCAAAAACTGTTTTCTGGTGATGGCGCCACGCCGGAAGGCAAATACCTGGTTACCGAGGTCAAGACCAACGGACACAGCAAATATTATAAAGCCCTTCTGCTTAACTATCCCAATGCCGCCGACAGAAAAAGATTTCAGGAAAACAGAGCTCGCGGAATCATCTCTTCCAAGGCAAGAATTGGAGGCCTAATTGAAATTCATGGCGAAGGTGGGAAAAGCCGTGATTGGACTGAGGGCTGCATCGCGCTGACCAGCAAGGATATGGATCATATAATGCAATACGTAGACATTGGAACACCCGTAACCATCGTACGAAAATCGGACCGGTGGCCGTGAAAAAAATATTATTGTTTTCGGGATTAGCGCTTTTCATGCTGGCAATCGGTGCGGGCATATATATACTGAAAGCCGGGCGTGATGTTCCCATCACGGACGAACAATCTGTTCCGATCGATACTCCTCTGGCAAGTCTTCCATCGGATTCCAAACTTGCCAAAAAAGAAATTCAGAAGGCTGAAAAAGCTTTGGCCGCATTGAAACCGACCAAGCCTTATATTGTGATCGATACTCATTCCAATAAGGTTTTCCTTCGGACCGAAGATTCAATAATTCTTGAAGCCACCGCATCTACCGGCTCCGGAGGCGAATACATTGACAGTACCACCGGCAGAAAATGGATCTTTAATACTCCGCACGGTGTTTTCAAGGTAAGCAGCAAGATTCCTCACCCCTGGTGGCGCAAACCCGATTGGGCCTTTTTGGAGGAGGGGGAATCGATCCCGAAAGATGAGGGTGATCGTCTCGATCCCAATATGATGGGCGACTATGCGCTTGGTTTTGGTGACGGGTACTTTATTCATGGCACTATTTATGAAAGGCTTCTCGGCGTAGGCGTAACCCATGGATGCGTTCGGATTGGCTCTGATGATCTCGAAATACTCTACAAAAAAATCTCTATAGGCACACAGATTTATATTTTCTGATTTATGCATAATAGGCACTCTCACTTTCTACTGACTTTGATTCCACTGACCGGGCTTCTGTTATTTTATAGCCAAATGGGATGCCAGAAAAAAGAGGCATCTTCGGCCCCTCGAAAAGGGGAAAGTGAAAAAAAATGGGACGTCAAAAGCCCCGATTTTGAATATGCTCTGATTCAATCAGAATCAAAATTGGCCCGGCTGAAAAAACCTTACTTTGTAATCGATTTTGGACGCAAAAGACTGATACTGAAACTTGACGGAGCGGTGGTCTGGGATGTACCAATGCAGATCGAAACTGAGGACTCCGATACCCCCGAAGATTTCTCCAACCGATTCTTTTCCGACAATTCTGCCCTTGCACGCCCTCTTTTTGACAAACATCTCTACGCCGGCAAGGAGCAAAGCTCCGATTCGATACTGAAAATTGTGAGCGAAGTGGTCAGGGCCAAAGTGGATTTGATGCAGAGGGAAGTACCCGAGCGCTTTCAACTGGAATGGGAAAATGGTCTTCTCATTGAATTTAGAACCGAAATTGCCGGCCAGCCGCTTTCAAAGTTCAAAAACACCATGGTAGAACTGAGGCGTACTCTTCAACGCCCCTTTGGCGAATCTTATCTTGTCATACGGATGGATTCCGAGCACGCCATCACCCTTTACCGTATCGCGGAACACGGCCTTCCAACCCTCGTCTACCCCCCCAAATAAAACCAATCGCGGTACTCACAATCTACTATTTTTATCTAGCGCTTAATTGTCGTGGAGAGAGGCTTGACCAAAAGAAATCGGCATCTGAGATTGTCCTCACGATGCCGATTTAAGAGATTCGAATTGTGTCAACAATTATATTAATATCTACAAAATAGAAATCACAACGGCTTTAATGTGTCGCCCTCTATACTCCAACACTGCTTAACAAAATCAGGCACGGGTTCGTCAAACACCCAGTCATACGCCGCGTCTTTCATTTTACCCTTTTCAATACAAAAGCGGCCGGTTTTGCTGCTCGTCTTGGCGTGCCAGGAGGCGATCTTTATTTTTCCCAGCTCGGGCGGGTAGCCTTTTACATTGGCTATCCCCACGATTGAAAACTTATCAGGCAATCCGTCTCCCCAACTTTCCGCATGAATGATGACCTTGACAATATCGAAGAAGTCATAGAACTGCGGGGTTACATATCTTAACGCTGTCGCGCTGTCGAAATATGTTGAATCGCTTTTCAGCGCCCCATCGAGCCAATCAATAGATATATCCCCCGTGAATGCAAATGGGCTGGTCCAGGTCATCCGATTTTGATTAGGCGGAGGCAAAATTGCTTCATTATTCTCGCAGTAGAGGTTGATTGTGAAAAATCTGGAACCGGTTTTCAGACTGTCGTTGGTTATTTCTGCTTTAAAGATTGGTCCCGCCCCGAAAGCTTGTCCGCATGCAAGCAATAATGGTAAGGTGGCGAGCAATGCCATCAGGATTTTCTTCACTTGATTCTCCTCAATTTAACTAAGTATTCCGATCTCATTTTCTGTCCTCATACCGGAAGATGTATTACACCAGGCGGCGTGAATAAAACAAGTCAAAATATAAGACACGCTCCGCCGATCGGCAAGCCATTTTTCATTCCATGCCTGCTTGGATTCCGAGACTCCAGGTCACGGGCAGTGCGGCGGCCTTCCTCCCTTATACAAGAAATTTATCAGATAGGTGATGTCGAGAGCATTTATAGTTCCGGTATCGTTGACATCAGCCGCTTCGAGTGGAATAGGTTCCGCCCCGTGCTTGTAGAGATAATTAATGATGCGCGTGATATCCAGTGCATTAACAATTCCATTATGGGTCGCATCGCCGCAAACAAATGCAGTCGAGAATTTGGCCACAAAGGCATCATGAGATCCATTAGGGGTACTATCAAGAGCATTATATAGGGGGAAATCGGTGGAGGCGGTTATCCCGCCGATCAAAATATTTTCGCTACCATCTACAGCAATTCCATAACCGACGTCGTGCATTGTGCCTCCCAAATATGTGCTCGACGAAAGCGCATTACCGGCGGGAGTCAGGATAGTGAGGAAAGCGTCCTGATTACCATTGTAGGCGGAATAGTTAGGAAATTGCGTCGGAAAATCCGAGGAAAAGGTCGATCCGGTTACGGCGACTTTGTGGAATCCTCCGATGCCTTCATCGAAAATCGCTATATCGAATCCTTCGTCTACAGAGGTACCTCCCAGATAAGTGCTATAGATAAGGCTGGTACCACCCGTTGAAATTTTGGCAACAAAGGCGTCCAATGAGCCGCCGAGGGTTCCATCATAGGCGTTTACCACCGGAAAGGTTGCTTCCGTCGATGAGGTATAGCCGGTTATGTAAGCGTAACCGTTCGAGTCCGCTTCTATATCGTCGCCATGATCTACTCCGGCTCCGCCGTAATATGTGCTATACATCAATGCCCCGAGGGAGCTGAATTTGGCTGCGAAGGCATCCTGATTGCCATTATAGCTACCATCAAACGCATAATAAGTTGGGAAATTCGTGGAATATGTTTCGCCCGTGATATAGATATAGCAGTCATAATTGACGGCGATGCCGAAGCCAATATCGTGATCCGTTCCTCCCATATAAGTGCTGAAGACCAGACCCGTGCCTGAGGAAGTAAATTTGGTGACGAAGACATCCTGGGCACTATTGAAGCTGGCGTCAAAGGCATTTAATGTCGGAAAGCCGCTGGAATCGGTCCGCCCAACGACACAGGCGTAATAGACAAGAAACTTGCTGGAATCGCGCGAATCGGCTGGCATGACATCGCAGAAACCGACATCAATTCCCATCCCTTCGTCATTCGATAACGCCCCTCCGAGGTAAGTGCTGAAATAAAATCCATTCCCCTTTTCGACCAATTTGGCGACAAAGGCATCGCGCCGCCCCCCGCCGCCATAAGTAGCGTCGTACGCATTATAAGTGGGATAATCGCCTGAAGTTGTCCATCCGGTGATATAGGCGCAGCCGTACCCGTCGACAGCGATGGCATTGGCAGCGTCATTATTCGTTCCGCCAATATACGTGCTATAGATCATATTCATACCGGATGGCGCAATTTTGGTTACAAAGATATCATCGACGCCGTTATAGCTGGCATCATAAGGCGCCATGGTAGGGAAATCCGCCGACACGGTCCAACCGGTCAGATATGCATAACCATCTGCTTCGGCGATATCAGTCAATTCATCATCTGATGTGCCTCCGAAATAGGTGCTGAACTCTAATATCGGATCAATCACAGCCGCCAGAGCCGGGTTATAGTCTTCGCCCAGATCAAAACCGAAATACGTCGTCGGAAATTTGTCTGAATTCACCTTGGATGATTCGGCGCTCTCCGTTGATTTCCTGATAGATCATAGGCGCCCGTTCGTATATCCGTCCGAATTTTGTCTGGATAGCCAGCCGTCCCGATTCATCAATGGCGATCGACTCGGCCCCTTCATATTTCATGCTTATCTGTGCATAATCCGCTCCGGGGGATACTATAAAATCATATTCCAGCTTTTCCCGATCGCCGTAGTATTTTAGGTTGATACCGGGATATATTTCTTCGAACAAAATCGCCTGATAATTGGGGACATCAGTTTGCCACTGCGAACCATCCTTGCCGAGAAGATAGTTGCATTTATATTCCATTTTAGCAAGACCCGAAATTTGCGAGCAATCATTAATGCCGACAATAACACTCTTAATCATCTCGACTCTACTTTCGGTATTTCTGTCGCGGCTTCTAGCGGCATTCAATTCATCGCCCCTTTTTGATGCATAACTGGAAAACTGATGATATACGGCGTTTCTGCTGAACCACATTGTAGCGCCACCCGCCCCGGCCCGAAATAAAATGCTGTCCGGCCATTGGCCATTGTTCTGAGTGAAAGCTAATGGCGTCTGTGAGACGCTCTGCAGTGCCACTCCTTTCTCGGATGAACATCTTTCCCCCGGCATCATCACTTGCGACGACACCATTGAAGCCACAATAATGAAAAAGCCAACCAGAATAAGTGATTTTACCCTGCTTAACATATTCTCCTCCAACTATCAAATTGCCCCAATGGGCGAACTTTTGTAGTTTTGATTATTGCCTTGTCCATTCCGGCGGGGTTAATTCTAATCACCCCTTCACCTGATAAATTTGCGCTAGGCGCGGCGAGAAATTTAAATATATGCTGCCATTTATCAGAGATGTCTTGTCAAAAACTCTATCATATAAATTATATGCATTTCGGCCGATTATGCAAGAGCATTTTAGACAAAAGTCTCTTCTTTAAGTTTGCCCCTCCAATCAAGTTATGACGGAGAATAAGCTGCAATTATGAGCGGGGCACTCTGCCTATTTATTCACAGGCTGGAATCTTCCCATCTCGAAATCCGCAAATGTCTCGAACCTTTACATAAAAGCCTCGTAATATTCCATAATGAAATATCTATATTGACTGGCAGGGAAAATTGGCGTTCTTATTCCGAATGACAAAGAATCTTGATACCGGTAGGCGGTTGAACTGATCATGAAAGTCATCCAATGAATCCTCAAGAAACTCTGATTCGCGCCATCGATCTCACCCGCTATTACCGCCGGGGAGCTTACGAAGTAAAAGCGCTTGATGGGGTCAGTCTTGATTTTCAGAAGGGCGAGTTTGTGGCCATAGTGGGCGCCTCCGGATCAGGGAAATCGACCCTACTCAGCATATTGGCCGGCCTTCATACTCCAACCTCCGGAACTGTCCTGATCAGCGGTGAATCCCTCTATTCCATGACCCGGCGCCAGCTATCCGCCTATCGCGCCAAACGGGTCGGAGTGATCTTTCAGTCATTCAATCTGATCTCCCATCTGACCGCCCTTCAGAATGTCGAGATGGCGCTGTACCTTGATGGAACCGCGCCTCGCGAGCGGAAAAATAAAGCGATCCGGATACTCGATCGCTTGGGATTGGCAGATCGCACCACTCATCGCCCCGCCGATCTCTCCGGCGGAGAACAACAGCGGGTGGCCATCGCACGGGCCGTCGTGAAACATCCGGAAATTCTCTTCGCCGACGAACCTACCGGAAATCTCGACCGCGACAACGCGCTTCAGATTGGCAACCTTCTTGATGAACTTAAACAAGGAAGGCTCTGACCGTCATCATGGTCACACATAATATGGAAATGGCCAGACAACATGCCTCCCGAATCATCCCGATGAAATTCGGCGCCATTTCCACCGACGATGCCACTGGGATACAGACGGGAGCGGGCGCATGACCTTCCGTGATCTGGTATTCATTTCGACCGGCAATCTCTGGCGGATGAAGCTTCGTACTTTCCTGACCATCTCCGGAGTCGTCATCGCCATCGCCGCTTTTGTATCGATGCTCTCCTTTGGAGCCGGCAATCAGCGCTATATCACAAAGCAATTCAACGACCTTGGCCTGTTCACCACCATGCATGTTTACCCCCAGAAGAAATCCGAATCAGATAATGGACAAAAGTCAAAGGCGGAAACAATTCTGGATAATGCCGCCATCGAAAAAATTGCCCATCTTCCAGGAGTCAACCTGGTTTATCCATATGACGCCTTCACCGTACAAGTGAAACTTGACAGCGTAACCTTAAGCACGAGGGCGCAGGCCCTCCCGCAGGCGGCCATTCAAACCAAACTTTTCTCAAAAATCACGGCCGGAAAATATTTTGTCGGCGACAGTTCCAATCAGATGCTCGTTACCGACTCGCTGATGAAATTGCTCAAGTTTAACTCCCCCGATTCCATCGTCGGCAAAAAATTAGTAATCTCAGTCAAAGTCTCCAGCATTGATAGTGGCCTTGCGCATGTTCTGGCCACTGAAAAAAAGGATCTTCCCAAACGCCTGAAAGAAATTGACATCGATTCATTACTTAATAGCGAATACCGTATGAAGCTGGTGCGAGGGGAGATGAGTAAGGCGGCCAGCCTTTTCATAGATGGATTTCTGAATGCGCGGGAAGAAATCAGCGAAACTCTTACGGTCTGCGGCGTGTTTGATGCCGGGCGGAGCGGCCGTTTTCGTATCGAACCGATGATTATCCCGATGGTCACGGCACGGCACCTGACTGCCGGAGGTATGGGGAGCGATCCTGCTGATATGATAGCCTCACTGGCAAGCGGTAATCTTTTCAGTCCGACCGGCGATTTATCAGGGAAAAACTATTCACAAGTAACTCTGGACCTTGATCCTCATGCCAGCCATAAGATAATTCGTGACTCGGTGGAAGCCATGGGTTTTAGAGCGTTCAGCTACGCCGAGCAGTTTGATGAAATACGGAGAGCCTTTTTCTATTTTGACCTCGCGCTGGGCATCATCGGGTTAATTGCCCTGATTACCGCTTCACTCGGCATCGTGAATACTATGGTGATGTCCATCAGTGAGCGGCGACGCGAAATCGGGGTTCTCAAATCACTCGGGGGAGATGATGCCGATATTCGTCTTCTGTTTCTGGCCGAATCGGGGGTAATTGGCGCTGTCGGGGCGATCATCGGCATTATCACCGGCTGGCTAATAACAAGGCTGGCATCGTTTATTGCCGTATCTTTCATGCGAAAAGAAGGAATTCCCCCCGTGGACCTGTTCGCCCTCCCGATCTGGCTGGTACTTATTGCGCTTGGTATTGGAATTATAGTGAGTCTGCTGGCCGGATACTACCCGGCATCGAGAGCTTCCCGCGTAGATCCGGTCGAAGCCCTCCGCAACGAATAAATCGTACCTGGTCCTCCTGATTATAAATCGAAATTTACCATTATCTTTCGCCGCAAAAACGAAAAGCCAGCGCATCGCAACATATTGCCACTCGGCATCTTACAAGGACAACTTATCTTCAAATTCCGTCGCCGACAAATTGCATTATTGCATAATATTCGTTATCTTAGCTTGATTCGTCAGTCTGGGGAGCGCCCCGGCCATGACGAGTATAAAATATGAAAATAATATCTTTGATATAAGGACTCAACCATGCCGCTTGAACGCGAAAAAATAGTCTCGATCTATCTCGAAGAAGAGATGAAAAATTCATACATGGACTATTCCATGTCCGTCATCACCAACCGTGCCTTGCCCGATGTCCGCGATGGCCTCAAGCCTTCCAACCGAAGAATCCTCGTCGCCATGAACGACCTCAATCTCTCTCCCGGCCGACCGTACAGAAAGTGCGCCAAGATCGCCGGCGATACTTCCGGTAATTACCATCCCCACGGCGAGCAGGTGGTGTACCCCACCCTTGTACGTATGGCGCAGGATTTCAACATGCGTTACCCGCTGGTCGATGGGCAGGGGAATTTCGGCTCGGTCGACGGCGACGGCGCCGCGGCCATGCGGTACACGGAGGCCCGCCTCACGCCAATCGCGATGGAAATATTGGCTGACATGGAAAAAGATACCGTCGATATGATGCCCAACTACGACGAAACCCGCACCGAACCGCGTGTTCTCCCCGGTAAATTCCCAGACCTGATATGCAACGGTACCTCCGGTATTGCCGTCGGTATGGCCACCAATATCCCGCCGCATAATCTCGGCGAGGTGATCGATGGCCTCGCTTCACTGATCGATAATCCCGAAATCACCAATGATGAACTGATGGATTTTGTCCCTGGCCCCGATTTCCCGACCGGCGGCATCATCAACGGCCGCGCCGGTATCCGCGAGGCGTACCGTACCGGACGTGGACGCCTGATGGTCCGCGCCAAGGCCGTCGTCGAAACCCAGAAAAGCGGCAAAGAGATGATCGTCGTCACCGAGATTCCTTTTCAGGTGAACAAATCCAATCTTCTGGAACGGATCGCCGAACTGGTGCGCGATAAGCATATCGAGGGCATCTCCGATCTGCGCGACGAATCCGACCGCGACGGCATGCGAATCGTCGTCGAACTCAAACGCGACGCCCAGGCCGAAATCGTCCTCAATCAGCTTTTCAAACATACGCAGATGCAGTCCACTTTTGCCATCATCATGCTGACTCTGGTCGGCGGCGTCCCGATGGTCCTCTCGCTCAAAGAGATGATGGAGCAATTCCTGATTCATCGCCATGAGGTCATCGTCAGGCGCACCAAATTCGACCTCAATAAAGCCGAAGAGCGCGCCCATATTCTCGAGGGGTACAAAATCGCGCTCGACAATATCGATGCCGTCATCGAGCTGATCAAAAAATCCAAAGATACCCCGACCGCCCGCGAAGGTTTGATGACCAAATTCAAACTCTCCGAAAAACAGGCCAATGCCATCCTCGATATGCGCCTCGCCCGCCTGACCGGTCTGGAACGGCAGAAAATCGAAGAGGAATATATCGCGATCATAAAACTCATCGCCGAACTCAAAGGGATTCTCGAATCCAAACCGCGCCGCATGGCGATCATCAAGGAAGAATTGCTCGAACTGAAACGCAAATACGGGGACGACCGCCGCACCGAAATTCAGGACGCCGCCGAAGAATTCACCGTCGAGGATTTAATCGCCGAAGAGGATATGGCCATCACCATCTCGCACTCCGGGTATGTCAAGCGCCTTGCGATCACCATGTACCGCCGTCAAAACCGCGGCGGACGCGGCGTCATCGGCATCGAAACCAAAGAAGAAGATTTCGCCGAGCATCTCTTCATCGCCTCGACCCACGACTATATCCTCTTTTTCTCCAACAAAGGACGCTGCTACTGGATCAAAGTCCACGAAATCCCGACCGGCGGAAAACTCGCCAAAGGCAAACCGATTGTCAATATGATGACCCTCGAGCGAAGGCGAAAAAATCACCGCCTTCTGCAAAGTCCGCTCGTTCGATCCGGATAAATATGTCGTCATGGCGACCAGAAACGGCACCATCAAAAAAACCGCGCTCGATAATTTCGCCAACCCGCGCAAGGCCGGTATCAACGCCGCCAATCTTCCCGATGACGACGAACTCATCGAGGCCGCCATCACCGACGGCACTTTCGAAATCATCCTCGCCACCCGCCTCGGACAGGCGATCCGCTTCCCCGAGGAAAAAATCCGCGCCATGGGGCGCAGCGCCTATGGTGTCCGCGGCATTAATCTCGCCAAGGGCGATTATGTTATCGGCATGGTCGTCGTCAAGCGCGACGCCTCACTATTGACCGTCACCGAAAACGGCTACGGCAAGCGCACCAGTATCGCCGATTATCGTGTCACCAACCGCGGCGGAAAAGGGGTAATAAATATTAAGGCCAACGAGCGCAACGGCAAAGTAGTCACCATAAAAGAAGTGCTTGGACGACGACGAACTGATCCTGATAACCAAAAACGGAATCACCAATCGTCAGGGCGTGAAAGCGATACACGTCATCAGCCGCAACACACAGGGCGTCCACCTGATAAACCTCGACAAAGACGACAAAGTCACCGACGTCGCACGAGTGGTGAAAGAGGAGTAGGGGAGGATAACTTGCTTATTGACATTGCATAATTTTATATTATGTTACGAAAGTAGGTTTTGAACGTAATATTTCACAATGTGCAGACGATAATCAGGGTATAACGAGCCCAATTGAACTACTAAATGACCGGGAGAATCTCCTAGGTTGAATGCCAGGAATGATGAAAATATTTTACTTTGACCACCTATATGAGCAGAAAATATAAATATCCACCTATTATTGAAGCTATCTGCGAATTCAGGCTGGCACCTGATACCAAATGGGATTTGACGGTACCGGGATTGCTATATGAGAAAATAAGAGGGGATTTCCCCATAAAGGAGCAGAAGGTTGTTCCTGAACTTGATGCCGACTCTATCACATCTAGCACTCCTCGACTTCGCCTAAATGAAAGAGTGATATTTCTTAAAAATGACAAGAAGACGTTCATGCAAGTCGGACAGAATCTTCTCGCAGTAAATAGATTAAAGCCATATGAAAGTTGGAACAATTTTCAGCCGGATGTTGAATTAGCGCTCAAAGGTCTTATGGCTTGCGTCGACGTAGGTGCCTTTCAGCGAATTGGATTAAGATATATTAATAAGATAGAAATCAAGCAGCCAACTATTAAATTAGAGGATTATTTTGATTTTAGACCCAACCTTGGGGAAAGATTGCCGAAGGATATGTCAGCGTTCACTGTGGGGTGTGAATTGCCATTTAATGAGAGGCGCGACATATGCAGGATGCAATTGACTTCTGCAGTTTCAGATGCACATGAGGCATCCGCCCTTCTTTTGGATTTTGATTATTTCCTGCTCAAAGCGCAAAATTATAATTTGGAACAGACACTAGAATGGATCAATAATTCTCATGCTAAAATTGAACAGTTATTTGAGGGTTGTATTCAGGATAGCCTAAGACATATTTTTGGAGAGGAATAAATGGTAACCGCATGTACCTCAATAATCGATGAGTGTCATAATTTATCCTTTATGGGGATAACATCCAACTGGCAATGGCCTAAAGAGAAAGTCGAGGCTTGGGCAAAGCCTGATCTATTCTGCCCAGACGAAATGGGATCAGAAGCTTACGAGGAATTGGACAAAGTTAGAACTTACAGATTGCGGTATGCCGCTGGAACCACAGATCTTTCAAAGACCATAGAATGGTTGGTGGGTCAGATTACTGTGTCTCGCATTCTGCTGAAAACCTCTATGCCTGTGAAATCGTATCTTTTTCGTTTTCCCGATATAATAGGTGCAGTCAGACTTCTCTGCATGAAAGCAAGATCTTATTTTGGAGATGAAGCAGAGTTGGCATTAGGACTTTATTGCGACCCCGAGATAGATGACAATTACTTAACCATCTATGTTCGCTATGATGACTATCCACAAGATATTTTGGACAAAATAGAACATTTCGGTGAGCAATGCTCTAAAATTCTCTATGGCAAAAAAGGTAGATTGCTAATATCAACCGATTTTCTGCGACCGCAATCTAACGTATAATGGCATTTCTTTGGCACAAATATTATGATTTTGCCAAATTTCTTTATGAGAGTGGCGGGAATCTATTTGATGAAGAAACCGTACGGCGAACATCAGTCAGCCGGGCATATTATGCAGCCTTCTGCCACGCAAGGGCTTATGCTCAAAACAATCTTGATTTTCATATTACTAAACATCCAGAAGATCACAGGGATTTGATCGAGTGCTACTTATCACGAAGCTTTTTTAAAATAGCAAATTCCTTGGACCGATTGCGACAGTGGCGCAATTCCTGTGATTACGATGAGGAATGTCAAGTATCCGCCCAGCTGGTCTCAAGTGCCCTCAAATCAGCAGATATAGTGATTAAGAAACTGTAGCACTCATAGGTTAGAATGCGCGTGCTTGTCCACCTTTGTCGGAGCCTCGATATTTGTTACCTCGTGCTGCTCTGAATCCCTTCTTAACACCCTCCTAATTCACCTTGACTTCCCCATCAGTACCGAAAACACATGCCCGAGCCACCAGATGAACTTTCAACTAGATTCTTGATATTCTCTGTTGATTTGCTATAATCAACCCATGCTTCCCGAATATTGCGCGATTATCGGTGCCATCATCGGCTCGCTCGGCGGCTACTATTACTTATACGAAACCATCGTCGGCAAAGCCCAGCCCAACCGCATCACGTGGCTGCTTTGGGGAATCTTCCCGATGGTCATCTTTGTGGCGCAAAGGGCGCAGGGCGTCGAGGGTATATCGTGGACGTCGTTTGTCGCCGGCTTTACGCCGTTGCTTATCGTCGCTGCATCTTTCTTCAACAAGAAAGCCTATTGGAAAAGTGAACCGCGCGACTACTACCTGATGGCAGCGGCTATCATCGGCATCATCCTCTGGGCCATTACCGACAATCCGAACTTGGCCCTACTGTTCTCGCTGCTGGCCGATATGCTGGCGAGCATACCGACACTTATCAAGTCGTATCGCCATCCTCATTCCGAGAGTTGGATTGCCTATGCTATCAGCACATTCGGCTTCGGAATAAGCTTTCTGTCGGTTCAAACTTACAACTTTGAAAATACCGCTTTCGTAGCCTACGTGGTTATCCTCAACGGCGCCCTCGCGGTGCTGGCCTCACGGAGCCGTAAGTATAAACAGGCAACCTGGTAACCCACCCAATTTCAATCCGGCATTTGACGGACGCGTGGGATCTTTGGCTTACAAAAACAACCCCATTGCTTTCTCCCCCACCATCCATATCATACGCCATGACCCATCACCACCCCAAATCCTGCTACCTGTTTCTGGCGCTGACCATCATGCAGGCCATTCATAGCGCCGAGGAAATCGCCGGACGCCTTTATATTCACTTTCCCATCGTTACCGGATTCATCCACAGCAAAATTCAAATATTCCCCGTCCTGACCATGACCGCTTCAACTTTTCTGATTGCCAATATTATATTTATCGCTTTTCTGGCTCTGATGACAGTATTACTTTTTCGCCGCAAGCCTTGGGCGATCAACTTGGCCCGTGCCATTGCGCATAATAGAAATCCTGAATGGCGCCGCCCATCTTTCCGCGGCCATTTATACCAAAGGATATTTCCCCGGCTCAATCAGCGGTATAGGCTTAATCATCTTCGGAATCTTATTCCTCAAATCCTCACGCCCCCACCCTCTTTCGATTCTCTCTTAACCACGCGTTAACATAAGACTCATTCCCGCATCCCTATACTGTCATTCCCGACTTGATCGGGAACCCAGAGCCCAGGTTCCCGCTTCCGCGGGAAGGTCGCCTCGAGACACCCCCCCAGCGACCTCATTTCTACAAATTCCCTACAGCATCAATGGTGATTCGCCACCGGGCCTATTAGTGGAGGAGTGATGATAATTATGTCCGTCGTGGCAGGCATGTTTTGCTTAGTTACCCAAATACGCAAATTCACTACAAGCCCGCGTGCGACATTTTAAAAATGACAAAGCGAACCCACCCCAGCCCGTCTCAGGCCCATCATATACCCTATACGGCTCAAGGGATTACCCGATTCGCGCCCCGGCTGATAATCTGATTGACAATCCAAATCCCGATTCATATTGTACATCGATTGACATTTATCGACGAGGATTATATGCCTATGACCGATCTGGACTTAATTCGCTATATTCTGGCCACACTGGCCTACCGTGCCGCCAAGACCATGCGGGGCGCCCCGCCATCCTTCGCCACTTTCCGCCCGGGGCCGACATCAAATTCCCCGCTTCATATTGTGGCACACATGAGCGACCTGTTTGACTGGGCCTCTCACTCTGGCAATGGGCGAATCCAAATGGATCGCCACCCCGCCGCAAGCATGGGATCACGATTGTGCCAGATTCTTTGCCGCCTTGAAAAAATTCGATGACGCCCTCGCTTCCGGCGAACCGATCCGTGGTGACTTAACTCATCTCATTGCCGGACCGATTGCCGACGCCCTTACTCATACCGGACAGCTCGCCATGTTGCGGCGTCTTCACGGTTCGCCGATGAAAGGGGAGAGCTATAACCGCGCCGAAATTGTCATTGGCCGGATCAGCCCCGAGCAAACACCCCCCGACCCTCGATACGAATTCGATTAGGCCATCCTTGACTTCTGGCGCCAGCGTCTTATTATTATATTATGGTCCGCAGTCAGACACCTTCGATTCTTCTCTTGCACCCTTCCAGCTTCTACTACCCGGTCGAGCAGGAGCGATATGAAGTCAAATCCTCGATGCTTGCTTCTCGGTTCATATCTGGCCCAATTTTTCCCGGTGACCTATGCCGATTTCGAAATTACGATCGGCCGCCCCACCGGAAATATCCAGATCAAACGTTTCGAGCGCCGCGTCCGCGAATATTTGGAAAAGCAGGAGTATGATATTCTCGCTCTTTCCTGTTGGACCAGCCTTTCGGTACAAGGCAACTATGTCCGTGGCAAAGATCGCCCGCGAACTTTATCCCGACCGTCTGATCGTTGTCGGCGGGTATCATCCCACTGCCAGACCCGTTGATTTCCAGACGCCGGATAATATTCTTGATTATCTGATTCGCGGTGAGGGCGAACTGACCCTTAAACAGATCGCGGAATCTTTTCATTCTTCCGGACGGCCGACCGAGACTAAAATCATCGACGCCCCCTCGGTTCTTCCCGAAAATTTTGTGGATCCGAACTGGGATCTGATCGAACCATTTTTGCAGACGGAATTTCCCTCGGGAATCAGAAGTGTCGCCCTCTTTCTTTCGCGCGGATGCCCCTTTGATTGTTCTTTTTGCATGGAATCGCTTAAAGAAAGGCGGTGGCATCCGTACCCTCCCGAAAAAGCGGTACAGTTGGTTCAGACTGCCGTCGACCGGCTTAAAGTCGGGGTCGTCAATTTTGGCGACGCTTGCTTTGGTCTGCGTTCCCAATGGCGAAAGGAATTTTTCAAACGATTGATCGAGACAAAGCCGTCCTACTGGATTACTTTCGAAACACGGCCGGAATTTTTCGATGAGGAAGATATCAAACTTCTTTCCCAATTAAAAGTAGCTATCGAACTTGGCGTGGAAAGCTGTTCTCCCACGATGCTGCACTTAATGAACAAAACAAAAAATCCCGACAAGTTTCTTGAGGATTTCCGTCGTGCCAGCCGCCTTTTCGATCAATATGGCGTAATCCATATGGCCAATATTATTTTCAATCATCCCGGGGAGACCGAACAAACGCTTAACGAAACCTTCCGTTTCGTTGACGATATGATTAATACGACCAATTCCTCGCTCACCTGGGCCTGTCATGGTTATATGTACCTATCCGGGAAGCCTCATCGAGCGCAACCGTGCCTTTTATGAAAAGGAATTTGGGACAATAATTCAGGAGCCTGCCTGGTGGCACAAGGACGAAGATCAGCTGATCAATAGCCGAAAGGTCATTCCTTCTCGAGATTTGAACGGGGAGAAGCTCGATCTCTGGAAACAAATGTTCAAAGACCGAGGCGAACAGTTCAAAAACTGCGTAACACCCGAGGCCTTTCATTTCGCCGCCGACACCTATCATCCCACATGGCGCACCGATCCACGATACCAACGGGAATAGAGTTTATTTTCTTGGATTTTTGGGTTAATGGGATTAGAATTTTGCCATCCGCCTGATGGCGGCGACTACGGGAGGTATTATCACCAATTGCAAAATTATTCCCGGCAAACCGGCGACGATAATTCCGCCCGTCAGAAACTGCATCGGCCCATAGGGCAAGTTTAATCCCCTGAAACTGCCCCAGCACCAGTAATCCCAAGGCGAACGCCAATCGCCCGAAAATCATGGCGATCAATAGTGCAATATAGATATTGAATCCCATTTTTCTGTAAGCCAGCCCGGCTATGAGCCCATAAAGCGCCAACTCCATCATCATCAGAGGTACTGCATAAAGAGGCGGCATACCCGTCAGAAGCTGTGACATTGGCGGGGCGACAAGACCAATCAGCACCCCTGCCAACGGCCCAACCACAAAACCGCAAATTAGAACCGGGATATGCATCGGCAGAAAGACCCGCCCGCCGATTCCGAATTGGTGAAACACGACCGGCAGGATAATGGCTAATGCCAGATATAATGCGGCGTGCGCCGCCTTACGCGGACCAAGACTCAATTTCATTTTCGGACGGCTGACGCCAGATATAGACCGTGATGGTCGGTTATTGTCGCGCCGGTGAACTGCCCCTCGGCAAGCATCTGCATCATTTTCTCTCGCGGCGGAAGATGATCTTTCGCCACGGGGCCGCCCGCCTGATGATGATGATTCTCGAGTTCCTTGCTTCCCAGCAGATGCAGAATGTGCAGACTTCCTTCCGGCCTTAGAATCCGCGATGCTTCCATTATTACTTTCCGCTTGTCGGCGAAATGCGCAAATGATGCGAAAGATATCACTAAATCAAATATCTGCGCCTTCAGAGGAAGATTTTCCGCGTCAGCGCCGATAACAATGCAATTATCAAATGGGAAATTTTGCCTGGCCTTGTGAATCATCTTTCCGGAAAAATCCACCCCAACGACCAATCCGGATGCCCCTACCTTTCTTCTTAAATTGTCGAACAGCACCCCCGTGCCGCATCCCAGATCAAGTACCCTTCCTCCCACCCTGATTTTGAATAAATCAATTTGATACGACAGAATTTCAAGGTCTTCCGCAGTGAAATTTTTGTCCCACTCCTCCGCAAACGATTCAAAATATTCTCTCCGAGATTCCATCGATTTTCAAATTAAGGCATCACCTCATATTGTCAAGCGATTTATCCCTCGACGATTTCAAGCGTTTCTCTGCGATTTTGAGATAAGCCGGATCAATCTCAAATCCGATAAATTCTACCCCCAGCTTACGGCAAGCCAGCGCAGTATTCCCAATTCCCATAAATGGATCAAGCACTTTCAGTCCCTTTTTATAACCATGGAGTCGGATGCAATTTTCAGCTAGCTGAGGTGGGTATGACGCCGGATGGGGCCGATCCGAGGACCTATCTTGAATGGTCTCGTATGGGATAAACCAGCAGTTTCCTCGGCACCTGAGCCGGTTTTTGCCGCCTCCCCAACGGGAGGCATTGCTCTTATCTTTGTACGGTACTCCCAAGGCAATCCGATCGACTTCGACTTGACCGGTTTTGGTGAGATGGAATATGTACTCATGGGTATCGTTTAGAAATCGCCGACTGTTTATCGGTTTATAATGCCCGACATTAATCTTCAGTTCTTCACCATAGCTTTCTGTTTCAATATAGATAGATTTTATCCAATGGATGACATTTTGAAGCTTGAATATTTTCTGAAAAACCTCCACTACCTGAAAGGGAACTTCCGGAGATTTCGGTTTCGAGCCGATGTTCAAGAATAGAGACCCCGAGTCCTTAAGAACATAATTTACTGCAGTCTCCCCATTGTTCGAGCCATTCCAGATAATCCTTGCGCGGGATTCCGTCATCATAAGTTCCATATTTCACCCCAATATTGTATGGAGGAGAGGTGACTACAACATCAATACTTTTCGCCCGGAGACGCTTCTTCATCCCGGCAATGCAATCTTCATTGAAAAAAGAAACTCGTTCTTCCATAGTGTGGGCCGCTATCGGCGTCAAAGTATATGAAATTCGCCTGAAAGTAATTCGAAATTATGATTTTCCTCTATAAATTTTCCACAAACCAGTTGACTTTCCGAAGAAATAGAGTAAATTAGCCCGACTTTGTGAAATAAATATCAAACTTGGTTCTAAATAATGGCAAGGAGTCAAGAATGAATCAGTATCTTCAATCGGTTATGGCTATGGTTAAAGCCAAGAACCCGGCAGAACCTGAATTTCACCAGGCTGTGCACGAGGTTCTTGAATCACTAGAGCCAGTCGTGGAAAGGCATCCGGAGTATCTGGAAGCCAAAATCATCGAACGAATTGTCGAACCCGAGCGGGTTATTATGTTTCGGGTTCCCTGGGTCGACGACAATGGTCGCGTGCAGGTCAATCGCGGTTTCCGGGTTGAATTCAACAGCGCCATCGGCCCCTACAAGGGCGGCCTGCGTTTTCACCCCAGTGTCAATCTCGGTATCCTCAAATTTCTCGGTTTTGAGCAGGTTTTCAAGAACAGCCTGACCACTCTGCCTATGGGGGGTGGGAAGGGAGGTTCGGATTTCGACCCGAAGGGGAAATCTGACAATGAGGTAATGAGTTTTTGTCAGAGCTTTATGAGCGAACTCTATCGCCATATAGGGCAGCATACGGATGTACCCGCCGGCGACATCGGTGTCGGAGGACGGGAAATCGGGTTCCTGTTCGGGCAATACAAACGCCTTAAGAATCTCTTTGAAGGCGTTCTTACCGGAAAAGGATTGAATTGGGGCGGAAGTTTAATCCGACCGGAAGCCACTGGCTACGGTACAGTCTATTTTGCAGAAGAGATGCTTAATACGCGCGGCGACTCCATTCGCGGGAAACGGGTCTCCGTATCCGGCTCGGGGAATGTCGCTCAATACGCCGTCGAAAAAGTCAACCATTTCGGTGGAAAGGCTATATCGCTCTCAGATTCCAATGGCTATATCGTCGACGAGGACGGTATCACGGCCGAAAAATTGGAATATGTCATGGAGCTGAAAAATGTAAAGCGCGGCCGAATAAAAGATTATATTGGCAAATTTAAGTCCGCCAAATATGTTGATGGTACCGGAATCTGGAATATTTCTGTCGATGTCGCGCTTCCCTGCGCCACTCAGAATGAATTGAACGGCAACGACGCCAAGACTCTGCTCAAAAATGGCTGTGTCTGCGTTGCTGAAGGGGCCAATATGCCCTCAACCCCCGATGCGGCCGAGCAGTTCGTCAACGCCAAAATATTCTATGGGCCGGGAAAAGCGGCTAACGCCGGCGGAGTGGCCACCTCGGGTCTCGAAATGTCACAAAACTCCATTCGACTCAGCTGGAGTCGCGAGGAAGTGGATCAGCGCCTCCATAACATTATGAAGGCTATTCACCGGGCTTGTCGCGATACGGCCACCATGTACGGCCAGCCGACTAATTACGTGCTGGGCGCCAATATTGCAGGTTTCAAGAAAGTGGCTGATTCCATGCTTGATCAGGGCGTGGTATAGTATTTCGATTGCTTAGAGACTCTTGACATTTTGGGCGGGATAAAAAATTTATTCCGCCCATAATTATTGGGCGCAAGTATCAAAATCAATATCGTTCAGATTAAAGCCCGTATAGTTTGCGGCAGGACAGAAGGCCATACTTTGCCTGCCGGGATTTGATCAAATGGCGGGCGTGAGAAGAAATGAAACCTGAAATAGATTTGAAAAATTACGAATCGGAATTTGCCCATTTCGATTCCCTTATGCCATTCAGGATCCGCAATATTCTCCTAATTTCGAGCCTTTTCGATTCTTTTATACTGGAGGAAGATGGCCAACTGGCCAATCTGATGACCGGCGAATATGCCGAATTCAGCTTGTCCTATGTTCCTCATATTAGTCGGGTTTCCACCGGGCGGGAAGCTTTGATACTCCTGGAAAAGGAGAGATTTGACCTGATTATAATCGTTCGCCCGTTGAATGATATCAAACTGGCTTCATTCGGCGAGAAGGCGAAAGCGCTTTCACCGGGGATTCCGATTGTACTTCTGGCTTACCAGACTCAAGAACTCGCAGGCCGACTCACTGAAAACTGGCGAATGACAATTGATAAGGCATTCATCTGGAATGGCGACATTAAAATAATACTGGCGATTGTTAAATTCATTGAGGACAAGTTGAACGTCGAGCATGACACGGGCCTGGTGGCGGTACGCGTTATAATCTTAATTGAAGACTCAGTTCGGTTTTATTCTGCCTACCTGCCCCTGATCTATGCCGAGATTATGCGACAGACTGTCTCTCTCATGTCCGACGGCATCAATCAGGCACATCGCCTCCTGCGGATGAGGGCGCGCCCCAAAATTCTTCTGGCAGAGTCATTTGAAGAAGCTGAAGCGCTGCTTGAAAAATATAAGGAATTTCTGCTTGGCGTTATATCCGACGTGAAATTCTCCCTTGACGGGAAGGCAGATTCTCAAGCCGGTTTCAAATTCGCTAAGATTGCAAAGGAAGCGGTTCCAGACCTCCCGATTCTGCTTCAATCTTCAAATATTCTAAACGCTTCCCAGGCTCATCAGCATGGCCTCGCCTTCCTGCATAAGAAATCGCCGTCACTGCTCAATGACTTGCGTTTGTTCATAATGCACAATTTTGGGTTTGGCGACTTCGTTTTTCGCCTGCCGAATGGAGTCGAAATTGCCCGCGCCGACGATTTCATTTCCCTAGAAAAGTGCCTGGAATCCGTCGACTTGACATCTGTCATCTATCACGCCAACCACAATCATTTCTCAAATTGGCTGATGGCGAGAACTGAATTTGATCTGGCAACCAGGATTCGTCCTCGCCGAGTCTCCGAATTTAAAGAACCCGAGAATCTCAGAAAATATCTTGTCGAAATCCTGAGAAATTTCCGCCGAGAAAAACAGCTCGGCGTCGTCGCGGAATTCTCCCGTGCCGACTTCGGGTCCGATACTGAATTTGTCCGCATTGGATCAGGATCTCTGGGAGGCAAGGGGCGGGGATTGGCCTTCATTAATAATCTTTTCAATAGATATAATATTTGTGATTCATTTGCAGGCACGCGAATTTCGGTGCCGCCCTCGGCGGTCATCGCAACTGATATATTCGACCAATTCCTCGAACAGAATAATCTGCGGGCCCTTGCTCTCGGGAATCACGGAGACAAGGAAATAGCGACGGCTTTTGCTGAGGCAAGCCTCCCGTCAAGCGTAACACGGGATCTGAATGCTTACCTTGAAGTGGCTGATTATCCGCTTGCAGTACGCTCATCGTCTTTGTTGGAAGATTCTCATTATCAGCCATTCGCCGGTATTTTTGATACGCATATGTTGCCCAATTGCCATCCTCTCAAGGAAGAGCGGCTGAAAAGGTTGGAAGTGGCTGTGAAGTATATTTATGCTTCGACGTTCTTCTCGAATGCCAAAAATTACATTGAGGCATCAGGAAATCGTATCGAGGAGGAAAAAATGGCAATCGTGATTCAAAAAGCCGCTGGCGTACAGCGGGGGGGTTGCCATTATCCGGTATCTCTCCGGCATTGCCCGCTCATATAATTACTATTCTATCGGCGACATCAGGCCTGAAGAGGGGGTCGCATATGTTGCGCTCGGTCTGGGCAAGACAATCGTCGAAGGCGGAAATTGCCTCTATTTTTCCCCAAGCAATCCGCTCCGCCTGCCGCAGTTCTCGACTCCCCAGGATTTTCTGACATATTCTCAGCGAGAGTTTTATGCCATAGATATGTCTGACCCGCTGATATTTCCCAGTCCGGGTGGAGAGGCGGGGCTTATTAAACTTGGGCTGGATCAAGCTGAGGCCGATCATTCAATTTCATTCGTCGCGTCAACTTACTCTTCCGATGACGATAGGGTGTATGATGGGGTATCGCGCGACGGAATCAGGGTGGTCACTTTTTCTCCTATACTCAAGTCGAAAATATTTCCGCTGGATGACATTATTCGTTTCCTCCTGCATCTCGGAAATAAAGCCATGAATTGCCCCGTTGAGATTGAGTATGCCGCGGATTTCGGCCCTGATCGCAGCAAACCGTGTCACTTCTATTTTCTGCAGATTCGCCCGATGCCCGGAGACAGCGATACTTCCACTGTTTCCGTGGAGGGCATTGAATCTAACAGAATTTTGTGCCGAAGCGCACAGTCGCTTGGCAACGGGCATATCAACAACATCGTCGACATTTTGTATGTTAATCCCGAAGGCTTCAGCCGTGCTCAGATGGGCGCTATGGCCAATGAAATTGGACGCTTCAATGCTGACCTAAAAGCAAAAGGCAGGAAATATCTGCTCATCGGCCCAGGGAGATGGGGCACTTCTGACCGCTGGTTGGGAATTCCGGTTTCATGGAGCCAGATTTCCGAGGCAATGATTATAGTAGAGGCCGCCTACGGCGATTTTTCAGTCGCGCCGTCATTTGGGACTCATTTTTTTCAAAATCTCATCTCATACAATATGGGATATTTGACCGTCGAGGGATCCAATTCTGATTCGTTCATGGATTGGGACTGGTTGTCTCAGCAAACCGTGACCGATGAATCCGAGCATGTCAGCCACCTGTCTCTGAAAAAACCGCTCGAGATTCTCATCGACGGACGGGTCGGCAAAGCAGTTGTCTTGAAGCCAAAAATCTGACGAGGATTCCGCCGCCGGGTGACTGGGAAAATTTTGCCGCTCCAAAATCGCTTTCCGACGCGCATACATTATTTTAGTCTTTGAATAATCCGAGAAGGGGCAGCTAACGGAAAATAGCATGCTTGAAGTGTCATTTTCTCGAAGCCTACCAGAGCCATTGAAATCTTTTTGAGTTTGAACTCATTTTCTTCTGGACAAAATGGACATGACTTTGTATGTTTTATTTATTGGTAATGATTGGTTAAGTAGCAAAGATTTTGGCTTTACTGGAAAATTATCGAAATTGGGGGCATTCTCACCGCTATTATTGCGCCTGGGCGGCCGGGCCTTTTAATTTATTTGGGTAGGCCTTGCTTTGTTCATTAATCATCACAAGTATTAACTGATTCAGGAGAGCTCATAATGAACATCTATGTTGGCAATTTGTCGTTTGAGGCCGGCGAAGAAGATCTCCGCAAGGCGTTTGAAGAATTCGGAACGGTCGCGAACGTGACCATTCTGAAGGACAAATTCAGCGGCAAATCGAGAGGTTTTGGGTTTGTCGAAATGCCATCCGACGATGAAGCGAAAGCGGCCATTGTAGGATTGAATGGCAGGGATATCAAAGGCCGTTCTCTGAAAGTAAATGAGGCCCGTCCTCAGACCGAACGCACGGGCGGCGAAGGCGGCGGAGGAGAGCGCCGAGGCGGTGGCGGAGGGGGACGACGGTTCTGATTAGCGACGACAAATTGTAAATAGGAATAGATCAAGATTTCATCCCGGCGTTTGGTGCATTTGCGAAAATGGATCGGACGCCGCGAATCGATGTAGAGGGTGCATCCGGCCATCAGCCTCTTGATGGGGTAGTTGCACCCTCAATCATTATGGCACCTTGCCGATTGTACGGCATAGGATCACAAAAAAACGATTGACAGAAATCGGAATTCGGCTATCTTTTGGTGTGTCCTAATTTTATAAAGAGATGACCACAAGCCTCGTCAGAGCTTAGAGTTTTTTGATCATCTCAGTCCGCTGAAACTTAATGATACTTAACTGCTTGGAGGAAAAATGAGAAGGGCACGATTCCAATTCCCAATCCTTGCCGTGCTGCTTTTTGCCGGCGGCCATGCTCTTTCGACTGATAATATGAAAGCAACCTTGGTGGGAAGCTCACTGTGGACTTCAATGCAGAACGTCGCGATTAATGGCAACTACGCTTACTGCTCATTGGAAAAAGGTCTCATTGTCGTCGACATAAGCGACATTTCCAAGCCAGCCTTCATCCGCCAGGTCGGAATCGACAGCGGAATGGCTTTTGGGTCGACAATTTCGGGCAACTATCTATATGTCGCATTATGGAATAACGGTCTCGGAATATACGATTTGACAGACCCGGCAAATCCCTCCTTGGTCGGCCATATCAATCCCAGTGGATATATTAATGATGTCTGCGTTTCGGGAAACTATGCCTATCTTATTGATCAAAACGGCCGTTTAATAGTCATTGACATTTCAGCGCCTTCGTCTCCCCAACTCTCGACGATCACGTCTGGCCTTACCGGTGCCTTTACCGTGGCAATCAAAGATACCATCGCTTATGTAGGTACCGTTTTCGGCCTGGCAACTTTCAACCTCGCCAGCCCCGATACGGCAAAGCCATTATCCCTTTGCGCCACACCTTCGCGTGTCTATGATATTTCCATCTCCAATGGTATCGCGTATGTCGCCTGCTATAATAGCGGCTTGCAGGTTATAGCGATTCCGCATCCGGATAGCATGTATATCATTGGCTCCCATACTGCCCGTGGAGAGGCCTGCGGCATCTATCTCGCGGATTCGATCGTTTATCTGGCCTGTGAAGATTATACCAATACTGATAGCGGGCTTGTAGCTTTTAACGTGCATAATCCCGCGTATCCCATTTTTGTAGGTAAGTATGATAATTCTTATGGCCGAAAAGTATTGGTGAAGGACTCTCTCGCCTTTGTGGCTGACGCCTCCCTCGGCCTCTTGCTGATAAATGTCGCTGATCCTGCCGGCATGACTCTGGCAGGCAGTTACCGAACCTATTACTCGCAAAGCGTCGCCATTGTCGGAAATCGCGCTTATGTCGCCGGAACCGGTTTCAGTATTGTCGATATTACCAGCAACACTAATCCAATCATAAAAGGCCAAATCCCACTCGCATATTCTGGAATGGATGTGGTTGTGAGAGACACTTTCGCCTTCGTCGCCGGATACCCCCTGAACCCGTATGTAAATGTCGGCTATTTCGATATATTCAGTATCGCCGACGATAATAGCCCCTACTTGGTCAGCAGTACCGCCTTACCAAAAGCGGCATATTGTATCGCCATTCAGGGAAACTATGCTTATATCGGCGGAATTGACTCCCTCCGGATATATGATATCTCCAATCCATTGGTTCCCGCAGAGGTGGGATCTTTTTATCAACCCTTCTGTCAATACCTTGCCGTGCGGGGCGATTATGCCTATGTCCCCAACCTTAAGATCATAAATATAAGCAATCCTCAGTCTCCTTATCTTGAAGGAGAGGCCATGGTTGGGGGTACGCCGGGCGATATAGTTCTATCGGGGAACAATGCTTTTGTGTGCGTTTGGACCGGCGAACTTATGATGGGGTGGATTAGTTCAATCGATATCACTAATCCGTCGGTTCCCTCTGTGCTCGATCATGAGTACACGGACGATGATGCCTTCTCCATCGCGCTCAAAGACAATTACGCCATCGTAGGCACATACTTTGGCTTATACTTCTTTGATATTACCAATCCTGCTGCTATGGTTCCGGCCGGTAGTGATGGCAAATGGGGAACCGGGGAAACCGTCTATGAGATCGCAGTGAGCGGACAGTACGGCTATC
The DNA here is from genome assembly GCA_963813655.1 of uncultured candidate division Zixibacteria bacterium. GTDB lineage: Bacteria > Zixibacteria > MSB-5A5 > GN15 > PGXB01 > CAWEZN01. The sequence goes on along the minus strand of CAWEZN010000010.1, from coordinate 684,389 downwards.
TGGCGACAGGCTATTCGATGCAAATCGTTTATCTCCATGCGACCTGTTGTGATTTGCCCGGTGATTACACCAACAATGGCGCGGTGAATGCGCTCGACGTTACCGCCATGATTAATAGGTTATATAAGTATGGACCAGTGCCGGGTTGTGCCGACGAAGCTGACGCTGACGGAAATGGCTCCTTTAATGCTCTGGATGTAACTTATTTAATAAATTATTTGTATAAAAGTGGCCCCGCACCTATCTGTCCTTGAAGAAGGGAATGATCGGATATAAATTATACCGGCCTTTAGTTCGGGAGGGAACCATGAACTTTAGTATCAGACTCGTTTTCATACTGGGTGGCCTGTTTCTGATCTTAACCAATGTCACGGCGACACCCCCGCCGCCGGCCAACTATCAAATATCATCGCCATCGTCTCAACTTCAAAACGAAGAACAAATTTGGGTTTGTCCCACTGATAGCAATATTATTATCGCCGATTGGCGGGACTTCCGGCTTGGATACCGGCAAATCGGCATTGGAAGATCGATTGACGGCGGCAATACTTGGACTGATAGCCTGCTTTCCCCTGCCATGCAGAAATTCGATTGGCAATCCGACCCGGCGCTCGCCGTCGACAACTCGGGGAAATTTCTATATCTGCGTGCTTGATTATAAGTCCACCGCCAGCAATGACTCATCATACATATCTTTTCTCAAATCCACCGACAAGGGCGCAAGTTGGACAGGCCCCTTTACGGTTGAAGATACAATCGGGCCGTATTTTGAAGACAAGCAATTCATCGACATCGATAAGACAGGGGGATCCTACAACGGTAACGTTTACGTCGCCTGGGCTCGCTTTTCGGCCGACCCCACGAGGATTATCTTTTCCCGCTCTACGGATGGAGCATTGACTTTCGGAGATACTACAGTCATCGGCCCACCGATTTCCTATAATTACTCCTGTGGCTCGGGTATCATCGATGCCGGCCAGTTTGCTTTTCCCTTCGTGGGGAAGAATGGGTCTGTCTATGTCAGCTGGGTAGGCCAAAGTATAATTGATACCTTTATCTGTGAGGCGTCTCACTGTCTAAATCTGGTCAAATCGTCCGACGGGGGACTCACCTGGTCATCTCCTCAAATGCTCACATTGACCGCCGGCAATTTTTGGTGGATTGATGGCAACATAGACGTTTATAATGCCCCAATCTGCGCGGCGGACATAAGCAATGGCCCATTTGCTTATCGCCTTTATATGGCCTACGCTGATGCAGACTTGTATAATCCTCCCGACTACGATTTCAATATTAAGTTTATCCGCTCCCTGAATTCCGGGACAAGCTGGTCGAGTCCGATCTTTATAAATGATGATTTCACGGGACCGGGTGCTTTGTACGACCAATTTCATCCCTGGCTTATATGCAATGAAGATGGAATTCTTATCTGCATTTTCTATGACCAGCGCACCGATCCGGTCAATCATTACCTCTTTGATGTCTTTGCGGCCTATTCCTTTGACGGTGGAGAATCATTCACAACCAATCATAGAATTTCAGATGTTTCAATCAACCCCGACAATCTAAAGAAGGAAGGCAAGAGATTCCCCTTCAATGGCAAGCCATACTTTCCTGCCGGACAGGTGAGTGAACCGAAAGCTGGCAGAATCGCAGAATATATCGGCGTAACCGCCTCCCATGATCACATTAATGCCGACTTGGACAGATACTCGCAACGGCAATCAAGATGTTTTCGGAGCCAATTGGACCCTCCCAATGCTCGAACCTCGTTTGACCTATCCAATCGGGGGTGAGACTGTTCAAAATGCTTGGCCAAAATTCAAGTGGGCGACCGCATGGAAAATGACCGATGATAAATATCGCGTCGAGGTCTCCTCTGGTCCCGAATTCAGTTCCCTGATCTTCTCCAAACAATGGAATTCCTCCGACCTGAGAGCCGCAAAATTCCCTCTGTCAAATGGCGAATATTACTGGAGAGTTAAAGCCTTCAAAATTTCCACCGGAGATTCCACCCAATATTCGGCGACAGGCCACTTTTTTGTCAATTATCCCTATCTTTGCGGCGATGCCAATGGCGATGATAATCTCAATTTGCTGGACGTCACCTACCTAATAAACTACCTCTATAAATTTGGACCGGCACCCATCCCGATGGAAGCCGGTGATGTTAGCGGGAATGGCCGTATCAATGCGCTTGATATCACATATCTGATTGGCTATTTGTATAAAAATGCCCCTGTCCCGGTTTGTCTCTGATTCAATGAATCTGCCGATTAATATATGATTAAATAAGGCGGGCCAAAAGACCCGCCTTCATTTTTGGGATAAGTCTCTATTGTTGATTATCGAACAATTTTTTTGTTGTATTGTTATAATATTTTGATCAAACTAAGTCGATTCTTGGATTTGGCAGAACTATTTATCATAAGGAGGTACATGATGAGCGAAATTCAGCTTAGGAAAATCGGGGCATCTAGTTTTCCTGGTTGCCGTCGTTTTGGGTGCAATAACTCTGGGGTTTCTGCTTGGCAGCTGCAGCTCCAAGAAAGAGAAAACCGAGCAGGAACTGCAGGAGTCTAATCTCCCTGAAGATCAGGCGTCAAAAACTCTATTGGATACTACCACTCTGGCTGAACAGCCGCCAGCTCAGCAGGAGCAGGTTGCCCAGAAACCGAAACCCAAACCCAAGCCGAGGGTAGAAGAAACCCAACCGCCGGCCGTAGCACAGCAGCCGGTTGAGACTAAACCCTCCCAGCCGGAGATTGTGAAGACAATGCTTCTTCAGGAAAATAGCGGTCTTGAAGTGTCGCTATTGACTCCGCTTTCGACCGGTCAAAATAAGGTTGGCGATAAATTCCGCGCTTTGATTAAGGGCCCTGCGGAGGGGAATCAGGCTCTGAATCTTCCTGACGGTTCTATGTTGGAAGGCGAGATTGCTGAGATAAACGATGGCAAAGCTGAAGGCGAAAAATCCTTCATTAAGCTCAAATTCACGGATCTTCTCCTTCCCGGAGAAAAGCCACTGCCGCTTGAAGGTTGGGTTGTTACTGACGACGGTTCAGGTGTAATCCGTCCCGGTGGACAGGGGACGACCATCGCCAAAGACGCCGCCCTTGGAGCCGCGGCGGGAGGAGTGATTGGCGCTCTTACAGGTGGGAAAACTAAGGATGCCGCTAAAGGCGCTGTCGCTGGAGGCGTCGTGGGTGGTGTCGCAGGAGCTCTATTGCACAAAGATCAAGTGACGCTGAAAGAAGGGCGAACCCTTAAGGTCAATGTCACCACACCTGTCTATCAAGAAAAAATAAAGAAGGGCATCTAAACACCCCTTTTCTCAGCCGGATTAGGGCGAAAAACGATAGGGGCCGGTCGTGCGCCGGTCCCTATTATTCAGTCACCAATAACGGCTGATTGCGCAGGCTGCTGATGCAGCAAGGAGATAGAATATGAAATGGATTACCCGCGCTCATGTGCATGTCGACCGCGTCGCCTGCCCGTGGCTGATATCGAGATTTGTCGATTCACAGGCGGAATTTATTTTTGTCGCGAAGGAACTGGTCAAAGAAATTGCCGATAAGGAAAAGGCTATACCTTTTGATATAGACGGTGTCGAGCTTGGCCACAGGGACGGCCATTGCAGTTTCATTTCCATTATTGAAAAATATAAGCTGAAGGACCCGGCCCTGCTGGCGTTGGCTGAGGTTGTCAATGCTGCCGATACCGATCAGTTATCGAGTAATCCCTATGCTTCCGGATTGGAAGCTATAGCGACGAGGCTATTCGGTTCGATACCCCGATGACATCCAGAATATTGAAAGACAATTTGAAGTGTACGACGCGCTATACGATTTCTTCAAGCTGAAATAAATTTGAACGCCGGCACACAGATTATTTACTCCCCCTTTTTCCTTTTTACAGCATTCTGGCGTGCCAGTACCGGCGAGGCGATCTCTGCGAAATCTGCAAGCAGTCCATCGATTATTTTTTCTGCAGCGTATTTCAGGAATTCTTCTTTCGTCATGATAGACGCGTATAAAAATGAATGTCCCTCTTTCTCACGGGTCAAGATCCCCTTCTTTTCCAGATGATTCATGACCGTCATGATGGTCGTATAGGCGTATTTGTGCGTTTGATTTATGAAGTAAAGCGCCCGCTTGACAGTCATCGGGCCGTTCGCCCAGACAATTTCCAGAATTTCCGCCTCGAGCTTCCCCCAGAATTTCTCCAGTCCCTGTGCGGAGGGGCGAAAAAGAATCGATAGTTTCCCCGAGCCGGGCATCAGAAGTGATGACGCTTGCGTTCAAATATCATCTGGGCTCCCAGAGCTATCAAGACTATCGGTATCAAATAATCCCAAAAATCTCCGCGAATGACATCCAGCTTGGACAGGAGAAGAAGCACACCCGCCATTAAGAATGCGATCCCCAAAAACATAGATAATTCCTTTCCAGAATAAGTCTCTCGAAAAATATGACGACACTCTCCATCGCTGTCAATATAAAACCGGATTATGACAAACGGCAGAAGGAATTTCGGACCTGGTCATTTCCTGACCAACATATTTCGATGAGACCTAAAAAATTCATAAATTGTCTTGGCCGCCAGTTGATGCCCCTGCGCATTAAACAGCATCGGATTATTGACTGGATTGTCATAAAGCCCTGCCTGCTTATCGAACTCGGCCGCCAAATCAACCAAAGCGGTCTGACTGTTTCGAGCCAGAAGGCGGATTTGCATATTGTAATATTGATGCCTTCGATAGACATCTTTGTAATCCGCGGGGAAATCGTATTTGTCGGGCAAGGGGACCGGAGTGGTCAAAAGAATCGGAGTCATTCCTTCGGCTCTCGCCGAATAAATAATTACACTCAGATTGTCATAGAAATCAGTGTATGAAACACGCGACACACTATCCCCCGCCTCCGATTCGGGTTCTCCGAGATTGTCAATAAATCCGGCAAGAATCTGATAAAGTCTTATTCGGGAAAGAATATTCTGAAGCCGGATAATTCTCTTCGAGGGGGACACCACTTCTTTGTCAGGAGCATTATCCATCGCCGCCTGCTGGTCGCTCCATCCAAACATAATTATAATAATATCTGGTTTCAATTTGCTGATCTCAGAGACGAAGAATCTCTTTCCCTGAAAACTGCTGTGCCCGGGAATTCCGGCATTGATCATTTCTACTTCACAAAGTGATGAATCGTCGTCGATCATTTTTTCCAACACTCTTAAATATATCTCTGATTCCGGGATTCCCCATCCAAAAGTCTCCGAACTCCCGATGGCTGCGATTCTTATATTACCCGGTTTGGGTGTGATCTCGTCGCCGCGCAGTCCCTGTGAATTTATGCTGTACTCAATATTGCCTGTTGTCCTGCCAGATATTGTATTAGAGGGGCGTGGCTTCCAGGAAAGCTCCAAATCCCGCTCAAACATATCGGGGAATTTGAGCGGATCGGATAAGAGCTTGCAGATCATTGGGTTCTGTTTCTAACGGGAAAATTCTGAAAATAATTTGCGTTACAATGGCAAATATTGGAATTGTCAAAATTAGAATTAATATTTTCGGCCCCAAGCCCAATCCTTTATGGAATTTCTTGTATTTAATGGCCTGATCCATAATACCGTCTCGATCTCGCAGGAAGCATTGAATCAAAATACTACGGTATTACCATGATTCAACAACTTTTTCAGCCGGAGCCGATAGCTTTTATTCGATGACTCAAGAAATGTAAATTGGGTACTTTTCCATCCGCCAATTGCCAAATTCGCATAAATCATGTAATATTGATCGTCGACGAGACTTAGGCAAATTTATTAAAATAAGGAGAACCTGATGAAAATAAATTATAAAGCATTTCTTTTTTTCGCGCTATTTCTACTGGTCGGTTCTGAGGCTCACGCCCTACCTTCCTTCGATGGCAAAGTCATCGGATTCTATCCGATAACTAATGAAATCTCATTTTACCATAATATCGACGATTTTGGCATAAATCGGGGCAGCACTCTTCAGATAATCTCAATCAACCAGTTTAAAATCCTGACGAATTTCAATTTCGAATTCTGTGGCGATTTCAATTGGAACATGTCAAACCTTAAAAAGGACCACTACATGGAGTTGTCACTGGTTAAGCCGGTTGGATATCACATCTCTGTCAATTTACAGAGAATCATTTCCAGTTTCGAAAGTAAGCCCGTGAATCAGTTGGGATTACGAGTTTCATTCTGACCCATCCCGCGGGTCGGAAAATCATAAATATTTTTTATTTTGCGCTTGACAGGGGAATCCCAAAAATATATAATCTTGCCAACCTTAGACATAATCCCTCCCACCTCTTGGCTTCTTGCAAGCCAAGGGGTTTTTTATTAATGCTTCTTCCAATGAAACTACATGATGTGGTGCTTCTACTCGAGTGCCAATGACGATCGCCCCGCTTTTTTGCCCTCCGCAGCATTATTTTTCGCCAAAAATCAGACGTGAGTAGTATATTATATATAGGTGCCTATGCCCAGATTTTACCTGCTTGTGTTTGGCCTAATTTTAATTGCTGTCGGACCTGCCGATTCACAGGAAAGGGAAGGGGTTCTATCAAGGTTAAACCTGCCCAAAAGCGCGGCGGTAAATACCCAAATCAACCCCTCGGCAGTAACCGTTGCACGCCTCCATTATGGCGGTGGTGGGGATTGGTATTGGGGAAGTTCGGCCCTGCCGAATCTACTCAAATTTATTCGGGATAATAGCAATATTCCGATTGATACTGAGGAAAAAGTCGTTCAAGTCATGGACAATAATCTGTTTCAGTACCCTTTTCTCTTTGCCACCGGCCATGGGATCTTAAAATTCAGCGATGAGGAAAAGGAGAGATTGAGAACCTATCTGGCCGGCGGTGGATTTCTTCTGATTAACGATTCCTACGGTATGGATAAAAATATCCGAAAAGAGATTGCGGCTCTTTTCCCCGAGCGTGAATTGGTAGAGTTGCCATTCAATCATCCTATTTATCACAGCTATTATGATTTCCCCAATGGCGTCCCCAAAATCCATGAGCATGATAACAAGCCTGCCCAGGGATTCGGGGTAATTCTTAATGGCCGGGTGGTGTTGTATTACGATTATGAATCCGATATAGGTGATGGGTGGGAGGATCCCCAGGTTCATAACGACCCGCCCGAAAAAAGGGAAGCTGCCTTGAAGATGGGGATGAATATACTCGCATATGCGTTGACCCATTAACTTTGACGGTGCAACATGGAAAAATTTAAAAGAATTGAAAGCCTTAGGGCCAGAATAAAAATCACCCTTTTTAAAGAGAGGGGCATTTTATTATTGGCGGGACTACTTGGATTAATCGCCGGAGTCGTGGCTATGGCCATAGGTTTATCCCTCGTGGCAAAAATAGTCATCCTCCCCGTCTGGTTGAAAATTATTCTGTTGATCTTTTCAAGCGCGATCGTTCTTTATCTTTTCTGGAAATTGGCTATTTTACGACTTCTCGGCGGCACTATTGAAAAGACCGCTCTTAGGCTGGAGAAAAAATTTCCCGAGTTAAAGGGAAGACTTATTGCCGCCCTGCAGTTTTCGTCATGGAAAGATGAAGAATCCACGGGACTATCCGGCGATCTGATGATTGCCACTCTGCTTCAGGCCGAAGAAAAATGTCATGATCTCAATTTCAATGAGACTATTTCTGTCTATCCGGTTTGGCGTAACCTTCGTTCTGCCGGAATCGCACTGGCCGCCGCTTTATTGCTCTTGGTTGCCTTCCCCGGATTATTCAGTTATTCCTATGAGGTATACTCTCGGCCAACCGAACTTGTGACACCGCCTCTGGGATTTAATCTTTCGCTTTATCCGGGAAACATTACCGCCGTCAAATATCGGGATATCGATCTCGGCGCCGTAATAAAGGGCGGTAAATTCCCCGATAAGGCAACCGTCTATTACAGATTTCTGGATGGAAACTGGCAGAAGACCGAAATAGATCTGGCGAAAATAAATAAGGCTGTATCTTCGCAGGGAGATTCGGCGCTGATTCTTACCACCATTAAGCAGGCTAAACGACCGCTGGATTATTATGTCAGGGCAGGGAGGGTGGAGACCCCGACAGCTCATGTTGATGTTGTCGACCGGCCGCGGGTTACCGGCATTAAGTTATCTCTATACTATCCCGATTATACCGGTTTACCTCCTATGGTAATTGACGAGAACGACGGCACCATATCAGCTGTAATGGGAACCCGCGTCAATATGAAAATCGAAGCGAATCTTCCCGTTCAAAAGGCTGAAATGTTGTTTAGCGATTCTTCTCGCTCTCCATTCGATATCAACGGCTTGACTGCTGATCAATCATTTAAGGTTGAGAAAGACAGGAGTTATACTATACATCTGGTGGATAATCAGGGCGAAGAAAATCCCGATCCCATCGAGTATCATATAACTGCCGTGCCCGACGAATATCCTGTTATCGAAGTTATCCGCCCGGGAGTTGATATCAATTTGAACGAAGATATGGCCGTTCCGTTGCAGGTGAGGATCTCTGACGATTATGGATTTTCTTCCCTCATCCTCAAATACAATATTTTCTCCAACGGAGAAAAAGGGGAAGATATGGTCGCGGTGCTTCATTTCTCAGATAGAATAAAGACCGAAGGTGAAATAAATTTCAATTGGGATTTGGAACCATTGAATCTTCAGCCCTCAGACTTCGTCCAGTACCATTTTGAGCTGGCCGACAATGATCGAATAAGCGGCCCCAAAGTTACTCTTTCAAGGAATTACATCGCCCGACTTCCTTCCCTGGACGAAATAATTTCTCAAACTGAACAAGATGAGAATCAGAATATTGATCAGACCGAGCAATATCTCAAAGATCACAAAGAGTTGTCCGAGCGGATGAAAAATCTCGCGCGCAAGATTGACCAGGAAAAGAAAGGCGCCGACCAGAAACTTTCCTGGCAGCATCAAAAGGAATTGGAGGAGATCGCCAATAAAGAGGAGAAGATTTCCGACCAGATGAAGGAATCCGCCAGCAAGATGAATGAGATGATTAAGAAGATGGGGGAGAATAGCCTGACCAGCCGTGAGATTCTTGAAAAGATGATGGAAATACAGAAACTCTTCGAGGAAGTCGCCACGCCCGAAATGAAAGAAGCTCGGCTGAAAATGATGGAAGCCCTCAAGAATATGGACCCAAAGGAGCTCGAATCCGCCATCAAGGATTTTCAGTTATCGCAGGAAGAATTGATGAAGCGACTCGAGAGGACCATAGCCCTTCTGAAGAAAATGAAAATCGAGCAGAAGGTAAACGCTCTGACGGAACTGGCCAAGGAAATAGCCGCTAATCAGGAGAAGATGAACCAGAGCACATCCGACTCGAAAAAAGATCAGCTCCCCTCATTGGCGCCTGACGAGCAGAAGGTCAAGAGCCAGCTCGATAATCTTAAAGAGCAGGTCAAAGACTTTCGCAAAACGCTGAATGAAATTCCATATAATAAGGCGCAGGAGGCCGATAAATTCTGCTCCGCGGTCGAGCAGAATGACGCCGGCCAGAACATGGATAATATGTCTCAGCAATTGTCGGCCAAAGACAAAGAATCTTCCGTGGAAGAAGGGAAAAAGGCGCTCTCCAAACTTATGAACATGCTGGACTCTATGCAGAAGGGACAGGCCAGTATGTGTAACGGCGGTGACAGCGAGATGGCCGGGAAGATGCGGGAATCTATCGATGATCTCAATTACTTATCCGGCAATGAGGAGATATTGATTGATAAAGCCACCGGTATAAAATGGGAGTCGGAGGTTCTCAGGGATTTGGCCGCCCAGCAGCAGGTACTGAAAGAATCGGTCGGGGGTTTGGCCAATAAAGTGGCTGAAATGGGAAAAGAATCTCCCTTTATCGCCGCCGAATTGGAGGAATTGGTCCAGAAGGCGATGGGAAACATGGATTTGGCCATCGACAAATTCAGCGATCGGCGGGGTGTGGAAGGTAAAGCATTTCAGCAGGAGGCTCTTTTTAATCTGAATCGAGCGGCGGTGCGGATGCTCGATGCTCTCGAAGCGCAGAGCAAATGCAACAAGGGTGGTTCGTGCAATAAGCCCAACCAGAAATTGAATTCACTCTGCCAGAAACAGGATATGCTCAATCAGCAGACTCAATCACAGTGCCAGAATCCGAACGATGTATCGCCGTCAAATAAAGAGGCGCTGAAACGTCTCGCCTCAGAGCAGGATGGTATCCGAAAATCATTGCAGCAGCTTCAGCAGGAGTTCGGTAACGGTAAAGAGGTTCTGGGACGGCTTGACGCTATCTCCGATGATATGAAGAAAATAGTCGAGGAGTTAAGCAATGGCGAAGTGGGGCAGGAGACTATGGAACGCCAGCTCAAAGTCTATTCAAGAATGCTCGATGCGTCCAAGACCCTTCAGAGAAAAGATTTCACCGAACAGCGCAAGGCCGAAGTGGGAAAAGACATAGTCCGCAATTCACCCGCCGATCTTTCCGGCGACCAGCTTCAGAACGGCTTGAATATAGAGGATAAATTGCGCCAGTTTATGGACGAAAGCTACCCGGCCGAATATGAACAACATATCAAAGCCTATTTTAAGGCGCTTCTTGAAAAAGCAGATTATGGTTCGCCGTCAAACGACTCATCAGGCAATTAAACTGCGCCCTGAAGCCGCGCCCTCTGTCATCCTGTCGCCTCAGAAGAAGTCGGCACATCTCATGAGGGGCAGGGGCAAATTTCGTAAAATAATCGCCGCAAATTTTATTGGATGGACGGTGATTTTTCTGGGCATAATGCTGATATGTTTACCGGCATCGTCCCAGACCGATCCAAATCCCCCCGCTGTAAGAATCAAAATTCAGGGAAGCCAATCTCCCGACAAGCCGACCGATAGATTGGCATCGATTCGCCAGCTAATCGCTCAAGGGGCCTTTATCAGCGCCATAAATATTCTTGAAAATATATATGAAAAACAGCCTGACGATAAGGCCGTAATAGAATTGATGCTTACCTGCTATACCGAGCTTAAGGCTTTCTCCAAGGCCGAAATGCTCATTCAAAGGCAGATTGAGAAAGACCCGTCCGATTATCATAATCACTATTTACTGCTTGATACATATCTCAAAATGGGAAGTGATTCACTCGCAAGCGCAGAAGTTGACGTAATTCTTCAGAAATTCCCGGGGAATAAGGACATCTATGGTTTGGTGGTCAGACAGCTGGTCAATTATGGGGCCTCCGATCAGGCAATGAAATTGATCGAGAGTGGGCGGAAGGCATTCAAGCAAAATAATCTCTTTGCTCTCGAAGCGGCTTCTATCAACGAGAGTCGCGGGGCCTACTATGATGCGGTAGTGGAATATTTTAAGGCGATTCAGGCCGACACCATGGCCGCCCGGGAATCCGACCGCCGATTAGCGCAGCTGATTCGTATCCCGGGCGCCCCACCATTTATAATAAAAGCGCTGCAAAATATCCTCGACACTCTGCCAAATAATACCTACGCCCTGAGAATGCTGGAAGAATCTTATCTGAAAAACGACCAATTCACCGAAGCCTTCGATATCTGTATTCGGCTCGACTCGCTATCCAAGAGTAAGGGCGACGAACTTTTTCAGTACATAAGGCAGTGTCGCGAGAGAAAACTTTATGAACAGGTAATCAAGATGGCCGAATATCTGAATCGGAAATATGCGCAGAATTGGACCTTCTCCGATTACAGGTTTTACTACGGTGAGGCTCTGGTCGGAACGGGAAAATATCGGGACGCTATGGCCAATTATGAGTATATCATTAAGCAGTACCCGCAAACTCGAGATAAGGCCGAGGCTCTCCTGAACATCGGAAATATCTACCGATATAATCTTAGAATCTATGATTCCGCACGCATCTATTATGATTCCGTTGCTGGATCATTTCAATTTGCCCCATATCTTTACGATGCTCCCCTCGAAATTGCAAAATTGCAGGTTGTAGAGGGGAAACTTGATTCAGCCTCAGATATTTTTCAGCGTCTGAGAGGCATCATGCCCGTCGCCGAAGAGAAGGAATTCATCGACTATAGTCTGGCTATGATTCAATTTTACCGCCACCAATATCGTGACGCTGATCTGGGATTCCGAAAGCTGATGACCGACTATCCGCGCGGATTCTACGTTAATGATGCCTTGATCAACAGCCTCGTTATTTCCGATGCCGCGGAATCATTTCCGGAAATTCTTGCTGCATACGCCGATGCTCTTCTCTACGAATCCCGTTTGATTCCCGATTCGGTGGAATCAAAAATGAAATTTATCATTAGTCAGGGAGATTCCCCTCTGACGGGGCTGGCGTTTTATAAATTGTCCCAGCACTATCTGGATGCTGGCTTTCCCGAGAAGGCGCTAACGACCATTGAAGAAATGGAGAAGGTCGATTCGACCGACCATTTCTATCCATATTGTCTCAAGTTGAAGGGTGATATCTACTTCGGCATGGCTGAAAAGAAAAAAGAGGCGGCCGAAATCTATAAGACAATTCTGGAAAAATATGGCGACTTCCCCTTCAACGGTGAAGTAAGGGAGAAACTTCAACTGCTTGAAGGTTATCGCCTGCCTGGATGATAACTAGAACTGAGCCTTACTCTTCTCTTTTTCACCCTGCAGAACTCTCAATTGCATTTCAAGATTTTCAATCCGGCTGACGTACCCCTCCATTTTCTTGGCCTTCATCTTAGTGGTCGTTCGGATTAAGAGCCCAAGCGAAACAAGCATGAAAAGGACCGAATTGATCTGTCGGAAGATCTCTCCATAATTGAAAATTGTGTCGAGAAAAGCCGCGATGCCGAGCAGGAATAGGAATGTGCACCAGAAAAACATAAGACCTCCATTCGCCCCGGCCCTCCGGGCGCCGAATTAGAAATTTCTTGTGTATCAAATTATATTTCTTATATTTGCGCCTGTCGCCAAATAAATACAATTTGGTGTATAAATAATATCGGCAATTTGGCTTATGGAATTTAGGAGGTCATTTGGATATAAAGCTTTTTAAATCGGAAAATGGTTTCGACCGGATAAACGCCTTAATCGGCGGAATTGTCTTTCTATTTGCCTTCATAATCTATCGCATGACTGTCGCCCCTACCCTATCGTTCTGGGATTGCGGCGAGTTTCTGGCGAGCGCATATATTCTCGGTATTCCGCATCCGCCCGGATCGCCGTTATTCATTATCATCGGAAGATTCTTTTCCATGCTGCCTATTGCCTCCGATATTTGTTTTCGGATCAATATGATTTCTGTTATTTCTTCTGCGGCGACTACTCTATTTGGATATCTGGTTCTTGTTCGCATAATAAAATATTGGTATAAAGACTCTGAATTCTCCGGCTGGCAGAGAATTATCGCTTATTCTGGAGGCATTATCGGATCCCTCTTCATGGCATTTTCTTCCACCAATTGGGGAAACGCGGTTGAAGCCGAGGTCTATGGCCTCTCAATGCTGATAACGACCGTAATTTTCTGGCTGATGCTTCAATATTTTGATAGTATCGGTACCGATAAGGCGAATAGAATTATCATATTAGCCAGTTATCTGGGGATACTTGGAGTCGGTATCCACCTTTCTACCTTCCTTATCATGCCGATTGCCGCCATCTATTTCATTTTGAAAAAGGATGCCCCTCAAAAAGCATGGATCGCCCTTTCCGCATTCTTCGTTGCCGAGCTTTTGGCCATTATCCTTGTGGCCGATGGGAGAGGAGGATATCCGGCATTTGTCGGGCTAACTCTATTGATCTTGGCGGTGGTCGCTTTTCTGGTCTATCGCCATATAGACTGGCCGATTTTGATCGCAATCGGGGCTTTCTCTCTAATCATGGTCGGCTTCTATGAATTCATTATTGGTCTTGTCGGTGGCGCGGTCCTTCTGGCTATCATTGCCTATCGCGCCAGAGAGTCAAGTTGGAGGGCCGCCGTGGCTATTCTCTTGGCCGCTGTGATTGGATTTTCAATCCATGCCTTTATTCCCATTCGTTCCGATTTACAGCCCAGAATTAACGAAAACAATGTCGGATATAATCTCAATAAATTCGTCGATTTCTTCGAAAGAAAACAGTACGGCCGCGAATCGATGGTTGATCGTATGTTTCATAGACGCGCCGAATGGTCAAACCAATTTGGCCGCCACGCCAATATGGGCTTTTGGAGTTATTTCGAAGAACAATACTGCAAGCCGTCAATCTTTTTGCCCCTATTCCTTATAGGGCTATTTGGCATTTGGTTCACCATCCGAAGAAAAATGGAGGTCGGACTGCCGTTTCTGGTATTGCTTCTTTTAAGTTCGGTGGGTTTGATCTTGTATATGAATTTTGCCGACGGGATTAATTATGATCCCGTGAGTGGCGATGCCTATCAGGAAGTAAGAAATCGTGACTATTTCTTTACACCCGCCTTTATGTACTTCGGCCTGGCGCTTGGCCTCGGTGCGGCGGCTTTGATGGAATCTCTCAGGGCCAAATTGTCTGAACTGAAATTTGTGCGCTACCAGAAACCCGCCATGATTGCCTCCATGGTCTTAATTCTACTTCCGGGTCTTGCGATTTCCGACAACTATTTCCCGAATGACCGTTCGAGGAATTACTATCCCTACGACTACGCCTATAATCTCCTCCAGAATTGTGGAAAGGATGCCATTCTATTTACCTCCGGTGACAATGATACCTTCCCTCTCTGGTGCATTCAGGAGGTTTACAATTTTAGAAAGGATGTTCGGGTCGTCAATCTCTCGCTATTTAATACCGACTGGTATGTCTATCAGATGAAACATCTCTTTAACGTACCAATCTCTCTGACCGACAATCAAATTATTTGGGACACTTATTCACTTGACGGGCGAGATATTCAGCGACCCAAAGAAACTTTCTACGACCGCCCCCGCAAACGTCGCACCTACCTTGTCCCGATGTCCTTTGAGAACAGGATCGTAAAATTGCAGGATATGATGGTCGATGAAATCGTTCTGAATAATAATTGGAAAAATCCGATCTATTTCACTTCCGACCCTTATGCCGAATCGCCTCTCAAACTTCGCGATCATTCTGTGGCCGACGGTCTGCTCTATCGCCTCGACGAAAATCCGCCCGAAAGGAAAATCGATCTCGAGGACGGGTATCGATTGTTCACTCAGGTTTTCCAATACCGTGGGCTTAACGACCCGACTATATTCCGCGACGAAAACGCCTCCGGGGTGATGATGAGCATCGGATTTAATGCTCTCCGAATTAGCGACGAGTTTCAGCGCACCGGAAGACAGCAGGAAGCAGAGCAATTTCTGGAATTTACGCTGGGCAAATATCCCGAATTTTTCCAGACCTACATAACTCTCTCTCAGATGTACAAAAGAGACGGTGATAGCGCCAAAGCGGACTCCGTTATGGCGAGAATGGAAAATACGCTGGCAGACCTGCATCGGAGAAATCCATCCAGCCTGTTTTATACCCAGGACCTCGGACTTGCCAAGTATTATCGAGGCAACATTGATGAAGCCTTGAGACTTCTCTGGGAATCGTTTGATGCCAACCCGAACAGCGGCTACGCTTATAGGAAACTCATGCAGGTATTGCTCGACACCAGGAGATCGGCTGACATGGTCAGGGCGACCCAGATGTTCGCCAACTATAAGATAAATCGAAACGATCCATTAGTTCAGCAGATTCTAAAGGAATCAAGAAACGCCATTGAATCGCCGCAAAATTAAAGATTAATTGGATATTTCAATAAAAGTCGGGACGCCATAGCCGGCGCCCCGATTTTTTGTGGTAGATAAATTTTCCACTTCAAATATCAGGCTTGATCAACCAGATATTCTCATAGTCAAAGATAGCTGCCCCGACTTATTTCGCCGCAACTTTGAAGGCCATCTCCTTGATAGTATTCCCCTGCGCATCGACGATCTTTACCGACCAGTCTCCGGTCATATGCGGCATAATCTTCTTGGCGCTCCAGGTTCTGTAGGGAGAGCTTTTCACCGCCAATTCTACTGTCGCCACTTCCTTCCCATTAAAAGACCAGATATGCTTAACGGTGGTCTCACCGGCGCTCCCGGTGATTTTGCACCAGAGATAAACCTGGCCGACCTCCGGGGGAAATGTCTCCGCCATTCCGGTAGGCATTCTCTCCTGTATACCGGTACAGATTTGAGCCTCAGCGGTAAGTGAGGACGTTGCTTTCGACTCTGTTTGAGACCAGGTGCTCATGGGAATCATTAGAGCCACAAAAACGATGACCCATCCCAGCCGCGTTTTCATATAATTCTCCTTTTTCAGGTATAATGTTTACAATGGCCTACAAATTATACCATAATTGGTACTATAGGGCAAATTTAAAATTTCCGCGATTCAGTGTTTGAATCCAGCATTTCGATCAGGCGGTCGATATCCGAACGATCATTGAACAGATGAATCGATACCCGAATCGCCCCCTCCCGATACGATGATATAATTTTTGACGCAGACAATTTCTTGTGTAATACGGCGGCATTCGGGCAGGTGAAAGACAATATCGACGAACGATTGGTGGCTTCGAGTGAGGATACTATCCTGTATCTTCTGTCGGTCTGAAGATATTCGATAAGCCTGTCGATCAGCTCGTGATTATGCACCTGTACGTTCTGCACCCCCAAAGACGAAATTAGATTCAGAGCCGCCTCAAGGGCAAATACATGACCATAAGGATACGTCCCCATTTCGAAACGGCGGGATGAATCGAAAAATGGCAGATCGTAATGAAAAAGATCATTGAATTTGAGCTTCCAGTCTACCGAAAGCCAGCTCGCAAAAGGGAGTCTGAGTCTATTCTGGAGTTCCTTTTTTACGTAAAAAATCCCCGTGCCGAGGGGGGAGAGAAGCCATTTTTGGGCTCCCGATGAAAAAATGTCAATCCTGCATTTATGAACATCAATCGTCTCCGCCCCGCAACCCTGGATACCGTCAACCACAAAATATAGTCCCCTCTCCTTGCAGATCTTCCCAATTTTCTCCAAATCATTCTTGTACCCATTAAAAAACTGGACAAAAGAGAGAGAAAGTACCCGTGACCTCTTGCCGATCTCCTTTCTGAAATTGTCGATATCAAAGCATCGATCTGATGACTTCAAGAATCGCACTTTTACACCCCGGTCTTTGAGTGCCAGCCAGGGATAAACGTTGGCGGGAAATTCAATATCAGACAGGAGAACTTCATCACCACTCTTTAAAGGAAGCCCAAAGGCGGCGATATTCAATCCGAAAGTTGTGCTGAAACCAAATCCTGTTTCATTCGAGTTTGCCCCGATCAATCCGGCGCCCAGTTTACGGATTCTGTCAAGAGCAGCAAAGGCATCATGATCAATGGCGCTTTTTTCAAGATATTGGGTCATTTCGTAATAGTCGTACAAGGCCTTTTTCACCGGCTTGCTTAACGGTCCCGTGGAGGCCGAATTGAGATATACAATCCCTTTTGCCTTATCGGTGACTGGAAATAATCCGCGCGCCCTCTTAAATTTAGCGACCAAGTTCTTATTCATTAATTAACTCCAAACGAAAATCTAAAGCGAGTACAAATACCCTATTATGGCCATTACCCCAAGCACTTTAAGTAACATGCCAAGCAATTGATACAGCATAAATACGAGAGGAATCCTGATCCTGAACAGGATAAGTAATGTCAGCGGAATCATCCCAAAGAGAATAAGATATACGCCGGTAGCGAGACCGCCTCGTACTCCCGAAAATGGAATGACAGTATAAAACCATCCATAAGCAACTGACGGCATCAGGACAAAAAAAACGAATTCGATTATGAATACCGATATAAAGGCCCCGATATCCCGCGGCTCGACAAGTTCGCTCGGGAAATTCCGCAGAGTGGGAATATATTTTTCAAGATAATGCCACAGAAGCTCAATCAGCAGTAGATAGGCTCCCCCGACTAGAAAACAATACCCCAGCAAACTGAAACTTACAATCATAACCACCCTTCCTCACGATACCAGTGAAACGTTTGTCGCGCCCCTTCCGGAAATGATATCCGCGATTCATACCCCAATTCATGCCTGGCCTTTTCAGTCGAAACCTCCCAATTTTCCAGTATCTCGCATGCTTTCTCGACTGTAAACATGGGTGATTTGCCCAGCGCCTTCATGATATTCTCAGAAAAAAAGGCCAATAGCTTGAGGTGAAATCCGGGGATATACAGCGGCAGCGCCACCCGCCCAACCGCCTGACGCAGATAGTCCACCAACTCACTGTATTTGTAGCTTTGCGATTCGGCGATAAAATAGATCGATCCCGATTTTGTCTGACTCTTCAGCGCCAGACTGATTCCGTAGCACAGGTCATCAACATGCACTAATTGAATCCTGCGATTCCAATTTCCCAGATATGGTTTTATCCTGTTGCTCAGAGTCTGAAAGAACGAAAACATCTCGATATCTCCCGGCCCGTAAACACCGGGGGGGCGGATAATAGCAATGTTTATCTTATCCTTGAATGCGAGCGCTTCGGTTTCCCCCGCGGCTTTGGAACGACCGTAGGCGGTTATCGGGTGCATAGGGATTTCTTCCGTCATAGGTTTTCCCCATTCCGACGGTCCCGCCGCCGCCATCGAGGAAATATAAATAAATTTCTTGAGGTTCTTATTCTGCTCGGCCGCCCGAAGTATATTTTTGGTGCCTTCCTGATTGACCTTCGCAAACTGCTCGACAGATTTTGCCTTCACCAACCCGGCATTATGCACTATATAGTCGACATCCGTCACCATTTGGGGCAACGTCTCCGGCTGATTTATATCCCCGTACCGCCGTTCGATCTTCAACTCTTTTATAAGGCTGTCGTCACAGCCTCTGCGAATTCCGGCGATAACATGATACCCGTCACTAATCAATTGCCGACAGAGGCGACTTCCGACAAACCCATTGGCGCCGGTGATAAGAACAGATTGTTTTATGGAATCAGACATTGGGGGAATTTAAGGGATTTTAGTATGATTGGTCAAGAGTGGGAATTGTCGAAATCAGCCAGTCGAAACGCGGAATGGGTTTCGATCTGCAAAATCATGGTTACAAATATCTGATGTACCCCCTAAAACACTTCCGCTGAAAATCTATATATCTCCGCCGATTTATCCTTATAAATATTTTTGGGAAGCCCCGCCTTGAGGCAGGTTTGCTCGAGAAATGTGGTCTTGTCCCAGCCATTTTCGGTGGCGACTTGAGGCAAGAGAAGCCCCGAATGCATATCCAGACGGATCATAAGGCCATCCCTCCCGACCACTATTCCCTCTGGATTCTCCACCCGCACCAGTGGCGAAAGGGCGGAGATTTCTATTTCTATATGGCTCGCCTCTCTTTCAGTCAAGGGAGCGAATCGAGGGTCGTCAAAGGCCGCCGCCAGAGCCATTTCGGCGACAACCTCATACAGAGGTTTGGCGGCGCGGATAAGCCCAATACAGCCGCGCAACGTTCCATTAATCTTGATAGTGACAAAGGCCCCCCGTTTCTCTTTAAGGGTCCTCGACTCCGGCGGTTCGATATCAAGCGCGCGTCCTTCTATTTTTGCCGTAATGGCCTCTTTGGCCAGATTCTTGAGAAATTCTTTTTCTAATTTCGTCAATTCCGAAGCCCCTTTCTTTTCATAGCCATTAGAGGCCTCCTGGATTTTTTTAATCGGTCGGCTCGACAGTATTATTGCCGAAAGATATCCCACTACATCGGTGTGATCCCCGGTTGCTTCGCCGGAGGTTGCATATCCGGTGATCGCTACCTCCTCGCCGCCGAGCTTTTTCGAGGCGATCATGGCGGCAATCACAGGTCCGCCGCCGCACGCTTCCCCCTTGCCGGATGATAGTATTGAAAGCAATCTTTCCGGATTGTATTCTTCCACTGCCTTCTGGATTACGGCATCAAGCCGGCGCGCCTCTGATTCGGGGTGGAAATGGGAGAGATCGGTCGAGGCAACAATTAAAGCGCTCTTGCCGGACAGAGCCGTCGCCAAAACTTCTCCGAGCGCCCAGCAGTTGTTTTCCTCCTGGTCGCCCATGACAATCGCCGCCAATTTGAATTTCCCAAGCACCTGCTGAAGGAATGGCAGCTGAACCTCAAGGGAGTGCTCCCCTCGAACAGAACCTCCGGTATGGCCTTTATTGGACAGATAAACTAGCGGATGTATCGACCCAATTTTATTTGAGAGTTCTTCATCAACTTCGACTACGCCGATTGGCGTCTGATAAGCGGAACCGTCATAAACCGACGCCCCCTGGAAGAATACCGTATGGGACGGCGCAATCACTACCACCGTTTCATATTCCTCGCCCTCGAGCTGTTTGTATGCCGCAGCCGCGGTTCTCCCGGAATATTCATATCCCGCATGGGGAGCCACAACCGCGATTGGATGCCCCGAAAAGGTAAGTTTTTTGGCCTCAGCGTAGAATCCGGCTATCAATTTGGAAAGCTCAACCGGATTTCCCGGATAGAACGACCCGGCCACGGCCGGTTTTCTGACTTCAATGCTACTCTTCATAATGCGCCATTCCTCTAAGCCGGAGGCTCTAGAGTCATCCTAGCATAACAATGTAAGGCTTGTGCGGCCTTTTGTCAAATGGGGCGAAAATTGTGGCTTCATCACCGGAATAAAATAAGGGTCGGAATTCCAACCCCTATCTGAATTCTTAAAATCCGCCAGTGCTCCTATGGGCAATTCGGTGTCAGGCCGTGCTTATATAGAAAATTGATAAGATAGGTGATATCAAGAGCGTTGACCGTGCTCGAATGGTTTACGTCGGCTCTCTGCGGCGGATCCGGGACGGGCCCATGTTTGTAGAGATAATTTATCAAGAAGGTGATGTCGAGGGCGTTGACAAGATCATTTCCGGAGGCATCACCGCAGATATAATCGCAGGCGTTGCCGAGACCATCCCCGTCGTTGTCTGCCTGGTCAGGATTATAGACGGTCGGGCAGTTGTCGACTGGACAATTGTTTTCCGGATGACCGGGATCACCATAGCAGTCATTATCTCCGTCGACACAAACATAACTGGTCTGGTCGAAATAATATACTCCCATATCTATTTTTGTACCATCAGGATCGTCGGCAAACGCGGGATTTCCCGCGTCAACGCAGGGAGAGCAGGATCGTAAGTGATAATCGAACGGGGCGCCTCCGACGAACATCGGGTCGCCGCTGATATCGTTCGACCCGGGAGAACAGCCGGTATAATTGCTACCGGTATTTCCCCAGACGTCATTAAAGTCAAGAATATTTCCCGGCATATCAATGTACACACCGGTCGCATTTTGGACTATTACATTGTTCTGGATATCAGCAGTTGATGAGCCGGAAAGATCAATGCCTCTACCTGTATTCTGCCTAATATCATTGCTGTATATAGTAGTACTATAGATTTTGGACGTCACTGATATCCCAACGCCGTTATTCGATATGATATTTCGTTGGATCACGACCGGGCCCGGATCATCCAGTACCAATATCCCAAAATCGGCGTTATTCTGCACAATATTATTTTCGACAACCCAACTGCCGCCGGCGCCTGTGAACCTAAGTCCACCGAGGCAATTCCTGACTGTGAAGCCGCTGACTTTTCCCTGAGAAACCGACGGAGAAACGATTTCTATTCCGGTACCCGCTCCGCCGGCATCTATTATCGTATTCAATTTATCTTGTCCTGTAATTGTAAGGTTCTCCCAGCAGGTCACGTTTTCGTGATATGTTCCCGGTTCCACTGAAATTGTGTCATAGTCATGAGCGGCATAAATCGTATTTTGAATCGTAGCAAATGGATTGGATTGGGACCCGTTGCCGATGATGTCATCTCCAAAATTCGAGGCGTACCAGGTTCCCCGAGGGTCGAGATAATAAACCCACTGCTCGCATCCCGATTCATTCGCGCCCATTCTTATTCTGAACCATCCGCGGCTTCCATCCGGACCGACCTCCCCCCAATACACCCCCCACGAGTTCTTGGCCAGCCAGCAATTATTGGCGTCGTCCCAGCCGTATAGCACGACGAAATGACCGCCTTCCTGACCTCCGGAGATATGCTGATATACCCCGCCGCTGTACGAGTAGAAATCGGTATAGACCATCATCCAGACAACCAGCGGCCCATAAGTCATAATCTCATTTTTCATCGTAGTCGTGCTGGGATTATCATATCTGCCGAAAGATTCGATGTAATAAGTACGCGAAGCCCAGTCAGAACATCGATCACTGCACGGAGGGATATACATTCCGCCCGAAACATAAGGAAAACAGGATTCATCGACAGTGCCGTTTCCTGCAAATTGACTGAGTGTCCAGTCCATGGTGGCGCCGGTGGTACAATTTCCTCCCCAGCAGGACAGCATATTTTCTTCGGACACATCAGGGGAAACCGAGTAGTTGTTCAGGCGTATTTTTTGTTTGGCCTCAAAACCACCCGACGCCGCAAATGCCCAGCAGCTTCCGCAACTTCCCTGATTCTTGATCGACGTCATCCAATTATGCCCGTCTTTATTTCCCCAGGTGAAATAGGCTGGAACAGCCCGCATCTGCTCGGTCCCGGGGCGAGGCGATTCGGGAATGTTTGATTGAGGAGGAAGAGCCCCTAATAAGCCTTTTCGCTCCGAATCGGTCATTCTTGAGATATCAGTCGCGGCCGCCGTCCATGATAATCCGTTGGCGTTAATAGCATTTTGAATCGCGGCAATGTCCGAATCGCTCATCTGCGCAAAAGCGATATTGGAGATCAGCGAAAAGGCGAGGATCATGCCCGAAAGAATTATCGCTCGATGTGTCACCTTAAACCCTCCCGTCTTATGTTATATCTGATCTGACAATTAGCGACTCACTTCCGCAGTAATTGCTATGCTTAATCAAGCAAATATAAGATATCTATGAATCCCTCTGTAATCAAGGGAAATATACGATCGAACGCAAATCAGTGAAGATGTGTCCCGATAATGCCCCTATGCTTTAGGCTTCTCTGTTGGCTTTTCCGCTGCTTTTTCGCTTCGGATGCCCTCCACCATCGTCGAAAGGGCGCTGATTATGCCGCTCGCTTCATACGGAATAAAAATCTTGTTGGCAGTACCATCCGCGAACTTGGGTAACATCTCAAGATACTTAAGCGTTATCAATTCCTTATCCGGTTTCCCGGCATGAATGGCAGAATAGACATTATTAATAGCCTGCGCTTCTCCCTCGGCAACCGCGACCTGACGATATTTCTCGGCGTCAGCTTTCTTACGGACTGCTTCGGCATAACCTTCAGCTTCCAGAATGGCCGCCTGTTTCATTCCCTCGGCCTTATTTATTGCGGCCTGCTTCAATCCTTCAGCCTCCAGAATGGCGGCGCGCTTGGTTCGTTCGGCCTTCATCTGCCGACTCATCGCCTCCGTGATATCCACCGGCGGGTCGATACGCTGAATTTCCACTCGATTTACTTTCACTCCCCACTTATCCGTGGCTGAGTCAAGAACATCGCGCAACTGGCCGTTGATTCTATCCCGGGAAGTAAGTGATTGGTCCAGCTCCATTTCGCCGACAATATTGCGCAAATTGGTCTGGGCCAGCTTGGTGGAAGCCATGATATAATTGGATATTTCATAACGGGCACGCACCGGGTCAGTAACCTGGCAGTAAAGAATGCAATCCACCTCAACATTGACATTATCCTTGGTGATGACCATCTGCGAGGGAACATCCAGCACTACTTCGCGCATATCAACTTTTAAAACCGTGTCAAAAAAGGGCATGACCAGATTTAGTCCCGAATCCAAAGTTCTTTGATACTTTCCGAGTCTCTCTACCAGACCTTTTTCATACGGGCGGATAATTCGGATCGACATTCCTCCGAGAATGAAGGCCAGAACTATCACTACTATTACGAAGAAATATGCTTGTAACATCTTAATAGCCTTTCCCAATTTTATTTGGATGTATTGTTCTCCATTATATGGACATGCAGCCTTGCGCCGACCACGCGGTCAACGATGACTCTGGCTCCTTCTTCAATAGCGGTGTCGGACAGCGCCTGCCAAACCTGCCCGTCAACACGAATCTGGCCGGAATCAGCAGCAGGATCGATTCTTTTGATGACCAGCCCGGGTCTGCCGAGCATAGCGTCCACATTTGTCGGTTGAGGCGAGGGCTTGGTTATCTTTTTAGCCAGAGGACGGGTCAGCGGGATCAGAATTATCGATATTCCCGCAAAAACCCCCAGTTGAATCAGATATGAGGCCTCCAGCGTCGAGGCTACAGCCGCCCCGATAGCGCCGACAACAAAGCAGGCAAAAACCAGGGTCGGAGTGCCGATTTCAACTATTAAAAATATTACAGCCGCTGCCAGCCAGAGCCAGAAAATTGTCGGCATAGTCGCTCCTTTCGAGTCACAATCGTTGCCAATACGGCGTGAAGCCAATATTCATGTTTATTCCCGCAAAAATATAGATATTTTTTTTCGGGGGAACACCCAAAAAATATTGAAATCGCTGGCTGCGAAGTCAGGAAACTCGTTCCAGCCGTTTATTATTTATCTGGAAGACGAATTAATCGGAGAGGCAGAGAATACGCCAATTATTTTTGACTTGGGAATGAGGCCTAAAAAAGCTCAACCCGCCAGCAGCGGGTTGAGCTTTCGCGAGTTTGGGGATCCTTTTTAGGATTACTGGGTGACTAGAAATTGACTGCGAAATCCCAATTGGAGCAGATTTCACGGGCTTTATTAACCGGAACCCATGGATCGTCGCAAACCTTGGTGACATAGCACTCGGTGGAACTTACAACATTAACATTCGGGCTGTGACCGGGGGTAACTGCCTCCGGCGGAACGCGATAAAGCCACCCATTGGTGTGGCAATAATAAGCGCCCGGCTCGTTAATCTCGTTGAAAGGAACGGTCACATTTCTGCGGCCGGCTTTGGTTCCCTCGAAGGTGGATGTAAATTCGGATGCACGTCTCGATGTCATTTTTTCTCCTCTCTCATCTTAATGGGATGGGGGTTTTGTATTGGATATTAAGCCAAACTCGCGCACAATTTGATTTATCGGTACGACACGAAAAAACTTTACCCCCAAAAATTTTCAGCCGCCGATCCCGATGAGCCGGGAATATTTGCTTAATTTGACAGACTTTCGCTATATCAATTAGAGCAGCGCCCTGCAGCAAATTTTGTCGAATTTTGCATTTCCGGCAATTGATATTGATGCTCAAATCCGCCCAAATCCAGATTGCCTTTGCCGGGCTACCCTGATTTTGACTTGACATAAGCCGGCAATCGCCATATTTTATTAGAACATAGATCTGCTTTTCGCAGACGATTACGTTGCTGAACATGTCCCGGTTCGCGGACAAAACTATAATTTTGTCGGCAAAGCTCACGGGAAGACCTAAAGGAGTGTGTCGGTAGTCTGCAGAAATCTTAGCTATTTTTTTGCAAGAATCTAGATCCGTCCGCGATGTTGCCTGACCCGCTTTGTCGAAGTCAGGATAGTAAAACCCCTAAACATTAAGGAGGTCTCAGCATGATTTTCTTAATCGACCCGATCACAAGCCTGAAGGAGGCGTGCCCAAAAAAGTGCGCCAACTTCTGTGTCAGGCTGTGTGCCATTAAACCCCTCTATGGAATCGACCCGTGAGGGCATGATCTTTGCCCTGAATAGCGGGAATGCGGCCATTCAGGAGAGATTTCAATACTCAGGAAGCAGGAGGAGGAAAACAGATGATCTATTTAATCGATCCTGTCGAGATGCTGATCGGCATCAAGTCAGGGTGCAAAACTTTCTGCAGTACTCTTTGCACGACAAAATGCCCCAAGGATTTTGTCCAGCCATTGTATGGTATTCCCGATTGAGTGCATGCAAATTTAATTGAGTCCGATGTGTTGCGGCCGGCTGACCGAATATTGAAGGTGTCTTGAATTAAATTTTGGCTCTTCGAAATTAGGTCGGCCACATGCGACAAAATCTATTAACCTGTTAATCACTTAAGGAGGTGACAGAATGATCTATTTAGTTGATCCCGCAGTAGCATCAAAGGATATCTGCGTCAAACTGTGCAGCACCTATTGCGGAATTAAGCCTTGCTATGGCGTTTGGGTGGAATTATAACAGAATGACGCTTCAAGTAGGTAAAGTGGATTTACTCATTTGATGCACATGAAGCGGCCAAAAGTGTCTGCTCGATTTATTGCAGACCCTATAAACCGCCTTCACTTGGTTATGATTTACTTCCTGATTAATCAGGACTAATCGCCATATAGAGCGATGATGGCTTACGGTAAGGAGAGGGAATTATCTCTCTCCTTGCTTTTCGAAATGGTATGAAAGAAAAAGGCAATGTTGAGAATATCTAAGTATAATCATTTTCAGCCCTGGCAGGATGGGTACTATATTGCATTTAATGCCCGCTCCGGGGCGGTGGCATTGATGACCTCCGAAAATTATGCCGTCTATAATCAGATCTCTCAAAAACTCTCTGCCGGAGACGGTCACTGAAATGACCCCGGAGGAGCAGGGACTCCTGGCACAACTGAAATACGGATTATTCGTTTATTCCGAGGACTATGATGAATTTGAGGACCTGAAATTTCAGCATAATCTCGCCCGCTATGAGCAAGCCACTATCGGAATGACCATTGCACCTACCATGGCCTGCAACATGGCCTGCCAATACTGCTACGAGGAAAACAAAAAAGGGCGGATGTCGGCCGGAGTGATTGAATCTATTATCGGCTTTGTCGAGAAGAAAGCCCCCGGCCTCAAGAAACTCGATATCGGCTGGTATGGGGGAGAGCCGCTTCTTGGCCTCGATGTTATCGATGATTTGACTGGCTCTTTTCTCGATTTGGCAGAAGAATATAAATTTGAATATGCGGCCTCGATGATAAGCAATGGGTATCTGCTGAATAAGGACAACGTTGACAAATTGCGGAAACTGAAAGTATCAACTATCCAGATTACTCTGGACGGCCCTGCCCGATATCATAATGCGAAGAGACCGCTGAAAAACGGCCAACCCAGTTTCGAGACTATAGTCGCGAATCTCGCCTATGCTTCAACCAAGTTGGGCATTGGGATCCGCGTGAACGTAGATAAAAGCTTTAAATCCGAAATCATAACGGAATTATTGGATGAACTTGAAAAAGCTGGTTTGAAAGAACGGGTCGGCGTCTATTTCGGTCAATTGGAGCCATCAACCTCGGTCTGCTCCAATATTTCAGAGAGCTGCTATGAAGTAGCCGATTTTTCAATGGTTGAAATCGATTATTATCGTCTCTTGCTTGAAAGAGGTTTCAGAATAGACAAATTGCCCTCTCCGGCGGTTACTTTCTGCATGGCTCAGAATATTTCATCTTTTCTGATCGATCCGGATGGTTATCTCTATCGCTGTTTTAATCATGTCGGTGAAAAGGACCGGTCGATGGGTAATATCCGGGATGAAATCAATTATCAGCATCCCAATTTTATGCGGTTATTCAGATTTGAACCGTACGGAGACAATATCTGCAGTAAATGCGAACTCCTGCCGATTTGCGTAGGAGGATGCCCCTCCCGGCGAACCGATCGGGAGCTTTCCAACGAAAAAATGTGCGAAAGCTGGAGACACAATCTTCGGCCGATGCTTGAAATAATTGCGCGCTCAAGGCAGCAACAGGCCCAGGCGGCGAAAAAGGAGCAAACATGAGCGAATTTAAACTGTACCCGTCGCAAGTAATCTGGGAGGTTACTTTTGCATGCAATATGAGATGCCTGCACTGTGGCACCTCGGCAGGGAAAAGGCGTCCTGACGAGCTGACCTACGCAGGAGGCGCTGAATCTCATCGATGAGTTGGCCGGCCTCGGCGCTGAGCATATCACTCTCTCCGGCGGCGAGCCGCTTATGAGAGACGATTGGCGCCTGCTGGCACGGCGGATTAAGGAACACGGAATCAAATCATATCTTATATCAAATGGCCTTATAGTGACGAAAGAGATTGTGGACGAATTTGAAGAATTGGGCTTCAGTGACGTTGGCATTAGTTTCGATGGCCCCGAAAAAACTCATAATCATATTCGACAAAGAGAAGATAGCTGGAGAAAGGCCTTTGACGCGCTTAAGATGATGGGTGACAAGGGAAAATATCGCTTCTGTGCCGTAACCCAGGTTTCAAATTTCAACCTGAATGAATTGGGCGAAATTAGACGACTTCTCATGGAAGCCGGCTGCAAACTATGGCGCATTCAATTGACAACTTCAACCGGAAGAATGAAAGAGTATAAAGATCTGATTCTTACTCTTGATAATTATCCCAAAATGATTGATAAAATTCTCGAATTCAAGAAATTGGGCGGTATCGAAATTGATGTCGGCGAAAATATCGGATATTTTGGATGTAAAGGAACTCAGCTTCTGGACGGCATGCCGTATTTCGGTTGCTATGCCGGGACGAGAGTAGTCGGCATAGAGTCGAATGGAAATATTAAGGGCTGCCTGTCGATGCCCGAGGAATTTGTAGAGGGAAATATCAGGAACTCATCCTTTACGGAAATCTGGAATCGCCCGGGGGCATTTGACTACAACAGGAAATTCACAAGGGAGTCGGCGGCCGGCGAATGTCGGGAATGCAAATACCTTCCGCTTTGCCGCGGAGGATGCACGACAACCTCATTTTCAGCTACCGGCCATATTGCCAACAATCCCTACTGCATCTATCAGATTGAAAAGAAACAGGGGATAACCTGCGAAGATAATGACGTAATCACCAGGCTTCTGGAGCAATTCGATTCCCCTGTGGTCAGGGAGAAATGATCTGAACGACATCAAATCTCCGGCCATTCTGGTAGCCTATCCATCCTGTTTCAATTATCCCACTTGGATGGAAAAGGTCGAAATAAAGACTTCACAACTGCTGCTCGCATCTTATCTGGCGAGCTTTTTCCCCGTGGAATATGCCGACTTCGAAATTACAATCGGTCGTCCCAACACTGCCACTCAGATAAAGCGTTATGAACGCCGAGTGAGAGAATTCCTATCAGAGCATAATTTCGATATTCTGGCCCTTTCCTGCTGGACCAGCCTTTCCTATCAGGCCACCCTGACAGTCGCGCGGATATGCCGGGAAGTTGACCCCAAGAGATTGATAGTCGTCGGCGGTTATCATGCTTCGGCGCGTCCGCGGGAATTCATAACTGAAGAAAATCTTGTCGATTTTGTCGTTTGTGGCGAAGGTGAATTGGCTCTTCGCGCGATCGCAGATAAGTTCGTCCACTCCGGCAGACCCGACAAGACTGAAATCATTAAATCCCCTGTGTTTTCCAGTGAGCATTTCGTCGGGTACAACTGGGATCTTGTTGATCATTTTTTTCAAACCGAATTTCCTGAAGGTCTGGTCAATCTCTATTTATATATGTCCCGCGGGTGCCCTTTTGGCTGTTCTTTTTGCATGGAGCCTCTGAAAGACCGCCGGTGGCGGGCATTCTCGCCGGAACATGCCATCAAAGAGCTTAGCCTTGCGGCCGAGAAATATCAACCGGCCGGCATTGCCATGGCTGATGCTTGTTTTGGAATGCGTCCCGGATGGAGAAAAGAATTTTTGCGCCGCCTGGTTGAGCTTCAACCGCGGCATTGGGTAGTGTTTGAAACTCGCCCGGAATACCTCGACGCCGAAGATATAAATTTGCTTTCAAATCTGAAAGTCGAAGTTCAGTTTGGAATTGAGAGCGGTTCGTACGATATACTGATGCTAATGAAAAAGACCCGTCAGCCGGACAGGTTTTTGAGTAATTTTCAAAAAGTCAGCCATCTGATGTCCGAAAAAGGAGTTCTGCACCGGGCAAATCTTATTTTCAATCATCCGGGCGAGACGCGCCGAACGCTTGAAGAGACATTCGCCTTTATGGATACCGAGCTCGACAACAAGAATTCAACATTAATGTGGGCCTGTCACGGTTATATGCATTTCCCGGGTTGCGAGCTTGACACCAATAAGAAATTTTATGAAGAGAAATTTGGCAGCCGTTTTCTGAATTCGGAATGGTGGAAAGGGGATAATGATCAATATGCCGCCAGCATGGAATTTATTCCCTCCCACGATCTCGATGGCGAAAATCTGAAACTATGGGAACGCATGATGGGGGAGCGGATGGAGAAGATGAAGACAGCGCTGACTCCCGAGGCGTTCCAATTCGCCGCGAAAAAATATTTTCTTGACTGGAAAGCCGATCCCCGCTATGCCTAAGATGTCCCGTCTCTGGGGTTACCTGAAGCCCTATTGGAAAATAGAGCTATTGACCCTTTTTGTGATGATTATTCTGGCAACTTTGGCGTTGGCTTTGCCGGGATCCCTGCAATACCTTATCGATCGACTTATTCCCTCTCTCATCGATAATCCCAGTGCCAGCGGCAATTTAATGAAGACTGTTTATTTTGGCCTCTTTCTGGTCGGAATTTATTTCGGGAATGTTCTCTTTTCATGGATCAGAGACTATTTGGCCGCTTACATTGGCGCTAATATAATCAAGGATATTCGGTCCCAGCTTTTTGAACACCTGGAAAGACTCTCGCTAAGATTTTTTCAGACCCATCAAGTAGGCGAGATGATGTCCCGTTTTCTATCCGATGCCAACCAGCTTCAAGGCCTTCTCACCTCAACACTCTTGATGTTCCTGACCAACATTCTTCTCCTGATCGCCATTCTTATTTACCTGCTTAATGTCAACCCGTTGCTTACGGTTGTCGCACTGGTGCCGGTCCCAATAACCATAATTGTCGCCCACATATTCGGAAAAAAGCTGCATCATATCGTGCGCCGACTTCAAGAAACTATTGCCGCCCTATCGGCGCGAATTCAGGAATCATTTCTCTCCATCAAGACCATAAAATCATTCGGCCAGGAGGAATTGGAGAAAAGCAAAGTTGATGGTGTCCTCGGAAAACTTACCGGATTATATATAAAGAACAGCGTAACTGCATCGCTATCGGTTAATTTGGTTCATTTCATCAATATGATCGGGCCTATCGTGGTTCTATCGTGGGGTACTTACCTGATTGCCGGCGGTACTATGAAGCTGGGCGCCTTAATGGCTTTCTATATGCTTCTAACATATCTCTATAACCCAATTCAGGATCTTGCCTCAGTCAACATTCAGGTGCAATCAGCGATGGCCTCAGTAAACCGGGTATTTGAGTACCTCGATCTGCCTCCTGCCATTGCCGAAAAAGCCAATCCTGTCCACATCCTCAAGGCGAGGGGAGATCTGATTCTCAAAAATATATATTTTAGCTATGAACCCGACAGTTTCCGATTTGAGAGCCTCAGTTTGTCAATCAATCCTAAAGAGAAATTGGCTATTGTCGGCCCTTCAGGTTCAGGCAAAACAACGCTTATCAATCTCATCATGAGGTTCTATGACCCACAATCGGGATCAGTAATGCTCGATGACGTAGACATCAGAAACATCTCTTTTAAATCCCTGAGAGATAACATCGCCCTGGTCGATCAAGACCCCCTGCTCTTTAATGCCTCCATATTCGAAAATATCATATATTCCAATCAAAAAGCGTCCATGGACGAGGTGGTCGCGGCGGCCAGAGTTGCCAATATTCATGACTTCATTTCGGGTCTGAGTGAAGGGTATAAGAGTATTGTCGGTGAGAGGGGAGTAACGCTCTCAGGTGGTGAAAAACAGCGCATCTGCCTGGCCCGCGCAATTCTCAAGAATCCATCGGTACTTATTCTCGATGAGGCCACTTCGGCTCTTGATTCAAATTCCGAACACCTCATCCAGGAATCCCTCAACCTAATTCTCGCGGATAAGACTGCCATTATTATTGCCCATCGATTGGCTACCGTCCAACATGCCGACAGGATCATCATCATGGATAACGGCCGAATTACGGGCGAAGGTAAGCACGAGCACCTGCTCGAGCATTCCCCTCTCTATCGCGAGCTGGCCGAAAAACAGCTGAGGATTTGATTTTGTACCTAGTACCTGCCATTAATTCTTGACAATTATGCCGACATATTCTATAGTTTTGAATAGAAAGCGGAGGTAAATTATGAATAGACTTTGGCTAATTTTTATCGCCATTATCATCGGCCTGACTTTCCTTCAATGCTCCAATAGTTCAGTCGAACCGGGACACAATACACCCCGAGAGTTGACAACGGCCGAGAAGAGCCTGGCCGGTTCAGGAAATCTCTTTGGGTTCAAGTTATTTAACGAAATCGCCCGGCAGGAGAAGGACAAAAATCTTTTCATATCTCCCCTGTCGGTTTCGATGGCTTTAGGAATGGCTTATAATGGAGCCTCGGGAAGCACTCAGGAGGCGATTCAGAAGACTCTTGAGCTTTCCGGCCTGTCGCTTCAACAGGTTGACGATTCATACAAAAGTTTGATTGATCTGTTGAAGGGTCTCGACGACAAAGTTATTTTCCAGATTGGCAATTCAATTTGGTACCGCGAGGGACTGAACGTGGAAAATGAATTTGTCGACTTGAATAAATCGTACTTCGATGCGACAGTGACGCCACTCAATTTTGACGACCCCACTGCCGCCCCCATCATTAACGGCTGGGTAGACAAGAGCACTAATGGCAAAATTCCGAATATAGTGTCCTCTCCCATTGATCCGTCTCTCGTCATGTTTCTTATCAATGCCATCTATTTCAAAGGAACCTGGACATATCAGTTTGACAAGAACGCCACGTCCGATGATCTGTTCATCGAGTCCGATGGATCAAAGACGCCCTGCAAGATGATGCATCAGAAGGGGGAATTTCAATATTCCGAAAATTCGCAATTTCAATCCGTCAATCTCCCTTACGGAAATGAACGCTTCAGTATGATTGTCATTTTGCCCCAAAAGCAAATTCCGATAGATTCCGTAATTGCGCAGATTAATGAACAAAATTGGGAGAAATGGACAAATTCCTTCTCCCGTCAAAAAGGCGCACTGTACTTCCCCAAATTCACCATGAGTTATGATACTGAATTAAAAAGCGTCCTTCAGGCGCTCGGAATGGGGATTGCCTTCGATCCGAACTCTGGCCGACTTTACCCGCATCCGCAAGGAAGGTGAATTATTTATTAGCAAAGTGAAGCATAAAACCTTCGTGGAAGTTAATGAAGAAGGCACCGAGGCGGCCGCGGCTACGTCAGTTGAGATTGGTGTTACATCGATTGGATCATCAGGCTTCGTTATGCGAGTGGACCGGCCATTCATTTTTGTCATATACGAGCATCAATCGCAGAGTATCCTTTTTATGGGAAAGATTATCGAGCCCACATTATAACAGCCAGGAATACCGGCCTTCAGATAATATATTGTGGTGGCGGTTCATGAACTGCCACTACTTGTTTACGCTAAACAGGCAATTCTCTCCAGGCAATATCATCTGCGTGGTTCCGGTGAAACTCCGCGTCTTCAAATAGATAGGGGCAATTCTGAGAGAGGCCAATATATATTTGCCTATCGCGCATGAAAGCATTGGCAACAATCGCCGACAGGTTATCGTATCAATTTAGCGGAAATTAATATGTTTTCCGATTCCGGCGAATTGTTGGACTGTATAATTGAAAAAGAGAATATGAAATGTTGATAAAAGTGGCGGCCATTCAGTCGCAATTAGGACAAAGGCTGACTCTCGAGGGGAAAATACATATCTTTAAGCAAAAGCCGGATTTTATCTGCCTTCCGGAATATTGTCTGATTGACATGGCCACTCCTGATTTCTCCCGGGCGGCGCTGAAATCAAAGGAAAACCTCCAATATTTGGCCGGACTTTCCGCCGAATTCTCCACTTCATTGATTGCAGGGTCAATCGTGGAAGCCGATGGCGATTCCCTCTATAATACATCTTATCTTTATCGCAATGGTGTACAATTGGGGCGGTATAGAAAGCTGAGTCCTGTCAGCGGCGAATTGGAACGCGGGATTCTACCGGGAGATCAGATCTTCACGACCGAAATAGACGGCATAAAAGTTGCCATTTTAATTTGTGCTGACGCGCTTAATATTGCGTTATTCGAAATCCTGGGAGAGAGGAATGTCGACATAATATTTATTCCGACAACTTCTCCTTACCGGCCGGGAGAATCCAAATCAGAAAAGCACAAACGAGACATCGATATTTTCCTGAAAGGATCACAGGCATCGATGGCTTACATAGTCAAGACCTGTGGGGTCGGCAATCTTTTTGGCAGACCGCGGCAGGGGCGTTCACTGATTGTCGCCCCCTGGGGGATTCTCAAGAGAGTCGACTATTATTCCGAGATGTCTCCCTGTATCCTGACCGAGATTCTTGATATTAGTGAGCTCCGCGATTTCCGCGGCAAGAAGCAGAACTATCAAATCAATCTGAAAGAGTCACTTTGATAAAGAGAACGGCAGGCGGCACTTGGAAGTGCAACCTGCCATATTAATCAATAACTTCCGCCATAGAATTTGTCGACATAGTTCTCTATTTTCGAACTCGACAACAGATTATCAAACCATTTTCCATATGCGTCCTGCTGTTTCTTCTGAAGCACCGTCGTCGACAACGAATCCTGTAGCTTAGCGAAATCCTCTATATTGGCCGAAACCTTAGCTTGAAGAATGATGATTGCTGTCCCCGTGGCGTACATTATCGGTTCCGAGATATCACCAATATTTTGCAGCGAGAATGCCGCGCCGAGAAGCTCCGGCGGGCGACCGATACCTTGTATTGCTGAAGTGCGTGTGATCATCCCGGTTTCAGTGTATGGGAAACCGCTCTGCTCCGCTGCCTTCGCGATCGGCGTTCCGGTCTTTATAGTGGCATAGATTTTTTTGGCAATGTCATAGGTCTGATTTTTGGCCTTTTCGGTGTTTATCTTTCCGATAATTGTTTTTTCGGCTTCTTCAAAAGACTGATACCCGGCCGGCAAATGGGAAGCAACTTTCACCACAAAATAGGCCGAGCTGTTCTCCATCATCGGGGAAACTTTGCCTACTTCATTATCGAACGCAAATAGCGATGCGTCCGGATTTGATCCCAGGTACTGCACATATTCGGTTTCGCCAAAAGGCTTGGTTGTCTTTATTTCATAATTGGCGTCTTTGGCCGCCTTTTCAAAACCTTCCTTGCTCGCATTGTCGGCGAAATCTCTGGCATTCAGCGAAAGCTGATCTAGAGTCTCCTGTGATGGCGTAACCTTTAGCAGAATGTGAGCGGCATTGATTTTCTCAACCTCAATCGGCTCCTTGGCTCCCGGGGGAGTTTCCTTGTCCATCTTCCTTCCCAGAAGCTTGATAATATGCCAGCCAAACCTCGTCTTAACAGGCGAACTGACTTCATTCAAAGATAACTTCCATGCGACCGTATCAAAATCCTCAACCATACGACCCTTGGCGAACCACCCCAGATCCCCGCCTTTATCCGCGGTGTTGTCCTCGGAATAATTCCTTGCCAGCTCCGCAAAATCAGCTCCCGCCTTGGCGGAATCGTAGAGTTCCTTTATCCGATAATGAACTTTCTCCCAATCATTATCCGAGGGGCCCTTCTGGAAAAGAACCATGTCCAATGTGGCTCTTTTTCCGATTTTGAAATCCTCTTTATGGTCGTCATAATATTTCTTGAGTTCATCTTTCGACGGCGCCGGAATCGTCGTGACTGCCTTTGAATTAAGAAGATTCAAGACTCCGATTTTCACCGAATCCCGCTCGTCGAGATATGCTTCCATCACTTCGGCAGGAGCGATCCTGACCGTGTTGATAATTTGCTCTTGAAGCTTATATTTTTTCAGTTCGGGGAGAACATAGTTTTCGACCGATGCCCAGAATGGTGCATATTCCGGGTTGACCATGGCCGTAACATATTTCTGATAATCGAATTTGCCGTCGGTCATAAATTGAGGTGATTTCTGCAGTTCCGCCGGAGGATATGATCTCAGGAATCCGTACATTTCCTCATCGGAGACGAAGATTTTGTGCTTCTCAATTTCGTCATTCATAAGAATGTCGCCCACCAATTGGCTCCAGGCTTTCTTCTTTATCTCATCCACTTTTTCCGGAGGAAGATCCCCTTCGGTCTTGTCCTGCTCCTGGCGGAGAAGAGTGCTATAATATCTTTCATAAACCGACACCGGGATGTTCTTCCCGTTGATAACGCCGATCGTATCTTTTACTTGGCCTTTTGAGGAAATATTCATACCCCATTCAAATACAATAGTCGCCAGAAAAAATACCAATACCGTCGCCATGATCGGAACGATCAATTTTCTCAAGAATGCAAACATCTATCGAACTCCTTTAATTCTTGTAAGCCTCCGGCTTATATCTCAAAATCAGCCACCTAATATAATTCAAATTC
Organism: uncultured candidate division Zixibacteria bacterium; assembly: GCA_963813655.1. Lineage (GTDB taxonomy): Bacteria > Zixibacteria > MSB-5A5 > GN15 > PGXB01 > CAWEZN01. Next base: position 648,058 of record CAWEZN010000010.1, on the reverse strand, counting down.
CCGATTTGGCAAGCCTGTTATTGCGTTCTTTGAGTGTCAAAGTCGCAATTTGCTTTGACTTTGAACCGGATAGCCAATAACTTGTTAATCCATTTAATTATGTTTAGCTTATCGACCATCGGAAGGTCATTATTAGTCTCTGCGATGACCTTGTTTGCCTTGAATTTATCCGCCGAGGAGACTTCTTGGCCAGTTCACGGGGAAATAGATTTGTCCTCCGGTTTCTGCGATTTCCGGGCGGCGCATTTTCACGGCGGGCTTGATATTAGAACCGGGGGAGCGGAAGGGAGGGAGGTTTTTTCGCCCGTCGATGGATATTTATGGAGGATTCGCTATTCCTATACTGGGTTCGGCAAAGCTGTCTATCTCAGAGACAGGGCTGGCTTTATCTATGTTTTTGGTCATCTTTCACGTCTCTTTGACCGCTTTGAAAAAATGACAGAATCCCAGCAATATCGCCTGAAAAGATATTCGCTGGATTGGGAATTTCCGGCCGATTCGATCCCAGTCAAAAGGGGTGAATTGGTTGCTTATTCAGGCCAGACCGGAGCTGGGCCGCCTCACTTCCACTTTGAAAAGCGAACTCCGGCCAATCAGCCGCTCAATCCGCTGACTAACGGTTTTCCATTAACCGACAAGATTTCGCCCAAAATCGAGGCCGTCAGTTTATCTTACCGGGATTCATCTTCACTCTTTTCAAATGGTGAAAGGTCCACGAGGCTACATGTCCATTATGATCGCAGTAAGGGGAACTATGTAGTTGACTCCGTGGCCTATTTGAAAGCTGCATTTGGAATCGAATTGAAGGCTTTCGATCAAATTAGGCAAAATGGACCGAAACTGAATATCTATAAAATCCGATTCTTCATAGATAATTCGGACATCCCATTATCTGAACTTCAGTTTGACCGCTACGATTACAACGAAACCAAAATGGTTGATCTGACCTATGATTATTATTCCGCGGTAAAAAATAAAGATTATAGCTATCTGCTCTATAAGCCAATCGGGCAAAAATTCAGCGGAAGCAAGTCTGATGAAAGCTTTCGAGGAGTCATTAGTAACCACGACCCAAAATTCCAGGGATTTCATACGGCCAGAATTGAAGTCTCTGATGCCGCTGGGAATATGTCAAAATTGGTTTTTTCTTTCGTTCTTTCCCCTGGAGACCCCCTCTTTGAGCACAAAATAGTGGGTGACTCCATCCTGCTTCTCAACTCCAGAACGAATCTGGCTAAATCCGATCTGAAGAGTGCAAAAATCTATGGACTTCTTCCGCAATCAGGCTGGCGCCAACTGGTAGACAAGGCGATCGGGACCGACACCAGTCTTGAAATTCGCGTACCTCTTAAAATCGGGAAAGCTATTCCTAAGGCATTGAAAATCGAAACAATAGGTCGGTCGGGATGGAAAGCCACAGATAGTTATATCTTTCTTGAAGATCGATTTGAGCACGGTTATAGCCTTGATTATGAATTGCAGGATGGTGGGATAATGATTGATGCTACCTCTCGCGATTCCTACGCCCCGCTCCCGGTGATAAATGCGATCTGCGAAGACAGCTCGGTGTTCGAGATACAAACACAGCCTCTCGCATTAAGCAAATTTAAGGTTTTTTTCAGATCCAATAATCTGACTACGAAAATAATTCGATTCGAAATTCGCGACACTTTGGGGAAAGTTCGCGCGAGCAAAAACTGTAATATCCTCTTAGCTGGAGTTAAGAGCGAGCGTTTTGGCCCTGGGGAGAGCGCGGGCTTCGAAATTAGTCTCGATTCCAGTGCCTTTTACTCGCCCGCCTTTGTCGAATTGCGGGAGAAAAGTGTGAAAGCCTCTCTATCTCAAGCTGTCAGTGGCGAAGCCTATCAAATTACCCCCGAGATCTTTCCATTGGCTAACGATATTTCCGTTAATTTCCCGAAAAGTGGAATTGACGGTCTCAGCAGAATCGGCGTCGGCCGACTCTCCGAGGGAGGGCGTTGGCAATGGATTAAACCCTCTTCAGTATCCGATCGAATCACAGCAAAATCGGGTAAGATGGGTACATTCGCCTTGCTTGCTGACTCCGAGCCGCCGCGAATATCCAACTTGAATCCAAGTAATGGAAGCTCGATCTCTTCGCCACTACCTAAGATTACCTGCAATATAACTGATGATCTTTCGGGCATTGATAGCGATGAACAAATTTCAATATTGTTGGATGGGATATGGCTGATACCGGAATATGACCCGGAGACCACCCAGCTCAAGACATTTCCGAGACAAAAATTGGCAAAAGGAAAACATCAACTGGAAATCACCGTATCAGATGGAGCCGGAAATAGTCGGGAAATAAAATCGACCTTCTTCACGAAAGGTAAGTGACCCGAGACGAGGAATTATGTTTATTCCCCTAAAAGATGATAACCCCACCCGGCATCTTCCACTCGCCACTCTGGTGATCATCGCGATTAATGCGCTGGTCTACCTCTTCTCTATGACTAAGGATCCTCAGGGATTTCAGGCCTTTATTTTCCAGTTTGGCCTGATACCCGTCGAAGTAACTCATTTTACAGAATTTACTCCCAATCTATCAGCGCCCATTCTGTTGACTCCGCTAACGAGCATGTTCACGCATGCCGGGTTCATGCATCTGGCGGGAAATATGCTTTTCCTATGGGTTTTTGGGAACAACATTGAGGATCATCTTGGACCGGTCAAATTTGTATTATTTTATCTCGTCGCAGGCTTGGTAGGCGACCTTCTCTTCATAATATTCAGCCCCAATTCCGAAATTCCACTGGTCGGGGCTTCAGGAGCAATTGCCGGGATCATGGGAGCCTATTTCGTGCTCTTTCCCCGAGCCCGAATATTGACCCTGATTTTTCTTTTTTATTTTATAAGAGTGGTTAGACTTCCTGCCGCAGTTGTACTCGGATTCTGGATTGTCTATCAGATTCTGATGTCGGCGATCTCTTCCGGCGTGGGAGGCGGAGTTGCCTGGCTGGCTCATATTGGCGGATTCGGTTTCGGCTGGCTCTGGTTTAAGATATTTTCCGGCGGGAGCGCCAGCAGATCACAAATCTACCGAGTGGAATGGAGATAGTCTTTATTACCAGGTCTTGTCGTCATATTAAATTCATTATCTTTATTCCGACGATTAAATTAATAATGGACAGGGAGAGCGGAAAGGAAAAAAATGAAAAGAATGTATGCATATTCCGACCGCAAGCTCGTGCAGTCTGATGCCGAGGGCTGCCCGGTCATTGTATTTTTCAATCCCGATCCCGGCGATAAACAATATCTGATAAACGACTTGAAGCTGGATGAGCATACGCTGCAGTCCGCTCTTGATCCCCATGAATTGGCCCGGCTCGAATTTGAACCTGAGCATCTGGCCTCAATCTTCAAACGCCCGCATAACTATTCCGCCAAGGATCATTATCTTTTCAAGACGGCTTCTGTCGGTGCTTTTCTGTTCAAAGATAAGTTGGTCATTGTACTCAATGAAGAAGTGCCGCTGTTTGACGGATTGATATTCAATCGGCAACCCTCTCCACTGTTGATTTTCTTAAAACTCATCTATCGCTCTATATCTCATTTCTTTGAACACCTCCAAATTATCAGTTCCATATCTGACGAATTGCAGACCAAAATCAATAAATCTATGGAAAACCGTCACCTCTTTAGTCTTTTCACGCTTCAAAAAAGCCTGGTTTATTATCTCAATTCCATAAACACCAATGGCGTCTTGCTAGATAAACTCCATCTCAATGCGGCCAAAATCGGTTTTGCCTCGGATGAATTGGAACTCCTCGAGGATACTCTCATTGAAAACAACCAGTGTTACCGACAAGCGGAAATATATTCAAATATTCTTGCCGGATTGATGGACGCCCGTGCGTCAATTGTGAGCAACAATTTAAATGTCCTGATGAAAACGCTCAATATCATCACCATCGCAATTATGGTTCCCACCTTCGTGGTGAGCGCGTTTTCCATGAACGTCTCGATCCCCCTGGAAAAACATCCCCTCGCATTTTATATGATTCTCGGGCTGGCTCTTCTTTCTGTCCTTGGATTTATTTTGTTCTGGCAGCACAAAAAATGGTAGGGTTCACGCCCTATAAAAAAAGTGACACGGTTTCTCCGTGTCACTTTCTTTGCAAGTTTAAGTCCTAACTATCTGCGGCTACCTTTTCCATTCTCCTGCGCATCGACAACTGCGATTGCAGCCATGTCGACTATCTGGTTGACATCGAGCGTACGATGCAGAACATGCACAGGTCTCGAAAGCCCCATCAGAATCGGGCCGACTGCTATCAGTCCTCCCAAACGCTGCAAGAGCTTATAGGCAATATTCCCCGAATTCAAATCAGGGAAGACGAATACATTCGCTTCTTCCTTTAGGCTGGAGAATGGATAATATCGCTTGACGAAATCGGGCATCAGGGCGGCATCGGCCTGAATTTCGCCCTCGATAACCAGGTTCGGCGCCTTCTGCTTCACGATTGCGGTTGCCTCCGCTACTTTTTCCGATTCGGGAAGTTTCGCCGATCCGAAATTGGAGAATGAAAGCATCGCAATACGCGGTTCAATGTTGAATGCACGGGCTATGCCGGCGGCGCTCATGGCGATCTCGGCCAGTTCTTCCGCAGTCGGGTTAATATTAACCGTCGTATCGGCGAACATATATACTTTATCTTTCTGGATCATGGCAAATAATCCCGAGACCCGAGTCATTCCTTTACGGAGACCGATGATCTGCAGGGCGGGGCGGATAGTCTTCGGATATTCCGAGGTTACACCTGACAATACGGCATCGCAGTCACCCATCTCCAGCATCATAATACCATAATGTGTCGCGTCTCGCATGGTATCCACGGCGCTGTCCAAAGTGACTCCATGGCGCTGACGTTTGGCGAAAAATTTCTCGCCGTACGGCCTGCCTTTTGGGTGATGTTTCGGGATCAATTATCTCTATCCCGCTGAGGCTGATTTCGCGTTCATTCGCCTGCTTCTTTATGATCTCAGGATTGCCGAGCAATATTGGAAGTCCAATTTTTTCCTCGGCTATTATTCGGGCGGCTCTCAGAATACGAGTGGAAGTCCCTTCGGGGAATACTATCCGCTTCGGATCCTTTCTTGGCTTTATCGGTGATAATGCTCATGATGATCCGCCCTTTTCCGATCCGATGCGCCAGTCGATGTTTATATTCTTCGATATCCACTTTCAAACGGGCGACACCGCTTTCCATGGCAGCAAGAGCCACGGCCGATGCCTCGCGCGTGAGCACTCGGGGATCAAACGGCTTCGGTATAATATAGTCCCGGCCGAATTTGAATGAATCCACCCCGTACGCCCGGGCCACTTCATCAGGAACATCTTCTTTGGCCAGCTTTGCCAGTGCATGCACCGCGCCGATTTTCATCTTTTCATTGATGGCCGTCGCCTGCACGTCGAGCGCGCCGCGGAAAATAAACGGAAATCCCAGAACATTATTGACCTGATTGGGATAATCCGATCGCCCGGTCGCCATAATCAGATCCTTGCGGGCACCGGTCGCATCTGGATAAGTAATCTCCGGATCCGGGTTGGCCATGGCAAAAATAATCGGATCACGTGCCATCAATTTGACCATGTCCGGTGTAACCGTGTTTGCAATGGATACGCCGACAAAAACATCGGCATCCTTAAAAGCATCTTTCAGCGTCCGGCAATCGGTCTTGCGGACAAATTGCTGCTTATATTTGTTGTACTTATCATCGCGCCCTTCATACATTACTCCCTTGGAGTCGACCATCAGCACATTCTCCACCTTGACCCCGAGAGAGAGGTACAATTTAGCGCAGGCAATGCCAGCCGCCCCGGCTCCCGAAAAAATGACCCTGACCTTCGAAATATCCTTCTTCACCAGCTCCAGGGCATTCAAAAGCGCTGCCCCGGAAATAATCGCCGTGCCATGCTGATCGTCATGGAAAACCGGGATATTCATCGTCGCCTTCAGCGTTTCTTCGATCTGAAAACATTCCGGAGCTTTTATATCTTCAAGATTGATACCTCCGAAAGTCGGCTCGAGAAGCTGACAGCACTTGATAACCTCTTCTGCATTTTCGGTGTTGAGTTCTATATCGAAAACATCAACATCGGCAAACCTTTTAAATAAAACCCCTTTGCCTTCCATCACTGGTTTGCCTGCCGCAGCCCCGATATTCCCCAGCCCCAGCACAGCGGTGCCATTTGATACTACCGCGACAAGATTCCCCTTGGCAGTATACTTATAAATGTCCGCAGGATTCTTGTGAATCTCAAGGCATGGAACTGCCACGCCCGGAGTGTAGGCAAGGGAAAGGTCATACTGCGTAATGCATGGCTTTGTCGGGCTGACTTCGATTTTTCCCGGCTTACCCTTGCTATGGTAATCCAGGGCTTCTTCTTTTGTAATCATATATGTTGGCTCCCAAAAAAGATCATAGCAGTTTGTACCAATATTTCACAAACTCGATAATACAGCATGGTGGCAAATAGTCAAGTGGTTTTGGTCAAAAATATATTTTTGATTAATGCCTTCCGAATCAGTAAGTGCTTGACTTACAGTATCTTGAGTGTTAATTGACATATCCGGTGCCCCGCATTTACATCCCGAATCATTGATTTTCAACCCGTCAATACACTTTTTCGTAATTTGTAATGATTACCATAATCCGGGTAAGGCACAAACTGATTCAGTAAATCTCGACGCGGTCAAAAGGATTCGACCTTTCAAGACATCATCAGGCCGGGTCGGACTGATTTCGCTGTTGCATGAATGGGGCGGAGAGGATAAATTTATGTAAGGGTAATGGTAAAACGCGACTTCTGGTCGATTGTCCAAGAACTGAGGAGACTATGCCTATCTGGAATTCGATATCTCCTGTCACGAGATTCGTGATCCTGTTTCTCTTGATGCTCCTGCTCGTGAGCATCGTCTTTTCCCAGCTGTTCACCCGCTTTCATGATAACATGACCTGGTTGATGCGGATGACCACGTCCATATCGGGGTGGGTTCTCTGCCTATTCGCAGCCGACGCCTCCTATTCGGGAGTGCTTATCCATTACAGGAATTTCAGCCTGGAAATAATTGACGAATGCACCGGCCTGTTTGAGATGTTGATCTTCTTCGCCGCCGTTCTATCATATCCGACAGGTTTCAGAAAAAAATTGACCGGATTTGCTCTTGGCATTCCGGCCATATTTGTCTTTAATTTGATCCGAATCATTTTTCTCATGATCGCCGGAGCCTATTCCGTAAGACTCTTTGACTTTATGCATCTTTATCTGTGGCAGGCTACCCTGATTATAATGATAGCCTCAATTTGGGTGGGGTGGCTTTATCTGGTCGTCTATCGGGTCAAAGGCGCCCCGACCCGAATAGAATCGGGACCGCGGGCATGAAAAGTGAACTGCTCCTATTTCTTCTCAAGTTGACTATCATTTCATTTGTTCTTGGATTTATATGGTTCTGGAAGGCTCAGGACCTCTATCCGCATTTACTCAGCCCGGTCGCGATTCCCTTTTTTCAATGGGTGGGGGTGCAGAAATGGCTGCTGTCGCGCGTAATCGACCACTTCACCAATATTGTCCCTTATTTCGCTCTTATTCTGGCTACTCCTGATGCATTTCGAAATTTAAGAAAGATCGGAATCGCCATTCTTGGTGGTTTCGTGCTACTCGCGATCTCGCATCTTCTGCTTTCCTGGATGGTTTTCTATTATTCCTCGCAGTACCATTTCACCAAATCATATTTCCGCGCCACTTTTCCCTTTTTTCTTTTCGTTGATGCCCTGCCTTTGCCTCTCTGGCTTTTATTTTACCCGAAAATCCTGCCGCGCCTGTTCAAATTTATGAAACCTCTTTCAAGAGTCGGCGACTGATCAAATCGCGGGACCGCCCGAATTTTCAGCGTAGGTGATATCTAAACAGAAGCGGCGACCAGACTGGTCGCCGCTCACTGGTTCAATCAGAATCTATCTTCTAAGCTGTCGGCTTATCATCTGAAGTTGATCCCGGGGTAGAATCAGTTATAGACCCGGTCGGATTATCATCTGATATTCCGGCCTCCAGACTTGGCGATTGGCCCGGTCCGGGGGTCTCGGACACTCCACCGATCGCATCACCCATGGTGACGGTATGCGTCGGATGAGTCGCCAGATACTCCTCGTATTCGGATTTCTCCCGATTTTTGTAATAGGCCGAGACGGAGAGAACTATTTTGTGACCTGCTCGATCGAACTCGATTACCTGCAGGGGAATCTTTTCCCCTTCGGCAAAAGCATCTCCGGGATTAACCAGATCAGGTTTCCCCATCTGTGCCGTCGGGACAAAACCTTCGACCTCATCGTCAAGTTCGACGGTGACTCCGCGGTCTAGTACCCGCGTGATCGTGCCAAGGCATTCGGAACCAATGGAGTATTTCCGCGCAATTTCAGGCCACGGATCGTCTTTCAGCTGTTTATACCCGAGCGAAATGCGACGGTTATCATGATCGATTCGAAGAATCTTGACATCGATCTTGTCGCCCTTCTTCATCAACTCTGAGGGGTGCTGAATTCGCTTAGTCCAGGACATATCGGAGATATGTATCAGGCCGTCGATTCCCTCCTCAAGCTCGATGAACGCGCCAAACGCTGTCAGATTCCGAACTTTGCCGGAAACAACTTTGCCCACAGGGTACTTCTTTTCGATCGTATCCCACGGGTCCGGTTCCATCTGCTTGATTCCAAGAGAAATCTTTTCGTTCTCCCGATCAACCGACAGGACAACGGCGTCAATCTTGTCCCCGACATTCATGATTTTAGACGGGTGCTTGATATGCTGCGTCCACGACATCTCGGAAATATGGATCAGACCTTCGACACCTTTCTCCAACTCGACAAATGCACCGTAATCGGTGATGGAGACTACCCGCCCCGTTACCTTCTTGCCGATAGGATACTTCTCTTCGATATTTTCCCATGGGTACGGAGTCAGCTGTTTCAACCCGAGCGATATGCGCGAAGTCTTTTCATCAAAATCCAAAATCTTGACTGAGATTCTGTCGCCGAGCGATACCAACTCACTGGGATGCTTGATTCTTCCCCAGGACATGTCGGTAATATGAAGCAGACCATCCACACCGATCAGGTCAATGAATACTCCAAAGTCGGTAACATTCTTGACAATACCTTCACGAACCTGACCCACCTGTATCTCTTTCAACAGCGTGGCTTTCTTCGATTCACGCTCTTCCTCAAGAACTACCCTTCGCGAAACAACGATGTTTCGCCTGTTCTTGTTGAGCTTGATTATCTTCAGGTTCATGGTGGAACCGATCAGAGCGTCGAAATCCGGTACCTGCCGCAACGCTATCTGCGAGCCGGGAAGGAATGCATCTACTCCCATGATATCGACCACGACCCCGCCCTTAATTCGGCGCATCAATCTTCCCCCTACCAGAGCGCCCGAATCGTGAGAATCCTGGATAGTATCCCAGACTTTCATGAAATCGGCCTTCTGTTTGGAAAGAATTAACTGGCCGTTCTGATCTTCGATTTCTTCAAGATAAACATCGATCTTGTCGCCCACGGCGATATTGATAGGCTCGGGGAATTCATTCAGGGGAATTATCCCTTCGGACTTGAAGCCGACATCGACAATAACATCATCTTTGGTGACCCCAAGAACCGTTCCCGAAACTATTTCGCCTTCCTTGATATCTTTGATAGTGCCATCATACATATCAAGAAGGCGGCTGAACTCTTCCTGCGAATATTCGCGGCTGTCAAATTCAGTCAGCTTCATAGAAGCTACAGTCTCGAGTTCAGGAGCTGCTGCTTTCTGTTCGATTCTTGCGGCCGCTTTATCGGTCACTCTTTGTCTTCGGGCAGTCAGAATCTGTTCGGCCGGTTTCTCGGCATGCTCTACTATCTGAGTACCGGTCTCAGTATCCGCCCGCTTGACAAGCTTAACTTTCTTTGTCTTAGTCTTCTTTGCCAAACCTGCTTTTCTTTTGGTCAGCTTTGGCTGCTCTTCACCTCCTGTCTTCTTAATTTTCTTCTGGGTTAGATCTTTGGCTTCTGCCATTTTTGGTAAATCCTCCTAAAGCAATATTTATCTCTCAGGCGGCCATCCGCAAAAAAGAGACATTTTCCAATATAATACATTCCGCTCATATTATCGATTGATTTAGTCAAATATTTCAGTTTAATTCGCGGGATAACCCCGTTTTTTCAAAAAACTCCATTTTCAGCGCCTTGATTCGGGCCATTATATCTTCGGCCAGCCTGCGATACCCCTGCTTATCTTTCTCGTAATGCTCCAATTCCGCCTTATCCATTGGTTGGCCGAATATCACGCCCAGCCTTGATCTGCCCAGAAAACATCCCCATAGGTCATTGGCGCCGTTGATATACGCCGGAACAACCGGAATGCTGTTGCTTATGGCGATCATTCCTATACCAGGCCGCGGCGGCAGAAAAGTCCCCTTCTTTGCTCTTGTCCCTTCCGGGAATATCATTACTCCCTGATCGGAATTTAGAACTCTCGAGATCATCTCTATTGCCGCCTTATCAAAGCTGTCGCGATTAATAGGATGGGCGTTAAAATGAGATATTAACCTGCCAAATAGCCGATTGCGAAACAGCTCCTTTTTCGCCATGAAATGAACTTCTCTCTTGAAACTGCTTCCAACCAGCGGGGGGTCAAAATATGAAATATGATTGCAGGCAAGTATGAAAGGCCCCTTTGAGGGGATATTCTCTACATCGATTATTTTCATTCTGAAAAGCAGTCGTGCCAGATTTCTGATCAGGAATGTGGGGCCACTATACGATAATCTCATACCTGCAAAAAACGGGTCTTTACAAACTTAATGATTCGATCGACCTGCTCTTCAACCGATAAATTGGTAGTATCGATAACCGCGGCGTCAGCTGTTCGTGTCAGCGGCGAATGACTGCGATTCTTGTCATAACTATCCCGTTGCGACAACTCCCGCATCTGTTCTTCAATGGTGGAATTCCTGTTAAGTCGGACAAAATCAATCAGCCGGCGGCGGGCCCTTTCCTCCAGGGACGCGTCAAGATAAATCTTCACATCCGCTTCGGGAAAAACCACCGACGTTGTATCCCGTCCCTCGGCCACCACATTCCCCTTCTTTGGCGATCTCCCTCTGCTGCCGGACCATCGCCTCCCGTACTCCCGCATGAGCCGACACCTGCGAAACTGCCGCTGTTACTTCCTGCGACCTTATTGCCTGCGTAATATCTTCATCATTGAGAAAGACACGATTGATATCTCCATCCATCTCGAATTTGATGGATAAATGCCCCGCCACCTCGCTCAGCGCCTGCCCATCAGCAAGGTTAATCCCGTCGCGCAAAGCGTACAAAGTCACCGCGCGATACATGGCTCCTGTATCGAGAAAAATATACCCCAGTCGCGCTGCCAGCATTCTGGCAGTCGTGGATTTCCCTGAACCGGCAGGGCCATCAATGGCTATTACTTTCCCCGCCAAAGCCTGCAATTTATATGGCTTGAACATCAGCCAAATATTATACCCATTGCCACGAAAAATCAACCCCTTTTTGTCTTGAACCGGAGAGCCCCAGATTTTGGGAGCGTGACAGCATAGCGGCGCCTTCTTTTATTTCGCCGCCCGCGGCTGTTCAGTACGACTCTATCTCCAGATGCTTCAGGTCATCATTAAGCTTAAGAGATATTTGCACTTTCGAGGAATCAAAACCATTCGAAAGAAAATATCCGTCTGCTTTAACATATCCCAGTCTCTCCAGATAACCGGCATAATTATTCCCGGTAACCTTAAGACCCGCACGTTCCGGATAACGCAAACTCAGTTGAGATTCTCTTCCGTCTATTTCCAGTTCAACCTGAGGCCTCAGATCTCCCACTTTGAGATAGATATCTCCATTGCCATCAACAATTTTCAATTGCTCAAGTGGAACTGATTCAAGACTGAGATTTAAATCCGCCCGGTCACCGCGACAATCCAATTTCAGCGGGGTCTCTTCAGAAAAGTATAAATTCCAATCCCGGCCGCTTCGCTTTCCGTCGAACACCAGAAAACCGCTTCCCTGCCCGAAACCTCGCTTCATCTCCAGCTTCGCCATCCCGCCGTTCTTGTCAAATTTAATGTTCGGCTTGCGTGAGAATCGTTCGAATCGAGCTGATGCCAGACCTTCCCCTCCTCCATTGACATACAGGTCCGAACGCCCATGATCAATCTCCGCTTCAATTAGACGTACGGCCGGATCGGCATTTTCACTCCAACGGTAAACAGAGAAAAAATTCCGGGTGCTGCCTTCAGACCCGGTTTGAACAGCGATATATATCATTGCGATAGCAAGCAACAGAGGCGATACATAGGATATAAATTGAAGACTCGTCTTTTGGAATATTTTTTCGATTCCAAAAGCAATTAATAACAGCGGCCACCAAATTATAAGCTCCCACCAGTATTCCCAGCTTAATGTCCCCGCGTTGTTTAGCAGAAGCATCACACCGGCGATGATGAAAATAAGGCCCCACCTCAAACGACTCGGTGTTATCATGCAACCTCCCCGGGGCTGGCAATATTGTCATGATTTCTGCGACCAAAACCGATCAGCAGGACAACGCCTAGCAGAATCAAGAGAATAGGCCAGAAGAAGTGAAAATGGAACCACCAAAAGAGATGCTCAAACAGAAAGAACATTCCTATCGCAATCAGAATCAAGCCGGGTATAAACTTTCCCCACGGGGAAGGTGATACCGTCTGTCTTCTGAGCTTGCTCTACCGGAGTTGCCTTATCCAATATCGCCTGAAGCGGTTCCTTCGGCATTGCGATCCAGGCGATGATATACGCCAACAATCCGATACCGTGCGCGAAAAAGAGGATAACGGTAATTATTCTTATAAGGGTCGGATCGACGTCATAGTATTCTCCCAACCCGCCGCACACTCCAGCAAATTTGCAATCCGTGCGGGAGCGATATAATCTTTTCCTCATTGCGACCTCCCGATCTTAAATGGGTCAATATCGTCTTCTAAGGATTAATTACGCAGGACTGCGGAAAAAGTTTTTATTTTGTGGCCGCCTCGAGACGGTTGATATAACTCTCTATTACCTTCAAACCTGACGTATCGCTTTTAAGAGTCAGCTCCTGAAGCTTATCAAGCATCGCTCTTCTTTCGAGCTTATCGGTCGAATAATATCCCGTGTTATAATAGGCCTCGGCCAGTTCATCGATGATCGCATTCAGTGAATCCTTCGGAACTTCACTCCGCCTTTTTGCGGCCGACTCCTGATAATGCGGCGAGATTATATCGGCGTACCGGACCTCAAGATATTCCAACTTCCGCCGCCATTGCATATAGATTTCAATTGAATCAGCTCGCTCAGATTTTGATTCTGCCATATTTAATTGAATATCTTCCCTTTCCCGAACGCTATCACTCAATTCTTGGGCAATGGAAACCGCTTGCGGAGCAAATGCCATTTTATCCATATCAGCCAGCGCCTTTCTATCAAGTTTGATCTTTTCCTTGCGGCGCCGCCATCTGCTCCCCGAATATCTTCATTCTCGTGGCCTCTACACGCCTGACTGCAGCCAGATCAGGCTTTTCATCCGCAAGAACCTTAGTCTGCACTTTATTGGGCTCTGCACCATCAGCTTTAATTGTAGGAGCAAGCATCGGTGATGCCGGAGCTGCCTGCGCTTGCTTTTGCGGAGAAATTTCCGTCTTTTTCACTTCAGCTTCCGGCCTCTGTTCCACGCTTGCGTCGGATTGGAGGGTCTGCACGGTGGTCACTCCTTCCAGCGCTCTCTCCATATCCTGAACCTGCGTAGTCTCCGGAATCGGTTGATTCGATTTTTCGGGCGCGAGCATAGGGCTGATATTCTTCAACTCCCGAGATTCATAAATAGATATAAAAGCGACCAGAGCTATCGAGGCCGCAATAGCCGTCAATTTGTACAAAGAACCCTTGGTTCGCCCTGACGATACATCGATTATTTTTTTCTGCCCTACGTCGATAGCATCGATCTTTCCCATGATTTTATCTTTTTGCCCCGCCCAGTACTCTTCATCCCCCGAAAGACCGATTTTTCCGACCATTGTCCCAAGCTCCTGCATATTCTTAAAATAGGCAGAACAATCTTTACAGGTTTCCAGGTGTTCCTCGACTTGCCGCTTTTCCGAATCGTTCAAGCGACCGTCCACATAATGTTCTATAAGTACTTTGAAATCCTTGCAGTCCATATAATCATTATAAAGAAACTTTTAATAATTCTACCAATCTTTCCCGGGCCCGATGAAGCCTCGAATCGACCGTACCAAGCGATATGTTCAAGTACCGGGCGATTTCCTCATAGCTCATCTCTTCAAGCGTCCTCAGTATGAACACCGCACGATATTGAATCGGCAATGCCATAATCGCTTTGAAAAGGCGTCGTTCATTTTCATTCTCGATAAATTCATCAAGAGGATTTGAATGCGACGCAGCCGTCTCAATTAAGCTTTCGTCAAGCTCTGATATTGGCTTTTCACGCTCGACTTTCTTTATCTGGTTGAATGCAAGATTTCTGGCGATAGTTGCTATCCAGGGGTAGAAAGGCCTTTCCGGCTCAAAGTCCTTCAGCGCCAAATACCCCTTTACAAATGCTTCTTGCACAATATCTTCTGCCATATCTTTCCGACCCAAAATTGCCAGAATCAGTCTGAATACCCTTTTCTGATATTTCAAAACCAGCTGTCCGTAGGCATCTTTATCTCCAGACTGAGCCGCCTTGACTAATCCGCTGTCTTCAACTCCGCCTATCATATTAGTTACAGGCAATTTGCCCTTATCTTCCAGCATTTTTTATCCACGCGATATTTTTTGGGACCGAATGCGGCAGATATTTAATATCAATTTCTCAACTATCAGGCTTTCGGGGCGGATATTATTTCTGAGATCAAAATCGGCTGATGCGATCAATCCGATTATTTTTTCAAACTGCGCATTGCTATATACGCGGGTTTGGTCTTTGAATTTCCACTCACCTCCCCTCTTGCGGGGGGGAAGAGGTTTATTATTGCTGACCAGATATAAATCTACGAAATGCTCTCCGATCGAAAAAAGAAGGCCCGACGCTTTCTCTCCTTGTGCGATAAGTGTTCCGGCCATTTCCAGCGCCTGAGTAAGTTTTCCGCTGGCAATAACATTCACCAATTCATAAATCTCGAAAGCCTGGTAATCAGAGCAGACTTTCAATATCTCTTCTTTCCTTACTATTCCCCCTCTGCCGACATAATTGATTAACTTATTCAATTCCTCGTTTAGTCCGCCCATATCCCCGCCGCCAAGCATTATCAGAGCCTGTAAAGCTTCAGGGTCAATCGATATTTCCTGCTCCCTTAGAACCGATACAATCTTCTTCTCCGCCTGGGCTCCCGGCACTTTTTTAAACTCCACCGCCGCAATCTTCTCATTCAGGAGTTGATGAATTTTTGATCTCTTGAGTGAAATTTTATCCGCGGAAGAGACAAGAATGACCACCCGGTTTGGGTCAGGCGGGATTAGAAGAGAGAGAATCTTTTCTACTTCCGCCGGGGAAAAAGATTGAATATCGCCAATTGTGAATGCCTTCTTCTCGCCCAGAAGTGGAAATATAGACAATTCCGTCAAGATATCTCCCATGCCGACCCTGCGCGCCGAGAGTGATGTATGATTGGCAGCCAGTTGTGATTTTGGCAGGAAATGCCGCACGATCGCCTTTTCGGCTTCTTTTATTCGAAATTCGGCCTCGCCGAAGAAATAATAGGCCGGACGAAATCTATCCGATTCCAATTCGCGATTAAGTTCGATTGGTGTCACAGCGCCAATTTATGAGCGGGGAAGCCGAACTGTCAATCAAAAAGGGAATTGATAGCGGGATTCTTTTCTTTTGGAATCCAACCAAGACTGAAATTATACTTGTCCCGGTAATCCAGCGTCTTTTTCAAAAGGTCGGAAAATTCATAACGGCAGACAGACCTCAGATTCACCTGATTAACCAATTCGAGGCTGTCGCCATAGATTTTGAGATCCTTGCCTTCAAATATTTTCTGATTCAGTTCGACAAATTCCAGAAGAGTGAGAAGCGAGGCATACTCAGTATGCAATTCCTCACCGGAAAACGGAGCCTTAAAAGTAATCCCGGCTGACGGTATTGTGAAACAAACCAACATCTTGCCATGATGGCCATTGTCTTTCGCCGACTGAAATGAGCCAAAGTAACATTCCATGCTATGATATTACGCAAAACATATGCCCGTGATGCAAGTAATACTGGCAAACGGAAGCCATTATATATAAATGACTTGGCCACGCATCATTCGGGAGATTACGGCCAGAATGAAATCAAATTCACAGCCTCGGCAGTAATATTCAGATATATAACGATCCCGAAATTTAGCTATTTCGTCTTCTCAAATTGCCGAATGGCATATCTATCGGTCATGCCCGCAATGAAATCGGTTATGATCATTTCCACCGGCTCTTTCTCCAGCCGCAATTTGAAACGGCCATGCAGGAGTTGGGGATCATCTCGGTACTGCGCAAATAGCGTCTGGATAATTGCCTGCGCCTGGGTCGACATCTCCCGCATTCTGGGGTGGCGGTACATTTTTTCATTCAAATGCGATTTCAATGGTTCGATTTTCTTCTGCATCGATTCCGATAACGCCACCAGCTTCTTTTCTGATTGTCTTATATCGTCAAGTGACGCTATTCCATTTTGCCTTATATTATTAGCGCTGTTTTCTATCAAATCAGTCACCTGCCGGTCAACCAGGAACCTGACCAGTTGATGTCTGCGGAGTCTTCGATCAAGGTCGGGGTACGAACTTTCTGATTCCAGCCGAGCTTCCTTCCATATTGGAACATAATCCATTTCATCCCAATTCAATATTCCCGACGACAGCCCGTCATCGACGTCGTGACTGTTATATGCTATGCTGTCGGCGATATCGACCAGCGCGGCCTCTAAAGTCGGCTTTATATCAAGGGGAAATTCGTCCTGGCCAAAGGGAGTACTAGCCGTCTCATGCTTGACAATTCCTTCCCTTACCTCATAGGTCAAATTGAGCCCCGGATGGTCGGGATATCGCCTCTCCAGAAAGTCAACCACGCGAAGCGATTGACGATTATGATTGAATCCCCCGAAGTCAGCCATCAGTTCATTGAGCGCATCCTCGCCCGAATGCCCGAAAGGGGTATGCCCCAGGTCATGTACCAGCGCGATTGCCTCGGCCAGATCTTCGTTAAGACCCAGCGCCCGGGCTATAGTCCGACTAATCTGGGCCACTTCCATAGTATGAGTCAATCGGGTCCGGTAATGATCTCCCTCATGGTTGACAAAGACTTGGGTCTTATACTCCATTCGCCGGAACGCCGCCGAATGAATCACCCTGTCCCGATCTCGCTGGTAGACTGAGCGAAGCAGATGCTCCTTCTGAGCATACTTTCTTCCCCGGCTCTTTGCGGAAAAGGCGGCATAGGGTGCCAGAATCTTCGATTCATATCCCGTAATCCTATCCTCTGGAGAGAGAAAAACCATAGTTTAAGCCACTTCCTTATCGCTTAAGGCCTAATCCGATTGAAAAATTATGCCTGAACCCGAGCGCCGGATGATAAACCGCTGCATAATTTAACATAAACTTTGAATATGATAACTCCACGCCGCCTCCATATGTCAGCGGATTCCCGCTCAATCCCCAAAAAATGGCATTTCGTCCGGTAAGAAAAATATATTGTCCCAGCGTCACCGATATCTTCTGATATTTCTCCATCACTATTCTGCCGGTGACTGAAAATCGCTTAGCGCCCTTGACTTCAGCGAAAATTTTCCAGACCGTAGGATCCGCCTGAACATTCTCGGCCACTGTCGGTTTATTTAAATTGTCCCCGACGACCGCCAAATGATACTCTTTATAATTAAAACTTCCCGCCATGCCGAGCGATACCGCGTTGAATGATCCATAATCATTTCCTATTTTAATTACTTTTCCGCTTCCCTGCAGAGCAAATGCGAACGCCCCCCGGTAGTAACCTAAAGAGCTTCTCAAGATTTTCTCAGAATAATAATCATCTCTCCCGAATTGAGAAATTCCCGTTGCAATAGAGAACGCTCCTCTTCTGTATCCCGCCGCCAGATACCCCCTGTCAAGTTCCGCCAGGTCGTATCGTCGCTGAAACCCCGACTCGAACAGAATCTGCCTCTCCGTGATCAGAGAAGAAGGGACGGATAATAAATCCGAAGCTGAGGGTGAGCCAATAGGTACCGTTCCTCCCATACCGGTCTGCCGTCCGGCGTCGATATCATACGCGAATAATGAAGCACAAAATATCGTCAATATGAACGAGATACTGATTATTCTCATGGCGCTACTACCACCGTCCGTTTGTACTCTCCCACACCGGAAATCTCCAGATACAGAATATAAATCCCCGGTGGCAGAACATGCCCGTCGTCGGCTTTGCCCTCCCATGATATCGAACCGTCCACGGCGGATATATTATCCAACAGGGTTTTCATTATTCTCCCCTGAATATCATAAATGCGCAGAGCAAAATTATCTCCCGGTGGCACGGAAAAGGTAATCATCGTCCTCTCATCGCGCCTCGGCGAAAATGGATTCGGCTTCACCACTACTCTAATTTGCTCCGACATTGCCTGATAGTACACATCATTCCTGCCTCCCGGCGTCCCGCCGGCAACCTTGGATCGTCCCCAGCTGTTTACTCGGCCCGTTTCCTCGCCGCGTCCCCAGCTGAAATTCCCTCCGAAAGTCACGTTATACGCAAACCTGTCTGCCGCAAACCCAAGGCTATCGAATAGCCGTACAATGTCATCGTCGTTATTCAGCTGTGGCCAATTAGAAATCTGTCTCAAAGGAATATTATGATCAGTATAGAAATCCCGGAAGCTGGCCGAGTCCTCACACATGACTATATAATCCCCGCCCGTCAGCAAATACCCCTCTGACACAGCAGGGGAGAGCCTGTTTGAATCCCCCACCAACCACCCTCGCAAATCAATCGCACTATCTGACCGATTTTTCAATTCCACCCACTCAGTTTTAAGTGGAGACTGAGGATCGGCCAGGAATTC
Source organism: uncultured candidate division Zixibacteria bacterium (assembly GCA_963813655.1). Taxonomy (GTDB): domain Bacteria; phylum Zixibacteria; class MSB-5A5; order GN15; family PGXB01; genus CAWEZN01. The sequence continues at coordinate 628,926 of CAWEZN010000010.1, read as the reverse complement.
ATTTATCACAACAGGGGGAAAATCTTTACCCGGGACAGTAACTAATTTGAAGTTGTTATTGAGTCGATCGTCATCCGACAATCGAACCAGAACCGACGGATATATCCCGTCCAATTGCAGATTTTCCAGCACGTGAAAAGTATCTCCGGGATTAAAATCAGGAAGATTGACTACGCGCAAAAGGTCGCCAAGGGTGGCGACTGTATCCCTGTTATTATCATAATATACACTCAACTCCGCGCCTACAACCGAGCTCAGACCCACATTAACTATCGTGAAATCAAAAGATGTGATCCCCTGTGACGATTCCGCTTCTACCGACACAAGCGCCAGATCGTGTTGTCCCGGCGTGATAGAATTCTCCCTTCCCGGTGTTCCACCTCTGAGATCGATCGACCTGCCGATGGCCGCCGATGTCGGCGTAAATCGCTCCCATGAAACGCCATCGTCGCCTCGCTCCGTCCACCTGAAGACAGACTTGATCGTTGATGTATAGAAAAGAGTGATAGTTCCCGAATCGTTCTTAAGAGACATTCCCGGAAATTGATAAACCTTATAATTCTCCGATTCGGAATCCCCCCAGACACTGTCCGCATTTCCCCAGTATGATTCAAATCCCGGTACCCCGCCCGAACTGAAAAGCTTTCGGCAGACAACAAAATATTCCCGCGGCCCTATGGTCTGAGCGGGAAAAGTGAAAACGCCGCCCTGCATATCAAGGGAATAGAAAGTCAAAAGCTTTGCGCTATCGGAATTATTAAATAGCTCGACCCATTCCAGAGTAACCTGCGAACTCGGCTCATTGGACATAACCTCATTGATAATAATATCACCCTTAACGACTCCCGCGGCAGCCAGGAATAAAAAGCAGAGACTGCAAAGAATAATTTTAGACTTCACCAGCTCATCTCCGCCGTGAAAAGAAAAGTTGAACTGCTTCTGATACTATAATCACGATTGTAACGATATGAATATTTCATTCCCATTTCCAGATTTTTTGTAACATTGATCGTCTCTTTGAGATAGCCATAGAAATAATTTATTGTACCATCCGGCGAATCGATTTTATCAAGATTAAGCCATGCTTCAATATTTCCATAATTGGAAACCGCTGTCTTTGTCCTCGAAAAGAGCGAAAAATATTTTCTTAAATTCCTGTCAATTGTGAAACCGAGATAATTCCTCATGAACAATTTTGACATTTTCAATATGTATTCCAGTCTGATCTTATGACTGGATGTCAATTCCCCTGCCTCAATTTTCTCGGCATACCTGTAATCGCCCCTGATCCGAGCCGACTTGGTTAATGGAATTTCCAGGCCGGTCGACATTTTTGCGGATCGCTGAAAACGGTCTCTCCCATAAGCGGAAAACGATATCTCATATGTTGAACTACCCCCCAATGCGGAAATCCCTTTCAATAGTATCCCCCGCTGGTCCGTTCGACGGTCGCTGAATTCAAATTCAACGGCATCAATTGACACTGCACGATAGTAATCCCCCGATCTCCCTCCCCCGAACGGATTGACATAATCTTTGGCATATCGCCATGCCGACAAGCTCAGGTTGACCGGCTTATTGTTATATTGAGCTTCAAAAATTGTCGCTGGGAAACCCCTTTGCGATCCGCGGGGCAGAACTGATTCAAAAGCCGCCACGAATTCCCCTCCTTGATACTGAAACGAGTACCCCAATTGATGGGAATCATATTTCATGGATGTCTCTCGATTCTGAAGCCTTGAAACCACAAAGATTCCCTCGCCCCTAAACTGCCTGTATCGTTTGGAGAAACTTATGGCACTTGCCTGCACCTGATGTATCTTATTTCGATCATAATGCACCAGCATCTTGATCGCATCAGACCTGCGCCCACCTTCAATATAGATGCCGTTAAATCCGCCATAATCAGGGAAGAGGAACGATTCATTCCGGGTAGTCGAATCTTTTTGCAGGAGCCTTCCGCTATACCCGACCGACAGCCCCAACCCATAACGGGCCGTGAAATTCCCCACGATAATTCTCTTTACCGCTCCAGTATTGTTCCGATACTTTAAAGTGCGGCTCGCCCATTCCCGGTTGCCGGCAGAATCCCCATTCAACCATGCATTAAAAGCCCCATTGGATGGCAGCCCGTATCTGAGATAGTACTGGTTTCTCCCCTGACCATCTTCTTCAAGCGATTGAAATCTGCGCAACCCCGCATTTCCTGAATAGGGGCGAGGCCTTTCCTGATTCGAACCAGCTGTGAACGACTCGGCTTGCTCCCTTTCAAGTTCCGGAAAATCTCTAACAGACGTATTCATGAAATAATTTAGATTAGGAATCTCATCAAGCAGGTACAGGTCGGCGCTGTCGATTCCCTGCTCAAATATCTCCGTGAGGTTCTGGTAAGTGTGATAATCGATCTCGCCGCGAAGATAAGCCTCATAAATCTCTTCATCGGAAGGGAAGACTTCCTGGGAAATATTCTGTGCATGTGCTTCTATAAATAACCCTATGACCACCAGCGATGGCCAGAGTGCCGATTTAATCATTTTATATAATGAGCCAGCCGGACCTGTTCGACTTTTGAGAATATTTCGAACCTTTCCGCCGTTATTCAGACCAATCATGAAATTCCTGTCGCGCAGAATCCCAGTTAACTCAGATTGTATTTCTTAAGCTTCCGATACAAGGTTCTCTCGCCGATGCCGAGCTTGCGCGCGGCGCTTTTCCGGTTGCCGCCCGAATCGCGAAGCGCCGATTCTATCAGATCCCTCTCCATCTTCCGCATCGTACTATCGGAGCCGGATTCCCCTTCGTTCTGAGGAGTTCCTTCTGCTTCGAATTCCTGGCGGGAGGGAAGATTCGCCGTAATCAAATCACGCAGCATTCTGATTTCACTCCCCAGCGAAAGAAGCGCTCGATATATCAATTCATGCCCCGCTTCCTCCGGCGTATGCCCGGTCGCAACGGGGAGATGCTTCTGCGTCATCCCCTGCTCGGCAATGAATTGCTCCACTTCATGCTTGGAAATTTCCCCTCCCGGGTGAAGCGCCCCCATCCGGGCTACAAAGTTACGCAACTGCCGAACATTTCCCGGCCAGTCATACCTCAACAGAAGATCTATCGCACTTTCCGAGAATCCTTTAAGTTTTTCCTTCGTGGAGAAATGGCAGAGGAGAGGCAATATATCTTCTCTTCTCTCATACAACGAAGCAAGATTGATCTTAATGACGCCCAGCCGAAAATATAAGTCCTCCCGAAAATGCCCCTCATGAATTGCTTCCAATAAATCCCGATTTGTCGCCGCTATCGCCCGAACATCCGAACGCACCGGCTTGTCGCCTCCCACTGGATTAAATATCCCGTCCTCGAGAACCCTTAAAAGCTTGACTTGCATATCCGGTTTGGTTTCGCCTATTTCATCAAGGAAAATTGTCCCTCCATCCGCCTGCACAAAAAGACCTTCCCGTTTGCCGACCGACCCGGTAAAGGCGCCCTTTTCATGTCCAAAAAGCTCCGATTCCAACACCCCCTCGGCCAGCGCCCCGCAGTTGACCGCCACAAATCGCTTTTCTTTGCGATGTGAATTCTCATGTATCGCGCGTGCCACCAGTTCCTTCCCGCTTCCTGACGGACCGATAATTAGAACACTTATATCAGTCGGAGCTATTTTTTCGATGGTTTCGGCCACCGCCTTGAGCTTCTCAGATCGTCCCACCAGATTGAATTTCTTGAGCAATCCTTTCTGATAAATAATCTTCTGTATCTTCGCCGCTACCGCTTCCTTCCCTTCTCGAAAATCAATAGTGCCGTCGAATTGTAGTTCTTCCTCCACGGTAATGTGACGATCGGTAAGCGCTACTCTCCATATGTCCGTCACCGGCGCCCGCATCCTGATTTTTCTGATAATCCCCGAATTGAAGCCGGGGTAATCGTCGACAACCAATATGATTTCCACTGCTCGTTCTTTGAGAAGAGTATAAAGCTCGGAGAGTTCATAGCTATATTCGGCAATCGGTTTAAAGATCCGGTCGAACTGAGGATTGTTGCTTGCCGCTTCTTTACGAGCCAGAATAATGACTTTTCGTATCATCTTCTGCGCGACTTTCTCTTACGCTTGGGCACGGCCGCTACCTTCCGGTCGATTAAGTATAGATTTATCTCATTGCGGGTTTTATCCACCGAAAGAATCCCTACCTCGACCGCGTCCCCCAGACGAAAAACTCGGCCCAGGCGTTTTCCCACCAGCCGGAAGTGCTTTTCATCATATTTATAATAGTCATCATCGAGGGTAGACAGACGCACCATACCTTCGGCCCCGGTTTCTCCCAGACGAACGAAAAACCCGAAATTCAATATTCCCGATATTACCCCGCTGAATTCCTCGCCCACCCGCTCTGCCATATAGGCAACCTGCTTGATCTTGATTGCCTCCCGTTCGGCCGCCTCGGCAGTCCGCTCGGTTTCAGAGCAATGCTTGCCGACATTGGCAAGCACCGCGTCCAGACTCTTATTCAATTTATCGGGGTACCGTCCGCCTTTTAGTTTTTTCAGAAGACGATGCACCATCAGGTCAGGATACCGCCTGATCGGCGATGTAAAATGCGTGTAATGCGTGAAGGCCAGACCGAAATGCCCTATATTCTGAGCTTGATATACCGCCTTCTTCATTGAACGCAGCATCAGCTCATTCAAAAATTCCTCTTCCGGCTTCCCCTTAAGCCTCAGCAAAAATCGGGAAAACTGAACCGGCTTCATATTCGCCGAAACCGGAAAACTATGCCCCAATGTGGAAACCAGATAAGAAAACGCCTCCAGCTTCTCAAGATCGGGCTTATCATGCACCCGATACAAAAATTTTTGACCCATTCTGAATACATGAAGCGCCACCGCCTTATTCGCCGCCAACATGAATTCCTCTATCAGCCGGTGCGATTCAAGCCGCACCCGACTACCTATCTCGATAATTTCCCCCCTGCTGTTCAGAATTATTTTGGCCTCGGGAAGATCAAAATCAAGCGATCCCTCCGTCATCCGTCTCTTCTGCAATACTGTAGCAAGTTCGCGAGCTATAGTGAGATCACCGGCCACTTTGCTGACCCCATCGGAAGCATTGCCCGTATTGAAATACTCCTGTACTTCTTCGTAGGTCAACTTAGCCTTTGATCTTATCATGCCGTCGGTTATTTCCCAGTTGAGCATGTTGCCGGTGCGGTCGAAATTTATCAAGGCGGCGAAGACCAACCGCTTGCGGTTCGGCTTCAGTGAACATATATCATTGGAAAGCTTCTCCGGCAGCATCGGTATCACCATCCCCGGCAAGTAGACTGAATTCCCGCGCTCGAAAGCCTCCCTGTCCAACGCTGTCCCCTCCCGAACATAATGCGATACATCCGCAATATAGACTCCCAGCCTATATCCATGATCATGCTTTTCAACCGAAATAGCATCATCATGATCCTTCGCGTCAAATGGATCGATAGTATATATGGTATCCCTGGTAAAATCCCGCCGTCGTGCAGTTTCTTCTTCGCTGAAATATTCCGCCGCCTTCTCCGCATCTTCAACCACCTTGCGCGGGAACTCCTCGGGAAGATTATAATTTCTGATAACGGTCAATAGATCAACTCCCGGATCACCCGGACGCCCTATCCTTTCCAATACTTCCCCTTCGGGATTCCCCAGTGCATCATCCCACTGTATGATCTTCACGACCACCCGCTCGCCATCATTCGCCTTCCTCGCCAGTCGCTCAGGAATGTAAATATCGCGGTGAATTTTTCTGCTGTCCGGTATGACAAAATTAAAATGCTTTCCCGCGCGAAAGATACCAAGAATATTCCTTTCAGCACGCTCCAGAACCTTGATCACTTTGCCGTACAACTCTCCCTCAACTTGCGTCTGTACCCGCACCAGCACCTTGTCGCCGTCAAGTGCGGTCAGTGTATGATCTGGCTCGATTACTACCGACCCGCCGGTCTCAGTTTGGACAGACCCATACCCCCCCTTCAGAATTGATATCTGGCCAACCACCAGATTCAATTCCGACGGCACCCCGAGCCGATTACGTCTGAGTTTAACCAACCGCCCCGAGTCGATCAGTTTTTTGACCATACTTCTGAAGCTCGAATAGTCCCTTTCCGGCACTTCAAGCTCTCTGGCCAATTCCTTAAGCTTTAAGGGTCGCCCCGCCTTATGAGCCAGAAAATCGATTACGAAATCATCATTTATATTCATAATAAATTAAGTATATCTTTCTATCGGCCAAGTCAATACAAAAAATGACAGTTTTCTGCCAATATGGCAGGGTAATCACAGCAGACCAGTCGGACAATGAAACGCAAAAAAAAGTCGGGACCGTCATGATCCCGACTTATGCGAGGCTTATTGCCTGCCTGTTATGCTAAAACCTGGATATCTGTTCTAATGCTTCCCGCAGGCCATATTACATCCTGCGTGACCCATCATGGGTGCGTCTTCGCCTTCCATCATCCCCATACCCATTCCCATGCCCGGTCCCATGCCGCGACCCATGCCGCAACCTTTCCCGCCCTCATCACCGCACATCTTTGAGCAGGCCTCTTTCAACTTCTTTATCTGGTCGGCATTCAGAACCGCTTTCACTTTCCGCATATTCTGAAACTGCGCTTTGCGCAAATCTGTCCTGAGCTTTCCGACATCATCCATCGCGGCCAGAATCTCTTTTTCACCGCCGTCGTTTATCATCAGCTGGTGCAATTTCAATTGCGCCTTTTCCAATTCCGCTTCGCGGTCGATGCGGGCCAGACCATTCTCTTCAGTCATTTTCATGATCTGCGTCTTCTGCTCAGCAGTCAACCCGATCTCGTCGGCCATCTTTACGAGCATGCCGGGTCTGAAGCAGGCGTCCCCTCCGCACATTCCGCCTTTCATCCCCATTCCCATCTCCATGCACTTCCCTTTGCCCATCCCCATACCGGAACCATGCCCGCATTTCCCCTGTGCGAACAGCGCCAGAGGTAGCATCACAAAGATGACGGTTAATAGAATCAGTCTTCCTTTCATCGTTCACTCCTTTTTCTATTTGCAGTTAACGGTTGCTTTCGTGTATACTGTCGGGCGCCATATGTCCGGCCCGAAAACCGCGGACATTTTCTATCAACTCCCGATCAAATCGTTCTTCAAATACGACCACTTTTCCCATCTGCTGCACATTCAGCAGTTTTTCAATATCGGCGTGGAATTTCTTTATACCATCATTTTTCTTCGACTTCAAGGATTCTATTTTGGCAATGGATGATTTAATTGCGTCATCAGAGCCTTTCTCCATTTGGAGCAAAGTTGACAGGGTATCCACTTCCTTCTGGATAGCGTCGCTGATAAGTCTCATCTCCTTGCGAAAATCGACAAAGATAGAGATAAACTGCGGGCTCTGTGTATCGGAAAGATCCAAAACCTCCATCAATTTAAGGAGTCTCAAATTCTCGAGATTTTTCGCCCTCTGGTCGCGCATCATGCACCCCGGCCACCCCGGCTCCTGCGCCTTAACAAGCGACAACACACCGCTGAATATTACCATAAGCCCCATCATAACCGCAATAGTACTTATTCTTTTCATAATATGTCTCCGGCTTTCATTTTGCTTTCCAGATACTTCAATTCCTCCGGGCTCAAATCCCCTATTATCATTTCGCTGGAGTTAAATCCATGATCCTCAACGTAATTACCGATGACTACATCCAGATATGGAGTTTCAATCTCCTCAGCGCTCGATTCCTCCGTCGAATCAGGCAATTGCAAAGCAGTCAGAAGAGAATCGGTATTTAGCGGCTTTTCTGCCGGAGTGCGAAGATGATGAAAGAATGAGACGAAAAGTAGAATCAATACCGCGGCCAAAGACGCGCCATACCGAACGGAAATTCGATAATAATGTGTGGCTCGACTTTCGTACTCTTCGATACTTGATTCAAGCCTGCTCTCAAAAGCGCGCGATTCGTCGGCAGTCAAGGAATCAATCTTGCTTAAGGAGAGATTTTTTTCGAGGACGAAAAGGTGTTTATAGTACTTCGCACAGTTGGCGCATGATTCCAGATGCACCTTTTCCTCATTATCAAGAGAAAGCCCGCCAACCTTGAGCGCCAAATTATTCTTGAATTGCTCGCAATTCATACTTTCACCTGAAATCCTTCATCTCTTCCTGTATTTTTTCAATCGCCTTTTGATAGTTGGTCTTGACTGTGGATATGCTCTTGTCCAGAATATCCGCGATTTCAGCAAACGACAACTGATCATAGAACCGGAGATTAAAAACCATCTTCTGTTTCGGCGGCAGAGAATCGACTGCCTTAGCAATCCGTCTATTTATTTCGGAAGATTCAATCTCGTCCTGCATTTCATATGACGGTTCTCTATATTCCCTATCTCCCAGTGGGAGAAATGAAATAATCTTCTTTCGATTTAAATAATTCAATGTTTTTCGGGCGGCAATGCTATACAGCCAACTCGAGAATTGCGAATCGCCCCGGAAACCTGCCAGTTCCTTGAAAGCCGTGAAAAATGTATCTTGGATAAGGTCCAACGCGGTCTCGCGATCGCCAGTCATTCTGTAAACAAGGGCAAACATCTTATCTCTATTCAACCTCACTAATTCGTCAAAAGCCTTTCGATTTCCGGCCTTTGCATCTGCTGCCAGCGCCCTATCATCTTGTTCCATCAAGCTTCTGCTATCTGCTAAGTTTGACAATCATTAGAAAGAAAAGACTAATAAAAAAGGCCGGCTTTGGCAAGCCCGCCCGTATGCTTTTATCGTGTAATTGATTAAAGGGATATCAATCGCGCCGGCTTTTCATCAATACCTTGGAATATTGTTGCATATTTTCCAGGACCTTACCCGTCCCGCGAACCACGCAGGTCAATGGATCCTCGGCTATCACGACCGGAAGATTGGTTTCCTGGCGTAATCGCCTGTCCAATCCTCTAAGCAGAGCGCCTCCGCCGGTGAGGATAATCCCTCTCTCCAAAATATCCGATGCCAGTTCCGGTGGCGTTTTTTCAAGCGACTGGCGAACCGCCTCAACAATCCGCTCGATTGGCTCTACGAGCGCTTCTCTCACCTGGACTGACGATAATTTCAGATTCTTCGGCACTCCCGCAACGAGGTCACGTCCCTTTATTTCCATCGAAATTTCTTTTTCGAGGGGGAAGGCCGAGCCGATCTTTATTTTAATCTCCTCCGCCGTCAATTCTCCAATCAGGAGATTATAATTCTTCTTCAAATACATGACGATCGAATCATTCATTTCATCGCCGGCGATTCTAACAGAAATATTATTGACAATACCATTCAAGGCGATCACCGCGATTTCCGATGTCCCTCCGCCGATATCTATGACCATTATTCCTGAGGGCTGATCCACCGGTAGCCCCACTCCTATCGCCGCTGCCATCGGCTCCTGCAAGAGAAAGACTTCTCGCGCACCCGCATTTTCAGCTGAATCCCGAACCGCCCTTTTTTCAACCTCCGTAATACCGGACGGCACGGAAATAACGATTCGTGGTTTCATCAGATATCGATGCTTGACCACGCGGCGGATAAAATCGGAAAGTAGTTTTTCGGAAATCTCAAAATCGGCAATAACGCCGTCTTTTAAGGGCCTGATCGCAGATATTTCATAAGGCGTTCGGCCGAGCATCTCTTTGGCCGCCGACCCGACTGCCAATACCTTACCGGTAGCCTTTTCAACGGCAACTACCGATGGTTCATTAAGGACTATTCCCTGACCCCTGACGAATACCAGCGTATTAGCTGTACCGAGGTCGATTCCGACATCGCTGGAGATAAAATCAAAAAATCCCAAATTATTCCCTTAAGTCGTGCTCTTTACGCGCTGTCAACACTCCATGTCCTCGAACTGAGGCTAAGTTTAATTTAGATATCGGCAAAAAGCAATAAAAAAGATACCGGGATTAGCCAAAAAAACTCCCTCCTCGTCTTTCTTTGTCAAATTGGAGAGGAGAGTATTGACTATCTTTCTGATTATCGCCTGTGGTTGACAGACTTTTGGGCGGAAGACTATTATTCATTGAATTCATTACCCATCGAACAAGAAGCGATGCCAAAATCCCGATCTTTTATAACAATTTTAGGTCTGGACAACTCATATTCCGAATTCAAATCCACTATTCTCGCGCTTTCCGACTTACTTGCTTTGTATTATAATGCCGTGATGAAGAAAGTAGCCTTTGACACCATCGGTTGTCGCCTAAACCAGTACGAAACCGAGAAAATGGCGGCAAAACTGACCGACTGTGGCTTCATGAGGGTAGAAGCAGACGACAAAGCAGACTTGTATGTTATTAATACATGTACAGTTACCGGTCGCGCAGATGCCAGCTGTCGGAGAAGTATCTCCAGAGCGAACAGGCTTAATGAAAATGCGAAAATTATCGTTGTCGGCTGTATGGTAACCGCGAATGAGAAAGATGAAGCGTACATAGACGGCGCCGACCTAGTTATCTCCAATAGGGAAAAAGGGAATATTGTCCGACTAATTACATCCAAATTTCCCGATCTCTTTGCCGAGGCTTCAATTTCGACCCAAGACATGTACGATGATTCCGCCGATAATGTCATCCTATCCGATTTTCATCAACATAATCGAGCCTGGGTCAAAATCGGCGATGGCTGCAACCAGAAATGTTCATATTGCATAGTGCCGCTGGTAAGAGGGCAATTGGTCAATCGGCCGATCGACAAAATTCTTTCCGAAATCAATAATCTTGCAAATCACGGTTATCATGAGGTTGTCCTCACCGCTGTTCATATTGGACAATACAGCCACGGGAATCTGAGTTCGCTGAGTGAGCTAATAAAATTGATTCTATCGGAATCGAATATTAGCCGCCTTCGGCTATCATCAATTGAACCTCAGGAAGTCAATAGAGTCCTATTAAAAACGATGTCAGACGCGGGCGCACGGGTTTGCCGCCACCTGCATATTCCGCTTCAGTCAGGGTCCGATAGAATTCTCAAGCTTATGAAACGGCCGTACACTGCCAAGAACTATCTGGAAACAGCCCAGATGGCAAAAGATATGATATATAATGTTGTGATCGGGGCGGACGTGATTGTGGGATTCCCCGGCGAGACGGAAGACGATTTCAAGCAAACCGCGGATATTGTCAAAGCCGATGCAATCGATTATTTGCACGTTTTCTCATATTCAAGTCGCAGGGGGACTGAGGCTTGCCATCTTGAAGGTGCGATGTCCGCCTTCAATCATAAAGAAGTAGAAATAAGATCCTTCGCCAGATATCCTCTGAGCATTATGAGAAGGCGCTTCGGCGGCAAATTGGCTCCGTGGCGTTGGCAATTTCGGAACATAAGGCGATTAGCGGAAATCATCACTGGGGCATAACAGACAATTATTTGAAAATAGCTATTCCGTCGGAATATGGCGGCACAAAGAATATAATCAGACTTTTGGTCACCGATTCAAACGAAAAATATTTGAGTCGGATCAGTCGAGACCTAATCCAGCACTTCTAGACCGGATAGCCGCAGGCGCTATATCGGCAGGCGGGTCTTTGGTTCCGAATATTTCAGATTCCTATATCAAATGATCAGGTATCTTTTGCTCTAAATGCAGGAAAATTTTTCTAATTTATTTCCAATTTGCTGCCCCAGTGGTCTTCTTAGTAGTTGAGATAATCTCTTTACCTTAAACAGCTTAGCCCTGCGCCGACCGTCATGGCACACTCCTTGCTTAAAGGGCATCCGGAGAAATGTAGCTATTGCTTTAGATATTATGGTAGATGATAAAGACAAAGATAACGAAGTCGTCGGGCTGGATGAGCCAGAAATAAAAGAAGCGCCCAAAGGGACCGTCGGGATAAGAAAATATATTATTCCCTTCGCCATTGGTGGTGGGCTCTTCCTCTCAGCAATGATTATTCCTTCTTTAATCCCGAAGAAAACCGTTCAGGAAAATGAATCCCAATCGGCAGTGAAGAAAGATTCGACCGGAATTCTGGCAAATTCCTCCGATAGTAGTGAATCCAAAGTGGCAGGGATGCCCGAAGAATCCCTGATGGCCGACCTCTCCTTTCTCGATGTTGATACTGCCGCAATCTTGAAAGAGCTTGGATTTCTTGGGTTTGATTCATCGTCTCACGCGGATAGCGTGTCGTCTGTTGCCAAGGATTCATTGGATACGCTCAACTGGATTCAGAAGGAAATGTCAAAGCTGGCCATGGAGAAATCCTCAATCGACAGCCAGAAGCAGGCGCTCGACAGTTTGAATATTACAGTAAACAAAGGGCTAAACAAAATAGGACAGGCGGAGACGGCACGATTGGCGAGTTTGGCACGCCTATATGATAGTATGAAACCCGATGAAGTCTCCAGGCTATTCGAAAACCTCGACGATTCCTTGATCGTGCAAATCCTGCCTCAAATGAAACCGGTAAACGCGGCCAAGATTCTGGCATTAATGCCACCGAAACGGGCCGCCATGATTTCAACGCAATTAATTTCGATTGCAAAGGAGTAAATGAATTTGACCTCAGCAAATCTTGACCTTCCCTTAGTATTGGGATCGGTTCCTGAAGGTCTGAACGGGAGTAATACCCCGGATAAGTCAATTGGGTCATCGCCTGATGGTGGCTTTCTCAAGCTATTTGAGAAATCTCTGTTCGGCGGCCTTCCGTCCCCATCGTTGCGGACGATGACCCGAATTCAGTAGGACCATTCCCTATCACCCCTGCTTTTTTCGCACTGGCGTCTGCACCTGGAGGACAGATTAACGGCGTTGCTGATGATAAGGTATCAGATCCTGAGAAATTGTTTCTCGGAGTCAGTCCCGCCTCTGTGACGGGCATTCCCGGTCAATCGGCCGAGACTTTACAGGATTCCGCATTCATCAATATCGCCCAGTCGGAAGGAACCATTTCCGATTTGACAGCAGGAGTTCCAGAAGAATCGGCAGGCGGAGTCCCTGGTTTGATTTCTGAATCGGTCGCTCAACCGGTAGAAATCAAATCGACTGCGAAGGCATCAACCGAACCGTCCCTCATTCCAATTTCCCTGGCAATGTCAGCTCTTATTGACCAGCCAGAATTGGATATGTCAGCCATAGAATCATCGGAGGGAATCGCCGCTGGGTCCGACCTATTAGCGGCGCCGAGCAAGCAGGGGACATCACTGCCGAATGGAAGTATGCGGTACCTTTTCTCGGCGGAATCATCATCATTGATGTCACAGGCTTTTGGATTTAATGCCGCAAATGCTTTAGATAATGGAAAGGGTCTTAGCCAAACCGTTTGGAAAGAGCTAGGATTCGCACAAATTAATCCGGAGAAATTTGATCTGATGGGGCAATCCCAGTCAGTTCCCAATACAACGGGAATCGTTCCTGACTTCTCCGCATCGCAGTGCGCAACTCCTCTAATTTCTGAAAGCATTTTGTTCGGCCTCCCCGAAATACGACAATGACGCCAAGAACAGTCGCGTAAGTCCACTCATATCCCGCTCTGAGTCGGCTTCTGCTTTCGGAAATTCAAAAGGTCTCAATCTCGACCAATTCCTGATAAATGGTCTTAATATTAAGGAAGCTCAACTGCTCAATATTGGACCGAAATCAGATCTTCGATTTGAAAATTTGGATACCGCAAAGACTTTCACTGCCACGAGCTCCCTCCTTTCGAAAAATTGGTCGATTGATTCTGCCCCAGGCCCCCTAATCAAGAATGGCCTCCCGAATGGTCTTGAGATGAGATTATCACCGGAAGCGTCATTTCAGGGTACCGAATCAACAGAAACGTCTGATAATCAGGATCAGCCTACGAAATCGCAGTCGGGCGGTTTAATCGTCGATCGGGGGATGCCCAACACAGCGGCAGTAGACCCAAAATCGTTTGACGATTCTGCGGGGACTCTATCAGTCCAAAACACTGCCAAAATGTCCTCGGAAAATCAACTTGGGGCAATTATGAACCAGACCCCGGACCAGGATTCAAACGTGTTACGAACCGAGGCAGAACCTGTGCGATTCGTACTCCCCAAAGATCTTCATTCGGCAGGTGTCAAGAATGGTCAGACAATCATCTTGAAAATGGAGCCGGAGCATCTTGGAAATATTCGGCTGACCCTTTCGACCCATCAGGATTCCGTGACCGGGCGTCTAGTCGTTGACAACGCCGCGGCGCGGTCAGCAGTTCAGTCCAATCTGGACAATCTCTTTGATCAACTTTCCCGTCAGGGAATAAAGCTCGATCATTTTGAGGTGTCTCTGGGTGGGGGGCAGTCGGGGTACAAGTTTGCGCAAAGCCGTACCGCCGGGGAGATGAAGGGCCAGTCCCGATGGAAGAAGAATATGGAAAACAACGCAGTGACTCTGTCTGTGTCGAATACTTCCGGCAGGAGTCGGATGTATATCGGCGCCGCCGGAGTAAATTGGATAGCTTAAGGAGGTATATTATGGGGGTCATATCACCTGTCGGAACCGAAACAAATGCTGGTTCCCTGACAGCCGCTTCCCAGAAGACGCTGGATAAAGATGATTTTCTTCAACTTCTGGTCACCAAATTGACCCATCAGGATCCTTTGAAGCCGATGGACGACGAGGCCTTTGTCGCGGAACTTGCGCAGTTTTCGTCTTTGGAGCAGCTTCAAAACCTGAACAAATCACTGGAGAATTCTTTACAGTGGGATTATCTGCAGACGCAGACGATCAACAACACCATGGCTACAGCGTTAATTGGCAAGAGTGTAAAGGCTTCTTACAATGGAGTCTATTTGGGACAGGACAATCAGGCCTCAGTCAAATACACAACCTCCGAATTTGCCAGTAATGTGACCGTGAAAATCATGGATGCCGACGGAAATGTAGTCAGGACATTAACCGCCCAGGATGTTCCCCCGGGACAATCGACAGTCAATTGGGACGGTAAGGACGAGGAAGGGAAAAACCTTTCTTCGGGATATTATACGGTCGAGATATCCGGAGTAAATGGTCAGGGCGCCGATTTCACGCCTTCCATGTTTACGGAAGGGACGGTTACCGGAGTGATTTACCGTGACGGTTCAGCCTACCTTCAGGTCGACGGTCTGGAAATACCATTAAGCAGTGTCGTTGCGGTCGGGCAATGATTTTCATTCGAGAGGAGAAATGAAGATGAGAATCGGGAATTTCAATAAAGGCGCAAATCTGCTTGATATTGTCAATCGGGGAAAAACTGGCAAAGATAATCCAGTTAAGACTGAATCAAAGAATTCGAATGTTAGCTTCTCGAATGAACTGGCAAAAGCCAGCCAGGTTAATTTTTCAAAACATGCCCGGGAGAGGCTTTTTTCTCGCGGGATTGAATTATCTGACAATAAGATGACGCAGCTGTCGCAGGCCATCGACAAAGCCGCCGGAAAAGGTTCCAAGGAAACATTGATACTCGATGATTCCGCGGCCTATCTGGTTTCGGTGCCATCGCGTACCGTGGTGACCGCTTTTGGTCGCGAAAGTCTTCGAGAAGGGGTTGTGACCTCTATCGATTCGGCGATCATTCTTTGATGAAAAAGAGAATATGAAAGAAAACATAAACAATAACCAGGGCTGGACCCCGTACAAAGACGGGGAGGCCTTGCCAAAGGGTAAGGAGGATTTACTCTTATGATGGCTTCATTATTTGCAGGGGTTTCGGGACTTCGAAACCATCAATTGAAGATGAATGTCATTGGCGATAACATTGCCAATGTTAATACAATCGGCTATAAACCCGGGCGTGTGACTTTTCAGGAGTCGCTCGTCCAAACCTACAAAGGCGCCGGGCGACCGTCGCCGGTCAGTGGCGGAACAAATCCAATTCAATTGGGACTTGGTATGACCGTTGGTACTATCGACAATCTCTTCCAGCAGGGAGGATTGGAGACCACGGGCCAGATCAGCGATCTCGCCATCCAGGGCTCGGGATTCTTCGTCCTTTCTGATGGCACTGGAAGGTTTTACACCCGGGCCGGCTCATTCGGATTTGATGCCAATTCCAATTTGGTCGATCCTTCCTCAGGCTTATTTGTCCAAGGCAGAATGGCCGACCAGGATGGAATCATCCGTACTACGACCGCGGTTGGCAACATAACGATGCCGTTCGGACAGCAAGACCCGGCGAGGGCTACTTCAAGCGTCACTATGGGCAATAATCTTAATTCGGTGGCGACCGATTCGAGAGCAACGCTCACTTCATCCGGAACCACCGATATAGACACCGTCACAGGCGTCGCCGTCAATGGCGCCGGCGGGACTCATACTCTCACAATCGCCGGCACTCAGGCTACAAATTCAACATTTACCGGAACCAACGTAGCCGATGACGGCACGGGCAATCCGGGAGCTACGCTGTCGGGCAGTATGACTCTGGCAAGTCTTGGAGTCACCGATGTTTCCGGATTTACGCTTTCTGCAGATAACGGTACTGATGTCGCTACGGTTTCCGGATTGACCGTCAATTCAACTGTAAGCGACCTGATTTCGGCAATCAATCAGATAAATGGCGTCAGGGCTGAACTTGTCGGTGGCGAACTAAGATTGACAAGGGAAAAAGCTGGCTCCGGCGTTGATTATAATATTGAATCGTCAGCTTCAGCCGTCACACTTAATGGAAGCGGCGTGGCCACCGCCGGAAATATTGTTGGCGTGGTCTTTGGCGTTGCCAATGGAAGCACCCTATCGGCCGATAATGGAACCGATCATACTTTCACTGCCGGCGATGTGTTCACTCCTACGGGCGGTGTGGCGCTGCCGGCCGAGACTTTGAGTATCGTTGTTGATGATACCACCGGCTTAGCCGTAGGCGTTTCCGGCCTTGGCGGAGGCGGCGTTGAAATCAACAGTCTCGGAGGAATATCTGCAGGCACGGCGGTCGTCAACACTGAAGATACGACGCACTCGACATCGATCAACGTCTATGACTCACAGGGGGGTAAGCATACCTTGACCATGGATTTCCTCAAATCGGCCACCCCCAATGAATGGGCGTGGACCGGTTCCTTTACGGGGAATGAGACCATTGTGTCGGGCGGAAGCGGCACTGTTCGCTTTAATGAAGATGGGTCGTTGCTTTCATTTACTTTCGATGGAAGCGCCACCAGCTTGACATTCAATCCGAACAACGGCGCCGCCCTGGTTGACATGTCAATTGATGCCGGTACAACTGGACGTTACGATGGGTTGACAGGTTTTGCCTCGGCACATACTGCTTCAGTTCTGACTCAAAATGGATACGGTCTGGGAATTCTTGACAAGATCTCGATTGACAACTCCGGAAATATCTCAGGAATTTTTACGAACGGAGTCACCCGCGTACTGGCGCAGATAATACTTGCCGATTTCAGCAACCACAGCGGACTCCTGAAGGCGGGACGATCCTTCTATCAAGCATCCGCCAACTCGGGACAGGCCATCGAAGGGGTTGCCAGAGAAACAATCTCCGGGAGCATATCTTCGGGAGCACTGGAATCATCCTCGGTCGATATCGCACAGGAATTCACCAATATGATTACAGCTCAGAGGGGATTTCAGGCAAATGCTAGAATTATTACAACCTCCGACAATATGCTGGACGAATTAGTGAACCTGAAAAGATAACAGGTCAGGACTAGATGATTAAGTTAACCAAGCTGAATAACAGCGAGATGGTCATAAACGACGACCTGATCGAGTTCGTGGAATCGATTCCGGACACCATTGTCAGCCTTACAGACGGCAAAAAGATAATGGTGAAAGAGACGCCTGACGAGATAATTAAACGGGTGGCGGCCTTCCGCCGCCTGACTCATGGAATCGAGTCCTCAGGTCAGAATAATAAGAAAGAAGTCGGAAAGGAATAATAATGCCTCCCAAGAATGAGAAGCCGCCGGAAGAAACGCCGGCGCCTGAATCGGAAAAAGAAACTAAAGGCAGTCGAAAAATCCCACCGTTTGCAATTTATGCCGTTGCCGGATTGGTTCTGCTCGCCGCCGGATATTTTGTGGGAACGAAATTCATATGGTCCTCCGGCGGATCCGGTGATCAAAAGACCACTGAGTCTAAGGGAGGCAAAAGCGACGGCAAGGAAAAGGATAAGAAGAAAGGCAAAACCGAGGCGATATCGACGGTCTTCATGATGCAGGACATTATTGTCAATCCGTCGGGAACCAGCGGAACCAGATTCCTATCCGTTTCTATCGGCTTCGAAGTCGGAACCCAGGAGACGTTCAAAATGTTCGAGGAGCGCCAGCCGCTTATCAAAGACGCGCTGATCACGATTCTGGGTTCTAAGACAATCGAGCAATTGTCTGATCCGAAACAGAAAGAGATAACACGTTTCCAGATCAAGAAACGAGTCGAACAACTCTTGAATGTGGACGATCTGGCTGCAGTCTATTTTACGGATTTCATACTTCAGTAAGAGGCAGAGGAGACAGCCAATTGGCAAAAATATTAAGCCAGGATGAGATTGATGCCCTGTTGTCGACCGTTTCGGCGTCAAGCGAGCCGGAGCCTGAACAACCGATGGGCAAATCTGAGCAGGTTCGCTCGGTCGTCAATTATGACTTCAAACATCCCAATCGGGTGTCCAAAGATCAGGTTCGCACGCTCGAAAACATGCACGACAATTTCGCCGGCCATATCAGCTCGACTATGTCGGCCATGCTTCGGTACTATGGTTGACGTTGACCTGATTTCAGTGGATCAGATTAACTATTCCGAATATGTTATGTCGCTGGTTTCCCCGTCATGTACCTATACTTTTTCGGCCGAACCTCTCGAGGGGCTCTGCATCATGGATTTTAATCCCTCACTGACTTTCGCATTCATCGACAGAATGTTCGGGGGAGGGGAAAAGATTCTGGAAATTGAGCGAGAACTGACCGGCATCGAAAAGTCAGTCATGACCAGGATTGCCCAGAAGATATATCAGGACCTTGAGGACTCCTGGCAGAATATCGTGCCGATTTCCATTGCGCAAAAATCGTTTGAGACCAATCCACAGTTTATCCAGATCGTTCCCTCAAATGAAACCGTAATAGTCGTTTCCCTGCAGTTGAAGCTTTTTGCGACAACCGGACTCTTGACTATCTGCTACCCATACGTCTCTCTTGAGACGGTGCTGGTAAAACTTTCTGCCCAGAATTGGATTGACGCTACCAAACGACGAAATCTTCCCTCCAGCAAAGACATAAACTCCGAGAATCTGCAGAATATATCGGTCGATACCTCGGTCATATTGGCGCGATCCAAGCTGAAGGTAAAGGAATTCCTCAAATTGAGAATCGGAGATGTCGTGACCACCGATATTAAAATCAGCTCGCCGGTTGATCTGCTGATTGGCGGCCATCACAAATTCCAGTGTCGGCCGGGATTGTTCGGCAAGAGAAGAGCCTGTCATATAATAGAAGTATTCCCCAAAATTGGAAAGGAGTGATTATAAATGGATGGCCAAAATGACATAAAACCTCCTCAGGAAAAAGCCTCAACTGATGATCTGATGCGAGAGGTGGGTCTTCCGCCCGATGAATCGGGAACCGCCGAACCGGAGATAAAGGAAATAGAGACGCCGATTAAGGCTGATGAATTGAATCAGGATGCGCTTGCCGATATGCTTCGCGATTTCGGCGACGGTGCACCGGCTTCTTCTGAGGCGCAGGCGGAACCGGATCAGCCCACGGTTCAGAAAGCCGAATTTCAGCAACTGTCAGCCACGTCCAGCGAAAAATCACCCCAGAATATTGAACTGCTTATGGATGTTGAGCTACCTGTTTCCATTGAGCTTGGCCGCACCAGGATGAATATCGCCGATATTCTGGCTCTTGGTCCTGGTTCGATCGTGGAGCTTGACAAATTGGTCGGTGAACCTGTCGATTTGCTGGTAAACCAGAAATGTGTTGCCAGAGGTGAAGTCGTGGTAGTGGAAGAAAGTTTCGGGCTTCGGATTACTCAACTTATGTCGCCTGAAGAAAGAATCAAGAATCTAAAATGAGCAAGAATCGAAAAATAATCATTTTGACATTACTGGCGCTAATTGCATTTGTCGCAGTACTTAATTTTGCCGGGGCTCGAAAACTTGGGGCCGTCGAGCGCTCCAATAACGCCATCACAGCTACGCCGTCGGACAGCGGGAGCAACACATCGGCCGTCACATTGAAGAAATCTGACGACAGCTCTATGATCTGGTCTCTCCTTAAATTAGTGGGCGCCCTGGCAATAGTCGTGGCCGGGATTTATGGTTTCCTGTACCTCTTGCGAAAAATGATGGGATCGCAATTATCCTCCAACAGGAGCCATCGATTGATTGAGGTGCTCGAGACCAATTTTATCGCCCAGAAGAAATCGGTCTCTCTTATCCGCTTTGCGGAGAGAGCCATCCTGGTAGGCGTGACCGATAACAGCATGACCCCTCTGGCTGAACTCTCATCGGACGAAACCACAAAGGTCATAGCCGAAATTCAAAGCGATAGACCCGCCGCAGGATTTAAGGGGATACTGCATAGCGCCAGAGAGAAGTATAGAACTCTCAATTTTGGGGGTACAAAAGCAATAGAGTCTTGAACTAAACTTTGGCCAATGACGGCCTCATATTAAAAGCGGCACGACCGCGCAAATAGGATTGGAATTTTCATAGGATATGAAAAATAAAATTGGATTTATCGCGCTTCTATTTCTTCTTTTAATGCTTCTGGCGGGAAATGCGGGAGCCCAGGGAATTCCCAAAATTTCAGTTGAAGTGGGACAATCTTCAAAGCCGGGAGACCTTTCGGCTACTCTGCAAATAGTTCTTCTGATGACGGTTCTAACTCTCGCCCCATCCATCATATTGATGATCACATCGTTTGTCAGAATCGTTGTCGTACTAGGCTTCCTGCGTCAGGCTATCGGCACGCAGCAGTTACCGCCAAATCAGCTGCTTTTATCTCTCGCCTTGATCCTGACCTTCTTCATAGTCAGCCCGATGGCAAATAAGGCATATAAGGACGGTCTTAAACCGTACCTGGAAGAGAAAATCACGAAAGAAGAGGCGTTTAATAAGGGAATCGAGCCGTTCAGAAAATTCATGCTGGCGCAGGTTCGTGAAAAGGATCTGGCGCTATTTATAGACCTGGCCAAATTGCCTCAGCCGAATACTCCGGATGATGTCCCGCTTCATATACTCATCCCGGGTTTTGTATTATCCGAGTTGCGAACCGGATTTCAGATCGCTTTCCTTGTCTTTGTTCCGTTTCTGATTATTGATATGGTGGTTGCTTCAGTTTTAATGTCAATGGGTATGATGATGTTGCCACCCATTATTGTCGCCTTGCCATTTAAAATATTACTGTTTGTGCTCGTGGATGGCTGGTACCTGTTGGTCAAATCCCTCGTAGAATCATTCCATTAGGGAAGGCAAAAAAATGTCTCCAGATCTTGTAGTGTCTCTTGCGCGCGATGCCATCTATACGATGCTCCTGATTTCCGCGCCGATGTTAATCTCGGGCCTTTTAATTGGCTTGATTATTTCGATCCTGCAAGCCATAACTCAGGTTCACGAAATGACCCTGACTTTCATTCCCAAAATCATCGTTGTGGCCGTTTCCATGCTTCTCTTCCTGCCCTGGATAATCAGCACCATGATCGATTTCACTAATCGGATGTTTGGGATGATCTCCACATTATCATGATATCAAGCCCGAAAAAATTTCTGACCATTGAGGCAATATTTTCCCTCTGCCAATGCAAGGATCTTCTTGCGCCATTCGCCATTTTCAATAACACATAGCGATTCAATTACTTAAGTCGCGTCCGTCGATCCCCACCTGTTGGCACAAGAGTTGATTAAGCTCTTGACGATAGACCCGTACTATAGGTAAGAAGAATTGTTTGATTTTGTAACATACAGCGCCGACAAACTGGAAATCTTTCTTCTGGTATCATTCAGAGCCGCCGGCTTATTCATAAGCGCCCCGATTCTTGGACACCGGACAATTCCACCGGTGATAAAGGCCGGACTGGCAATAATGCTGGCCATAATACTGATTCCCGTTGCCTCGCTAACTCCCGCGCCCCAGATGGATTCGATCTGGATTTTGGCCATTTTCGCCGCGAAAGAAATGCTGGTCGGATTCATCATAGGTTTCTTTTTCTCTCTAATATTCATCGGAGTCCAAATGGCCGGAAATATTGTCGGGTATCAGATCGGTCTGGCAATAGTGAACGTTCTTGACCCCGAGGCGGGGACCGAAGTTTCGATTATTGGCGAATTCTGGTTTATCATCGCGGCTCTGATTTTTCTGTCGATTGATGGCCATCATGCCATCATATCGGCCTTTGCGGATAGTTATCGATTGGTCCCGGTCGGGGTATTCAATTTTGCCGGCTCGGCCGGCGAATTCCTGATCCGTTTTTCGGCCTACGCGTTTGTGATGGCCATAAAACTGGCGGCACCGGTGATAATAACTCTATTCCTTACCGAGGTTGCCCTTGGCATTGTCGCCCGCACTGCTCCGCAGATGAATATATTCATTGTCGGTCTCCCTTTGAAAATCGGCGTGGGATTTCTGGTATTGGCAACAGCATTGCCAGTATTCAGATTTATCGTCGAGAAGTCCATCGGCTACCTCGACACCGAAGTCATCAAACTACTGCACCATATAGGAACAGCCTGATAGGTAATTATGGCGGAAGAACAATTTCAGGAACGAAATGAACAGGCGACTCCGCGTCGCCGGCAGAAAGCCCGCGAAGAAGGGAAGGTAGCTCGTTCGCTGGAGCTCAATTCCGCGATTATTCTTTCACTGGGCGGCGTGGCCCTATATCTCATGGGACCGCTTCTGATCCGGCAACTGGAGCAGTTCATGATATACATATTCAACGAAGCCCCCAAGATGCAAGCCAATCATGATACTCTGCTTGCTCTGGTCTCTTCTCAAGTGCTGACATTCTTCTATATACTGGGGCCAATACTTCTGATTCTGGCGCTTATCGCGTATGGAATCAATGTTTTGCAGGTTGGATTCATAGTTACCGGTAAGCCGCTTGAACCGAAGCTCGATGTGCTGAACATCGCCAATGGTGTCAAGCGACTCTTTTCGATGCGATCGCTGGTCGAGCTGATTCGCGACGTTATAAAGCTGATTGTCATCGGATTTGTGGGCTATAAGGCCATCGTTTCGCAACTGGATACTTTTTACCTCCTGTCGGATAACTCCGTTTCCGTTTTTGCCGGAGCCATGGGAACTCTGGCGCTGAAAACCACCCTGCAGATTGGAGCAGTGATGCTGCTCCTGGCCATCTTTGATTATGCCTATCAGAGGTACGATTTCGAAAAATCAATCAAGATGAGCAAACAGGAAATTCTGGATGAATTTAAGGACACGGAAGGATCTCCTCAGATCAAATCCCGTATCAGACAAATTCAGCGTGAGATGTCCCGCAAACGGATGATGCAGGAAATCCCCAACGCTGACGTTGTGATCACTAACCCGACCCATATAGCCGTCGCTCTGAAATACAATCCCGATCAGATGAATGCGCCGATGGTTGTCGCCAAAGGCGAAAGATTGATTGCGGAACGGATTAAGGAAATCGCCGTGGAGGCTGGAGTGCCTATCGTCGAAAATCGTCCTCTGGCTCGCGCTCTCAACAGCATGTGCGAAATTGGCTCTTATGTGCCCGCCAATCTGTACCGTGCCGTGGCCGAAGTCCTGGCTTATGTATACCGCCTGAAAGGGGCGAAGGTGTAATCGATGACTCCGGAAAATGATGGTTTGCTGAGCAATCTTGTCAAGCGCGCCGATATTATACTGGCGGTATTCGTCGTTGCCATCATTGGCGTGCTGGTTATCCCGATTCCGGCGCATCTACTTGATTTTGCACTGGCCTTTAACATAACATTTTCATTGGTCATTTTGCTCACCACTCTCTATATCACCAGGCCGCTCGACCTCTCGGTTTTCCCTGGGATGCTCCTGATTATCACCTTGATGCGTCTGGCCCTCAATGTCGCCTCTACCCGTCTGATATTAAGCAGCGGTTACGCCGGTGAGGTAATTAACTCATTCGGCAACTTTGTGGTGCAGGGCAACTATGTCGTCGGATTCATCATTTTTATAATTCTGGTAATAATTCAGTTCGTCGTTATCACCAAAGGCGCGGCGCGAATTTCAGAAGTGGCGGCACGTTTCACCTTGGACGCCATGCCCGGCAAGCAGATGGCCATCGACGCCGATCTTAATGCGGGCCTAATCAATGATGAAGAAGCTCGCCAGCGGCGAGAGCAGATTGCAAAGGAAGCCGATTTTTATGGCGCCATGGATGGCGCCTCCAAGTTTGTCCGGGGCGATGCCATCGCCGGCATCCTGATAACTATGATAAATGTCGTGGGAGGTTTCATCATCGGCGTTCTCATGCAGGGCAGAACCATTGGCGATGCCCTGAAAACTTATACCTTGCTCTCCGTTGGCGACGGTCTGGTAACCCAGATACCGGCGCTGATCGTTTCCACGGCGGCTGGCATAATTGTCACGCGAGCTGCTTCAACCTCAAATATGGGGGCCGATCTTACCAGACAGCTTATCAAACAACCTCGGGCAATAATGATTGCCGCCGCGATGCTGATGGTTTTTGGCATTGTCCCCGGTATGCCGACCGTACCGTTCGTCCTGCTGGGTGGGGCAGTTGGTACAATCGGATACCTGACCAATGAGAGCATAAAGAAGAAAAAACTCGAAGACGATAGAAAACTCACCGACCAGGAAAGAGCCACTCCACCCGAACGAACAGAGGACCTGCTCAAAATTGACGCCCTTGAAGTCGAAATCGGCTATGGCCTGATTCCTCTTGTTGATACTAATCAGGGCGGAGATCTTCTCGATCGGGTAACTGTTATTCGTCGCCAACTGGCTCAGGAACTCGGTATTATAGTACCTCCTATCAGAATAAGAGACAATGTCCAACTTCAACCAAACCAGTACCGCATCAAGGTCAAAGGAATCGTCGTTGCTCGATATGAATTAATGCTTGACCATATATTGGCGATTAATCCGGGGTACATAGATGATGAACTGGAAGGATTTTCCACCAAGGAACCTGCCTTTGATCTGCCAGCCGTCTGGGTCATTCCAAATCTGAAGGAAGTCGCCGAAACCAGAGGCTATACAACCGTCGAACCGTCCGCCGTTCTGGCCACGCATTTGACCGAGGTCGTCAAAATCCATGCGGCCGAACTTCTGAATCGGCAGGATGTCTCCCATCTGATGGAAACATTGAAAGAAGATTATCCCTCTTTGGTCACCGACATCGTGCCGGGCATCGTGCCCCTATCGGTCGTACAAAAAGTGCTTCAGGCTCTGCTGGCGGAAAGAGTCCCTGTTCGCGATCTCCCAACCATAATGGAGACTATCACGGACTATTATCAGGCGACCAAAGAACCGGATGTTCTTGCCGAATACGCGAGAATGGCATTGAAACGCCGAATAACGGATATGTACAAAGACAAGGATCATAAGCTTCATGTATTCACCATTGATCCGGCCATTGAGCAAATGCTGTCTGATGCTGTCCAGAATACAAAACAGGGGCTGATGCTGGTCGTGGCCCCGGCCGATTCCGAGAGACTGATGAAGGGAATTGGGAAACAGATTGACACTATGTCGACTATGGGACACAACCCAATCTGCCTCTGCTCCCCCAATATAAGGCTGGCGCTGAAACGGCTCACGGAAGCCGCCTATCCGGCTCTGGTCGTGCTTTCCTACAACGAAATTAGCGGTAATGTGGAAGTGATCTCCACAGGAATAGTGAGATTGGGCGATGATAATTAAATCCTTTACGGCGGAGACCGTCGCGGGAGCTCTCAAATTGATCAGAGAAGAACTCGGTGGCGCGGCCGTTGTACTCAAAACGAGAGTGAGCAATCCCTCGGAATTTGCTCTAACCGGAAATCGAGTTGAAGTCACAGCCTGCGTGGACGAAAACTCCCTCCCTCCCCGTAAAGCCAGAAAACTGATTCAGCATAATACCGAAGAGAAAAAGGTCTCGCCTAAATCAAGAGCGCAAAATACTGGCTCAAAGAAATTGTCATCAAAAACTACGGGACAAAATGATTTTGTTGCCAAGCTGGAAAAAAAGCTGGACACCATTCTCACTTTGCATAATTCCACCGAGCCCATCGGTAACTTGGATCCAAGATTAAGGGCGATCTATTTGAATCTGCTCGACGCCGATATCCCCGTGGAAATTGCGCGCCAGCAAATCAAGGTCATTGAAGGGCGGATGAGTTTCGAGGAAGACATTGAAAAAATTGCCCTCCAGGTACTGCAGGATGAACTGGCAGGTTGTCTTGCGACCGATGTTCGAATTGAACCGGGAATGAAGATTGCCTTTGCGGGATTCAGCGGGGCGGGCAAGACCTCGGCGCTGGCCAAAATGGCCGCGCATCTGACCGCTCAGAGAGGGTTGCGCATAACTCTTGCGTCGCTTGATAACATGAAAGTCGCCGCTTATGAAGAGATTGGCGGATATGCCGAGATGCTCGATGTACCGCTCGATATCTCTGGCATATTGGAGAAGAAATATCAAAAAGATACGATACTGCTCATAGACACTCCTTCTATAACCCTTCGGGATGAATCAAGAGCTCAATGGACCCAGAAGATCAATGAACTTAAACCGGATATTTTATTCCTGGTCTTCTCCATATGCACCCGTTCCCGCGATCTGGTCGATTCCATAATTCAATTTGAGGGGCTGAAACCTACTCACTTAATAGCCTCGCATCTTGATGAGAGTTGCCGTTGGGGTGGGATTTTGGCCATGGCCAAATACCTTGATATTCCTCTGGCTTACACTTCATGCTCTCCCGGAGGAGCGGGCACAATGGAATGCGCGGATCCGCGCGCGGTTGCCTCGCAAATTTTGAAAATAAGGGATGCCGCTCATGAAAAATAATCGAATCAAAAATCAAAATTTCATCGAAGTGGCAGGCGAAATGAATCCTACCCTGGTGTCATTTCTCGCGGGAAAAGGCGGAGTCGGTAAATCGACTATTGCCTTCAATCTTGCCGCAATAATGGCACAGGCAGGTCAAAAAATACTTCTGGTGGATGGCGATTGGCACTTTGGGAATCTTCACATTCTGTGTAACGTCGCCCCTGACTGCACTCTCGCAGACATGATTGCCGATCCCGGAGTGGCTGGCCGGCAAGTGATTCCAATAAATGAGAATCTTGACCTGATTGCATCACCATCATCGGCCGGATCACAAAACAATCTAGATGAACGGCATTTTTCTGATTGGCTATCGAGTATTCGGCGATCGTTTGCATCGTACGATTTTATTCTACTCGATACTCCTTCTGGGCTGGTGAATCTGATATTTCAGTCGGCAATTGAATCGGATATCAACCTGCTCCTGCTCAATCCCGAGTTGACATCAATTTCAAATACTTATGGATTATTTAAATATTTATTGAACTCCAAGAATAATATAACTGCTCATCTTTTGATCAATCGTGTTCAAAACGCAGGCGAATCTGATTACATCTATCGGAAGTTCTGCGTATTGACTGAGAGGTTCCTAAATAAGGCTCCTATCTCCGCGGGCGTATGTTCTTGAGGATAAATCACTTATAGAATCGGTCGCTCTGCAGCGCCCGGTAATCAATATCAATCCGAATTGTCCGTCGATGGAAAGCTTTTTGCATCTGAGGGGGCTGCTCATGGAAACCAAGACGAGCGGACAAAATAAAGGGAAAACCGATAACGCTGAAATCATAAATCATTCATGAATTTCAGCCGATACAAAGGAATAGCATTCAAATGATTAGTGCACGCAAAGTTCGACCAAAACGGGAAGAAAGAGGCAGGGTAAAAACTACGCGGATTTCGGTCTACAAGGCGGAAGATGAAGCCGCCCGAGCGGTAAGAAAACCGAGCGAACCATCCCTCGAATGGTTGCGCTACCAAAGGGACGGAAATCCGGAGACCCGGGCCAAATTGCTGAAACAGTACTTGCCGCTTGTTCGTAATGTCGCCGGTCGCATGGCCATTGGATTCCCCAGATCGGTGGAGTTATCCGATTTAATCAATACCGGCGTAATCGGGCTTGTTGAGGCCTTCGGCAATTTCGATCCGGAACGCGGCGTCAAATTTGAAACTTATGCCGTGCCGCGGATTCGAGGAGCCATTCTTGACGAGCTACGCGCTCTCGATTGGGTTCCTCGGTCCACGCGCGCCCGCAGTCGGGAAATTGAACGTGCTTATCTCGCGCTTGAAAATGACTTTGGCCGGCCTCCCACTGAGGTAGAACTTGCAAAACGATCTGGGTTGCACTATAGAGGAGCTCTTAATGGCGATTGGCGATGTTTCCGGCTCGACACTCCTGTCGCTGGATGAAACCGTATATCGCGAGGAAGATAATCACCAGGTTCCTCGCATAGAGACCATACGGGACGATAACCGGGCTTCGGCTCTTGGCGATCTGGAGAAGAGCGAACTTCGTGCCTTTCTTGTGACCGCCATCGATCGTCTTACTGATCAGGAAAAATTGGTCATCGCCCTGTACTATTTTGAAGAACTGACCTTGAAAGAGATTGGCGAGGTGATGTCGATCTCCGAGTCAAGAGTCTCACAAATTCATACTAAAGCGGTCCTCAAATTGCGCAGTATGATTCGGGAGAAATTTGCCCTGAGTGGTTAGAAGGGGAGGTGCAACATGATTCGGCCAGTAGAGCTGACAGATGCGCTATCCAAAGCGGAAGTGGCTGGAAAGATCAATCAGATTCAGAAGGCTCATTCCGAGATGGAACAAAGGCAAGTAGCTTCGGCCCTGAAAGAAAAAATCAATGTTGACGCCGAAAAAACGCACAGACTGGAAAAAAGCGACATCGTGATTATTAACCAAGATAAACAGAACGATGAAAAGAAAAAGAGAGAGAAAAAACAGGATAAGGATTCAGAAAAAGACTCAGACCAAAATGAGTCTCTGCCTTCCCAGGAGCATCTTGATCTAAAAGCCTGAAGAAAGGATAAATTTGAAATGGGAGCTTCACCGGATTACCTGATAGAGGTAGGATTAAACATCGCAGGCTTTTTGGCTGCTGGCCTCCTTACTGCGATTATTTATTCCCTGATTTCCGACCGGAAAAAGCAATTCAAACCTCCGATTTTGTTGGGGGCTTCGCCCTCTTCTGTCATTGCATTGCAGCAATCGAGGCCAAATAGTGCAAGTATCGCCAGTGATATTGAATTCATCGACCTGAGCAGGACGGAGAAGAAGATGGGAATGACAGCGACGTCCCTGAAGCCGCGGGGCGAATATAAGGTCCGCGACCGTCGAGAAATTCTTCAACAGGCCAAAAAAATGATAACCCAGAAAAGGGATGGAACCGTTGCAAGGCTCTCCTTACCGGTGACGGAAGGGGAACTTGTGTTTATTAAACAGAATCTCAACAATAAAGAAATTATGAGGAACCAATAATGGCCGCTGAATCACCCTTCTATCTGACCAAAGTCGAATGCCCTATATGCAAAACGATCAACGAATTTGAAACGATCAGGATGGGAGCTTACGCCGAATCGGACCACGACACCGATTTCTGCCCCACCGGCCGGAAATGGCGCAATCCGCGTTACCAGGCACACAATCCCCTGCTATACTTTGTCGCCACATGTGCCAATTGCTTCTACACTCGGGAATTCAACAGCAATTTCAAGGATTGGAAAGAGGATGCCTATTTCAAGACTTATCGACAAAAGGCGGTAAAGGAAAGTCATCTTGACCTTCTGGCTCGCGCAGATTCGGTGATTAAGGCGATCGGCCAGGAACTCGATCCAAATCGCCACCCGAATGAGACCGCCATCCTAAAACTGCTGCTTGCAATTATCGACGAATCATTGAACGATAAACAGCTGCATCTTGATCTTGGAAGGTTTTATCTGCGCATCGGGTGGATTTTCAGGGAAATGGAGAGCGGTGAGAACCCCAATGAACAGCTTATAAAAGGATATCTGGTGGATATAGAGAAGGAGTTCAATCACCTCAGAGATTCTCTGGTGTCTGTCAAGGAACGATTGCATGCGGTTGAACAGGCGGCCTCTCAGCAGTTCTCCGACGAAAAAATATCGGCGGAATTGAAGTCCTTACTTTACCCGATTAAGGATAAGTACGACAACGAAATTGCAGCCTTCCGCGAACTTATGGTTCTGGTTAATACGAAGGTTGAGACATTGGAGACCATTTTCCACGAACACAGGAAATCTGCACTTGGCTCCGATGACGGAACGCCGGAGGGAGGATTCCGTGGCCATCGCTCCTTCTATGATTTCCTGACCTCGCTTTCCTCCAGATGGGATGGAATCCCCAAAAATGAAAAAGAAGCATTAAAATTCGCCGTCCACCATTATAGAGCTGCCTTCGAAGAAGGGCGCGATATCTCCGAAGGAAACCAGCAGATACAAGCTTCGTATCTGATCGCCGAGCTCTCCCGTCGAATTGGCGATTATGATGCTGCCCGCGAGTATTTTAATACCACGATCAGAACCGGGCAGGAATTTATCCACAGGAACAAGGGCGATCAGGGACGAACGGCATTGGCCAGAAAGATATTGGAACTCGCCATTGAGCAGGGAAGAAGCAATCTTGCCGAGGCAAGAACGGCATAGAGGCAATAATGATGCGGGCTGATACACAGCGCAGAGAATTCCCCCTAAACATTTGGGACAAAGTTGAACTGATCGTTGGTCGGGGAGACGAGCAGGGCATATATATTTCACGTATTGAAGATATCAATAGCGACGGGATTGTTATCGTGAAACCGGATTTTGTGACCGGGAATAAATTGCTGACAGCCAATTCAGTCGTTTACGTTCAATTTCTTAAGCCCGACGCCCTCTACAGATTTTCCGCCCGGCTCCGCTCGGTGGCTGGGGCTCAAAATGGCCTGGTGATGCTTCATTCCCTCGGAAGTATTGAACGAGTTCAGCGGCGGCAGTTCGTGAGAGTGGACATGTATCTCGATCTTAAATACTCTCTCTTGAAAAAAAAGTCCGATGAAACTTTGATTGAAAATCATAAGTGGCACGACTCATTCACTTCCAATGTCTCTGCCGGGGGGCTCCTGATGAAAGTCCATGATGATATCCAAAAGGGAGATATCATGCTGGTAAAGGTCAGCCAATACGAAGATATGGGCATACCCCGCCTGGTCTGTGTGAACGTGTGCCGGATAATTACATTGGACAAGGCTCCATACGCCGGAGTCGAATTCATTTTGGACAGAAGACTTCTCTGGCATTTCGCCCAAAAAGAGATAGAAAAACTCCCTCCCCAAGTCAAAAAATTTACGTCGGGCGTGCAGAGTCATCTGGTCAAATATGTCTTTGACCAGCAAATCAAGGAGAGGCAGAAAGGACTAATTTGATGCTGACCGACAAAATCTATATAAGAAGCACCGAAATCGACTATTCGAGATTGGTTGGGAGAGAGATCAAAATTCGCTCAGAGCAGTTTTCCGGTCGGATTTTGAACGCGAAAGTGGTTGCCATTTCCGATAGCAATTTGATAATAGATCGCTCCGGCTCCGGCGGATTAGTTGACCAGCTGATAACCAACCAACCGGTCGAGATCTCCTTTAATTACAAAGGCGAACCGGTTGTGTTCAACTCCAGGATTTCAGTCCCCCGCGTCGGGCGTCTTCAGGTCCCCATCGCACCCGATGTTACCCCTCAGATTAAGAGAGAATTCGTACGACTTGAGATTCCCTGTGATATCCGCCTTGCATTCTGCGATGAGACCGGTATAGGGGTTCTGCAACTCAGCAAACTGCGATGGGTGAAAACAAATGCAATCAATATCGGGGGAGGGGGGATTCTCACAGAGGTTCCTCTGTTCTTCTCCAAGGATGACTACATGATTCTGCATCTTGAACTGGAAGAAATGATCGTTCCCCAGCTCATGGTTGGCAGGATACGGCATAAGCAGAAGGGTGAACGCAACGAGTCGCACGTTGGTGTGGAATTCATAGTCAGAGAGCAGTGCACTGAAAGGCTTCCGAATACTCTTCTGAAAAATCTACCGCTCAAACTTTTTGATTTTGATGAGAAGATGCGATCGGATTTATCGGCCTTCTTAATCAGCAAATCTGGCAATAATCTAAAATAAAGGAATAAGTTGATGAGTAAAGTTGACCTGAAAATTATTTCCGAGAAAACCGTTGACCCTGAGGTTGTCTCGGTTAAACCGCCCTTTGAGCTTAAGAAAGATGGGCAAAGACGCTATATAAGGTTGGAAATCTCCGAGCCGGTATCATATTCAGTCATTAAAGACAAAAATGGAAGATTCAGTCCGGGTGGGGAGCGTCCAAATTACTCCGGTTCGATCTTGAATATTTCCGCCGGCGGTATGCTGATGATCGGTGATAATCCGCTTGATGAGGGGACAATCATATTTCTTAAGATATCCCTTCAGGACGTTGAAACACTCGATAACATCATTGGTGTCGTCAAGAGATCAGAAATGGATGCGGGTGATTGGCTGATAGGAATTGAATTTGCCACCCGCCAGCGGCTTCCCGATTTACTCAGCGATGCCGAAATTGAAATCCTTCCTGAGAATGCCGCCTCCTTTGATGAGCGAGTAAGAATGACACTGAATAAATATGTTTTCTATAAAAAAGTGAACGGGGAAAACAAGCGTCTACATGCCTAACAAGTTATTGAAATTCATGACTCTGGCGGCAGTCTTGATTCCATTCGCCGTGTCCGTCGCTCAGGACGGAATACTCGTCAGCGTAAAAATACGAGATTATCCTTACGCGGACTCGCATATTGCCGATAAACTAAGTCTTTCTCTGTCTCCATTCGAAAATGTTCAGGTTTTCGAAACTGAATATCCAACGGGACCTCCCGATGGTTTTGACCGACTGATCGCCCTCGGTCGAGAACGGAAAGTAAGATTTCTGGCGGAGCTCTTTATTGACAGGATGGACATATCGAGTCGAAAGCAGACTATTGTCCCTCTTATTCTGTATCGATACAGAATATATGGCGGAATCGTAGGCATGCTCAGAATAATTGATATCACCAAGGAGAGAGTTATACAACTGGAGAATCTCAAAATTGATCTCAAGGCTACTGACCAGTGGCAGATTTTTGACGACGACGCTAATGATCCCGCTTTGAATATTCCGGCAGATCAAAAGACTGCGCTTTTTGATCGTCTTGAAGACGAAGTTGCCAAGCAATTTTGGGAGAAAGTCCGACGTCTCACGAGGGGGAATAGTTTTGGTGGCTAATAGCAAAAAGATGGAAGATCCTGTCAGCCGATTCTGGCCGAAAATTGCCTTGATATCAGAAATTGCGGCAGTCCTCCGAAAGGGTCCTCCTGCCAAAAGCGTCTTTCAGGAAGTGCTCGAAACAATCCAAAGAATAATACCATTCGATTCGGCCACACTCTACATATTTGACAGCAAAAAAGAGAAATTGGTCGAGATGGTCACGCTCGGTGAAAGAGTAGAGCTAATAGAATTTGTCCAATTTGATGTTGGCGCTGGCATTTCAGCATGGGCCGCCTCTAATAAAAAGCCGATACTCTTTTCGCATCTGAAAAATCAAGATCGTCCTCCGGAATCAGCCAGAAGATCATGTTTAATTATACCTCTCCACATCGAGGATAAATTGATCGGAGTAGCCAATTTCGCTCACTGCACCGAAGGATTTTTCAGAGAGAACGATCTCAAACTCCTTCAAATCGTGGGAGATCAGATCGCCATATCAGTTGAACGGCTTATGTACCAGAAGGAGCTTGAAAGAAAGAACAGCGCCCTTCAAAAGGTCCAAAAAGAACTTAAGACGGCGCAGAAGTACTTGATAGCCAATGAAAAATTGGCGGTCGTGAGGGAACTTGCCATATCGATAAATCATGAAATCAATAATCCACTCTCGGTCATAATAGGAAATATTCAGTTTCTCCGGTACACGGACAAGAATATTGATCCGGCTCTGGCTGTAAGGCTTGAGAAAATTGAAAGTGAATGTCTCAAAATCGCTGAGGTTAATCGTCGTTTGATTAAAATCGATGACCTGGTATCGGAGACATATATAAACAATGGCGCGAAAATTATGATGATTGATCTTCAAAAATCATCAGCGGGAGTCTGATATGCTTGAACTTGCCACAACAATGCCTGCTGGTCGAAGGGAAGCCTTTCTGAAAGCGCAATTCGATGATTCGCCCTTGGGCGTCTTCCTGGCTGACAACCAGGGTTTTATTGAATATCTCAACGCCAACGCGGCAGGAATTATAGGTTTTGAAGGGGTTGAAGAAGGCTATGGTGTCTCCCTCCATGATATTGAATCGGCAATGAACTGCGGCTTAACTGAAGCGTTTGGTTCCATTCTTGATGGCAAAGTGTTTCAAAAGAAAGAATATAGGTGCACGAATCGCCATGGACATTTTGCTATTCTGAATATCTTCTGCAGCCCATTCCGAGGAGAAAATGGTGAAACCGCGGGAGTCCTTGGTGTCATGCAGGACGTAACTGAATCCTCCAGGCGCAAAGCCGAACTCGAAGAAGCCATTTTTGAACTTTCCATATTGTCGCAGGTATCCGAGGCTTTATCCTCTTCCGCTGACCTGGATGAGGTTCTGAAAGTGATCATGACTGGTGTCACTGCCAATCAGGGGCTCGGTTTCAATCGTGCCTTCTTATTCCTCGGCGACGGCAATGGGGATTTCCTCGAAGGGAAAATCGCTGTTGGCCCGCGCAGCCCGGAAGAAGCCGGGCAAATATGGGCGCGATTGGCCTGCCAGCAGAAAACACTCAAGGAATTGCTTGAGGATTACAGCGAACGAGAAGACCAATCCAACTACTCCTTAACCTCCCTCGTTGCAGGATGGAGAATCCCTCTCAGCGAGAATTCCATTTTTGCCGAGGCCCTAAACAATGGAATTGGACTCAATGTCGATACCCATCATGATCTTTCGGGGGCCTCAGCGGAGATACTAGCCCGCCTTAGTACATCCAATTTGGCAGTGGCCCCAATCGTAAGTAAGGGGAAAAAGCTGGGCATTATTGCCGCCGATAATCAAATCACTGGAAAGAAAATATCTGCTTCCGATGTCGATCTCCTGCAGACTTTTGCCAACCATACTTCCGTGGCCATCGAGCGCAGTCGTCTGTACGACAATCTGGCTGGACATGCTACCGAACTCGAGGAAATTAACCGCCAGTTGGCCGATTCACAGGAGCAGATCATCAGGATAGAAAAAATGTCTGTCATCGGAGAATTAACGTCGTCTATAGCGCACGAGTTGCGCAATCCACTTACCGTGATTGGAGGTTTTGCCAACCTGATGATTTCTTCGGGAGGCAATGAACCTAACGCCGAATACCTGAATATCATTCTATCTGAGACAAAAAGGGCAGAGAATGTTCTCCGTCAGGTGCTCGACTTCTCCCGTGCCAGCCGCACAAAGACTCAGGAAATAGACTTCAATCAACTCGTCGCCAGGACGGCTGAATTATTACCGTCACGGCTCAGGCATCGCAGCAAACCCCCATCACTGAAATTGTGTGAACAGAGACTGGCTGTCTGGGGTAATCCCGATCAATTGCAACATGCGCTCCTTCAATTTATGCTGATCACATCCGAAGAACTTACTGACGATTGCCGGGTGGAGCTTTCAACGCATCTCAATGATGAAACCGTGCGGTCGGTCATAGAATTTATAGCCGGGGAGGAGTCAAGACCCAAAGTTATCAAAACCCTGAAACAGATTTTCGGAAATAGTACCGGCACGCAGAAACTTTCCATAATCGTCGCCGGCGAGACATTGAGATATCACGGCGGAAATTACGGAGTTGAAGGTTCACCCGATGAATTGCCGAAAGTATTTATGGAATTACCTCGTTACAAAGGAGGGTATGATGAACAAACTTCTGGTGATTGATGATGAAGATCATATAAGAAAACTATACAAAGATTATTTCTCAAGAGATGGGTACCACGTGGTGGCGGTTGCCACGGGTGACGAGGCGCTCCAGGCGGCCGGAAAGGAAGATTTCGATTTGGCCATTCTGGATATAGAACTCGAGGAAACCAGCGGACTCGAAGTATTGAAATTATTTAAAGAAAATCACCCGAATTTGCCCATAATACTGAATTCCGCCTACTCGACCTATAAGTCAGATTTTCATACCTGGATAGCTGACGCCTATATAGTCAAATCTTCGGACTTACAGCCGTTGAAAAATAAAGTAAAAGAAATGGTAAGCGCATGACCGACAAGAGCCAGGAAAACGTAACTTCCGGATCGGAAGATTGGTTTGCCCAGGTCGACGGTCTTGCCAATCAGGTGAAGGTATTGGCGCTCAATCTGGCAATAACGCTCGCAAAGGAAAAAAACGAAGTAAAGGAATTGGCCTATTTAGAGCCGGAATTTACCCGATTGATTCACGGTTCTGTCGAAGTCATTAAGGAAATTGCGGGCATTCTGAGAACAGTTCGCAACGAGGATAAAATGGTTTATTCACCGCCTGCCGAAAGCGGTAAACTCGACCGAATTGATGTTGCCTTGAATGAAATCCTGGCCCAGAGCCAAAGAATCCTGACTACAATTGCAGACATAAAGAAACGGCGGAAAAAGGTCGATAACTATAAGTAAACAGTGAGGGCTCACTTTCCGGGTGATATCCCGAGAATTTGAAGTAGATAGACACATGGATTTAGAAAAAATCAATTCATTAGCGCACAAACGGGGGAGACCATTCAGAGTTCTGTTGGTTGACGATGAACCGAATATTCTGGATGTCTTCAAGGAATTTTGCGAAATTACTGATTCTGTGGAAGTTGATTTATCTCACAACGGATTAGACGCCATCCAGAAGATCGCCAAAAATGATTATGACCTCGTCACGATGGACCTGATTATGCCTGAAATGGCCGGCGTGGAGGCTGTCGCCAAAATCAGAGAAACCAAACCTCATCTGCCTATTATTATTATTACCGGGAATGCCACCGACCGCCTGATCAATCAAGCGGGAATAAAAGGAGCCGGCGCTCTTCTTCATAAACCCGTGATGCTTGAGGAATTTGTCAATGAGGTAGCTGCCGCTCTTCAGAAGAATCTCTCGAGAGGGAACCTGGCATGAAGATCGATGTCACTATTCTTATCGTAGATGATGATCTGATGGTGCGCAACGTTCTCGAGCAATTACTTCAGCGGAAAGGCTACAATATCAAGGGCGTATCGGACGGAAAGGAAGCGCTGGAGTTTATCAAATCAAACAGGGTAGATCTGGTCGTTACGGATATATCTATGCCTGGCATGAGCGGATTTGAACTTTTACAGGTTATCAAGAAAACCTATCCTCAGATCGGTGTGATAATGATGACAGGTCATGGTGACATTTATTCGGTCAAGGAGGCCCTCAGCCTGGGGGCAGACGAATATATGACCAAGCCATTTAAAGGGTATGAAGTTAATCTGATTATCGAACGGGCCTATTGGAGATTTTTATCCGCCCGACAGCCGATTCAGGCGATTCAGGTGAAATCCTGAATTCCATAAAATTATCAGCCAATATTCTTAATCATCTCATAGAATTCACTTGAAAATCTCGCCATCGCCCTTATATTAGAGCGCTTGCTTAACAACAGGAGAGGTGGCCGAGCGGCCGAAGGCAGCTGCCTGCTAAGCAGTTGACCCTTAACGGGGTCCCTGGGTTCGAATCCCAGCCTCTCCGTGTTTACGTGAGTGATGTCGTTCCCCCCGCAGCAAAAAACTCCAGTGGCATTCCGACGGCGATGATCCATGCCTATCTGGCCCCCGACCATCTGGTCAAGGCAGTGAATAAACTGCCTTTCAATAAATAGAGCACTATTAAAAAAGGGGCCGGTCTCCCAACCCCTTCGCAGTAGAATATCAAATCTCGATTGCTATGGGCAAATCGGCGCCGGCCCATGCTTATACAGGAAGTTTATCAGATACGTTATATCCAGAGCATTAATTAAACCATTGCCATTGGCATCACCTTGGAATTTGCAGGGAGGCTCTGGCCCGTGCTTGTAAAGGTAGTTGATAAGGAAAGTGATATCCAGAGCATTTATTACCCCGTTGTCATTAGCATCGCCGGCCTTATCAGCAGTGCAGCAGACGGCATCACACGCGTCGCCTATACCATCGGCGTCGCCGTCAGCCTGATCAGGATTGATAGTATTCGGACAATTGTCGCAAGCATCCCCTCTGCCATCATTATCAGAATCAAGCTGATCAGCATTGGCAATGGCCTGACAGTTATCGCAGGCATCACCTATGCCATCTGCGTCGACGTCCGCCTGATCCGAGTTGGCAATCGTCGGGCAGTTATCACAGACATTACCTATGCCGTCTCTATCGGAATCAAGCTGGTTAGTGTTGGCAACTGACGGACAATTGTCGCAGGCATCACCGATACCATCGGCATCAGTGTCGGACTGCAGAGGATTAGAGAGACCCTCACAATTGTCACACGCATCTCCTATGCCATCTGCGTCAAAATCCGCCTGATCCGAATTCGCAATCGTCGGGCAATTGTCACATGCATTGCCTTTTCCGTCAGAATCTCCGTCGACTTGGTCGGCATTGGCAATGGATGGGCAGTTGTCGCAGGCGTCGCCAATACCATCGTGATCGGAATCAAGCTGATCAGTATTTGCGATAGAAGGACAATTATCACAGGCGTCGCCAACACCATCGGCATCACCATCGGCCTGGTCAGCATTAGCAATAGCCGGGCAGTTATCGCAGGCATCCCCTATACCATCATTATCAGTGTCTTCTTGAACTGGATTATAAACAAAAGGACAGTTGTCTGTGGAGCACGTATTTGCAGCATATCCGGGGTTGCCAAATCCATCGTTATCGGTATCAGTACAGATGTCACAAACGTCACCAACATTATCGCCATCAGCATCTGCCTGATCGACGTTCACCACGGTGGGACAGTTATCGTCTTCATCGATAATGCCGTCACCATCAGAATCAGAATCGGTCGGACATAACTTACTCACAAAACCATCAGCAGCACCCTGGCCTGTTTGGTATGCCCCCTGAATGGGAAAATTAGTAGATTCAGTCAACCCCGTAACATAAGCGCACCTCGAAGCATCAACCGCAATTCCAAAGCCCATATCAAAACTGCTTCCCCCAAGGTAGGTGCTGTAAGTCAAACCGTTGCCTGAACTATTGAACTTGGTAACAAAAGCATCGCAACCACCTTGGTCTGTTTGGTATGCTCCCTGGGTCGGAAAATCAGAAGAATAAGTCTGCCCGGTGACATAAGCATACCCCGAAGCGTCAATCGCAATTCCAAAGCTATAGTCCCAATCGCTTCCCCCAAGGTAGGTGCTGTAAATCAATCCGTTACCTGAACTATTCAACTTGGTCACAATAACATCATAACCACCATGGTTTGTCGTCTGATATGCCCCCTGCGTTGGAAAATCTGTAGAAGAAGTCCGCCCCGTAACGTAAGCACACCCTGAAGCGTCAACCGCAATTCCAAAGCCCTCGTTTGCATCGCTTCCCCCCAGATAGGTGCTGTAAATCAAACCGTTGCCCAAACTGTTCAACTTGGTCACAAAAAGGTCATAAGCACCCTGGATTGTCGTCTGGTATGCCCCCTGGGTCGGAAAGTTAGAAGATCCAGTCGTCCCCGTGACATAAGCATACCCCGAAGCGTCAACCGCGATACCATGGCCATATTCTTCAGAGGTTCCCCCCAGGTAAGTGCTGTAAATCAAACCGTTGCCCGCACTGTTTAATTTGGTCACAAAAGCGTCATAAGCACCCTGGTTTGTCGTCTGGTAAGCCCCCTGGGTCGGAAAATCAAGACCAGCCTCCCCCGTGACATAAGCACACCCCGAAGCGTCAACCGCAATTCCCACGCCGAGGTCTTGATGGACTCCCCCCAGGTAAGTGCTGTAAATCAACCCGTTGCCCGTACTGTTCAACTTGGTAACAAAAGCATCCTTATCACCTTGGTCTGTCTGGTATGCCCCCTGGGTCGGAAAATTAGAAGAAGAAGTAGTCCCCGTGATATAAGCACACCCTGAAGCGTCAACCGCAATTCCCCAAGACTCGTCGTAATCGCTTCCGCCCAAGTAGGTGCTGTAAATCAACCCGTTACCCGAGCTGTTTAACTTGGTGACAATAACATCATAACTACCTTGGTTTGACGTCTGGTATGCCCCCTGGGTGGGAAAATTAGTAGATCGAGTCGCCCCTGTAACATAGGCGCACCCCGAAGCGTCGACCACAATTCTACCCATGGGCTGTTCATAATCGCTTCCCCCCAAGTAGGTGCTGTAAACCAGAACCGGGTCGATCACCACCGGCAAAGAGGGGTTAAACTCCGCCCCCAGACGGAATCCGAATGAGTGATTGGTGCCAACCAGATACTCGGCCGTAACCGGCTGTCGACCCCCATCAATCTCCTGGTACACCACCGGTGCCAACTCCCGTATCTCGCCCCATTTCGTCGTTACCACGAGAGCGCCATCATCGGCCACCGCCAGACCTTCAGCATCTTCGTACTGAATCCGTATCTGTGAATAGTCCGCCCCTGGACTGACCACGAAATCATACTCCATCTGGCGGCCTCTGCCGTAGTAGGTGAGGTCGATCCCGGGGTAGACTTCTTTCAGGACGATTTCTTCGTAACTTGGAACATCAGTCCGCCACCCGGTCGGATCATTGCCCAAAAAATAATTGCATTTGTATTCCATCATGCTCTTGCCGGATACCCGCGGGGAAGGATTGGCTCCGACAAATGAGGCCTTGAGCATCATGATTTCGATACTGTCCGACTCGTGGTAAAACTTGTCGGGTCGCCCGATTGGATCGAGCGAATCAAGGGCGCTATCGTTTCCGACGCGCCTCGTAAACTGATAATACGCGCCGGTCGGGGTGAACCACATAGTGGCTCCGCCGGCATTAGCCCTATACAAAATGCTGTCCGGCCATTGACCCTGATTGGCCGTAAATGCCAACGGCAGAGATGATATGCTCTTTATGACCT
Organism: uncultured candidate division Zixibacteria bacterium; assembly: GCA_963813655.1. GTDB lineage: Bacteria > Zixibacteria > MSB-5A5 > GN15 > PGXB01 > CAWEZN01. The sequence goes on along the minus strand of CAWEZN010000010.1, from coordinate 587,903 downwards.
GAGCATCATTTGAATTTGATTGCCCATTATCATTAGATAGGGCAGCATTAGTTAGAATCATCAAGAAGCTTGTGGAAACGACAAAAATAAAAAGAGCCTTGAATCGCATAAGTCCTCCCAAAGAGGTAAATTTGATATGTCCTTTGATCCAGCCCCGGCGAATGCCGGGTGTGCTCCTGGAACAATGATAATAAAGTCAATTTTGACCATTTTGTCAAGATCGATGTATGCATGATATCTTGACAAAAGCCCGCTTGCGACTCATGCCTGAAAAAAATATTAAAAAGATTCTCAATTAATTCTGCAATTTCCCCGACTGCAATCCTCTTTGTCATCCTCCCGATCGGCTACCGACTTTCCTACCGTCGGCCGCTGGCTGGCGCCTGACGCGACCGTGGGGAAATGAATTGGTAACACACCAAATCGGTAACCTGTCCAGGGCTCGCCCTAGACGGCACTTTTCGGCTACCGCCGAACGCCAAATATTCCTTCTCATCGCGCTTACTATTCATTATTCACCTAATGGCACAATGTGCAAAGGATTTGTCGAAGAAATGCTATCCTATTTAATCTAGTCCATTTAAGGCACATTAGGCTGCGTGACTTATCATTCCTACCCCTGAGTCGGAACCCACTCTTTAAACGAGCAGTAATTGACGAAATCCCAGCGCAAGTCAAACCCAACAGAAATTCCGCATTTTTTTGAGGAACCATTGCCGCATTTAAGCATGGTTTTAAAATGGGCAAAAAATCATTTGCCATTACTAATTTAATTGATAATTTATAACAATCTGGAAGTTCCATCCAATAATGGAAGGGTTATGAAATTTTGATGAATAATTATTTCCCATTGGCGGTTTTGTCATATGCCAGATTTCCTGTTAATGCGGTTTGTACGATCTTGATCGTCTATATATGGATATCTTATGCTTAAGATAAGAAAGAAAAAATTTGAACACGTGGAGATGCCGGATCCCTCATTGATGGAGGACGTTCAGTATGATCAGGACTCGCTTTTGGCGGAGAATCGAATTGGATTCTCTATTTTTGGTGATGTCTTATGATAATAAGTATGCTAAAATAGAGAGCGCCATTAAGAATTTCTTTGACGGAATATATACTGTACATATGGCAAAAGATTCTATGCAGGATATTCTAGGTTGTATCTGCGAAAAAATTAACGAAGCGGATTTTGGCATTGTGGTCTTAGCGGGACTGAAGAAAACCGGTACAAAGAAGGGCGGGAAAAAGAAATATCACGTAAAAATGAATATACCTTTCGAATATGGGATGTTTCGTGTCTCCGATAAACCTGTCATGCTAATTTGTGAAGAAAATCCAAATTTTAATATTAATGATGAATTCAGTGATATTAAAAATGAAAATTATGGAGAAAAATTCAGACTAGGCAGTCGTCAAAAAAATATTGAAAAACGGATAGCGCAGATATTTATGAAGTTTATTCCCGAACTGGCGAGAAAGACCGCCAAAAGAGTCACGGACGAATTGGCCGAAAAGCATGAAAATATTAGACATCGTGCCCTCGAAAATCTCAACAGACAATTGACGAGGCTTTATAAGGATCAAATCATGCAAGACTTTCGAGAAAAAGTTAACTAAGTTGGTGGTGATATGCCCAGACAGGAAAATTATTATCTGAACGTAAAAAAGGCTGACAAAGTCATAAATGGCATCCTATCAGCCAATGGTATAATCATGCCCTCGTCATACTACCACAAGCTCGGAAGATTTTATGCCAGAATTGGCAAATTCGACGACGCAATACGGGAATTTAGGGCAGCCATAAAGATTAATAAAAATACCATGGTGTATTATTTTGATTTGGCGTCTGCGCTTACTAAGGCTGAAAGATATAAGGATGCATTATTCACTTTTGAAAAGATATTAAAATGCGTTCCAAGATATCATGTCCCTCCTGTCGTCTTCTGCGGGAAAGGCATTGCTGAGGGTTCATTGGGTAAATATAAGCAGTCCCTAGCGAGCTTTCGAAGAGTTTTGGAGCTCAAGAATAAGAATTGCGTTAAATGCGCTTCCGTTTACTCCAATATTGGGTCGACTTACATGCGCTTACAAGAATATCCAACTGCAATTAAGTACGATGATAAGGCAATAAGATTCAATCCGCGAGATGGCAGAGTATGGAACCTGAGCGGCAACTGCTATGGATTTCTGCGCAATCACAAAAGGGCTCTTGAGTGTTTTGAAAGAGCTCTCAAGATAGCCCCGGATGACATTGAGGCTTCCACTGGCAAATGCCTTGCATTAGGATACCTTGGAAAATATAAGACCGCCCTAGAGTTGTCGAAGCGCGTTTTACGCGTTAGCCCTAGAAATGTCAGAATGCTTAGATTAAAAGCCGATTTATTGAGATGGTCGGGCAGATATGAAGAATCCCTGCGAGACCTTAATCAATTATTAAAGATTGAACCAACAGACGACAACCTTATAATAAATAAAGCTATTGTCCTCGGGAAATTAAATCGTCATGAAGAGAAACTAGATAATTATAGAAAAGCTCTTAAGTTTAATCCAAATAGCCCAGGAGCCTTGGCACTCTACGGAAGAGAATTAATCATACGGGGGAATTTTAATCAAGGCATAAAGTGCATTGATAAATCAATTAAAATTAGCCCGAAAGGTATATCGGCTTCCAAGCTTGGCCTAAGGGCGGTTGCATACAAGGGCTTGCGAAAATACGATCGGGCGATCATCGACTTGAAAAAGGCCATAAAATTAGACAATAGAACGGCTGTGGTACTATTTCAATCTTGCTTGCGTCTATTCGGTAGCAGGTAGAGTCAATCATTCATTGCTGATGTTAAGAAAAGCAATAAATCTGGATGACGATTGCAGAATAGATGCACGAAAAGATCCCGATTTTAAAAATATTTCAGAAAATGCGATATTTAGAAGATTGACGAAATAGTTTCGCAAATTGCGAGCTTGTGTCCCGCCATAAGGACATCCGGTCCAGTCTGAAACGCTCCATTGACCAAGTCTATCCCACTATTCACCCTCAGATTCCCCCCTAACCCCCGGCCCCGCACCATCCCCCGATCAAAATCACCACCAAACCGATGGTGATCACGACAAGAGGCCTATTAGTAGAAGAGCTAATGTTTATGAATATGACCAAAAAACCAATCAACGCTTCCGATCGCGACCCCGTCATCGATCCGGCCTTTGACGGCCTTGACGGGCCGAGGAGGGAGCTTTTATATAGAAGATTTCTACTAAACCAAAGCAACGCATCTATTAGAAGGACAACGGGAACCCAAACCCCTGACCCCGTCTTACCGGTGCCAACCATGCTTAAGCCCTATAACAGAAACCCTTTAACAATCCATATCGCCTCTCACACCGGGAGTGAGGTCAGGGGCGAGGGTAATTTAATGCGCCGTCGATCCGGAAACGCTGGATTTCACGACGGGGATTTCGTAGGGGTCGACCTGTGTGTCGACCCTATAATACCATATTACGCCGTCAGTCCGACCGGCTCATTTAAGCGCCGTCAGTCCACCTGCTGCGCCTGTCTTATGGAAATAATATTTCTTTGTAGGGGCGACTCGCGAGTCGCCCGCAATGTCGCGGGAACGAACCCACCGATTTTGCTTAACGATTTCCTTTCACTGCTTTCCACAACAACCATTGCGGCAACGAAATATTATGGTTCCACTTGCCGAGAGGAACCGTCAGGAAAATTTAAAAAAACCAACCCATTTCCTCCTAATTCCTTAACTGGCAAGCTATTGACCCTTTTAAAATTCGGTTCGTTTGGGTCTGACTGGAGATCATGCAAACCCCGCCGGCACAGAAAAATAACAGCCGCCGCCTGCAGACAAGGCATTAAGTTCCAAGTGCACTATCTCAACAATCACCTGAATCCCTATCATCCCAATATTCGAGCGGCCTTAACCTCATCCATCGGAATTTCCGGGGCGGAATCATTTTGCTTGTCCGAAATCACCCACTCGCGATCGAAACTTAGGCGCGGTGATCCTATTTTGCTCCTGACCTTGCTTCCATCCTCGCCTTCCAAACGAATATCCAGATCTCGGCCGGACACCACTGCTGTCTGGATGATTATTTCTGTGAGCAAATTTGATATGTTATCATTGGCACCGGCGGCTTTGATCCTTTGCCGAAAAGCCTCCCATATTTCCTCAACGGCCGCGCTCTGGTTGGAAAAAAGCTTGATGATGATCTCTTCAATTCGCCGGCTGTATGATTCATTTACTGACTTGGATAATCTCTCCAACCCAAGAGATATGATGATGATCTCATCCACCGTCAATTTGTCGAGACCAATTTTTGCGTTTTCGAGAAGACGATATCCTCCCAGGGTCCGATCGAAGACGATTGGAAAATGCCCGGCTGAAATAGTATTCAGGTATCGGTACAGTGATCTGGTGGATATCCCGCAAACCTTCTTCATTTCTTCCGGTTTGACCGACCGACGGTGGTTCAGAAGATTGATCAGCAGTAATATTTTTGACATCTTATCCATACATTTAAGGATGGGGTGGGCCGGCCCTCCTCGCCCACCCCACAATTCCCCCGTCAGAATATGCTCGTAACCAAATCAACCAGTTGGTCAATCAACGTCGGTTTGTCCTGCACTATGGGATTCTCCATGACTCTAAGAGTGTCCACCCCCAGAGAATCATTTCCCGGCGATACAGATCCTGTCTGGTGGAATCGGCTCTCCTGGATTGTCATCAGCACGAACAGGTGATATCGCTCCGGATCCTGCTATGAGACCGGTGACCAACATCACCAAGCAGCAGACCACTAGTCCAAGCGCGAGGACTTTTTGTGGAAACATCCCCCCTCCTTCTTGTGAGATTCATATGTTTACTCATCATCAAGGGTGGGGATAATCAAGAAGCATGCCCCTATCTATTAGATGATCGTAATGATGTAACTGTTTAGCAATAAATGGATTAGCGCAGTCGCACTAGATCTGGAACGCGGTACTATAGCCGCTTTATTGATTCAATCTGCCACCGAAAATATTTCCAATTGATACCAAAGAAGTTGCATGACAACCAAATGGCAAAAAAATGGCAATGTGGCAAAGATGGGGAACTAGAATGCCCTGGAAATTCGATATTTTTTGATTTTTCTTCGAAGTGTTGAAAGAGGTATACCAGTAATCCTTGAAACTTCCGATTGATTCCAATCGGTGGATATTAGCAGCTGACGGATCCTGGCCTTTTCAATATTTTCCGCGGAACGCTTTGCCTCGGGACCATGATCTCTTCTCTCATGAAATTCGGGCGGCAGATCAATCAAGTCAACTACTCTGCCCGAATACAGCAGACAATATTTCTCAGCAAGGTTCTTCAATTCACGCACATTGCCCGGCCATGCGTACATAGTCATCGCCTCTAAGGCAGATGAGGAAAAAATAGGTCTTTTTTTCGCATCGGGGACAAATACTGCCAAAAAGTGCTCCAACAATAAGGGAACATCGTCCCTGCGGTCGCGCAGGGGGGGAATTTGAATGATAATGGTATTAATCCGATAATATAGGTCTTCGCGGAATTTCCCTTCCTTCATCAATGCCTTTAGGTCCTTATTAGTTGCATATATAAATCGGATATCGGTTACAATAGTCCTGTTGCTTCCAACTTTTTCAAAATGCTGATCTTCCAGGACCCGCAGAATCTTGCTTTGAACCTCTAGCGGCATATCGCCGATTTCATCCAAGAAGAGAGTTCCGCCATCAGCCGCGGATAATTTACCTTCGCGCTCATCCACTCCAGTGGCAACATTTTTTGCTACTCCGAAGAGTTCGCTCTCGATGAGTGATCCTGCAATGGCTGCGCAGTTGAGCTTCACCAGCGGACCTTTTGAACGCAAACTCATATCATGAACCATCTGCGCGAGGATTTCTTTTCCGGTTCCGCTTTCCCCGAGAAGTAGTATATTAACGCTGTGACGGGCTATTTCTGGTAATCGCGAAAGCATCTGTTGCATCATCGAATTTTGTGTTACGAATTTAGGCGTGTTGCCAAGCCTGGCCAGATCATCAATCAATTGCAGTTGCGTTTCCTTCTGGTACTTTTGCCGTCTGATCGCAGAAAGCAATACCGAAATGAAATTGGCTATCGAATAAATGAAAGTTATGTCATCGTGGTCGAATAAGGCCGGAATTGTATGGTGATCCAGATATATCACTCCTGTAAGCTTACCTTCGATCTTAATCGGCAGACAGACGACCGATAGGATGTTGTATGCGATGATACTTTTATATTTCTTTGTCCGGTCGTCTTCCTTCGCATTGTCAATGATTAAAGGAGTCATCTCCTGCGAAACTAATCTGCAGACCGATTGGCTGAATTGGCGGATGTCCTCCAGGCATTCAGGATCGCAGTTCACAAATGATTTTACCGCCAACCTTGATTGATCGTCCGAGCTCAAGAGAATCGCCCCCCTCTCTGCCCCGGTTTCGCTGATAGCGTATCCGACAAGCTTATTAAGCGCTTCATCATAATCATCGATGCTGCCAAGAATTTCCGAAATTTGGCGGAAAGACTGCAGCATTTGAGAGCGGTTAAATGATTGATCAGGAAGCGACTGCAGCTGTTCCCTGATTGACCTGGATAGCGACTCATTGTCCAGACCCATAGCCAATTTTAGAGCCTGATTCAGGAATTTTCCGGCCAACTTGAATTGGGAAATCGAGACATAAACCTCCCCAATTTGCCTACAGACACACATGGCGAGAAACCGATCCTCCGAATTAAGCAATGTTCGATAGGCGGTTTTCAAATTGGGCAGGATTCCTGATTTCTCATTTCCCAATATTTTGATTCCATCGCAAATCGTCGATGTTGCCTGAAAAAAAGGCGCATCCGACCGCGCCGCGAAACGGATAAATGCATCATGTTTTGAAAGTATATCTCTTCTGATTTCTTCATCTGCATATATAAGAATATGAAATAAGCAAAGCCCTGCATAGCGACGGCTATTATGTTTAACCAATTGATCCAGATCACGCAATAGTGGGGCGACCGGATGGTCAGGTGAATAATGGAGAGCCTGCAAATTGCGCAGAAAAGAGATTTCGATCGAAGAAACTTTGTCCTTGAAATAGGAGAACTCATCTCCAGCTTTCGAGGCGTATACATCAAATTGAGTATCGTCGCCTTTATATAAAGCGACAAGAGCCAGACACTGGAGAATTTGGCCGATCACCTGATCTCTTCGTCCGGCGCTTTGTAACTCAAGCGCCAGATTCAATTTCTCATTGGCCTGTCGAAGCCTGCATCTTCTCAAGAGCAAACCTCCCCAGTAAAAATAGTACCTTCTGAAAAAGTTGATATCATGTCTAACTGGTTGACAACTCAAATATCTATGAAGCCAGTCTTCGGCTTTTCTATACTCTGCGAGTCTATTATGACAAATCACTAAATTCAGATATATACTTGAAAGTCGAGACGTCTGATTAATATCTTCCGCCAATTTGTATGCTTTCTCGCCATAGCTGATCGCCTTCCTGTACTCCGCGAATTCATAGTATAAAAGCGACAGATTGCTCATGGCAGCTATCTGATTTTGAATGTTTCTAGCTTTTTCAACATTTGCCAGACTCTCCAAAAGCGCCTTCTCAGCCTGCAAATATTCGCCTTGGCGCCAATACAATATACCTTGGGTGATCAGCGAACTGCCCAACTCATCCGCAAGGCATAGATTTCTGGCTTCGTCGATCAGACTCCCGAGTATCTCATTCGCAGCATCATATTTGCCACGTGAAATCAGAAGCCAGGCTTCCTCCCTTATAAAAGCTCGGTAATCTTTCCTATCATTTATATTTTTGGAAACCTCCTTGCCCTTCAGAATCCACTCCTCAGATTCATTAAACATGCCCGAAAGCAGGAAATTGTGACCTATGTCGTACAAAATCTGTGATCTTTCTTCAATGCTTAGGATTCCTCCGTCCAGCGCGGGCGACAAGTATGCGATAGCTTCCTTAGTACGGCCGAGAGTCTGGGCGAAATCGCCTGTCTTTCGAAGAATTTTGTTCAAAATCGAATCATCCGATAGAGTGGGATCCTCCTTGATATACTCCAGTATACGTTTTAAGGCCATAAAGGATTTTAGTTTGCCCCCCTCCTCGCTATACTTCAAAATCTCGCGGCAGTAATCGTCCAGCCTTGGACCAGCCTCCGGTAATTCGCGGAAAATCCTGAACCCATTGCCGGCTGCAACCTCCTCAATAGCTTTAAAAATCCTGGCCAGTTCTTTGTCATTGAGTGAAATCTGCCAGTAAATATCGTACCTATCCAGCGTGGCATTTTCAATCAGCGAACGGCAAAGTCGCAGCGCCTTTAATGGGTCCAGTATGTACAATGATGCTAAATCTTCAGACAATTCCGCAGGAACGCCGAAAATCCGATTCTGAGGGGAAAGGAGATTCTTAAAAGTCTGCTCATATTTTGGGCCCCTGTTTCTGCTTGACTTGAAATCGGAAAGCAGTTTCAGCCCAAGGATCGATTTTTCCGTGCTCCTGTACTCAGATTCCTGCAGCAGTTCATGCTTAAATAGTGCCTCCAGCAAAAATTTTGGTCTCTGAATAGGATCAGGGGTGGTCAATTCATCCGCCAGTTGTAGGATTTTATCTTGGGTAATATGCGGAATTGCATCTGAAAGTTCCGATTCGCTCCGGAGATAGGTCGAAAAATTCTTCAGAGCCTGCCCTATGGAGAAGTTGTCGGATTGGACTAACACCACATTGTTTTCTCTTATCTCGGGAGGTATGCTGTCATAAGATCCGAAAATCCTGGATTCGGGATTAGAGTCATCACTCGACAGAAAATCAAGATCCAGAAGGATAACCCTCGGAATAGAACCGAACGTATTTACAGAGAAATTCTCGAATTTGAGATCACAGTGAACCAATCCCAGTAGATGCAAATAGTCGATAGTTTTGCAGATTTGGATGAACGCCAGGGAGAAATGTCGTTCCAAGAACTCTAAAGTCAACGACTGCCATTTCTCTTGATCCAGATAAGGATACTCAATAAATATGCGCCCTTTTTCCACGATTTTCCGGCGGGCCTTTAATATATCGTTACATCTTAAAAGCTTCTGCAGTTCAAATGACTTGGAAAGAATTGAGCTGATGGAATTATCATCGATTGATACAGATGGAATAGAAGCCTTTATGAAACTGCGCTCACCTGTTGCGGCGTTGCGTGCTGCCCATGATTGTGTAATAGGTCCTACGGAAATCAATCGCTCGAAAATATAGTATTTTGAAATTGGTTTTGACGCGTCCCCATCTTTTTGAGGTGGTCCCGGTTCTTTTGCAGACATACTTGCCAATTTACCCCATCACACATTTTTTATTAATATAAGTCTTTTCCCAAAATCGGCAAAAGATTTGTTCAGATTGCAAATCATACTGCCGGATTCTGACACTCCCAATTTTATATTAAAGAAAGGCAGATTGGTTTTCGGGCATTGTATAGACGGAAAATTGAGGGCAGGGTTCTCCGCGGTAGAGGGGGTCAGGAGGCCGCCGCGGAGGATACCTTCGCCCTCATAATTTTCGATCCTCATGGTCATTGGCACACACGGTCTGGTCCCAAACAGCTTCCCGAGTGAATTCCTGTAATTTATGATTTCAAATGTAGATCAATCCGTTTCTAACAAGCCTAAGTTGGAGTGGTTAATACATCTCCGAATCGAGAGGTTTTCAGAAATTCTGCTCTTTTGCAACCTGCAAATTATTGGAGTTGAAATAAATTGACTGGAATCCCACACTTCTCGTCGCGATTGGCTTGCTTGAATGCAATAAATTTTCCCGATTTATACCCGATAAATATAATATGTGGATTATAAGCTATGCCTTCTTTGCTGTCGTCATGGCAGTTACGCCAGTCTCCGGTATAGAAAACTATATTTCGAAGGAATATGGCTTCTTTATAGTGGCTCCATCCGGTTGGGGGATCGATACCGGGGCCGCAAATGAAGTAGTGTTAATTGACTCTTCAAATAATTCAATCTATGTATCTATCAGAAAATATAGAATTGAAGATGATAAGCAGATCAGCTCAGAGCACGAGCTTCAATTGGCCATAAGCGGGCTGTACCGTAATCTGGGGATAAAAATTGATAGTCCTAACCAGATCAACTACGTTGTCTCGGAAGGCAAAGCAGTATTTGAGACGGAATTCAGCGGCTACGACGCCGTCGGAAAGGCGACAATCCGCAAATATCTAAAGGGGACTGTCTGTCGGACTGACAATGAGGGACAGATGCTTTATCTCATAATTGCCGCGGCCCCGACCGATTATTATGCGCTAGCTTATCCGCAATTCAAAATTGTAATTAATTCATTTCATATTATCGGGGAAATTCAGGCAAATTTCTATCCGAGGCCAAACATCACCAAGTACTTGCTGATTTTTATCGTCCTGGTTCTGAGCGTGTTTTTCTTTACGCGGAATAGAAGAGTTCAGAGGTCAAAACATCCGCTCGGGAATGACAGCTCCAGCTTCTGGCGATGTCCCGATTGCGGCAGGGTAAATCATATTGAAGTAAAATTCTGTCATCGGTGCGGCACGGAACGACAACATCTAAATCGATCTAAGGGGCATGATCATTCTTCCACCAGTTCGATTAAGACCCCCGAACAGGATGATGGGTGAATGAAAGCGATGTTTTTCCCTTCCGCGCCCAATCGGGGTTCTTCATCAATCAGCCTATAACCGATTTCCTTCAGTTCTGATAATCTCTTCTCGACATTTGAGACTCTGATAGCGATATGGTGCAAGCCTTCCCCACGCCTCTCCAAAAATGTTTTGACAGTACAGTCATCGCTGATAGGAGAGAGCAGTTCGACTGCAATTTTCGACACAGCATCACTCGAAAAAAAGGCCACTTTAATTCCCTGATTGATGACCTCTTTTACTTCGGAGGGTTCGCACCCGAGGAGCTCTGTGAAAACAGCTATCGCGCGGTCGAGATCCGTTACGGCTATGGCGATATGGGCAATTGAGTTCATCTTTGATTGATCAGTGTGTCAATGACCTGCAGTCAAGGAATCATAGATCCTTCTCTGTTCAAGATAATCTCTCTCCTCGGCCCAACGAGAAAGATACGGTTTTATCCAATTAATCCCAGAGCGGTAAAGACCCAGTCTGTACGGTTTGGAATGTTCAACCCCTTCTTGGGACTGGTAATTAATTCGGATATATGCCCGCGCTGAATCTCCCGTGATCGATATACTGTCGATTTCAATCCCTTTTAAGGTGTCATATTTATAATCTCTGACCCTCTTCAGTTCCAGGTAGGCGGAAAGAGATATGGTATCTTTCAAATAGCTGAACTCATTTTCGTAGAGAACGGTCTTATCCCCCTCTTTTATTCGGTCGAAAAGCTCGATGAGGGAGGCCCTGACCGCCGCTTCCTCGGGACTTATTATTTTGCTCTGAGTTGTCGCTGCAGTCTCAACTTTCTTTTCACCACTCTGTTTTCCGCTACATCCGGCAAAAATAAGGATTGTAATAGCAATCGGAATCAATCTATGCATTTTCATGGTGTTCTCCCCAAACCATTCTCAGGGTATCGGCTATCTCTCCAACCGTGGCATAATCTTCAACCGCCAAAATGATCGGCGAAACAAGATTGTCGCCTCCAGAGGCTGTTTTCTCCAATTCACTCAGATGCTTCTGCACCGCAGAATTATCTCTGTTTTTACGTAATTCCTGAAGTCCTTTGATTTGTTTGTCTTCCAATTGTCGGTCAACTTTCAGAATGTCGGCAATTACCGTCGATTGAGACTCAAATCGATTCACTCCCGACGACCACTGCCTCACCGCTTTCCACAGCCTTTTGGTGACGATATGCCGACCGGGCAATTTCATTCTTAAAATAACCGTTCTCAATACACTTAATCGCTCCACCTTTCCGCTCAATCTCAGCTAGAATCATTCGAATCTCTTTTTCCATCTCATCAGTCAGATACTCCACCAGATAAGATCCCCCCAGCGGGTCAGCCGAATCAGCGACGCCCGATTCGTGCGCGATTATCTGCTGAGTACGGAGTGCAATTTCGGCTGACTTTTCGGTAGGAAGGGCCAGCGCTTCATCAAACGCATTCGTGTGCAATGACTGAGTGCCGCCCAAAACTGCCGCCAGAGCCTGAAGGGTTGTACGTACAATATTGTTTTCCGGTTGTTGGGCGGTCAATGTTGAGCCCCCGGTCTGAGTATGAAAACGGAAAAGCAACGACCTATCGGATTTTCCTCCGAATTTTTCTCTTACCATTTTGGCCCAGACGCGCCTGATTGCTCTAAATTTCGCGACTTCCTCAAATAAATTGCTGTGAGCCGCCATAAAAAATGATAACCGCGGAGCAAATTGATCTATCTCAAGCCCGGCTTTCAGCGCCGCTTCGACATAGGCGACGGCATTTGCCAGTGTAAAAGCTGCTTCCTGCCCCGCAGTTGCCCCTGCCTCGCGAATATGATAGCCTGATATTGAGATAGTATTGAATTTTGGCAAATTATCTTTAGCGTAAGCAAGAATATCTGTAATTATTCTCATCGAGGGCAAGGGCGGATAGATATATGTTCCTCTCGCTATGAATTCCTTAAGAATATCGTTTTGCACGGTCCCGGAGATTTCATCCTGCTTCACTCCCTGTTTCCGGGCAACACTGACATACATGGCCAAAAGGATCACGGCCGTAGCATTTATCGTCATTGAGGTAGACACTGTGCCCAGAGGAATTTTAGCGAAGAGCGTTTCCATGTCGGCTAGTGAATCAATGGCAACTCCGGTGCGGCCAACCTCGCCGCGGGCCAAAGGGTGGTCGGAGTCGTACCCAATCTGGGTGGCTAAATCAAATGCTACTGACAGTCCGGTTTGACCTCGCTCGAGAAGATACTTGAAGCGCTGGTTGGTTTCCTCTGCCGTTCCAAACCCCGCATATTGACGCATTGTCCAAGGACGACCCCGATACATATCTTTATATATGCCCCGAGTATAAGGATACTGTCCCGGAATTACACCTTTACCGATATCAGATGACTTTGGCACGGCGAATATAGGAATTTCGATTCCTGAAGTTGTTTCTTTTCTGGCGCTCAATTATTCCAACTCCAGGAGTTTCTCATTTTTGTCAACCGCCTTCCCGGCGGAGATGAATATTTCCCCGACGCGCCCACCATGAGTGGCTTTTATCAAATTCTCCATTTTCATTGCCTCAATTACGACCAGCGTGGCCCCCTTCACTATGTCATCACCTGGCCTCACATTAACTGCCAGCACCAGGCCGGGCATCGGGGCCTTGATTATTTTGTCAGCCGAGCCTTTCGAAGCTGAGCCGGTTCGTTTTCTTAATTCGGCCAGACTGTACGGCTCAACTCTAGCCTCCATCTCCTTACCTTCAAGAAAAACGCCGAGACTGTCGCCGTTTCGGGTAATGTCCACTTCAGAAGCGCAGGCACCGATTCTTAAAAGGTATTTGCCCACTGCCAATTTGTCTGCCGCTGCTGTAAAGATAGAGTCATTACATTTTAGCCAAAATCCAGCATCTCTTTTTTCGAGAGTGATGTCAAATTCCTCGCCGTCCACTGTGACAATATATCTATCTTCGAAATCGTCCATAATTTTATCTTGTCCTGCTTGGCCTGCTCAAATTGAGATTGCGGTAAAACTGCACCCAGCCATTTTGTCTTTCTGAACCTCTTTTCACAGTAATAGAGATTTTGCGGCGTTCCAGATATTCATAGATGACTGCAGCGATAGCGGCCCTGCGTGTCTGATCGTTGCCCGGGATTTCGAAATTTCTATCCGGAAATACCCGGTCAATGTATCCGGTCGAATAATCCCCTTTCCGGAATCCCTCCGATCGCATAATACTGCGGGCAAATCCGATTGTAGTATGAACTCCTGATATACGATATTCGCTCAAAGCTCTCTCGGTGCGCTCAATTGCCTCTTCGCGGCTGCGCCCCCAGACGACCAGCTTGGCGATAATCGGGTCATAATACATCGATATTTCAGAGCCGGCGACCACCCCCGAATCAACTCGAATTCCGGGACCTGAAGGTTCCCGGTAATCAGATATAATCCCTGTCGAGGGCACAAAATCTTGTCGGGGATCTTCGGCATAGATGCGGCATTCTACGGCATGGCCCCGCGGCTGAATATCTTCCTGCTTGAATGAAAGTTTTTCCCCACAAGCAACTCTGATTTGCTCGCGGGCCAGATCGATGCCGGTTACCATCTCGGTCACAGGATGTTCCACCTGAAGACGAGTATTCACTTCAAGAAAATAAAAAGCCATATCAGCGTCGACCAGAAACTCTACCGTCCCCGCGCCGATATATTTGGATTCTCGGACGATATTGACTGCGGCTTTGCCCATTTTCTTGCGTAATTCGGGCGTCATCACGGGCGATGGCGATTCCTCGATCACTTTTTGATGGCGTCTCTGTATGGAACATTCCCGTTCGCCCAGATGAACCGCATTCCCATGCGAGTCAGCAAAAATCTGAAATTCTATATGGCGCGGGTTCTCGAGATATTTCTCGAAATAGACCCGCCCGTCACCGAAAGCAGAATCGGCCTCTCGAATGGCGGATTCAACCGATTCTGCAAGAGTCTGCTCTGACCGCACGATTCTCATGCCTTTGCCGCCGCCGCCGGCCGCTGCTTTGATCAGAAGTGGGAATCCTGTCTTTTCTGCCGCCTCGCCGACCCGGCTAATATCCTTTATATTAAAGTCGATCCCAGGAACGACCGGCAGGCCGGCTTTTATCGCCATACGCCGCGCTTCGAGCTTATCGCCTAATAGCGCGATCGTTTCCGACCTCGGGCCAATAAACGTTATTGCGCTATCTTCACATAACTTGGCGAAATCAGAATTTTCCGCAAGGAATCCATACCCGGGATGGATTGCGTCGGCCCCGGCCTGTTCGGCAATCTCAAGTATTTTCCTCTGATTAAGATAACTATCGCGTGCGGGAGCAGGGCCGATGCAATACGCTTCGTCGGCGAGACGAACATGGTAAGCGCTTTTATCAATCTCCGAATACACGGCCGCCGATATGATTCCTGCATCACGGCAGGCCCGGATTATTCTAATAGCTATCTCGCCCCGGTTAGCTATGAGGATTTTTCTGATTCCCTGGTTCACCGTATCAACATGAACCTACAATGGTATGTTTCCATGTTTCTTTGGCGGGTTCTGATCTTTCTTATTTTCAAGCATTTGAAACGCCCGAATCAATCTGGGTCGCGTGGTTTTCGGCTCGATTATATCGTCAAGGTATCCGCACCCCGCCGCAATAAATGGATTGGCGAATTTCTCGCGATAATCATCCGTCTTTTTGGCCAGTTCGCTTTCCGGGTCGGAGGATTTCTCAATGTCTTTCTTAAATATTATTTCCACTGCTCCTTTAGGACCCATTACCGCAATCTCCGCTGTTGGCCAGGCGTAGTTCATGTCTCCTCGCACATGTTTGGAATTCATAACATCATATGCACCGCCGTACGCCTTGCGGGTAATAACCGTCACTTTCGGCACAGTTGCCTCACAGTAGGCATAGAGCAATTTGGCGCCATGCTTAATTATGCCACCATGCTCCTGATCGGTCCCGGGCAAGAAGCCGGGAACATCTTCGAAGGTTAAAATTGGGATATTAAAAGCGTCACAGAAACGAATAAACCGGGCGGCTTTCAGTGATGAGGCAATATCAAGCACTCCCGCCAGAACCGCCGGCTGATTGGCGATAATTCCGATCGAACGTCCTCCTAGCCGGGCAAAACCGACCACTATATTCATTGCATAATCAGCATGCACTTCCAAAAATCCCCCATGATCCACGGTATGATGAATGACATCTTTTATGTCATAAGCCTTGCTGGGATCATCAGGTACAATGGCATTAAGAATTTCATCTTCGCGGTCAAATGGATCATTGGTTTCGATAAGCGGGGTGTCCTCAAGGTTATTCTGCGGAATATAGCTTAACAGTTTTCTGAGAGTCGTGATTACGTCGGCTTCATTTTCGCAGGCAAAGTGCGCGACTCCTGATTTGGATGCATGTACCACCGCGCCGCCGAGTTCTTCTGATGTCACAATCTCATGCGTAACCGTCTTGACCACATTCGGGCCGGTGACAAACATATATGATGAATTCTTCACCATTATTATAAAATCCGTAATGGCCGGACTGTAGACCGCTCCTCCCGCGCAGGGACCGAGCACTACTGAAATTTGCGGAACGACCCCTGAAGCCAGTGTATTGCGGAGGAATATGTCGGCATATCCGCCGAGCGATACCACACCTTCCTGAATTCGTGCACCTCCGGAGTCATTTAGCCCGATCACCGGGGCGCCGACCTTCATGGCCATGTCCATAATTTTACATATTTTTTCAGCGTGAGCTCCAGAAAGCGAGCCGCCGAATACGGTAAAATCCTGCGAAAATATAAATACTTGACGTCCATCAATAGTGCCACAGCCGGTAACCACACCGTCACCTAGTATTCTTTTATCGGCCAGCCCAAAATCAGTAGTACGATGGGTAACAAACATATCGAATTCTTCAAAGGAATTCTTGTCGAGAAGTAATTCGATTCTTTCTCGGGCGGACAATTTCCCCTTTTGGTGCTGAGCATCAATTTTATCCTGCCCGCCGCCGAGACGTGCCAACCGGCGCATTTCCTCAAGTTTTCTTAATTTTTCTTCGAGTGACATATTATGATCATATCGCGATTCTTGTACCTGCTTGATGAATCAAGCCATAATTCATTTCATCTCATTCTGTTTCATCATTCTATCTTATTTGCGATTATCTTTCCCATTTCATATTCTAATTTCCCAATCTTTATTTCCGGATCATGATCGAAGGCGATTGCCATGTTTTTATCATCTATCAACCTTGTGATCAATTTTCTCTTCACTTTCATAGTCTGCAATGGATCCAGGTCTACCGCAGCCACGTATGGTATACGAATATGATGTGACGACGGCACAATATCGGCATAGTACACAACTGTTGATCCATCTGAGGTTGCCTCTATTGCCTGATGCCCGGGCGTATGTCCGCCGGTCTTGACAACCCTGATTCCCGGGAAAATTTCGCTATCGCCGTCGACCAACTCAAGTTGACCGGATTTCTCAAGAACCATAAGCCTATCGACAATATACACCGCCGATGTGCGCTCGTCAGGATTGAGCGCATCATTCCATTCGACTTTCTGGACAATATATCTTGCATTTTTGAATCTCGGAACCAGCTTGCCATTTTCATTTTTAACTGATCCGCCCGAATGGTCGGTATGAAGATGGGTAAAAATGACAAGATTAATCTCATCGGTAGATAAACCTAAATGCTTCAATCCGGATTCGATATTGGTGACACCGTGCGCAGCATATATTTTCTTCTCTGTCGGCGTAATACAGTCGCCGAGACCGGTATCAAGTAGAATATTTTTGCCATTGGCCCTTAGCAGGAAAAGATTGGTTTCCATTCGGACAAGATTTTCTTCGTCAGCCGGGGCAAACTTATTCCATATCTTCTTTGGGACGACTCCAAACATCGACCCTCCGTCAAGCTTGAAGGCTTGCTCGACGAAGGGGATAATTTCAAAGCGGCCGAATTTCATCTTATCTCAAATAATTCCCCGCGATCACCAGTCGCTGTACTTCCGATGTCCCCTCGTAGATTTCCGTTACGCGCTGATCACGGTACAATTTTTCTATTACGGAGAACTCGCCGATATACCCGTACCCGCCATGAATCTGCATCGCGCGGTCAACACAAAAACCGGCGGTTTCTGTCGAGAACAATTTCGCCTGCGCGGCCTCTACGCCGAATTTCTCGCCTTTGTCCTGCAATTGGGCGGCCTTGTATGTCATCACTCTTGCCGCCTCAAGGCGAGTCGCCATGTCGGCAATCATCCACTGAATTGCCTGCAATTTGCCAATCGGGGCGCCGAAGGCAATACGGGTTTTGGCATAGTTGATTGATTCGTCCAGCGCTCTCTGTGCCAAACCAACACCCTGTGCCGCCACGCCAATTCGAGCGCCATCGAGGGTCGCCATAGCGTAACGGAATCCCTTGCCGATTTCTCCCAGTTGATTTGCGACCGGCACACGACAATCTTTCAGTTCAATTCTGCCAGTCGTTGCGGCACGCATACCCATTTTATGCTTGAGAGTAAATCCTTTGAATCCGGGAGTTTTGGCCTCAACAATTATAGCCGAAACCTTCGGCCTTTCATCCGATTGATCCCCTATTTTGCAGAAAAGCACTGCCACGTCGCAGGCGTCGCCGTGCATGATAAATATCTTCTCGCCGTTGATAACAAATTCGTTCCCTTCAATTTTGGCGATAGTCTGCTGGTTGGCTGCATCAGAGCCGGCCATACGTTCGGTCAGCGCAAAAGCAGGAATCATCTCACCGGTCGTGCATTTTGGCAGATATTTTTTCTTTTGCTCTTCGGTGGCAAAATGAATAATCGGATAGACCGCCAGCTCCGGCACTGCGGCCAAAAGAGCCGTAGCGGCATCCCAATACGCCAGTTCTTCAATCAGGGTGATATATTCAATGTTAGAATATCCGCCACCACCGTATTCTTTCGGCATAGCGAAGCCGATAAGACCGGCCTTCCCAAGTTTTCGATAGTAATCCACCGGGAATTTTTCAGGCACACGATCAAGATCACGGAATACAGGATTTATTTCCTTCTCGGCAAATTCCTTTACGCGATCTCTTATGGCCTGCTGTCTTGGATCTACATTATATCTCATATCTCCTCCAGATATTATATAAATTCATTTGTCTTCAGATGCCTAGGCGGTTGCCACAGAGCTTATCTATGATCGCCAAGGATTCTGAAAAGCTATTAAATTATTTTCTCGTCTCTTATTCTTCCGGCGACAGCGTTGCGAAGGTAGCTAATTGCTTCCTCGGTGGTTGCGCCCGGGGTGAACAGTTTGCTGACGCCCATTTTCTCCAACGTCACAACATCCTCATCGGGAATAATTCCGCCACCGAAGAGAATGATATCACCGGCGCCTTTTTCCTTCAGAAGATTCTTGATCGCGGGGAAGAGGGTCATGTGCGCGCCGGAAAGTATCGAAACGCCGATAGCGTCAACATCTTCCTGTATGGCGGCATTGACTATCATCTCCGGCGTCTGCCGCAAGCCGGTGTAGATAACCTCGAATCCGGCGTCGCGGAAAGCGGCGGCGATTACTTTAATTCCCCGATCATGGCCATCCAGCCCCGGTTTTGCCAGAAGAACTCTGATTTTTTTGTTCATCTCTTGTCTTATAATGCTCCAAATTACAATTGAATCATTGGTCCATGTATGAATTCAATCATTTCCGATTGTCGCCTAAAATTTCCGCTGGGCTCATTTAGTTATATACTCCAGTATACCCTTTTCAACACTTAATTAAGTTGCTCGGACTTTAATAATCCAATAACAAGCCCCAGTCTTCCAAATTAGAACCCTAAGTGGGTCCGCGCCTAAAATAGTCTGACCCAATCTCCTTATTTTGAAAATATAAAAGCCTGAAGGCTAATCTTACGTTTCCAATAAAATTCAAATGTGCAAGTAGTGAAAGCGAGAGAAATAGATTGTCAAATAAAATATGTTTATTGAGAACATTCGTCAAAGAGTAAGAAATAACTACAGATCCACTGAAATCAGATTTCTTCATATTTTCAATCCCGAAAATAATATTAGTCAGCAAATTTATTGCTAATGAATGCAGGTTTACATTATGCTTACCTGTTTGACGATTCATATCCTCTTGATAAACGTACAACATTGCAATACATGCCATATCTATTTAACTCGAAGTAAAATGGATTCTGCCCTTCAGACAGACGACACGATACCACACTTCCAGCGGCAGTCTCCAAATTGGAGAAACTTAATGGCCCCGCTAGTCCCAATCTGCCATCTTTATTAATCTCATTGATATATGTATATAAATTTCTATCAGTTTTAAATAGCCTCTTGGGATATTTGGGAATGCAATAAAATGTTGAAAAACAACGATGATCCCCAACTCCGGGAGTAATTTTTGAGAATCTTTCTTCCGCTCGGGCAATCAGATGTTGTCTGAGTTCAACATAATGCTTTCGCCTATTTTTCAACCAATCAATTTCGTCCAGATCAGCTTTCCTGTAAGGACGTTTTTCGGCCTTTTCTTTCAAATAGACTGTCGTATATCCATCAATGGCGTGAGGTGTGAGATCACTTTCTTCAACTTTTATCACAAATACTCGCGCATTTGACGGACCAAACAAATATTTGCAGTCGTACGGTAAAGCTGGCGGACTGATATTCGAAAAAATAATATTCTGAATTGTGTCCTCAAGATTATCTTCTTTAACATCTATTATTTCTTCCGGTATATTACTTCCTTCTCGCACTTAACGCCTATTATAATCCAGCCGCCGTGCGAATTTGCGAATGCCGATATTAATTCATGAATGTTATTCCTATTGAGCTCTTGCTTATAGTCCAAATAGTCGCCTTCGGGTATCTTATCATCGACAAGTTTCTCGATATCCTCAAAAGCGACATTATCGATTGTCTTATTAATGATAGACATTGACCATCATTTCTTATATTATCGGCGGCTCGACATACTCGCCGAAAATCGGGCGCAGTGTATCTATTATCTCGCCCTCGGTTGTATATACGCGCACGCAATCCAGCATGGCTTTCAACGTGTTGCCATTCCCTCTTGCGGCGATCGCCAAATCCTCAAGCGTTCGTTTAACCTTGTCATTGTCACGCTGACTCCGAATTTTCTTCACAAAAGCAGTCTGCTCTTTTTCAACCGTTTCATCTATTTTCAAAATCGGAATTGTAATCTGCTCATCGTCCATTACATAATCATTTATGCCGACAATAATTCGTTCTTTTTTCTCGATCTCCTTCTGGTATCGATAGGCCGCCTTGGCGATCTCGCGCTGGAAATACCCTTCTTCAATCCCTTTAAGCACTCCGCCGCGACGGTCAATCTCAGCCAGATATTTTTCGGCATCTTCTTCCATCTTGTCGGTCAACGCTTCCACAAAATAAGAACCGGCCAGCGGGTCAATCGTATTGGCCACGCCGGTTTCGTGGGCGATAATCTGCTGAGTACGCAAGGCGATTAAAACTGCTTTCTCTGACGGCAGCGCCAGCGTTTCATCCATGGAATTGGTATGAAGCGACTGTGTCCCGCCAAGCACTGCCGAAAGCCCCTCATAAGCGGTTCGGATAATATTGTTTTCAGGTTGCTGAGCCGTAAGAGAGCAGCCTGCGGTCTGGGTATGAAAGCGAAGAAGCCAACTGACGTTCGTCTTTGGCCTTGTATTTTTCTTTCATTCGCTTAGCATAAATTCGTCGCGCCGCGCGATATTTGGCTATTTCCTCAAAGAAATCCTGATGGGCATTGAAGAAGAACGACAGCCGGGGAGCGAATTTGTCAATATCCTGCCCATCAGCAATTGCCGCTTCGATATAAGTAAAACCGTCAGCCAGCGTAAACGCCAGTTCCTGTGCGGCGGTCGAGCCGGCTTCCCGAATATGATACCCAGAGATGGAAATAGTATTCCATTGCGGAACGTGGTCGGTGCAAAACGCCATCAGGTCGGTAATCAGCCGAATTGACTGTTTCGGAGGGAAGACCCATTCCTTCTGGGCGATATATTCTTTCAGGATATCATTTTGCAGTGTTCCGCGAAGCTTCTCAAATGGCACCCCCTCCTTTTCGGCGACCGCCAGATACATTGCCAGAAGGATAGAAGCTGGGGCGTTGATGGTCATCGAAGTGGAGACCTGCCCGACATTGATACCGTCAAAGATAATCTCCATATCTCCGAGGCTATCCACGGCCACTCCGCATTTGCCGACCTCTCCCAGAGAGCGGAAGTGATCGCTGTCGTATCCCATCAGGGTTGGCAGATCAAACGCCACCGACAGGCCGGTCTGGCCATGATTCAGAAGATAATGATACCGTTCATTGGTTTGCCGGGGAGTCCCCATGCCCGAAAACTGTCGCATAGTCCAGAGTCGGCTCCGGTACATGGTATGATGAATCCCGCGCGTGTATGGATATTCGGCCGGGAAGCCGATCTTCTCATTATAATTTATTCCTGCTATGTCCTCAGGGGTGTAGAGATCCTTGACTTCCTCGCTGGAGACAGTTATAAACCGCGGTCGAGATTTTGGGCCCCGCGTTTTTTCAGCGTCTCTGTCCCAAGCCTTTTTTCTAGTTTTTATAGTATCAAGAAATTTGTCATCAAACATAAATTACTCCGGCAAAAAACCCGTAAGCTTTTGGCTCATTGGTCGTTAATAATAATAGATTTACGCAAGAAAAGCAATAGGGGAGAACCACTCATTTACCAGGGCAAAATACCACCCTTTACGGTTGAACCGGACTCTCCGGTAAGCGCTTAATCTTCGAATTGATGGCACAAGTTCTTGATTATTGATTCAACGATGACAATCGAAAAAGCTCCCGGCTCACTGTGAAAGGGTCGCTCCTGCCATTGTAGATTTCTGATACAATTTCGTCAATGTCGGCGATCTCTCTCAACTTCTCGCGAACCAGCGCATTAACCCGACTAAACAAGATACTTTCAATTTTTTTTCGGATCTGATCCCGGCGATGTCTTTCAAACAGACCCGATCGCTTGATGTATTCTATGTGAGCAAATAATTTCTCAAGAAGTTTGTTTGTATTCTTATTATTGATCGCCTCTGTTGCAACCACGGGTAGCTCCCAATCTAATTTTTCACGTTTTATCTCTAGAACCATATTCAGTTCTGCGATTATAAATTCGGAACCCGGCCGATCCGCTTTATTGACTGCAAAAATATCGGCAATTTCCATCAAACCGGCCTTCAGGGCCTGGATAGCGTCACCTGATTCAGGGACAAGCGTGACCACAACCGAATCGCAGGTGTCAATAATATCAAGCTCCACTTGTCCGACACCGACAGTTTCAATTAGCACATAATCGAATCCAAATGCGTCAAGAGCAACCGCCACATTTCCCGTTGCGGCGGCAAGTCCGCCAGTCGAGCCTCGAGTCGCCATGGATCGTATATAAACAGAACCATCCATGGGCAAATCCACCAGCCGGATTCTGTCCCCTAGAAGCGCGCCTCCAGTGAAAGGAGAGGTGGGATCGACTGCAATTATACTGACTCTCTTGCCCAACGTGACGAGAGCTCTAGCGATATTATTGACAAGCGAAGATTTTCCTGCCCCCGGTGGGCCGGTGAAGCCGATTTTTATTGCCTTACCTGATCGAGGATATAGGCGGGATAGGATTTCCTGATATCCATTTTCACGATTTTCAATAAACGAAATAATACGAGCGAGCGCCGATTGATCACCATTGAGAAATTTTTCCAGGGCAGTCATGGAAAAAAATCAATAAGTTCCGATATCTCCCGCGGCCAATTTCAAGTCTTTCAAACGTAGTTGAATGCGGGTATGGTCGTTGAAGGAGTTATATTCGATCACATATACAAGGTCAACCAGATTCCCGCGGCCGGAAAGTTGCCTTACCCAATCGCCAAAACCGAAACCGATAACATCAAATACAGCCTCGCCCTTCCGGACTTTCATTTTCAGATGATTCTTACCTACGCAGTAAGGCTGTCCGAGTATTTCACAGTTTCGAGTCAGGAAGACCGGTCGCATGTTCTGAGGTCCGAAAGGTGCAAAGGTCTCAAGAACATCAAGAAATCTGTCATTAACTTGAGATAATTCTATTTCCGAATCGATATATAATTTGGCAACCAAGTCATCGTCGGTCAGGAGCCGGCGCGAAACATCTTTCATTCTTATCCTGAATTTTTCGATATTCTTGGGATCGATGGTCAGGCCGGCGGCGTATTTATGTCCCCCGTACCGCAGAAGGAGATCTTCGCATTCCTTCAAAGCGTTGCAGAGATGAAATCCGGGAATAGAGCGGGCCGAGCCTTTACCTTCACCATTGTCGATTGCTATCATAATGGTCGGAAGATGGAACCGCTCCACCAGGCGACTGGCCACTATACCGATAACTCCCTGATGCCACCCTTCCGACGCTAGAATAATGGCGCGATCGTCGCTCAAGTCGACCGACTCGCGAATCTGCTCAAGGGCTTCGTTCAGAGTCTTCTCGTCTATGTTTTTCCGTCTCTGGTTTTCCCTGTCGAGCTGGCGGGCTATTTCTGAGGCAACCTTTTCGTCCTTCGTAGTCAACAGCCGGATCGCCATCTCAGCATCGCCGAGCCGACCGATAGCATTAATTCGGGGCGCCAAAATGAAGACTACCTGGCCGGTGCCGATTTCCTTACCCATCAGTCCGGAGACAAAAGTCAACGATTTTAGCCCAGGTTTGGTTGTCCTTGATATCTGCCTGATGCCGAATTTGGTGAGTATCCGGTTTTCTCCGATTAGGGGAACTATATCAGCGGCTGTCCCCAAAGCGACCAGATCAAGATGCTCCTCAAGCTCAACCTGATCCTGCTGAAGCCTTTCGTAGAGCGCTTGGGCGAGCTTAAAAGCGACACCCACTCCGGACAATTCCCCCCCCGAGTAGGTGCAGTCCTTCTGCTTTGGATTGACCAGCGCTACCGGAGAAGGAAGTATCTCACCGGGTTCGTGATGGTCCGTCAGGATGCAATCAATTCCAAGTGAGGACGCATATTTGACTTCCTCGACAGCCGTTACTCCCGTATCAACCGATACGATCAGCGTGACACCTTTGGCCAGTGCTTCCTTGATGCCGTCCACCGATAGTCCATATCCTTCCACCAATCTGTTCGGGAGATAGTATACGACCTGTGCACCCAGTTTATTTAGAACCAGATATAGAAGAGATGCCGCCGTTATGCCGTCAACATCATAATCGCCATAAACCATGATCTTTTCGTTGCCCCTGAGAGCATCAAGAATTCGCTCGACCGCCTTTTCCATTCCAAACATGGTAAAGGGATCCAGCAGGTCGGACAGAGATGGTTGTAAAAACTGCCGGATCGCTTCGGAGGAATCAATCTGGCGGTTGAATAGAATCTTGACGACGATTCTATCAAGGCCGACTTTCGCGCTGATTTCTTGAAGCAGTTCTGGGTCAGGTTCAGGCGCTACTACCCACCTCAGTGGGACGGACCTGGTTACCCAATTCATTATTGGCTTCCTTTTTCAGAAGCCAGAAAGAGAGAAATAAGCCGAGTTCTGTTTCCGCAATCAGCGGATATCGGTCATCAATCTTGACTGGCCGGTTGCCCGGCAGTTCTGTGCGGCCTACCCGGAAATCAGATGGGGCGAGCCAACCCCTCTTTCCTTATTTGGCCTTGCTCCGAGTGGGGTTTACCTCCACCTGGGTTTCCCCAAGTAGACGGGGTCTCTTACACCTCGTTTTCACCATTGCCGCTGACTTTTAGGGAGTTACCCTGAAAGGCAGGTGGGCTGTCTATTTTCTGCGGCACTTTCCGTCGGATCACTCCGCCCCGGCGTTACCGGGCACCCTGGCTCTTTGGAGCTCGGACTTTCCTCACCCTATGTTTTCATAAAGCGCGACCGGTTTCCACTCTTTCTGTGCTTACGTTTAAAATCTATAGTTAACAAAAATATTCATTCCTATAACATCCTGCGATAATTCGGAGCCTCTTTGGTAATATCCACCGAATGAGGATGTGATTCTATCACACCGGCCTGTGTCACCTGCACGAATTTTGCTTTCCCGTGCAATTCGGCAATATTCGCGGCCCCACAGATCCCCATACCGGAACGAAGACCTCCGACCAGTTGATAAACAGAATCGCCCAATTCCCCTTTATAAGGCACTCTGCCTTCGATACCTTCCGGAACAAATTTCGACACTTCTTCCTGGTGTTCTTGAAAATATCGATCGCGACTTCCCGCTTTCATTGCCTCAACCGAACCCATCCCCCGATAGACCTTGAAAGTTCGACCTTCATACAAGACCATCTCGCCGGGAGATTCATCTGTCCCCGCAAACAGGGAGCCGATCATTACCGAATCGGCGCCTGCCGCCAGAGCTTTGGTAACGTCACCGGAATATCTGATACCGCCGTCGGCTACGATCGGAATATTATGTTTTCCCGCCGCTTCAGCACCTTCCATGACCGCTGTAATCTGAGGCATTCCAGCGCCAGTGATAACACGAGTGGTGCAGATCGAACCCGGGCCGACCCCAATTTTTACCGTATCGGCTCCCGCGTCTATCAATGCTTGAACGCCCTCCTTAGTGGCAACATTACCTGCCATAACCGGTTTCTTGGGGAATCTCTTCTTCAAGGACTCTACTGCCTTTAAGACTCCTGAAGAGTGTCCGTGCGAGGAATCTATCACCAGAACGTCAACTCCCGCTTTAACCAGCAGCTCCGCTCTCTTTTCCATTTCTCCGCTAACCCCCACAGCCGCGCCGACACAGAGTCGCCCTCGATCATCTTTGCAGGCATTAGGATATTGGATCTTCTTCATTATGTCCTTAACCGTAATCATCCCCTTAAGATTATTACTGCTGTCAACTATAAGCAGTTTCTCTATTCGATTTTTATGCAGAAGCTCCTGTGCCAAATCCAGATCGATCCCCTCATGGGCAGTGATAAGGTTATTTTTTGTCATCACCTCCGCGATTGGGGTATTCAGTTCTTTGTGGAACCGAAGATCGCGATTCGTAAGAATTCCCACCAATTTCCCATTTTCAGTGATCGGAATTCCGGAAATAGCAAATTTCTTCATTACTTGCAGTGCGTCGCCAATTGCGCGGTCCGGCGGCAGAGTTATTGGATCGACTATCATTCCGGACTCAGATCTTTTGACTTTATCTACTTCTGATGCCTGCACTTCCGGAGGCAAATTCTTATGAATGATTCCGATCCCTCCCTGTCGTGCCAGCGCAATCGCCAGTTTATATTCTGTAACCGTGTCCATGGCGGCCGAGACAATGGGAATATTAAGGCTGATTTTGGACGTCAGTCTGGTTGTCACGTCCACATCCCGGGGCAAGACCTCGGACTTGGCGGGAACAAGGAGGACGTCATCAAATGTCAAACCGTCTCTATGATAGAATTCGGCCATCTATTTATTACCTATTCACTTTCACCATTCTGCCAGATTAGCATTCTGCCGCAATTGTCGCACGTAATTATCTGATCACCCCTCTTCAACTCCTGAACGAGATGAGGAGGCAATCCTTTATAGCAGGCGCCGCAAGCCCTTTTCTTAACAGCTACTACTACCGACCCCCCCCGGCTCTTGCGGACCCGTTCATATATGGATATAGTCTTTTTGGGAATGCGAACGGTAACATTATTCCTTTCGCCCTCTTTTATCTGGATTTTGCTCCCGACCGAATCCATCTTCTCTTGAAGTATCGACAATTCTTTATTGTTTCTGTCACGGGTTTCTGCAGCTCTTTTTTCCAACTCCTTTATATCGTTTTCCATTTTCTCAATTTTTTCAATTACTTCGATGAGTTGGGTTTCTGTTTCATTTATAACCGCCTTGACTGAATCGATTTGGCCAATCAGAGCGTCGTATTCCTTATTCGTTTTAATCGCCATCATTTGTTCCTGAAGTTTTTTTAATTCGGTCTGCTTCGTGGCGAAATCCAGTTCCAGATTCTTTTGCAGAACGCGCGATTCGGCAAGCTCCTTTTCCGTGCTGCGAAATGAGGTTTCGCTTTCTTCAACCTCCCGTCTCAGGTTTTCCATCATATCGGGGAGATATTCTTTTGAGCGCTCTAATTCCCCGAGATCATAATCAATGACCTGCAGTTTCAACAGCATCTCGAGATCGCTCTGCATCGGTCGCTCCTTATTTTGTTCAGTCGTCATAAAACAAAAAGGCGCAGTCTCTGTTCGTAAGACTGCGCCGTTATTTTCTTCCTATTTATCCCAGTTCCGGCTTTTTTTGCCTCTTTCGCGGCAGGCAATTGCATATTATTTCTATCGGTCAACCCCGATATCTTCTTAATCTGGGCAATACTGGGCTCGAACCAGTGACCTCTCGGATGTGAACCGAACGCTCTAACCAACTGAGCTAATTGCCCGAAAATTTTAATTCACCTTTCAAACATCATCCTGGGCCCACCAGGACTTGAACCTGGGACCCGCTGATTATGAGTCAGCTGCTCTAACCAACTGAGCTATGGGCCCGGCAGCTAAAGCTTATAATAATAATAACGATAGTCCCCTTCGTCAAGGTATTTATTTCTTACTGCTCGCAACGAATCTTCTCAAATCATAAACGCATATTACCCAAGCTGTTGAATACCAGAAGGATCAAATATGAAATTCGATGATATCCTTGTCATTTAGAACAAAGCTGTTTTTTACCTTCTGTCCCTCGAACTTTCCGTATCCCCAGACTTTGGCGAACTGGAGTTTCTGCGCAAAATCCTTGTGAATTGTCATTGCCGCATCCTCGACTGTGCTCGCGACCGGAAGAATAATCGGATCTTCGAGAACAACCTCATGACCTATTTTCTTAGAATATACTCTAATTATCCGAAGTGAATTGAAAATTTCTTTTTTGAGGACGTTTATGGTCTCATCTTCCAGAATCGTAGTGAAGACAATCCGAAAATCAGGGAAGTCGGGCTTCATGAATTGAATATTAGCCCCCACATCATCCTCGAGGGATTTGTGGGCGACGATCATGGTTTTCTGATATGCGATTTTCGGATCATCGACGATAGGCGGCTTTTCAGGACAAAGTCTAATATGCTTATCCTCCAAAATCCGGAACACTGTTTTGGTTTCGCTCTCCACGGCCGTCGAAGAGATATCGACCACCAGTAAAACAACATCCGCCTGTCGAATCAAATTTGTCAAATAGCTTTCAAAGAAGCCCTCAGCAATCGACGGAGTATCAATCAGCTGGATCTGCACAGTTTCGAAGTTCATCATGCCGGTCAGAGGTTCCCGGGTGGAGAAGGGGTAATCTGTCACCAATGGATGAGCGTGAGTGAGGGTGCCGAGGAGTGTTGATTTTCCAGAATTGGGGGGGCCTATAAGAATGACCTGCCCAGCACCTTCCCTTTCTATATGATCGTGAGTCTCGGCGTGTCGAGCGCCGTGCTTCTTCTGTCCCCCTTCTATCTGTAATTTCAATTTTGAAATTTTGGCCTTGAGTTCCGCCTGAAGTTTATCAGTCCCCTTATGTTTGGGCATCATAGCCAAGAGTTCCTGAGCGAGGCGTAATTTCTCCTGGGGATCCAATTCCCTCTTAAATTCTCGTTCAAGCTCGTAATATTGGGGCGGCAGATTGGCTGGCATAATAGACCTCGAATAATTCTACTCGAATAATATTGATTTTTCAAGGGGAAAAATCCTACACTTAAATCCGTCATGATTGCTCAATTCTCATAATCCCTTTCAGAATTGCTAACCTATCTTGTCTTCATTAATATTTCCAGCCCACTTTTTAAAAAAATATCCCCTTGTCAAAAGGCGGTTTGGACTTATATTGAATCTAGATACATACTTACCTTGGTTTAGTGGTGTAAAAAGAGTCTGGAGTGGATATTACCGAAATTTTATAACGTTCAAATTAATCGAGGGTCATCATGAGGATGAGATTGCTGCTATGTGTAAGTTTGCTAATGCTCGCGATCAGTTCTGCCTTTGCGGAAAGCGTCGTTTTGGGCGGATTAGGAAGCGATGTAAATGTAACTGTTCAAGAATCAAATGATTCCAGAACCGTCTTACGGTTCGATATTGATGGATTCAATAAAGAACCCATTATGATCAATGGGGAGCAGTATTACTCTGTCTCCTGTGGCAAGGAGCATATTCTTTTAAATGCCGGCGAACCGGCCGTGCCCCAAATTAATCGAAGTCTTATTATCCCCGACGATGCTGAAATGGAAGTAAGGATTTTAGCCTCTGAGTACCAGGATTTTCCCGGAACGCCAGTTATACCTTCCAAAGGAAATCTTTTAAGAACTGTCAATCCTGAAGATATCTCTTTTGAATTCGGGAATGTATATAGTTCATCGAATTGGTATCCATCCTCGCTGGTCAATCTCCGGGAACCATTCATATTGAGGGATTATCGCGGAATCGTTATCGAACTCAATGCTTTTCAATATCTTCCCTCGGAGAAAATTCTCAGGGTCTATAAGTCGGTGACATTGGAGATTATTCCATCCGGCCCTGGAATCACAAATGTATTGAAAAGAGCCAAACAATCAATCCGGCTGGTTCCTGATTTTGACCAGATTTATAATCGGCGATTTGTCAATTATGCGGATTATCGCGGAAAATATACTCCGGTTGAAGAGACCGGTGATATGCTGATTATCACCTATGATGCTTTTCGCCCGGACATGCTTCCGCTTGTGGATTGGAAAAAACAAAAAGGAATAAAAACGGCAATAGTCAATGTCTCCACCATTGGCAACACAAGTGCGGCGATCAAGAATTACATACAGAATTTCTATGACTCCACCAATCTGGCATGGGTGATTCTGGTCGGTGATGCTGCCCAGGTAGCGACATATCTTGTCGGCAGCGACGCTTCTGACCCGAGTTATGCCAAAGTTGCGGGAGGCGATAACTACCCCGATATATTTGTTGGCCGATTCTCAGCTGAAACAAATGCCCATGTTCAGACACAGGTGGCGCGAAGCATAAATTATGAGAAGACTCCCGTCGGAGCGGACTGGTTTCATAAGGCCACAGGAATCGGGTCGGCTGAGGGTCCCGGTCATAATGGCGGGGAATACGATTATGTGCACATTGGAAATCTTCGTACTGACCTACTGGCCTATAACTACACTCTGGTTGATCCCATTTATGACCCGGGCGCCTCGGCTGCGATCGTCTCGACTGCCCTTAATAATGGACGAAGCTTTGTGAATTATTGCGGCCATGGCAGTACGACGGCTTGGACTACGTCCGGATTCTCTAACAGCAATGTGAGCACTCTCACTAACGACAATATGCTGCCACTGTTATTCAGTGTGGCCTGCGTCAATGGGGATTTTGACGGGCCTACCTGTTTTGCCGAAGCCTGGCTTCGCGCCAGCCATGCCGGTAACCCATCCGGTGCAATTGCCGCGTATATGTCTTCGATAAATCAGTCGTGGAATCCCCCCATGGATGCCCAGGACGAAGCCACTGACCTGCTCGTATCCGAGAGCAAGCTCACTGTCGGCGGCATATGTTATAATGCATCCTGTAAGATGATCGACTTGAATGGTAGCGGCGGCGTCGATATGTATAACACTTGGCATATCTTTGGGGATCCTTCAATTACAATTCGCACCAACGATCCTGCTGCGATGACTGTTACCCACGACAATGCTGTAATTTTTACAACGACCAGTATAGATGTCACGGTAGTTGGCGTCGAAGGCGCCCTATGCGCCATCTACTACGACGGCATAATGTACGGCGCGGCTTATACTGCGGCCAGCGGAGTGGCCACGATACCGATAAATCCGCAGCTTCCAATGGGTGCTTCAGTGATTATAACAGTGACAGCATATAATAAGACCCCCTATATCGGTTCGATTCAGGTTATCGCTCCCAGCGGGCCATTTGTTTTGTATGATAGCCATACTATCAACGATATTGGCGGCAATAATGATGGTCTGGCCAATTGCGGCGAACCGATTACTATGGGAGTTCAATTGGTCAACGTCGGTCCCGATACGGCCTTTAATGTTTCGGCAGTACTGGCATCGACCGACCCCTATATAACAATAACAGATGACAATGAGACCTATGGCATAATCCCCGGCAATTACGGGACTTCAATGATCACCGACGCCTTCGCCTTTAATGTTGCGGGCAACACACCGGATAATCATCTAGTCAACTTTGATCTCGCCGTAACCGGTTCAGCTAAAGACACTACCTGGACCAGCGGCATATCGCTTGTCGTGCATTCTCCGACCGTTGCTTTTGTCTCATCGATGATTACGGAGATCGACGGCAATAACAATGGTACGCTTGACCCGGGCGAAACAGGCGAATTGACTATGGTGCTTAACAACACCGGATCAGTCGATGCCGTTTCTCTTGCAGGGACTCTTTCGGAAAGCGACCCTTATGTTTCGATAAACGACCCCAGCGGAACCTTTGGCACTATAGTTTCCGGCGGTGGCACAGGAAATAATTCAGGAGATAAGTTCAGTGTAACAGCCGATGCCTCCTGTCCCGTGGGGCATGTTACCACTCTGAATGTGGCCCTGACCGGTGAAGGCGGGTATATGGGGACGATAAGCCTTGATCTGGTTGTCGGAGATAGAGTTGCGTTTTTCTTTGATGATTTCTCCTTTGATCAAGGCTGGACCGGTCTTAGCGGTGCGGGCGAATGGACTATCGGTTCTGCTGTAGGCGGCGCGGGCTCTGATACTTATGGCAGCCCGGACCCTTCTGTTGATCATTCCCCGAGCAGCGATAATCGCGTGCTTGGTAACGATCTTACTTCGGGTACCGGCGGCGATTATAATTCCTCCCTCGGAAGCACCTACTGGGTTACCTCACCCTTCTTTGATTGCACAAATATAACGGGCGTCCAGCTTCGCTTTTGGCGCTGGCTGGGAGTCGAAAGCAGTAGTTATGACCATGCCTATTTGCAGGCGTACGACGGTTCTAGTTGGGTCACCGTGTTTCAGAACAGTGCCACGATCAACGAGAATGCCTGGGGTGAACAATTCTACGACTTGTCCCAATACGCCGATGGGAATATTAATTTCCAGATTCGTTTTGGAATAGGGACGACCGACGGATCGGGGAATTATTGTGGCTGGAACATAGATGATATCGAGTTGAAGGGTTATGGGGTGATGCTGACCGGCACGCCACAGTTGGCATACCTGCCCAACGATTTCGCCGACAGCCTGGATGCAGGCGGGACCACAGCCGACACGGTTAAGATTCACAATTGGGGAGACGGATTACTTCGAATAAGATTCAGTTCGCCGAACAGCTGGTTGATCTTCGACGGCAGTCAGTTTAATGTAATCGCCGGCGACAGTCTGCTTTTCCCGGTTTCGATAAACTCCTCCAGTCTATCTGTAGGCGATCATTCGGGATCGCTGCAGTTCACCTGCAATGATCCGCTAAATCCTGGCGGCTCCATACAAATGAATCTTCATATTTGGGCGCCGAATCTGTATCTGGGACAGGCTTCTGTGGAGGAGACCGTTCCCACGGGAGATACCGCTTCTCTGCCATTCGTGATATCAAATAATGGACCGGGTCAGTTGAATTTTAACATTTCCCGGTTAATGTTCAATGGAAGAGGTGTGGCAAAATCGACTCCAGAGGCGCCGGCTGGATATAGACCCGCTGACCCGGAAAAATCCCCGACAGGCGAGCGCGAACCGTTTTATGGACGAATGACTCGAAACAGCGGGGGGCCGGATACTTGGGGCTATTCTTGGGTGGATTCGGATGACTCCGCCGGCCCGGTACTCAACTGGATTGATATATCCGGTGTAGGGACGACGGTGACCCTTGGCGATGACGATTCCACCGCGGCCATTCCGATAGGATTTGACTTCCCGTTTTACGAAAATAGTTATAGTGCTCTTAACATCGGTTCAAACGGGATCATAACTTTCGGCAAGGGTTCAACAGTCAGAACCAACACTGCGCTTCCCAATGTTAGCGTCCCTAATAATCTTTTGGCTCTCTGGTGGGATGATCTGGATCCCCGTAAGGGCGGGAATATTTTTTATTACTCCGATATTCTCAATAATCGATTTATAGTCAGCTTCGTGGGCATCAAAAATTATTACTCTACTACGGGAACCGGCTCTCTCACATTTCAAGCCATACTTTATTCAAACGGGAAAATTCAACTGCAGTATGGTGCAATGGATCCCGGAGTTGATGTCGATGGTCTGAATGGCTCCACGATTGGAATCGAAAACTCCTCCGGTACGGACGGTCTGGCAGTGATTTATAATGCCGCGTATATACATAACAATATGGCGATCCTGTTTACGGCCGCCGATTGGCTATCAATAGCACCTGCAAGCGGCACGGTACCTGCGTTCTCGTCGGCTACTCTCCAGATCGGATTAAATGCCGGAGAACTTCCTGAAGGTCTCTACAGCGGGAAATTGATTATCAGCTCAAATGATCCCCTCGCGCCAAGCCGCGATGTTCCGGTGGCGATGACGGTGGGTCCGACTTATGTTTGCGGAGACGCCAGCGGCAATGGGGTGGTTAACGCCCTGGATATCACTTATTTGATTAACTTTCTATATAAATCCGGCGCGGCGCCTGTCCCGGTTGAATCGGGCGATGCCAGCGGCAACGGATTAACCAACGCGCTGGATGTTACTTACCTGATTAATTTCCTCTATAAGCAGGGTCCTGATCCAATTTGCCCGTAGAGATTTAGAATGTTAGATTCATTTCGACATGCAGGGACAGCATAATGCTGCCCCTGCTATTTGACGAAATAGCAGATATGTTGAAGTCACATTACAGAATTGTCTGCTCTGAGCGATTAACTAGCGCCCATACGGTTTTTTTGAATAAGATTATATTTAAATAAAGGTGGCATAATGAGGAAACTTTCAATTTTGACATTGCTTTTACTCTTTTTTGCCCTCACACCATTAATCTCAGCCGATACTGAAACTTATTTTCAATTTGAGATCAGATCGCGCGATGAACTGGGCAAATTGACGAATATAATTTCCATCGATAATGTCAAGGGAAATACCGTCTTCGCTTATGCAAACGAGAAGGAAATGAAAGCGTTCCAGGGATTGGGTTATCAGTATACGATATTGCCTCATCCCGGGACACTGATTATACCCGAGATGGCGTCGACCAAAGACGCTATGAAGGCGTGGGATTACTATCCGACTTATGACGCTTATATCAGCATGATGAATCAATTTGCGGCCAATTTCCCCAGTCTCTGTACTATAGTTGATATTGGCACTTCGGTTCAGGGAAGGCATCTGCTTTTCGCGAAAATATCTGATAATGTAAATACGGAAGAGGACGAACCGGAAGTGATGTTTACCAGCTCAATGCATGGCGACGAAGTCACGGGATATGTGCTGATGCTCCGTCTCATCGACTATCTTCTGAATAACTATGGCACCGATACGCTGGCAACCCGGCTCGTGAATGGATGCGAAATATGGATAAACCCGCTGGCCAATCCCGACGGAACGTATCATGGCGGGAACAATACCGTCAGCGGCGCAATACGAGGCAACGCTAATTATATTGATCTCAATCGAAATTATCCTGATCCTCAGGACGGTGATCATCCCGACGGCGAGAGCTGGCAGGCTGAAACCGTAGCCATGATGAATTTTGCAAATGCGCACAGTTTCGTTATATCGGCCAATTTTCATGGTGGCGCAGAGGTTGTCAATTATCCCTGGGATACCTGGTCCACGTTACATGCTGACAATCAATGGTACTTCGATATTTCCAGGGCATACGCCGATACCGTTCACACGTATGCCGTACCCGGCTATTTGACCGATCTGAATAACGGAATCACGAATGGTTATGCATGGTATGAAGTCAACGGCGGCCGGCAGGACTATATGAACTGGTGGCACGGCGACCGCGAGGTGACCATTGAAATCTCAGGCACTAAACTTCTTCCGGGAAACCAGCTTCCGGCTCACTGGAATTACAACTGGGTTTCCTTCCTTAATTGGCTCGAAAACGGCTTATATGGAATCCGCGGAGTTGTGACCGATGCCTCCAGCGGTAACCCTGTCTCCGCAATGATTAAAGTCCTCAGCCATGATCTGGATCATTCGGAAGTATTTACCGATCCCCAAGTGGGCGATTATCATAGAATGATCAGAGCGGGGACATATAATCTGGAATTCAGCGCGACGGGATATTTCACTGATACTGTGCTATCGGTGGGAGTTTCAAATAATAATATTACTCGAGTTGATCTTGCCCTTCAACCCTTGCCGAATGAAGCCGTCCTGGCTTTTGACAGTCATACCGCCAGCGGCGTCAATCCCGGCGATACTGTAAAGATGAAGATAAGCCTCACCAATAATGGTGGAGGTAATGCCTATAATCTCACAGGCGTTTTATCGACTCCCGACCCCCTTGTTACCGTCACCCAACCGTCATCGAGTTATCCGACAATTTCCGCCCTTGGCGGTCAGGGGACATCGCTCAGCGATTATGAATTCATCATCTCACCTGCCTGTACCACTCTGCACATCATCGATTTCAGCCTCTATTCAACCTTCAATGGCGGCCTTCAGGATACTATAGGCTTTGCCTTCTTAGTAGGTGATAGGATTGCTATTTTTGCGGATGACTTTTCGTTTGATCAGGGATGGACGGGAATGGGGGGCGCGGGCGAATGGACGCGAGGAGAGGCTGTCGGAGGTACAGGATCAGATAGCTATGGCGGTCCGGATCCGAGCCAGGATCATTCCCCCGGCGCAGACAATTATGTTTTGGGCAATGACCTGACCTCGGGAACCGGCGGCGATTATAATTCCAATCTGAGTACTACTTACTGGGCCACCTCTCCATTGATAGATTGTTCGAATTTCAGCGGTGTTCAACTCACGTGCTGGAAGTGGCTTGGGGTCGAAAGCGGCAGCTACGACCATGTAAATTTTCAAGTCTCTAATGGCGCTGGGTGGATTACTTTATTTGAGAATTCATCGACATTGAACGAATCCGCATGGAATCAGATGTTTTATGATGTTTCTGCTTACGCTGACAGTAATCCTAATTTTCAAATCAGATTCGGAATGGGTCCTACGGATGGGTCGGCCAATTATTGTGGCTGGAATATCGACGACGTAGAATTGAAAGGTTACGGTAAATTGGCTTCGGGGAATCCCAGTCTCGCCTATTCACCTGCCAGTCTTTCGGATTCGCTTCAAATGGACGGCACCGCGATTGACTCTATCATTGTTCATAATTTCGGTGAGGCACTCTTAAGAGTAAGATTCAGTTCCGTCAATAGCTGGCTTATTTTCGATACGGCTCAGAAAAATATCGTTCCCGGAGATTCATTGATATTCGCGGTGACCATCAATGTCGCTGGTCTATTGGCAGGTGACCACTTCGGCTCTATTTCATTTACCAGCAACGACCCCGATGCGCCCAATGGAACTATACCGGTGTCAGCACTCATATATGCTCCAATCATATTTATTGCCGAGGATTCTGTAATCAGTTCTCTTCCCACGGGTACTCAGACATCAATTCCTTTCGAAATCAGGAATGATGGCCCGGGGATTCTTGATTATCAAGTCAGCCGCCAGATGTTCAATGGAAAGGTTATTGTCGGTAGCGTATCGAATCTCCCCGAATTGCAGCCGCTCGGTTACAGGCTCGCAGATCAGGATAAAACGCCAATAAATGAACCCTTCTTCTCGAAGGTACTCAGGGGCAGTGGAGGTCCTGATATCTGGGGATACTCCTGGATAGATTCCGATGATCCCCTGGGCCCGAGTCATAGTTGGATCGATATATCGGCCATTGGCACTGAAGTTGTCGGTCTTGGCGACGACGACACGAGCGGCGCCATTTCCATTGGATTTGCTTTTCCATTTTATCAAAACAGCTATACCAAACTTTATGTCGGCTCAAACGGGATTATTACCTTTGGTTCGGGATCGACCAGCCGCACCAATTCCAACATGCCCAATGTAACCACTCCTAATAATCTGATTGCCTTATGGTGGGACGATCTTGATCCGCGAAAGGGAGGACATATCTACTATTATTCGGATATAGCCAATAGCAGGTTCATTGTCAGTTTCGTTGGGACTCCGAATTACTATTCCACAACAGGCACAGGTTCCCTAACTTTTCAGGTTGTGCTGCAATCAAATGGAAAGATATACCTTCATTATGGCACGATGAATCCCGGGGCGGATGTTGACGGTCTGAATGGCTCTACTATAGGGATTGAAAATTCGAGCGGTACCGACGGACTTGCAGTCGTATACAATGCGCCCTATATGCACGACAATCTGACCATTATGTTCAACGCCGCCGACTGGCTCACCGTAGTACCCGCCAGTGGGACAGTGCCGCCACTCTCTTCGACCACGATACAGGTCGGGCTGGACGCGACTAACCTGACGCAGGGAGTCTACAACGGCAAATTGACAGTCTCCTCAAATGACCCTGTCACCCCTGCCGTAGAAATACCAGTCGATATGACCGTCGGGGTTGCCTATGTTTGCGGTGACGCCAGCGGTAATGGATTAGTCAATGCCCTGGACATCACTTATCTTATCAATTTTCTATATAAATCGGGTCCGGACCCCAATCCTATTGAAGCCGGTGATGCGAGCGGAAATGGGACAATCAATGCCCTCGATATTACCTATTTAATCAATTTTCTATACAAGGGCGGCCCCAATCCAAAATGCCCATGACAGGAATTCTTATCTGAATATAAAGGGACAGAACTTCATTCTGTCCCTTCGCTTTATCAGATCATTAATCCAATAGATTATTTCATCAATGCCATCTTGATACTTGAAGAGTAATCTCCGGCTTTCATAATGCAGAGATAGATGCCCGATGAAACCCTATTTCCACTATTATCCGTGCCACGCCAGACAGCCTCATAAGATCCTGCCGCTTTTGATTCATCAACTAACGTGGCTACTTCCTGCCCAAGAATATTCATAACAACAATTTTCACATATGAAGGGGTGGGTACATCAAAGGCAACTTTGGTCTCAGGATTAAATGGATTGGGATGGTTCTGGTTTAGCTTGAATTCCCTCGGCAATCCTGCAACTTCCTCCTTTGTAACCGGATCTAGCTCTTGGGAATAGGAGCGACAACTATTACACCCGTGATATATTGATGTCGTATCGCTCACTGCATATTGATCATGGCTGTCCCCAGCGATAATTGGTGCAGTAAGCACTAGCGAAGCGCCGGCGGTATAAGGACCGCACGGTTTATTGGCCGTGAAGTCCAATTTATTTGCCGGATATCTTGGGACCGGACAGTTATAGTCGTAATAAATTGTTCCGAGCTCCACATAGGGATCGCCTTGATAGTTAATTCCCGTAAAATTGCCATTGGAATAAATTCGGTAAGTGACAGAAGGCAAATTTTCGACACTAATCATTCCGGCGAATGGGGTGGCCGGTAGAAAATTTGAGTAATAGAAATTGCCAGAAAGATTTACGTTGACCGAAAATGAAGTGACCGTCTCAGAGAAATTTCTCCGGAGATATAGTTTGGCTACATGTGTGCCTATGTACATCGTGCTGAGTTCCCCGACCTTCACTTCCGCGCGACCATTTTCGGTTATCGCCAACCTGCCATTTGCCACAGTGGCCGTGACGGTGCCAGTATAATCGCGTACCTGAGTATTATAGGTATTTCCATTGTTCCGAAAACCTTCGTCCATCACCAGGGGCACATATCGATCGTCATAGTTCTTTGGTGCAAAGGCCCCAGTCTCAAATATTGCCTAAACCTCTTGATTTTTACGAAATCCGCACTCTGGGAAACCCAGTTGGCCGTACTCATCTGATAAATAGTGGCAGTATCATCATAGACCGTTCTGTGAAAGTCCAGATTCGTAAAACACTCTGGACAATTGGACATCAATTAATGCCCAATTGGCGTCAATTGAATAATTGAATCTTATTGCTCCTTCGAACGGTCCCGTGGGGAAGCCATTCTTTAATTCGCCCCAGAAATATGCGTATTGAGGAGTGTCCGATTTGGAAAGCAAACCACCGGCCGGATCCCATTCGGTCTTAATATCCGCGTGGTAAGGAGCCACGGTCACCACACCGCCGTGATAACTATAAGGACCGCTAAGTCGGGACAATTCGGGACGATTATTGAGCAACTATTGGTATTAAAGTTGACCTGAGCCGTATCCCCTTCCCATCCTGCCAATACTCGAAATCTCAGTTTGCATATCTGGTAATCAGTCATTTCGGGGTTTTCGTTAATTGAGCAGAGACTTAAATTAACCGGATTTGCTCCCGGATTAGGGCAATTGCAGCAACCCCATGGAAAAATATCGGCGACATCCAGAAGTTCCATAAATTCAATTTTGAATTATTATAATTGAGGGAAAAAACCATTGTTTCAGCCAGGAAATTTGTGGTCACTTTGATCGGCAGATCAACGATTGCCTCCTCAGTTACCAAATCGAGAGACAGTCTGATCTCCCAGAGTTGTCATGGACGAGTAATTATTGACAAGGAGCTCTCCGCCTCCGCCGCCGTTCATCTCAGCCAGCCACCAGGTATTGCCGTCAATATCTATCTGATTAAAATGATCCGCGTCCCAAATCGCGTAGACTCCCGAGAAACTCAGTTCCGGTTGGCAGAGCGGCACAAATTTGAGTGTTGCATAGGAAACAGCAATATGTGTCGGAGCTGGAACTCCAACTCCATCCCCAAGAGTGAAATATAGGCGAATATAATCATCACCATTATCATTATTCACCGTATCCCAATTGAGATCATTGGGCCAATTGGCAGTAGGCTCCGCGCCTACAAAGCGCCATTTTGTATCGTCATAGGATAACTTTGCCTGAATACGTGTCAGCGTATTGCCCGGATTGGAACATCCATTAGGTGCATATTCGTAAATAACTACGGCAAAAGGCATGCTGGCGATGGTATCATTGCTACTCACTGTATTAGGAATGTAAGCCGCAGCAGACCACGTATTCATGTATAGACAATTATGTTCCCCGGCTGATAAGATCTCTGCACCAAAAACGATTGATCCCGCATTAACAAGAATTGCAGCAGAAACAATCAGCATAATAGAGATCATTTTTTTTATCATACTCTCCTCCTAAAAGATCTTTGAGTGAAAGGTATTTGAGATTTTTTGTATGGCAAAGGCATCCCCCGGGTGGCGGACGAATAGTTATAGCCGTGCTCTCTATTTGACGCATAACGCCGGTTGTCCTTCTCCAATGCGCAGGAAACAAGAATCCTGCAGATACAAAATATAGAAATTGAACAATTTTCCGACATCTCTAAAATACTGGCGGCATTTCATTTTGTCAAGAATAAAAGAAGAGGCGCCTCCTCTTTGTGATAGTCGACTTCTTAATAATCAATTAATCTTGATAGATAGACCTTCGCCTTGAGGAAACCAGATCATATATGCTTCTCGGGATATTAGGCAATTTCATGATGCATCGACACGCGTGACGAAGAGTGATTATTGATCTCTGACATTTATGGGGTCCTGACGAAATCACTGAAAAGAAAAGCGGTCGGAAGGAATATATACTGTTCCCTCCGAGCGCTTACGATCAATTGCCATTACTGACGTTTCGTGTAAGTAGCCAGGCCCATAGTTTTCCAGGTTTTGCCGTCATCCCTGGATGTCTCCATTTTCCAGTCGAAACTCTTTTCGGTTTCATTATAAGTAGTATTGCGAGACAAAAACTGTTGACCGGCATAGCGATCTTTGGCGGTCAAAGTCATTACGCCATTGACTCTGTCGCCTTCATACAGACCGATGCGCGCTCCCATGTTATCAATCCAGGCGCTCTGCCATTTGCCGGTCTCGCGATCGTAGCAAGTTATTCCCGTGCCGGCAAATTTCATCCCTCCAAATTCACCTTCGTAAAACATTTGAATAGCGCAGCCATCGATGATATTTGTATACTTGCAGGTGCCTTTCGATTCCACCCAATTGTCGGATGTGTCTCCCATATTCATTTTCATAGCAACATCCCAATCGCCAACCAGGAATGAAATGTCTTTCATCTGAGGCGGGGGACCCATCGGTGGCATGGACGGTACGGCAGCCTTTTCAGAATCACTCGCGATCGCGGCCGACATCGAAAATAAGACGGTCGAAAGCAAGATAAGTGCAATTTTGGAAAAGCTCATCTCTTCCTCCTTTTTAAAATTTCCTCAGCGCTGAACTCCGCGGAATTAGGATCTTCTATCTGTCACAAAATAATATTTGTCTGATCCAATAGGCAATCGTTTTATCGCAGTTTTTCAATTATCGAATCGCAAAGCTTCGCTCCGATATTTAGTTCATTGAGACAAAAGGAAACCGCACGCAAAATCGTCTGAGGCATACATAAGCCACCATTCAACGATTAATGTATTATCCGGAAATATTTTATGCTGAGATCAGAGGCTGGAAATCAGCATTTGCAGTCGCCGCAGGTCTTCTCGCCAACCGTTATTCTATATCCGCTAGGGCCTGATTCGCTGGCAATATAATCAATACCGATTTGCCCGACGTTTTTCAAATACTCATTGAGACCACGATCCATATAGGCGGCCACGCCATTTGATTCCAATTTTTCCAGCCCGTCAACCGACTCTTCCAGAGCCATCCCCAAATTGGGGCCGCTTCAGCCGACGCCCTGAAAATAAAGGAGAAGATGCTTATCTTTGGCCACTTCTGAATCGAGCACCTTCTTTAGCTCCGCGCTCGCCACATCCGTAATAACCAGCATTACCGTGCTACCTTTCTCGCCCGCTCTTATTATTTCCCGAAAGCAGGTCACATATATACATCTTTCTCTAATTTACGTCTAATTTGGATTTTATCAATAGCTAAAATTGGCTGTTGACCCGTCTTGGCCTCGCATAAAAATAAAATTGCCCTCTCCTTTCTTCGCTGATATCAAGTCATTCCTCCGGAATAGCAAAATTCAACTTGCAAATTGATACCTTGGATTCTATATTTTTTGTGGAAAGCAAATTGAATTTTTCGACTTGCTGTGCTGGAAAGCTTTTGGCTGCGCCATTAAGTAGGATAGGGAGGTAATCATGAAGCGACTTGCGATTTTGGCATTTATGGGTGCTTTGTTGCTAGGCCTGGCTTGCAGTAAAGACGGTATTTCGCCTACAATATCGGAAAAGGCCGGCTCCGTCATGCAAAACATTCCGCCGGAAACTGAAACCCTGATTAACAAATATGTTCCCTCCGATGAAGAACTACTTCAGGGTTCAATCCTCCCGACGAATGTCGTACCTCCGGATTTATCAGATACAAGTTGGGACATATTTGCGGTGACCTTCCTGTGGGGACATCTTTTCAGCCTCGGAGATTCCAGTGGTAGCATCTCTACCGATTGGTCTGGCTCGATGTCAATCAACGGAGTATCGATTATCGCTCCGGTCAAACCGATCCACTTTGAGGACGGTCAGGACTCAATACTGGAAAGACCGGACAACTCCGATGTCGCCTGGGTATCGAGCACTTCCGGCGATTTTGATGGCGTCACCTGCCTGATTTTTCTAAAGCGCGGAATTGTGTATTTCACAACTCCCAGGCTGACCTTTTCGACCCAGCCGATAACTTTGGAGTTTGATTTCCGCCAGTTAGAAGATCTTAAAGCTTTTTATAGAGTGGATAGCATAAACGGCCTGGCAGTTCACTCTCGCCGGATCTGGCCGCACCATTGCGCTGAGGGGAACCTGATCGGCAAATGGATAAAAACCGAAAATGCCGGAGACAGTGGATAT
The DNA here is from genome assembly GCA_963813655.1 of uncultured candidate division Zixibacteria bacterium. GTDB lineage: Bacteria > Zixibacteria > MSB-5A5 > GN15 > PGXB01 > CAWEZN01. The sequence continues at coordinate 544,425 of CAWEZN010000010.1, read as the reverse complement.
TTCAACGGACAATGGCTTGACGAAAAGGGGAACGTTTCGGGAGTCTTTGCCGGCAGTTTCTGGGTTACTGAAAATGGTCATCGGGTGTTTGACGGCTGGATATCTCATCCGATTCTGGATGTCATCATCGGCCGAATCGGCGGTACCTGGTATTATGATGATCCTCGGATGTGCCCCTTATGCGGCAGCGGTTACGGCCGGTTTAAGGGAATATTCAAATATTTTAATGAGCCTCGCTTCGGTTCAATTGAGGGTGAAATCTTCGAACATTCAATTGGCTCTTTGGATATGACTCTTAAAGGCCAATGGAAGCAACATTGCTCGTTCGACGCCGATTATTCATTTGATGCAACCTATTAATCCTTGAATTTAATATGGAAATAATACTGAGTGGATAGAAAATCGCCAGACTTGAAATGCAGGGGGCATTACCACGGTATGAAACCGGCCCCTTTAAATATTGCCCGGATTGCGGATCGATACTTGACCCAAAAGCCCACGCAGAATCGAAGTGCGCGAAATTTCATTCTTTGAGAAAATCCAATGGGCAAAAATTCTGCCCGGATTGCGGTGGAAAGCTCTAGAGATTTTAGGAATTGCTTCGCTCCAAATGATTCAACCTTCCAAATTGCCCGAGAAATTGGGTCTCGCTGGTAAAACTCATTGATTGGTTTCAATTAAACTTTTCCCTTCCTAATTTCGTTTAAAATGATAGCAATTAGCAGGACACTGATTCTTAGGAGGGAATAGATGAGAATGGCCGGCGCCCTGATTTTGTTAATCGTCGAAACCATCGCTTTCATATCCATTGCCTTGGCTGACCCTAATATGGAAATCCAGAGCGGATTTCAGACTTCTGATAAAGCTGAAGTCACCGCCCGCATAATTGATGTCTACTTCATGACCATAGACGGATCGAACTGGCATATTTGGCCATTTCCTCTGCCCTCAGATACCGGTTTGGAAAATTACCCTGCTTTCTGGGAATACAGTCTTGAGAATCAGAATGTTGAGCTCCAATTCAAATCGCTTGGTCCTCATGATCTCGTAGATATCTGGACCGGTGAGCCATTTGATGCCTCACCCAATGAACTCCTATATAATGCCACAATGGGCATTCATTGGGACAGATGGCTTGCGGATATAAGGGATACCCCCGGAAACTACTCAACCGAGCAGAGCTTCGAAATTTGGCTGTACAGGCTCGGGGAAAACCCCAGACGACTCGATAGTGCATCATTCGCCTTTCTTACAGATGCTGATCCCCCCGTTACAAATGTTCTACCCCAGCCATCGACGGTTTGCGTTAGCGGATCCAAATTTATTACTCTGAATTGGAGTGGGGTCGATGTAGGGCCGGCCGGAATTTGGAGATACGATCTTCAGTACCGTATCGATAATGGGCAGTGGCTGGATATTCCCGGCTTAAGAAACACGCCCAAAATATCAGCGCAATTTCAAGTATTAGCCGGTCATACTTATTATTTTAGATGCCGGGGTAAAGACAGATTTGCCGATCCAAGCCTCTTCACCGCATATCCCCAGAGCTTTATCGAGACCCTGACCGCCCGACACACAGAATCCTACCCTGACGGTGACGGTGATGCACATATTGCAGTGAAACAATTCCCGCCTGCACCCGATCAACTCGGTTTGGTTCCTGATCCCGCCTGCGTCGGCGATCAATATTGCGTCAGTTGGCAGTCTGTCACAGGGGCGTCTGCCTACGAAATAAGAGAGGATAATAGCGATTGGATCAACGTCGGAAATGCTAGGAAAGCATATTATATTAAAACCGATAACGGGAGTCATCAGTACGTTGTCCGCGCCAGAAATGAGTGCGGACCGGGCTTTGCCTCTCAGCCATTGACTGTCGACATTTATTCTGTCCCTGATGCTTCTACAATTATCCCTTCGGTTCTTCCGCAGATGCCCATAATAGGTGAGAACTTCGTTATATCTTGGAGTTCGGTTGCCGGGGCATCATCCTACCTTCTCTTTGAGAATGATATCAAAATCGACAGTAGTCCCGAAACATCGAAGGAATTTATCAAAGCCTCTTACGGCGCTTTTAGATATGCTATAGAGGCATGTAATAGCTGCGGCTGCGGCAGCAGAAGTAATCCGCGCATTGTGGACATTGCCTTGGGAACTAAAGAGACCGAGCTCAAGGAATTGCCTTCGGAGTTTATTTTGGAACAGAACCATCCCAACCCCTTCAATCCGACAACGGAAATAGGATTTGACCTTCCCAAAGCCTGCTATGCGTTGATTGAAGTATTTGATATAACCGGCCGCAAGATAGCCATCCCTGTAAGCCAGAATTTCTCTGCCGGCCGATATATCGCTCGCTGGGACGGTTCAGATATGGATGGCTCTCCCGTTCCAAGTGGAATCTATTTCTATCGTCTCAAAGCCGACAATTATTCATCCACAAAGAAGATGATATTGCTGAAATAATCTCGACCCTCCCCGCTAATTCACGAAGCGCAAATATCGCTTGATACAAATCTTCAAACATTCTAATTTGAACCGAACCTAATTAAGGCTGACAGGGAGAATTTCTTATGATAGCCCAGAATTATGCCAACCATCGACGCATGGTACCGATGTTTCACATTGTTCTTTTCCTTATTATAGTTCTCACACTCATAGGATCATGCGTGAATCTATTCAAGTCGTTTGGCGACCATCAGCGCCTGTATAGCTCCGCCCTTCTCGTTGTCGTGAATATTTCCCTTCTTTTAATGTTTTTCTTCGTGCGAATTTTCCCGCTGAAAGCTCAGGATCGGGCGATACGAGCCGAAGAAAACCTTCGTCATTACATATTGACAGGGAAAGCGCTTGATTCACGGCTGACTATTAGACAAATCATTGGGCTGCGTTTTGCCTCGGATGAAGAGTTTCTCGCTCTGGCAAAAAAAGCGGTTGATGAGAACCTTTCAGAGGTTAATATTAAGCGGGCGGTCAAAAACTGGCGGGGGGACTTTTACAGGGTCTGATCAACTGAATTTCTACCCCGTGATGCGACGGTTTTACGGAGCAGGAACCGAATCATTGTGACGACAAGCCGGAAATTCAGATCCTGCCTTTAAAGAACAAAATTCTCTGACTCCTGTGGTTAATGATCAGAGCACGATCCCCCTACATCCCTACCCAATACGCCCTCGAGATTCGGCCCCTTCGGAAGTGGCCTGCGCTCCGGGTAAATTTGTTCGAGAGTCCTGGCGTCGTACAAGCGGCCATTGACCATTGTAAAGAGAACATTCTCGGATTGTCTGATATCCGCAAGTGGATCGCCGTCAATTATTATCATGTCCGCTAGTAATCCGGGTTGGATACTACCAAGCTCATTATCAAGGCCAATACATCTTGCCCCCATCCAGGTCGCGCATCGTAAGGCCTCATGGTTGGTCATGCCACCTTGTTGCAACATCCATAATTCCCAGTGAGCGCCCAACCCCTGAAGTTGACCGTGTGCTCCCAATTCCACATTTCCACCTCGATGCAGAATCTCGGTTGCCGTTTGTGAGAGGGCAAAGTGGTGATACTCCGAATCAGGCGCCATCGTTCTTCGAATCGAACGCGGATCCAGAACCCATCGTGGAGTGAATTTGGCCAGCCTCTTATTCTCCCAGACATTGCTGTGCTGGTACCAATAATTTTCTCCGAATAAACCGCCGTACCCAACTATCAGGGTCGGTGTATAACCTGTGCCGAATCGACTAAGCAGGCGGAGCTCCGGATCATACAGGGGCGCAACCGGGACCGGATGTTCGAGCGTAGTATGACCATCGAGCAGCATGGTCATATTGTAATTCAGCGTCGAGCCCCCCTCGGGGACGACCATCACTCCAAGCTCCTTTCCGGCTTTGATAATCATTTGCCGCTGTTCACGTCGAGGCTGATTATAACTCTTAACAGTGAATGCTCCCCATGCGGCAGTCCGCTTGATAGCGCTGACAGCATCTTCATATTTATTAATTACTGTCTTGAAATCACCCTCTGCTCCATAAAGAATGGTACCAGTGCTAAAAATACGGGGCGCTAACATTGAACCCTGCATCTGCAATTCCGCAGGGGCAAAAATCATTTGCGAATTATTGCTCGGATCATGCATAGTCGTAACGCCAAATGCCAGATTTGCGAGAAATGCCCAGTTTTGTTGCGAATAGACGGATTGATTGCTTGATCCCGGGTGAGCATGTATATCGATTATTCCGGGCATTAGAGTTTTTCCAGCAATGTCGATTATTTTGGCGTTTGCGGGCAAAGCGATTTTATCTCTCGCACCTACCTCCGCGATTCGATTTCCTTTAATGTGGACAACTCCATCCGGAATAACAGAAGTGTCATTCATCGGAAGAATCTTCGCGCCGACTAAATAGAGATCGGTATTGGGAATATCAGTCTTTTCCTCCCATCCCAGATTTATCGGCACCGGCTTGTAGATTTTTGATGAGTCATCATTTTTCTCTGGTTTCTTGGAAATGTCTCTTGCGTAGACTAAATCCAACTTGGCTCCAAAAAACTCCGGCCCCAGCCCCCAATAAACAGTTTTGCTATCGATCGCCCAGCTTAGATAAGTGCCCCCGTCAGATGATAGTCTTTTCACCGGTAAATTGGTCATCTCCGGACCGACTTCGATGGGAAGATTGATATTTGGATAAGGTACGACATAGGTCTGCCAGAGTTCTTCAAATGCCAACCAATTTTCATCCGGTGAAAGCACGAAATCGATGGCACGTTCCGAGACGGCATGGACGCGGCGATCCGATCCCAAAAGGTCAACACTCACGAGGGCCGCTTTTTCTCCCTCGCGCGAGATTAAATAGATTCTCTTTCCGTCTTTAGAAAACCGCGGGTTTTCTCCTTCCCTTGTCAAGAATCGCGGCGGGGTCGTACCCTGGGCGTCGACGACATATATCCCCGGTTCTTCCGTCCAAAGGCGACCTCGGAATTCATCCCCTGTTCCGCGATGGTACACCACCCATTTACTGTCAGGCGAAAAGTGGGCTGAACCATAATGGCCGGGCCGCGAAACAAGAGTTCTTTCTCCGCGCCCATCAATATCCGCAATGCGAATCGCTCCGCCACTGGTATCATTCCAGGTAATGAAGACGATTTCTTTGCCATCTCCTGACAGCGCAGGAGCAAACTCAAAATGATCAGTTTGATGTGTGACTCTGGTGGGGACACCCGAAGGAAGCGATTTGCGATACATGTATCCAAGCGCCTGAAAAACTGCTTCTCCGCCGGCAATGGTCACCTGAGGCCATCTGATGACCTTGACCGAAAATGTGGGTGAGCCGATTTTTTGCGGAAAGCGAAGCGCCTTAGCAACAACCTGCTTCACATGAACATGGAATGGAATTTGTGTCGGCGTTCCCGAGTTAATATCAACTTTCCATATCTTCCCTTTTGCCCAGATCACAAGACCCTTGCCATCAGGCGTCCAACTGAAACCGGGATATACGCCAAAAAGCGCCCATGTCTCCTGTTGGTCGACATTCAGTCCGTCCCATAAGTGTCGAACTTGGCAATTTTCCAAATCATATAACGCGAGTATTGATTTCCCCCGTGCGCGTCGCACAAAAGCCATTGTTTTACCGTCGGGGCTGATTTGAGGTCGGCACGCTCCGCCATTTAATTCAATAATATCACGGATTTCATTTGTCCGCATATCGAGGCGGCGGATGACATAAATAGTCCCATTGGGATCCTTGTTATATTGAAAATATGGACCCTGGGACATATCTTCGGCCCAGTAGAGATATTGCCCATCTGGTGAAAAGACCGGCTCATTGGCATCTTGCTGATCATTTTTTCTCTTGGTTAGACCGATTCCGGCGCCTCCCTCGGGGACCCGATACATCCACATTTCGCCCGCGCCCATGCTGCGTTGACTCGTAAAATGCTTGCGCGCCACAACATATTTGCCGCTGGGATGCCACGTCGGATTATTTAGCAAACGAAAGTCCTCTTTCGTTATCTGCATTGGCTCACTGCCATCCGCATTCATCATCCATATATTATCACCTCCACCCCGATCACTAGTATAAAGGATTTTCTTGCCGTCCGGACTAAATCGGGGTTGAACCTCATAAGACAATCCGCCAGAGAGTAAAACAGCCTCGCCACCCGCGAATGGCATTTTGTAGATATCGCCCAAGAGATCAAATACTATTTCTCGTCCGTCAGGGGATACGTCAACGGTTATCCACGTCCCTTCGGTAGCATCAAATTCAACCGTGTCGCTCGGCACCTGTGGAACATTCACGTCCCATTTTTTTTCGGTAGAGTCCTTGTTGTCGGCGACTGGAGAAACACTCCAGGCCCCGGTGGCAAGAATCGCCGTTGCACAACCGGACAACAGGACTGCCTTAAGACAACTCTTCATTTTCATTCTATTATACCTCACACTTTCAGATGTAGAATTTTCAACTCATTTTCATATATTCAAGATGACAAGTTGTACTCTCTATCATCTTGATCGACTTGGAAGATAATGCCGCTTCTCCTGAAATGCAATCTCCCTGTTCAAATTCCTTTATTCTGTCAATGCATCATGTAAATTATGACAAATTTTGTGCCCGAATAAGAGTCAATCTCAATCACTTCTCATAGGCCGAATTCCATCGAGAAAATACGATCAGGCAATATTAATTCTCTGCCACCCCAAATTCCGATTGATTTATGATTGTCAAGAAATAGATTGGAAATGATAATTAATATTTCAAGCGGCGGAATAAAAGCCCGTGGCGAAAGAAAAAATCCTGATTGTCGAGGATGAAGAAGATATCCTGGAGTTGATCAGTTATAACCTTGCTCAAGTAGGGTATCAGGTAACGGGAGTGACAACTGGAGAGGAAGGCCTGAAATCTGCCCATATCATTCATCCTGACCTTATTCTCCTTGATTTAATGCTTCCCGGCCTAGATGGTCTGGAAATCTGCAAAATTTTGAAGAACGATACGAAAACCCTGCATATCCCAATTCTCATACTAACCGCCAAAGGAGAAGATACCGATATTGTTGCCGGTCTTGATGTCGGCGCCGACGATTATATCACCAAACCCTTCAGCCCAAATGTTCTTATTGCACGAATTAGGGCAGCTATTCGCAGAGGCGCACTAGGGCAATCGGAAGAGCCAAATCTTATCAATATTCACAATCTGTCCATTGATCGGGAACGTCATGAGGTATTGGCAGATGGACACGCGGTAGAATTAACGCATACTGAATTTCAATTGCTTTATCTTCTTGCTCGGCGACCGGGACGAGTTTTTTCCCGCGACAGTATAGTAAATAATGTAAGGGGAGAAGATGTGATTGTAACGGATCGCTCGGTAGATGTGCAGATTTCAGGATTGCGTAAGAAACTGGGGAATGCCGGCCAATGCATTGAAACGATCCGCGGTGTCGGCTATCGATTGAAGGAGTATTAGTGGCTCGTAGACGTCTGTTTTGGCAAATATATCCATCATATTTAGTCGTTACCATTCTGTCACTGACGGCCGTTATATGGTACGCGTTCCAAGCCTATCGCGATTCATCGCTGGAGAATACAACCGCTGAACTCTCGGCTCGTGTTCATCTTATTTCAGACCAATTGCTTAATGAGCTGATCGCAGGAACACCTCATCAGCTTGATTCCGTGGCCAAAGAGATGGGTCGTCTCGCGGCTACCCGCATTACTGTTGTTTCGCCCTCCGGTCTTGTTCTTGCGGACTCAGAAGACGATCCTGCAAAAATGGATAATCATGGTAATCGTCCAGAAATACATGACGCCTTGGCAGGTCGGACGGGAGTTGCTACCAGATATAGTTATACTCTCTTTCGAACTATGGTTTATATGGCGATTCCATTATATGTAAATGGAAAGATTACCGCAATTCTCCGGGTTTCGGTTCCGTTGAATCTAATAGCGGAAAATGTCAGGAGAATTGAACTCAAGATTGCAATTGTCGGTATTGTTGTTGCCCTGATGGTGGCGATGATCACCCTTTATGTCTCGCGCGGAATTGTTCGCCCGATTGAGGAAATCGGAAAGGGAGCCGAAAAATTCAGTCGAGGGGACTTGAGCGGCAGATTGTCCGTTCCGGAAACCATAGAATTGGCCGGGTTGGCGGAGGCATTGAATGAAATGGCTGCCATGCTCGCCAATCGAATTGATGCTATGGCCACTCAGGGCCAAGAGCGAGAAGCTATCCTGAGCAGTATGGTCGAAGGAGTCTTTGCGGTCGATAGAGAGGAAAGGATTATAAGCATTAATCGGGCCGCGGCACGGATGATGAGCGTTGAACAGAGCCTGTCGCCCAGACGCGGACTTGAAGAAATCCTAAGAAATTATGAACTTCTCAGCATTGTAAAAGAATCCCTCCGCAGTGAATCTCCGATCGAGAGAGAAATAATTATGGCTAGAGATGAAGAAAATTATTTTCAGGCGCATTCAACTCCCCTCTTGGACGCGGCGGGGAAAAATGTCGGCGCACTCATAGTATTGAACGATATCACTCAGCTCAAGAAATTGGAAAACATCAGACGTGATTTTGTCGCCAACGTTTCTCATGAACTGAAAACCCCTCTGACAACGATCAAAGGGTTTGTCGAGACCCTACTTGGCGGCGCCATGCAAAAGCCCGAGGATACCATAAGGTTCCTAATGATTATAGATAAACAGATTGACCGCCTGAATTCGATTATTGAGGATTTATTGAGTTTGTCCCGGATTGAGAAGGAGGTTGAAAAAGGGGGGATAACTTTGGAAAATCGTGACATTATGCCGGTTCTGCAGGCAAGCATCCAGACGTGCCAGGCACAAGCCGCCGCTAAAAGCATCAGAATTGGATTGTCGGGTGATAAAAGTATCAGAGGGGCAATTAATCCGACTTTACTGGAGCAGGCAGTTATGAATTTGATTGATAATGCCGTCAAATTCAGTAATCCTGACAGTGTAGTAAATATATCGCTTGGTACTACAGCTAAGGAAATCACCATTCAGATCAGTGATCATGGCTGCGGCATCGAAAGGGAACATATTCCACGACTTTTTGAACGATTTTATCGCGTGGACAAATCGCGCAGCCGGACTCCGGGAGGAACCGGACTTGGCCTCGCCATCGCAAAACATATTGTCCTCGCCCACCATGGGAGAATTGCCGTCGAAAGCACACCCGGCAAGGGAAGTATCTTCACCGTCTTTCTCCCGCTAAACTAATCCTATTCGAAAATTTGATTTCAATATTTGATTTACCGCAATCTTTGCGCGGATGCCAGCGGATATAAGGTTGGCCCGCCCTGATTGTGTACCCAAAATTAATGAATTTCTAACACTTCCCTAATAAATCTCTAACATTCCGGTCGTTTTATACTGGCGAAAGAAAAGGAATTAGGGAAAAGTAGTCAGTTACAAAGGACCTTTAGCGAGAAAGGAAGATGATGGGAAAGTCAGCAAAGTGGTCGACCTTCATCCTTGCGTTTGCCCTGCCCCTCTCTATTAGAGCGGCTGAGACGAAAGTAGAGGGTCGCATTTATAATAATTGGACCCTCAATACGACTGAGGGCGCCAATAATTTCAATAATTTCGATCTTAGTCGGAGCTACTTGACCGCAAAATCCAAATTATCTGATTATACTAATGTAAACATTACCATGGATCTCAGATCGATAGATAATTATAAAGGTTACGCCATGATTTTGAAATATGGCTATGCGGCCTGGAAACCAAAATTTGCCAATGGCTATCTGACCGCCTCTTTAGGTCTTCAGCCTACCAAATATATCGAAGCAGTTGACAATCTTTTTTGGGGAAGACGCTATATTCTCAACTCGACTTCTGATCTGAACGGGTTTTTAACTACGTCAGATTTAGGGATTACACTCTCCACTGATCTTGGTAAAAAAGGCTCTTATGGCTCCGCTGGCGTAGCCGTTCTCAATGGAACGAAGTACCTCTGACGTCACTGAAAAGAACAAACAAAAGGACATCAATCCTTATATTATCTTTTTCCCTCTTCCGAACGATTCCAGTCTATCCCGGAGCATTTTAGCCGCCCAATTTTACTCGGGCACTCAAAATATTGCTTTCGGAGATACCCTTAATGCGGGAGATTACAGACATCGGATTGTCTCTTTCGCCGGCAATCTGGTCTATAAGAAACTTTTTAACGTAGGATGCGATCTCAACTGGCAAACTCTTGGACAGGGGGCTACGAAAGACGATCTGAAACAGAGTGCACTCTCGGGATTTGGAGCTATGTATTTCGAACCTCTTGTGGGGCCTTCGTCTATCCTGAGAACTCTGGACCTGTTTGGCCGGATAGACCAATACGACCCGAACACGAATGCCGACAACGATGCCCGGACGACAACAATTGTCGGAATGGAATGCAATCCGATTAAGGGTGTCTCAGCAAGTATAAACTATCGCTCGACAGACTATCAAACAGAGAACATCGCAACTCAAGCAGGTGTTTATTTCAATTCAGAATTCAAATTTTGAATGGAGGAAAAAATGAAAAGACTACCTCTCATTTTGGCTGGCTTGGCAGTTATCGTCGGAATGGCTTTCGCTAGTTCGACTATCACCGTGAAAGGCTCGGATACTCTTGTCCGTCTGGGACAGCGCTGGGCCGAGGAATTCATGAAGAAGAATCCGCAGGCTGTCATTCAAGTCTCCGGCGGCGGATCGGGCACCGGAATTGCCGCTCTGATTAATGGTGGAACTGATATCTGTGAAGCCTCACGAGACATGAAACCGCAGGAATACAAAGACGCCGAAGCGAAGGGTATCAAGCCGTATCGCGTTTCAGTCGCGCTTGATGGCATAGCCATCTTCCTTAATGAAAATAATCCGATCACTCAGCTCACTACTAGTCAACTGAAAGGGATATATACCGGCGCCATTACCAATTGGAAAGACGTTGGCGGTTCCGATCATTTGATTATTCTCTACGGCCGCGAAAATAATTCCGGAACCTATGCCTTTTTCAAAGAGCATATTCTCAAGGACGAAGATTATGCTGATCAGACCCAGACGCTTCCCGGTACTGCGGCCGTCGTCAACGCAGTTTCCAAAGACAAATTCGGTATTGGCTATGGCGGTATAGCCTGGGCAACCGGAGTAAAAGATGCCGCGATTATGAAGACCGATACATCGGAAGCAATATTGCCATCGATTCTGACTGTATCTAATGGTTCCTATCCGATATCGCGCGAATTATACTGGTTCTTTAACGGCGCTCCGACGGGCGAATTGAAAAAATTACTCAACTGGGCTCTTTCCGAGGAGGGACAGAAGGTGGCGAAAGATATTGACTATGTCCCGCTCCCCAAGGAGATGGCCGAAAAAAATATGCTGAAATAGTGAGGGATTAATCCCTCCTCTTTGTCGATTGGCGGGCGGGGAGCTCGAAATCCCGCCCGCGATTGCCTTTCGGGTACGGATGGAAAAGTATAAATTTAAACCGAAGTCTCGGGTCAAGGAGTTTCTCGGCGAAAAAATTATCGCCGCTTCCGCTCTTGTGGCGGTAGTGGCGATCATTCTGATATTTCTCTTTATCTTCAAAGAGACCCTGCCGATCTTTACTTCACCCGAAGTTCAGCAGCAGGCCGGCATTCAGAAAATGATTTTCAAGCAGGAATTCTACAAAGGGAGAGAGCCAAAATGGACATGGCAGCCGAATTCCAATGTTCCCAAATACTCGCTTATGCCACTGTTCTTGGGAACTTTGAAGGCGGCTCTGGTGGCGATGCTCTTTGCTGTGCCTCTTGGTGTCGGCGCCGCAATCTATTCGTCGGAGTTTGCACCCAAAAGGCTGAGGGAAATTATCAAACCGGTCATTGAGCTTCTGGCCGGGATACCTTCGGTAGTTCTTGGTTTTTTTGCTCTAATTATTTTGGCGACTTGGCTCCAAAAAAGTTTCGGACTTACATACCGTCTAAATGCCCTGAATGCCGGAATAGCTCTGGGTATCACGGTTATTCCGGTAATTTATACGGTCGCCGAAGATGCCATGACGGCTGTTCCACGCTCCCTGCGTGACGCCGCCATCGCACTGGGCGCCAATCCATGGCAGGTGTCGTTTACGATGGTCTTACCTGCGGCTCTGCCGGGCATCGCCGCCGGAGTAGTGCTGGGATTTGGACGGGCGATTGGTGAGACTATGATTGTCCTTATGGCGTCAGGAAATGCCGCCATTGTCTCTGCAAGTCTGACCGATTCCATTCGGACTTTTTCAGCCACTATTGCAGCCGAGATGGCCGAGGTCGTATTCGGCAGCCCGCACTATAACGTGCTGTTTTTCATCGGTACACTCCTGTTTGTCCTCACCTTTATAATAAATCTCGGAGGGGACTTCATTTTGAATCGATTAAGAGAAAAGATTCAAGGGCGGACCAGATGAGCGTCGGGATAAGTACAGGTCAGCCGGCCGGATTGCGGAATCCGGATCTTAAACCCCGGCATAAATCTACCGGTTTCATTCCCCGAAGCCTGACCCTGGCCGCCGTCGTGACCATACTCCTGATACTTCTGGTTATATTGCTGAATATATTTATGGACGGAATAGGCATTATCAGCTTGAAATTCATTTCCGAGCCTCCGGAAAACGGTATGATGGGCGGCGGCATATTCCCCGCCATTTTTGGCACGGTCGCAATGGTGATTCTTATGGTAATTGCAGTCATACCACTCGGTGTCCTGACAGCGGTGTATTTGCAAGAATATACTCGCCCCGATTCGTTTCTGACCAGAATGATCAGGGTTGCCATAAATAATCTGGCCGGAGTTCCGTCGATAGTCTTCGGATTATTCGGGCTGGGATTCTTCGTCGGTTTTATCGGGAGGGGTCTCGACTCGATTTTTTACTCGGCGGGAAGACCCGTCTGGGGCCAACCTGCCATTATATGGGCCTCATTAACTCTGGCTCTTATGACCCTGCCGGTCGTGATTGTATCGACCGAAGAAGCCCTTAGAGCGATACCTCGTGAACTAAGAGAAGCTAGTTACGCTCTTGGCGCCACCAAACTGCAAACCATCATAAGAATCGTCATTCCGAACGCGATGCCCGGAATTCTCACCGGCGCCATCCTGGCCGTCGGCAGAGGCGCAGGAGAAGTGGCGCCGATCATGTTTACCGGCGCAGCCTACTACCTTCCGCATTTGCCCACGCACTTAACCGACCAATTCATGGTGCTGGGATATCATATCTATGTCATGGCAACTCAATCGCCAAATATCGAAGCTACCAAGCCTATCCTGTATGGCACGGTGCTGGTGCTTCTCGCGCTGACATTCATACTAAATTTCTTGGCAATTTTCATTCGCTCGAGAATAAGAGCCGGGAGGGTAAGTGCCTGACCAGATGAAACAGAGAGATAAAGAGGCCGAAGCAGGAGTCTCAAGGCTAACAACCGGAATTGGTCGGCGATTAAAAATGACCGTCAGAAATCTAAATTTCTTCTATGGTTCTTCCCAGGCTCTCAATGAAATAAATATGGATATAGCGGAAAATCAGGTGACAGCCTTGATCGGCCCCTCGGGATGCGGAAAATCAACCTTCTTGCGGACCCTGAATCGAATGAACGACACCATCCCCGGCATCCGCCTTGAAGGAGAGGTAAAGCTTGATGATATCGACATCTACCAAAGTATAAAGGATGTCTCTTCGATTCGCACTCGGGTAGGGATGGTTTTTCAGAAATCAAATCCGTTCCCAAAATCAATTTTTGATAATGTCGCGTACGGCCTGAGAGTCAATGGCATAACGGACAGACGAGTTATAACCGAAGCCGTCGAAGATACGCTCAAAAGAGCATTTCTCTGGGACGAGGTCAAAGATAAGCTTACGAGGAACGCCTATATGCTGTCGGGAGGTCAGCAGCAGCGCCTTTGTATCGCGAGGGCATTGGCTGTCAGGCCAGAGGTACTGCTAATGGATGAACCTGCTTCCGCACTGGATCCCATCTCAACCTCCAAAATTGAGGATTTGATTGGAGAACTGAAGAAACACTATACGATAGTCATCGTTACCCACAATATGCAACAGGCTGCTCGGATTTCGGATTTTACTGGCTTCTTTTACGAGGGTTATCTGATCGAATTTGGACAGACAAAGGCTATATTTACCAAGCCGAATCTGAAGAAGACCGAGGATTATATTACGGGCCGTTTTGGATAAGAAAGGGAAGTATATGCCCAGACACTTACAGAGAGAGATAGAAAGACTCAAAAAGAAAATATTGGAATTGGGCGCTCTGGTGGAAGATTCCGTTCGGAAGGCGGTCAAATCCCTCGCCGAAAGAAATGCCGATACCTCATTGAAGATCATCGACACGGATCAAATCATTGATCAGATGGAAGTGGATATTGAAGAAGACTGTCTTAAGATTCTGGCTCTGAATCAGCCGGTCGCCATTGATTTGCGGTTCATCATCGCTGTTCTCAAGATTAACAATGATCTGGAACGGATTGGGGATCTGGCAACTAATATTGCCGAACGGGCCGTATTCCTGTCAGGTCGAGCGAGAATCAATATCCCTTATGATTATCCCGGCATGTCCGACCTTGCGCAATCCATGTTGAGAAAAAGCCTTGATGCCCTGGTAACTATGGATTCCAAGATGGCAAGGGAGGTTATAATCGCCGATGATCGCATCGACGCCATGCACCGCGAGATGTATTCTCAAATAGCGGATGGAATCCGCAGAGATCAGGAACAACTCGACAGTTATATTAATCTGCTGGCCGTGTCACGCCAACTGGAGAGGATTGCCGATCATGCCACAAACATCGCCGAAGATGTCATTTATATGATCGAAGGTGAAATTGTTCGTCATCGGGGGGACGATTACTATTCGGGAAAGGTCTGACAGTGCTTTAGTAATTGTCATCTTTCTTGATTTACGCATAATGATCAATATAATTCTGTTCTTCACTGTCAGGCGTAAAAGATGCATTTCTGTTCTGAATGAAATAGCTCTTTTCGAATTCACAAGGCCACGCTCCTATCAGCTCGGAGCGTGACCCTGTAACGA
This sequence comes from uncultured candidate division Zixibacteria bacterium, assembly GCA_963813655.1. Classification (GTDB taxonomy): domain Bacteria; phylum Zixibacteria; class MSB-5A5; order GN15; family PGXB01; genus CAWEZN01. Next base: position 529,386 of record CAWEZN010000010.1, on the reverse strand, counting down.
ACGAATCCATTAGGCAGGATTTCCACAAATCCAGAGCCACATTATTTACTATTTACTCAACATGGATGGCGGCATATTGGCGTCATTCCTTATAGACTAACACCTCGAATTCGTTTTTTCCGCCGTTAGTCTTGTAAGCGCGAGAACCGGCCTCAGCCGGGAGATATAACTGATGAGTACGTTCATTGAGGGCGATTGTTCGCGCCCCGCGCATAGTCTTGATCGTACCCGCCACCGAATATTTATTCGGCGCCGTCCTCGCGAATGACCGTCAACGTTCCCTCACCATTGGAGCTTATTGCCAGATGATTGACCGGGTCAAAAACCGCTCCGTCCGCCCCTTCCCCGATAGGAAGAGTGCTGATTATATGCCCATTGTCGGCATCAAGGATGGCCATCATCTTGTTGCCCCCTGCCACGAAGAGGCGGCGGTTCTGTCGGTCTATGGCCAATCCCGTCGGCTCTTTGCACGGAGCTAAGGGCCATCGCTCACTCACAGTGAGCGTCTGCGGATCGATTACGGCCACCGTACCCTTGTCTTTGAGGTCAACGTATACCTTGCCCTTCAGATCCGATACTGCAAATTCAGGTCTTCCCTCCAACGGGATGGTGCCGAGAATCTTTATCGATTCCGCATCGATAACAGAAACACTTGAACTTCCGGCATTGAAAGCAAAGACGCGGTGGGAAAATGGATCATAAAGAATCGCATCAGGGTTGGCCCCGGCCACCTTCAGATTGGCGATCGTGCTGTCGGTCTTGAGATCGAAAACCGTAATGGCGCTGTCACCGCCATCACTAATAAATCCCCTCTCAAATTCGGGGGCCAGGGCGATGCCATGTGCTCTCGGTGTATTACCGATTTCCTTAAGAACCTTATTGGTGTTCAAGTCGACGACATCGACGCTGGTGGAATGCGTTACGTACAGACGGTCAGCCAGGGTGTCGACTGTAAGATAGTCCCAGTTCCCACTGCCTCCGATTGAAATTGCGCCTGCAGGGGACGGTAGATTAGACTGTCCGGCGGCCAGGCTTACTGCAACGACGCAGAGGATTAAGGCTAAGATTGACCGCATAATACTGACTCCTTTCGAGAAATACAATTTGACAGACGACAAGATAGTTGTTCCGACACGTCGACTGTCATTGTCCATTATCCTTTGATTCTTTCGAAAATGTCCACAAATTCTATATCCTGTGTATCCGCAGAGGTCCTGGCTACTTGACCATACCATGCCATCTCCCTATTTAACGGCCACGGCCGCTGACGACTGAGCGTCGAGAGCACCTTTGAAGTCGCGAGCCAAATCAGCCGCAGCGCCTACACCCCAATAATGAAGGAATATCAAACGCGGGACTTCTCCTTCCATATGATTGTGGATAGCCACCACATTAATTCCCGAGTGACTCAAGCTTTTTAGCACTGGCTGCAACTCCCCTGAAGCTGTGGCAAAGTCCCCATCAATAACCGCGTGTTCATCGCTTCCCATCAATGCCGCCCACGTATTGACTCCCATTTCCCTTCCAACCATACAGCCATCAGGCGTCTTAGCAGATCGTCCGAAGACAAATTTCACCATGCCATCCTTGGCAATTCCCTTGGTTCCGAGAATTTTCTCGATCGGAAGAGAAGAAATATCGCTTGAAGAAATATTGGCCGGCAAACGCGGACCTGCCTGAGGAAGTGGATGCTCACCTCTGATTGACCTCACGCTGTCAAGTGCCGTTCGGATTGTCTTAAGAAGCGGGGCAAGCTCGCCAGTTCCTTCGATATGCATAAAGAAGACAATTGGTTCACTCGATAAGAAGTGGTTGTGTAATCCGGTAACATTAATCCCGCCATCGAGAAGTAAGGTCATTACGGAATTCACTTCATCTTGAAATAAAACCATGTCTCCCATAAGCATGGTCGACTCTCCATCCCGCTGAAATCCTATCCAGGTCGTTAGCCCCATGAACGGGGGCATAGAAATACCATCCACTTGAACTTTCACATCATTTCGGGGAATATTGATTTTATAAACGCCTTCATCGGAAATCCATGTCCCCGGGATGCCAATGGTTCGGCTGATAAAAAGGGTATCAACAGCGCCCGATTGATGAAATGAATTTACGGCCGCCGTGGCCTGATTGACCGATCCCAAATATACTAAACCCATTAGCCCCATAAATGCACCCAATAATCGCCTAACCTTATCCATATTGAGCTTCCTTTCGTTCACCGCATTTTATAAATTGATATACAATTGCAAGGCCGTCTTGTTCCCGCTGCGATTAATTTATCGGCGCCGATCGGCGCAAGGCACCCATAATGGGCTAGATATGTCTATGATAATAAATAGGATATGATTGCGCAGGTTTGTCGCTCAACAGGGCGATTACCACCATGCTAAGGAAGCCGCCCCTAAAATCAACTCCCACCTTCGCAATGTAGAGTAATGCGGAGTATTTCACCCGGCGACCACAGTCTCATCCTCGGACCCCACGTTCCTGCGCCGCGACTCACTATAATCGGCATACCGTCTATATCATATCGCCCGGACAGATATCGATTCACATATACCGAAATGTAGCTGAACGGCCATATTTGGCCCCCGTGCGTGTGTCCGCTAAGCATTAGTCCCACACCGGCGGCAGCGACCTTTTCGACTCCCAGAGGTCTGTGAGATAGGAAAATTGTTGCCACGCCGGATGGCTTACTTTCCAGCGTTCGCTGAAGTCGATTGGGTGTTTCTGCGGCCATATAATGTTCATGTCCGTCGTCGATGCCTCCGAGATAAACTCCCGGCGTGATCTCGACCCAGTTGCCTCGCAGGATTCGAATACCGGCGGATTTGAAGAAATTGACACTGGAATCAATATCGGCGTGATATTCATGATTCCCCATCACCCCCCAGGATCCAAATCGGGGAGATAGACTGCGCAATAACGGTATCATAGTGGCTCCCCGCTCGTTCTGACTGTCCCCCTCAAAGATATCGCCCAGGAATACAACCACATCTGGTTTAAGAGCCTTTATTTGTTCTATCCTGCCGGCCAGCCAATCTTCGCCAATCAATGCCCCAACATGAGTGTCAGAAATCACTGCCATCACCAGCCCGTCATCCGATTTCGGCAGATTCGGAAGTCTTATATCATAATCGCTGATGACCGGAGGGCGCAGTCCCTGTACCAACGCAAAGGCAGATAGTGCCAATCCGGCGATAAATCCAAAAACCCGCAAGGTTGGAACGTACTTTCGCAGCGAAAAACCAAATATGGTGATCAAATCTACTGTCAGGAGGCAGACAAATACCAGGAAAAGCGTTCCCAGCCAGATCATCGATAGTAATTCAGCGAAACCGGCGGCCGAATCAGCGCCGAAATTCTCAAAAAGCCTGGGCAGAAAGAATCCAACCCATAACATCCCGCCCAGTGCGACTAGATACTTCTTCGGCACGAATCGGGTGATACCCCGTGTGGCCGATGCCCGCCAGATTACATATAAATGGAGCCCCGTCCAGACAAGGAAAAACATTCTAAAGAACAATCCGATCGCTCCCGGTGCAAATTGTTATATCATCAACCGAGACATAATAATATATATCCGTGACTCGCGCAACCTCGCTATCTTCCCTGGAACCAACCAATCCCGAATATAGTTTCATCTTGAGCATGACTTGGAAGAGTGTAAATAGAAAGGAACTGCGAATATGGACGGACCTATTAATGTTAAAGTAATCGTTGGGAGTACTCGTCAGAATAGATTCAGTGACAAGCCGGCGCATTGGATATTTGAAGAAGTCGGCAAGAAGAGTGGAGTAAATGCCGAGCTTTTGGACTTAAGGGATTATCCGATGCCGTTTTTCGACGATCCAAAGCCACCCGCCGCCAGCGGTGGCAAGTACGCCAACGAGACAGTTCAAAAATGGGCGCTTAAGATTAAAGATGCAGATGCCTTCATAATTGTTACGCCGGAATATAATCACGGCTACCCGGGCGTACTCAAGAATGCCCTCGATTCGATCTATCCGGAATGGAATCGGAAGGCAGTCGGTTTTGTAAGCTATGGCGGCGTTTCGGGAGCCAGATCCGTCGAGCAATTGCGGCAGGTTATAATCGAACTGCAAATGATACCAATCAATAAAACTATTCACATTCCCGTTGAAATCTTTGCAAAGCTGAGAAACGAGAAGGCGCCCATTATCCCGGAATTTTTTGACCCAATAAAAAAGAGCGCTGGTGGAGATCGTGTCGAGGCCTTTCTGAATGAACTAATCTGGATGGCGCGGACACTGAAAACCGCCCGCGAATCATCCTTCTGATCAAGGAGATGTCAATCAATTCCGAGCTCGGTGCTCGCCTTCGACACCCAGCCCGGAGCTGAATCGGTCTTCTGCCTTAGAATAAGGTTTAATTGCGCGGCGTGATGTTGAACGTGGCGCATTGAATATAGAAGCAATTCTTCCACACTCATATTCCTCCGTTCGAATCCGCATGGCCGACGCGACTCGGCATCAGTCATTAACGCAATCCGCTTACGACACTTTTCTCGCCCGTGATTGAGATATGCACGCAATTCATCCTTCGTATAAACCCGTTCCGGAAACAATCCTGACGGGTCCAGTTCGCTTAAGGTGTAAGGCGGGGGAGGAGTAAACCCTTTCTCGCTTTCGGACAGATAATAATCGAGAAAAAATATCGTATGATACGCTATATACCAGAAATCATATTGATACAAGCGGTTGCCCCAAACTGCTTCAGGGCATGCCACAATAGCATTCTCGAGCGTATCTATGGCCGCTCCGAATTGCCGCCAGATGATCTTCTTATCATTTGTATCCATATTCCTCCTGAAAACTTTCTTTTGCCCCGAAAGAAGCCTATCGATTGCTGTACCGCAATCACATCTTTACAAATCGATCCGATCAATGATTTTGATTTGACGTTCCCACCCGACTCCGCTTGATACCATACAGGAAATAAATTATGCCTCCCACCAGCAGCCATATGAAGAATCGGAGCCACGTGATTTTGTCCAACCCCATCACAAGCCATAGGCAGAACAGTATTCCAAGTACGGGAGTAATCATGCCGAAGGGCACTTTAAACGGCCTCTCCCGATTTGGCTCTTTAATTCGTAGGACAATTACGCTGGCGCAGGCCAGTATGAAAGCAAATAGGGTACCGATGTTACAAAGGTTGGCCATCTCATCGATATTGCAAAATGCCGCGAGAATCGCCACAAATGCCCCGGTCCAGATTGTAGTAATATGCGGTGTCTTAAAACGCTTGTGTACTCTCGAAAAATACTTCGGCAAAAGGCCGTCCCGGCCCATGGAGAAGAATATTCGTGGCTGTCCCATCTGGAAGACCAGCAGCACAGCCGTATGTGCTATCACCGATCCAAAAGCGATAACTGCAATTATCCAGGGTGCAACCTTATTATACTCCAGGCCGGCCACGAGTGGCTCTGCAATCTTGGAGCGCAGCTCAAGAAAGGGGATCATTCCCGTCAGCGTGATCGTCACAAGTATATATACAACTGTACAGATTGCGAGCGATGCGATAATGCCCAGCGGCATGTCCCGTTTTGGATCCCGTGTTTCTTCCGAAACAGTGGACACAGCATCAAATCCGATATAAGCAAAGAAAATGGTAGCCGCACCTACCTGAATCCCCCGCCACCCTCCGGGAGCGAACGGTATCCAATTTTCCGCCCGAAAATAGTAAAGACCAACCCCAATAAAAAGCGCCAGCACTGCTAACTTGATCGCCACCATGATATCATTAAATCGTGAACTCTCGCGTATGCCGATGACCAGAATCACTGTCAAAGCCGAGACAATGAGGACCGCCGGGAGGTTGAAAACAATCGGCAACGAAAAAAGATGAGGTGCCGACGCCAGGTCGAGACCCTTTTGAATGAACGTTCGATAGTCTAGCCGAAGCCAATATGGGATTTCCAGGCCGAACGCGCTATGAACAAAATCATTGAAATACCCCGACCAGCTGATTGCGACGGCGACATTGCCGATAGCGTATTCAATAATTAAATCCCACCCGATTATCCAAGCGACAAGTTCACCCATGGTCGCGTAGGCATAGGTATAAGCGCTCCCCGATACGGGTACCATGGCTGCCAGTTCAGCGTAGCAAAGAGCGCTGAATCCGCATGCGATCGCTGTCAAAATAAACGAAATAAGAAGCGCCGGTCCCGCCGGGATATCCGCTGGATGCCCCTACCGCCGCCTCACCTACCATGGCAAAGATCCCTGCCCCGATGATGGCGCCAATCCCGATCATGGTCACGTCCACCGGACCGAGAACGCGCCTCAGACGACCGGTTTCACCACCTGATTCTCTGAGAAGGTCATCGACCGATTTTCTTCTAAAAATCGAGAGCATTCTTTCCCCGTAATCGAGTCCTAATTTTTTACGATAAAAAGTATGCTATTTATAATCCATATAAAAAAATGGCCAAAAGTCTGCCTTTAAGCTACTTCCATAGCCCTCATAATTCAACGCCGAATCCTATGGATAATACTTTAATCCCTTGTTCCCCGATGGGGCACGACTGATCTGCGGGATTCCAAAACGTCACTCGCATCGCTGCACAAGGACAATGACCAGAGTATGGCATGTCGCAATGTTTCTCGTTTCGCAATATTTGGGACAATTGCATGATATGAAGTCAGAAAGGCGGGGAACCCCCGACTCGCGTTGTAGGACAAAGATTTACTGGTCATTGTGATCGGATAATGACTGTTTTCCGCAGCCTCCTCGACCAAACGCAGGGTTGGAGCCGCTTTAATTTACCAACCAAGCCTTGCATACTATCTGCCTAAAGATTAAATCCGACAGCAAGAGCAAAGGTGTTTACAGAAGAGACATTATACTCAGCTGCAAGGTTGAGCATCCAAATAGAATAGGCAACTCCTGCATATCCTTGCGTAATCAAAAGGCTTTCTCTATCTAGATCTACTTTGGAGGTTGTTTCAGTTCCAATAACCAAGCTTTCTTTAAACCCGATATAAGGGGTTAACACGGAAATCTTTTTACTTGCCACTAAATCAACACTATAGATGTTCAGATTAAAGTCGGGAACGCCAGTGAGCAATGAAGCGCTCGCCCTTACGGCCGCTGCAGGAAATTTCTCAGATTCCGGCAAGAATGCATATTTAAATTCACCACCCACTATACCGTAATTGGCGTCCGGGGCATCAATCCAATAACCTCCGATATCCATATTATCAGATACTCCTATACTTGCTCGAATTGTCGGGATTTTTATCGCATCGCCTAAAGGGCAGTCTTCATCAGGATGAGTAAAGGTATTGATCCAGGCAGGATCGTGCTGATCAACAGGAGTGGATGCATAATCGATGGCAATATTAAAATTCATTTTGCCGAGGGTTTTCGCCGGCGCCAATGATTTGAAAGACGAAATTGCACCTACTTGTCTGGTGAATTTATGCCACTGGGCTTGCGTCAGTGAAGGATCAATGACCATCGAACAGCTCTTGACACTTGGATCGATACGCCAATAAACGTCGTCGGTTTCGCTCTGTGCGTGCAATACGGATACAAAGAGAAATAAAACCAAAGAGGTTACTGTTCCGTTAAGTCGTTTGCGTCTCATGATGATCTCCTTTCCAAATTGACAACCTATTGGTCAATTTGACTTGTTGTGATGTTTTGTTCATCTGGTTTCTGCTCTTGTATGGTTATTCATTCTTAGCGGCATTCTTGTGTTTTGAAAGTGTCGCACCGATAACATCAGCGCCGACATCCATAAGGGTTTTGATGATATAATCCTGATTGCAGTCTTTGATCAGCCCGACACAAATGAGCGACGCCAGGCCGTGGGTAAATATCCACATCTTCCTTAACAGAATATGTCGCTCGCTGTCCGATAGAGACGTGAATCTACCGTCCTTAGTCAACTCCGACTCCAAAATGTCTATGAATTCACGGACAACATTACCATAGCTGTCCCCCTCCAACATAAGGGCCCTATAAAGCCGGCTGTGCTCGCAGGCAAACATGGCGACGCCGGTTCCCATATTCAGAAAAACCCGATCGGTGTAGGGTCGAGAGGTATATTCCAGTAGTGCTTTCTGCGTTTCCCTCATCACGCACAGAGCCATATCATCCATCGAGGCGAAGTGATTGTAGACGGGCGCTGTTGAAGAACCCAGCTTGACGGCCACGCTTCGGGCGGTTAGCGAACTCAGGCCGCTTTCCTCTACCACGCTGACGGCCGCCCTTATCACTTCATCTTTAGTGTACTTGGTTTTAGGTGGCATATATAATTATTCCAGTAACAATGTTATGTAACATAGGTTAGATTACGTAAGTTATGTAACGTATGTTTCATAAATTGTCAAGGGATTCTTAAAAAACAATTTCTGCATATTCGCCTCCCACAGCATTCAGTAAAACATTAACCATCATGACGATATGAGGAATCTGGTCTCGGAATCAGCAATGGCCAAATTGTGACGCTTTATATTGTCAGTTATTCGTGGTTATTGACAGATATAGCATTGGAAACAGCAGGGTACGGAGGTGCCAAACCTCCGTACCCTTGTAATGGATTGAATGATTATGAGTTATATCAATGGAGGGGGGGGTGAATCCCCGATTCGCATTGTGGTACAGGGACTTACGGGTCACCGTGACCAAATTGCGAGGCTTTTTTGCGGCCCGTTTCGCCGTAATATTACCTTCGATAGTCCACTATCAGGCGGCAGTTTCCCTTGTGCCTCGTTGCCCTGCAGGCAGTCGCTGGTCAGTACAAAATTCTCAGCTATACTTGCTTCGCCGTCGGGCGCCCTGGGCCAGAAACTCGGGCTATCCACCTGCCGGCACTTGGGCTTGGTCAGTCAGTGCCTTTGGCTTTACGCCCATGATCAAAAGCCACAGCATAAACGCAACCTCTCCAATCTCGGCTGGCAAGGCGAATGCGCTGTTAAGGACCATATCCTTATATTGAGGTAGCATTAAACCCGTAAAGCTCAAGACCAGATAGAAAAAGCCGGTGATGATCAGCCATACGCCCAGAAAGCGGGGAAGGAAGCGCGACCTGTAGACAAGGATCGCTAAGGGGAAAAGCCAAAGCCCCCAGAACATTTCTAATGTCAAAACTCCGTAATCGCCAATTTTAAGAAATAGCATGGCCAAATCTTGTCTCTGACTAAGTTCAAATGTTTTCAATATTTCGCCTTTAAAAATCATAAGGGAAGTAATATTGAATGCATCCATAATAAAAGCGGCAGGAATTTGCACAATTACCAATGCAACCAAAAGTTTAGCCTGACGCTCGTTTACCTGTTTGAACAATCGATAAAGAACCAATACCAAAAACACCCAAAGGGCGCTGCTAATAAGATCATTAATTATGCCCGTTCGAAATAAAAATTCATTGGATAGAATATTTTGGGCAGTGGTAACAGCATCACCCCGCATATTAATTTGTGACGGTACATAAAACATGCCATAGATGCCTGTTATTATCCAAATAAGATACAGTAGGCCGGCAAGTCTTGCTGTCTTCTTAGTTGCACTCATGCATTCCCATCCGTTGTTCGTTCATTCCTAATGCTCTAATACGCGACATAAAGAGGTTTGTTTCAATCGCCCTGCCGTTCCAGCTCCTAGCGATTAGAGACGGGATAGATCAGACCTTACTCCGCAGTGTCATGATGAAACCGGGTGAAATCAAGAATAGTTGTGAGACGTAAGTCGTGACAATAAAATGGAAATGGGGGGACTGATTCCCCGACTCGCGTGGTACAATAACTTACGGATCATTTAATCCCTTTCCGTTGAGAATTTTCTGCATACATTTTTCAACCCTTGACTCCCAAGTTTTGGGTTGTTTGGGTGCAGAAAATAAAGAATGTATGCTCTTTGTTGTCCTGGCGTCAATGCATCAAAAGTAGTCTTCAAGGCAGGGATCTAATCCAATTTATTTTGAACTTCTTCAGGAATGATGAGTTCTGCATTCCTTTTAAAATCCACTTTCAAACCGGCGATCTCAAATTTAGCTGTCTGTGCAAAATTTAGACTCTCAGCGAGCCACGGAACGCCCTGACGGCATAGTAAGATTCCGCGCCGTTGTGATACACGAAAACTTCGCTGTAGCGGCGATCACAAAAGAGAGCACCACCGAGTTTTCTAATATCAGAAGGTGTTTCACCCAGCTTGATGTTTTCGTGTCGAAAATTCCAAGTTTCTGCAATTCTCGATATTGTTCTTCCGTCAAAAGCTCAATGCCCATGTCAGTTGCCATATCAACAGCGTTATTTTCCGGCTTATGTTCCTTCCTGGACTCCAGCGCTTCACGGTCGTAACAAACACTTCTGCGGCCTTTAGGACTTTCCACTGAACAATCATAAAAAATGTATTCGCCCGTCTTTTTATCATGACCAACAACATCCGGCTCACCGCCGGTTCTTTCCATTTCATTGAGTGACCACAGTTTTTCAGTATTAGCTTCCAGCCTTGCTTGTACTTTAGCCCACTCAAGACCTTTATGGCGATTCATGTTTTTCTCAAAGCGGGCTTTCAACGCTCCGAGTAGTTCCTCACGCTGTTCTGGTGACAATTCCCTTTTATTGCTACTAATGTTTTTCATACCTATATATAACTTGATTTCTCAGTCAATGTTCTTGGATGCGCTAAGATTTAGTGGAGAGGGGGGAAACCGAACACCCAACTCGCGATGTGGCACAGTGGCTTACCGGTCAAAGTGACCAGACTGTGACGCATTTTCCAGTGCCAAGTCAGCCATTATAGTTGTGTCCTGCCAAGGGAATTGGCATCAAGAGAAAGAGCGAATATGAAAGACGGCGACAGTTAACTTTGGACAAACTGCTTCCGGTAAACGTCTGTGGGACGAGGTCACTACCGGACCGAATAACATGAATCGCAGGAGGGATTGGAACATGGTGAAGAGCAACGCGATCGGGCGGCTGCTTCTGGCAATGAGTGTCGTCAGTTCAATAGCACAGGGATCAGGCAATCCTGTCACGTCGACTATTCCGGATTCGGCGGCATATCTGGGCCAGAAACACCCCGGCACCACCCCGGAACGATTTCCACTCCCGGTTATCGCCGGGTCGTTTGCCGCGGAACGAATCGCCATCTCGAATGACGGTCGAAATATCTATTACAGCGAACTTGATGGCTACACGGAGATGGACGGAAAACCCCATACCGTGCGGGTGAAACGTCTCACCTATGCCGACGGCAAATGGAACGCGCCGGTCACGCTGTTTGACAGCGTCTTTGCACCGTCACTGTCACTCAATGGTGATACGATGTACCTCGAGGCAGGCGTGAAGAAGGCCTTTATCTCGGTTCGAGACAGTAACGTCTGGCGCCCGCTGACCAGAGTGTTCTCGCAGCTCGAGGTCACCCACTACTTTCAGGCGACCGCCAGCGGCAAGCGCTACATTTCGTCGGTCGCCGCCGGTGGTGTGGGTGTAATCGACCGCTGTCTCATGACCATCAAAGGCGACAGCGTCGCGGTGTCCACCCTCGGCCTGCCCGTGAATGGGACCGGGTACAACTTCGACTATATCATTTCGCCGGACGAATCATACATGATCCTGCCGAATTCCGCCGGACAACTGTGCATCAGCTACGTCAAGCCGGACGGCGGATGGACCAATCCCAAGAGCTTGGGGCCGACCATCAATTTCGGACTCGCCGCATGGGGTCCGTACATCACGACCGATCAGAAGCTTCTGTTCTATACGACCGGGACCAAACCTGATTATTCCGACACCTACGTTTACTGGTTAAGTCTCCCTGATCTCGTCGACAGTCTGAGACACACCAATTTCGCCCCATATGCAATGGTGAAACTGGCGTCACGGACCGACTCCGTGGGCAAGCCGGTCACGTTCACGATTCCCGACAAGGCGTTTGTCGACGACGACGGGAACGCGACCCTGACCTACTCGGCGTCGCTTGCGGACGGAACCGCGCTGCCGACATGGTTGCGATTTGACCCGATAACTCGCTCCTTTTCGGGCATACCTCCTGAAAAGGGAACTTTGAACATCATGGTTACAGGAACCGATCCGAGCGGTGCCGCCGCCTCCGCGAGCTTTGACATTCAGGTAATGTAACCCCGCCGACTCTGGCAACGGAACAAATAGCCTTCAACTCAAGTCTCAGAGAATTTGTGTACAAGATCACCCGGTTGCGGTCAATTGCCGGTTTCCTCGTTGCAATATTTGAATAGCGTACGTGAAGACGATCGATACAGGAAATATATGTCCAGATTAATGGAGGTGGGGGGAATCGAACCCCCGTCCGAAAAAGGCGCCAGATCATCCTCTACGTGCGTAGCCAACTCTTTTATTCTCGCCGCCTTACCTGCCGAGCGGCAGGCCAGTAAAGCGGCCAGCCCCTGATTTTAGGTCCGCATTAAGGGCGTCAACGGACTGAGCCTTCCTGTCCGACGCTCCACATCAGCCCGGAAAGACAGCAGACTGAGGGAACGGGCGCCTAGGAGTTATACTCTACTAGGCAGCCATGGCATAATTGTATTCGCCATTTGTTCTGTTTACCGGATGTTTAACGAGCAATCCGGAGTCCCTCGGCACGCCAACAATCCCACACCAATCCCGTCGAAACCTTTACACCCCCAAAAACTTACGCTTCAGCAAGGCCCGCCCAAAGAGGCAGACCGGAGTAATTCGATCGGTGACGATTGCCGTTCTCTACGCAATATATATAATCGGAAAGAGTTGTCAATTGTTTCAAGAAATCAGGGGTAGTTTATCTATTTATAGAAATTCCCGCGGATTGATTTCATGGCCGCAGCAGACCAAAGTATTTGTGGTCAATCTTATATGAAAACAGGATAGATGAGGTTATATTTATTTGGCGGAAATAAAACAAGAAAATCCTTGACATCTCAATCGAAAATTACTAATTTATATAAGCTACTGAGAGTTATATACTTGTCCTTTTTCTATATCTTGCATTAGTCTCACGCAAGGCCTGTGGAAAGCTATGGGATTAATTTAAAGTACTATCGTTTTTATATCATCAACTTTTATGTAATATCGGGGAGGTGATATATAGCAAATATTTCAGTTAACACTCTTTCTTTCAACAGCTGCAGAGCTATTCTAAAAAGCATTGAGTAACTAATTACTCTATGAAGGAGACTATGTAATGTACAGACTTAAAACAACCCTTATCATTTCTGTCATGGTCCTGCTGGTGTTGGGGTGCTGGGCTCTATCGGCCGCAAGGGAGAAGCCGGTGGTGGAACCAAGCAAAGTCCGCATTTCGCCGACTGCCACAATACCGGGGCCGGACCCCAATTGGGACCTGAAGCCAGTCGAGCGTCAGCCCGATTATCACGAATTGAATCTTGAAAACCCGATGAGCAAAGTGGCCCCCAATACAGCTTCCAGTGGGACTAAAGAACTCAAATCCTCGGTACTCGCAGAGGATTTTGAAGTTTCCGTTCCGCCGGCAGGCTGGAGCCTGATTTCTACCCATACCGATACTTTGACATGGTATCAGGCTGCCAGCGGTTATTCCGGGTCATATCACGCTGATGTCAAATACGACCCGGCTCTCGTGCCTCAGGACGAGTGGCTTGTTACATCCGCCATGGATTTTACATCGGTCACCGCTGATATCAAGGTCGATTTCTACTGGATGATGAGCTACTATTGGGGCGTATCGCCTTACGACAACTATGATATCGAACTCTGGATCTCTACCGATGGCGGCGCCACCTGGTCAACCAAACTCTGGGATGAATCCGTTGCCGGAGTATTTAGCAACTTTCTATGGTATTCAGCCTCGGTGAGTTTGGCCGGTTATGTTGGTCAGAGCAATGTAAAGTTGGCCTGGCGATATGTCGGAGCCGATGGCGCTCAGGCTGGCGTTGATTTCGTGTCGATTAATGACGATCCTCCGCCGACCGGACGTTGCTGCTATGGCGACCCGTTCAGCCCGAGCTGTTCTGATGTTTCCCAGGCAGAGTGCGCTACCCTCGGCGGCACCTGGGATATCACCAAAACCTGCGCCGAGCCTTGCCCCATCGCGGGTCCCGGCGATAATTGCGCTGCTCCTGTGGTAGTTAATCTGCCGGCCGAAATGCCTTACTTGAACACAAATTATACTTGCGGCCGTCTCGATGATTACAATGCGACCTGTTTGGGCAGCTATGATGGCGGCGAAGATATTATTTATCAGCTGAATGTTACTTCCGCCATAGATGTCGATATCACTCTGGATCCCAAGGGAACCACCTGGACCGGAATTCTCGTCGACGACGCTTGCCCGCCGGACGGTGCTACCTGTCTTGCGACTCACACAAGTTCTGGCGGCACCATTCATGGTATTTATGGCTTACATCTGGAACCGGGAACCTATTTTGTAATGATTGATACTTACCCCACCCCGGACTGTGTACCCGATTTCACACTCGAGATTAAGCCGGTTTCTGCCGGAAATCCCGGAGACGATTGCAGTAATCCGCTTTCATTCAAATTGCCGGAAGACATGATCAACGATACCCTTGTTGATTCGAACTGGACTTGCGGCCGGATTGACAATTATAACAACACTTGCCTCGGCTCTTATGACGGCGGTGAGGATATTATCTATGAGCTTGATGTCTCCACGACCATGGTCGTCGATATCAAACTCAATCCTCTTGGAACGACTTACACCGGTATCGCTATCCATAATACTTGCCCTCTTGATGCCACGACCTGCCTTGCCAAGAGCACAAACTATGGCAGTGGAATTCACGGTATCACGGGCCTGACTCTGGATCCCGGCCTATATTATATAATGATCGACACTTGGCCGTCCCCCGCCTGTATTCCCGCCTTCAAGATGACGATTACCGGCGCCGCTCCGGCTCCGGAAAATGACCCGTGGGATAAGGCAGCAGAAATTGGCGACGTAACTAATTTGCCATTTTCTACTACCTCGGCTACTTTTGATGGCCCGGGTGGATGCCTGACTTCCGCGAACCTCTGGTATTGCTATACTGCATCATGCACCGGCGATATCACCGTCAGTCTCTGCGGATCCGGCTTCGACACCAAATTGGCCGTTTACGACGGCTGCGGCGATCCGGCGACTTCCACCCAGATTGCCTGCAATGACGATTATTGCAGCACCCAGTCTCAGGTCAAGTTCCCCGGCGTTGCAGGAAATACCTATCTTATCGAAGTTGGAGGTTACAGCAATTACACCGGTGACGGTGTCCTGTCCACCAGCTGCGTTGTAGGATGCCCTCCGCCGCCCAATGACAACTGCGGCGACGTTACACCTGCCGCTCTCACCATGAATGTTACTCATACATTCACCGGCAATAATTGCGGCGCCACCAACGATTGTTCGCTGCTTACCGATAATGGTCACGCCTGGGAAGCTTTTACCGTCTCTGAGAAAGCGGATGTTATTGTCGACTATTGCGGCACATCTCCCGCTTTTGAGCTAGTTTATATCGTGCTGGCGACAGCCTGCCCGTGCGAGGGCGGAAGCCTTATTTATGCTGTGACCACCGATTGGAATTTATGCGGCGGTGATGGGAATATCACTATGAATTTCAAGGGCCTCGACCCCGGAACATATTATATTCCTGTCCTTTCCAACCATCCCGATTATCCGGACAACTACTATTCGGGTCCCTATACCATTAATGTTCTGGCGACTCCATGGGTCGCTGCCTATTGCGACGCCAGTGGTGGATGCGATGAATATATCAGCAACGTCACTGTTGCTGAAATCAATAATTCCTCCGCTTGCGACGGCTACGCCGATTATACCGGCGGTCAGGCCGCCACCATGAGCCTTAACGTCGGTTATCCGATTTCCATTACGAATGGCAATCCATACTCATCCGACTATGCCGGCGTATGGGTTGATTGGAATCAGGATTTTGATTTTGATGATGCCGGCGAGGCTATCACGCTCAGCGTTTCTTCGGGAGTAGGCCCCTACACCGGAACTATAACCCCTCCGCCGACTGCCATGTCTGGAACAACTCGCATGAGAGTACGCATCGTCTATTCTTCTACTCCTGTGCCATGCGGCGTTTCTTCTTATGGTGAAGCTGAGGATTATGCCGTTAATGTTTCCGGCGGATCTTCAACATTCACTTATGACCCGACCGCGATCGACTTCGGCAAAGTTCTGCCGGATGCCACTGGAGGTTCTACACTTACACTCGGAGCTCAGGGCGAATATCCGATCAACTACTCTGTCGCCATTAGCTATGGTAAGAAGGCAAGTGTTGGCGGAGCCTCGGCGGCTGCCGACCTCAAGAAGTCTCCTGTCAGATCCGGTGGGTATACCCCCCTCCACTCGAAAACCGCCAAGCAGCTGCTGTTTGAAGGATTCGAAGGCGGAGTGGTTCCTCCGACCGGATGGGCGGCTGTCGTTAATAACCCGTTCACCTGGCAAATCGGCAGCTACGACCCGTATGAGGGGACCTACAATGCCGACTGCATGTACGATGAGACCTACACCGGATCTCAGAACGAGTGGCTGGTTAGTCCTACCATAGATTTCGGAGGCGGCAAATATGTGCTCGATTTCTGGTGGTTGGGAAGCTATTATTGGTCGGTGAGTCCCTATTCCAATTGCACTCTGTCCGTATGGATATCAGTCAATGGCGGCACTACCTATCCAGTCAAACTATGGGATCAGTTCGATTATGGAGTATTCACCAACTGGGTTTGGAATAACTCCATCGTAGACCTTAGCGCCTATAAGAATGAAAGCAATGTCAAACTGGCATTTGTTTATACCGGCTATGACGGCGCTCAGTTCTCACTTGATGCTATCGGTCTCAATTCTGCTCCGCTCAGCTGGTTGAGCGCTGTGCCCGCTACGGGAACAATTCCCGGAAACGGCACGCATCCGGTGGCCGTCAATTATGACGCGACCGGTCTGGACGTTGGCGTATACAATGCCGATCTTACCATTACGCATACCGGCCTTAAGGGAGTAGCTACTATCCCTGTGACTATGGAAGTTGCTCTCGGCGGAGACAGTATCGTCATGATAGATCCTTACCCGATATATGCCTTCATGCAATCCTCCATTGAGGACAGCATGGTCGCGGAAATATATATGGGCGGCGAATTCGCCGGAGGTGGCCACAATGTCGAGGAGATAGACCTGCCTACAGTACAGATCAACGGGACCCTGGCTCCGACTTCGACCGAGATCCTCACCGGCTATGAGAATTTTACCGGTAAGGTGCTCTTGATCAAAGTAAACATGCAGGATTTCATCCTGAGCTATCCTATTTTGTGGGATACTTCCTATCAGGATTTCACTATTTCCGGAATGTTCACGGATGGCCCAACTCCATTCACGCAGAATGGTGGTGTCACGATGATCGGCCACAAGTCAGGTGACGTCAACTTTGACGGGCGAATCAATGCCTTAGACATCACTTACCTGATTAACTTCCTGTACAAGAGCGGTCCGCAGCCAAGACCGATTCTTCAGGTAGGCGACACTAACGGTGATGGACGAATCAACGCTCTTGATATCACCCGCTTAATCAACTTCCTGTACAAACATGGACCTGCGCCCACTCATCCGTAAGTGACTTAATCTTACAAAAAAGGGACAGCAAATGCTGTCCCTTTTTTTATTCTGTCATCGCCAGATCATGGTCAGTGGCTCGTGGAGCCAGCATCATGTCTTGGAACTTATTTCCCAAACCTTTTGCCGAGAGCAGATATCACGTCGATAACATAATCAATTTCATTAATGCTCAGATCAGTATAGAATGGTAATGAAATTACGCGTTTGAAACACCACTCAGTGTCAGGGAACTCAGAAGGACTCCAGTCTTGATATTTCTTGAAATATGAGAAATTATATATCGGGATAAAATGCACACCGCACCCTACCCCGTGAAATTCAAGTTCATTAATTATTTCATCACGACTTAATTTCCACATGTCCGGGTTGATCTTGATGATAAAGAGATGCCATGCATGGCGCGATCTCTTATCTACCCCGGGCAGTTCGATATACGTCCCCAACCTCTTCAATCCCTCCAGATATCTTTGAGCCAGCTTTTCTCTCTTCTTCTGTAATATCTCAAATCGTTCGAACTGCCCCAATCCCAATCCTGCGGCAAGATCCGATAGATTGTATTTGTACCCCAGGTCAGTAATGTCATATTTCCATCCACCGCCGGAGTATCTCTTCCAGCCTGATGACGTCATTCCATGCAGGGACAATCGCCGCATTTTGTCGGCCAGCCCTTTTTTATTTGTGACAACCATGCCGCCTTCGCCCGTTGTTATATTTTTGGTGGAATAAAAGGAAAACACTGTTGCATCAGCAATTGAGCCGATCGGCTTTCCTTTATGGTTTGCCCCCAGCGAATGAGCGGCATCTTCTACAATAAAAAGATTATATTTTTGAGCTATCTTTCTAATTCCGACATAATCGCAGGGAAGGCCCGCTATGTCCACTGGAATGATGGCTTTTGTTTTTGAAGATATTCTACTTTCGATTCTCGCCGGATCAATATTAAGCGTTATGGGATCGATATCGGCGTAAATTGGAACAGCGCCTGTATAGAGAATCGCCTCAACTGTAGCGGCCATAGTAAACGGGGTCGTGATAACCTCATCGCCCCTACCGATGCCAAGCGCTTCAAGCGACAAATGCAATCCGGCTGTGCATGATGATACCGCAACTGCATATTTAGTGCCGGAAATCTGTTTTACCTTATCCTCCAGCTCGCCGGCCGCCGGACCAGTCGTGACCCAGCCTGAACGCAAGACTTTCAGCACCGCCTTTTCTTCACGCGACGTTAACTTCAATCTGAAGAATGGAACTTTCAATCTCTACCCGCTGCTCCTATTAGGCGTTCATATAAATCAGCCATTTTATCGACACAATTCTCCCATCGGAACATCTCAGAAATATATTTCCGTCCGGCAGATCCCATCTTCTTTCTTAGCTCGACATCGGAAGCCAATTTCATTATCGACGCCGCCAGAATTTTCGCATCTCCCGCGGGAACCAAGATTCCCGTAATCCCGTCCTTCACAACTTCAGGTATCCCTCCGATCCTGCTGGCAATAACCGGCACCCCAGCTGCCGATGCCTCAATCGCCGCCACTCCAAACGACTCCGAAATGGATGGCATCACCATAATATCATAGTCAAGAAACATCTCACTGATCCTGTCTATTTCAAGCCATCCTTTGAATGTCACCAAATCGGAAATGTTCAATGCCTGCGCCATCTTTCGCAAATTTCCTTCTTCCGGTCCATCCCCGAAGATATCGAGCGCAATTTTGATATTATCACGTTTCAACAATGCCATTGCTTTGAGCAGAATATCCGGACCGTAGATTTTCATAAGCTTCTTTACATAGACAAGCCGGATAGGTGTCACCTCTACATGCATTCTGCAATCATTGGGTACGCCAACTCCAAAGGGTATTACGGTTGTTTTGCCGAGAGACTCAGGGCATAACTTGTTCAACGCGCCTTTAAGATATTCGCTGGCTGTTGTGAAATGATCATATTTCTTTGCATTGTGCCTTACGATATATTTATGGAAGAGTGATTTCCTCGGCACTATCAGAATATCAGAACCCAGCGGCGTCAGTATTCTGGGACACTCATAATCACTTGCGCCCCAGAGAGAATATCCGGTGGCCTGGAATGCGTGAATAAGCCTTGGGTTAAATTCCAAGATTATTCGGCGGGCCCTCCTAAAGAATCTGGCGTAATTTTGAATTCCGGTCTTTGCTCCAAGAATCGTTGTTCTTATTCCCGGAATTTCTGTGCCGCCGCACGAGACGACATTTATGTCATAACCCCTCGACGCCAGCCCTTTCGCCCAGCGAATAATATGTACTGAGCCGGCATATCCCAGTATGACAATCCTATCATGCATCATACTTGCTATTGACCATCCTGGCCGTAATGGCAAAAAAGAGCGGCGCCGCAAAAGCATTCTGCCCCCACGCCCATCCATCCAAATAAAAGATGGTGCCGAATATCGTCAGGCCAACCCCAAATATGGCAATCGTCGCAGGAAGGGGAAATGATTGCGGATTATATTTCGTGATCTTCTTTGCAGTTACAAAATTCTTGAAATAATATGCAACCAGCGCTACCGCTCCAATTAGGCCCGATTCCGCCAGATAATGCAAAAACATGTTGTGCGCCGACAATCCCTGAACGTACAGTTGAGCCTCTTCAAATCTGACTATTGGCAGAATATTTTCTATGTATCGAAAACTGCCGGGTCCAATCCCGGTTAGAGGGTCATTCATGAAAGCAATTAGACTAGCTTTCCAGAGCGCAAATCGATACCAAATCGTTCCGGTATGGACATCGCCCAAGCTTTGGAATCGTTCGAGCGCCATTTTGAAAATACCGGTGAATCCAATCAGGATTATTAGCGCGGGTACTATTCCCCAAAAAATCAGTCGAATGCGACGCCTGACATAATTTGTGCCTTCTTTTAATTCCTTCCTTCTTGAATATAAAACCATTATCAGACCAACCCAGACTACGGTCAGAGCGGGGCCGCGTGAGTGCGTGGCCAAAAGGCCGAAAATGATAAGAATGGTCGCTAATCCGTACAGAAGAGATTCATTGCGCTTATTTGACCATAAATAATAGGCCAAGCCTATCGGAAAAGCGAGCATGGCAAGGTCGTCGTAATAAACTCCCGGAAACCCGAAGACCCGGTACCCTCCTCCCAGAATGATAAATGAACTGAAATTGTATATGGAATGAAAAACCATCAGCCAAAAATAAAGCTTCAATAAGACCAAAGCATCTTTGCCCGAAATCAGATTATAAATGGCCATGATAATGGCCAGCTGCAGAGCAACTCTCAGCAGGGGGCTGTAGGAATATTCCGGATGACTTGCGAAAAGTGTAGCAAACGCCAGCCCTCCCAATAAAACCAATCCGTACCTGACAACTGATGGCGCTTTCGCAGAAGTCTTACATTTGAGGAGAAAATCAGCCCCGAACGACGCCAGAAGAATCAGCGAGACAATGTCAATAAGCATCAACCGGGAGCTGGAAACGGGATGCATGAAAATAAACATCGAAAATATATATAGATAAATGGCTGCCCGCGGATGTGAAATAAAGGCGATTAGAAATGGGACGCTGACGCAGACGACTGCAAAGAGAGGTTGCCCCTCTATCAGGAATGCAATTCCGGCCAGGACAAAAAACAAAATGCTCAAGATGAAGGCCATGCCGACAAACTTGTAGTCCCCCGCTCGCGATCTTACGGAAACAGTTGTCAATTAACTAACACCTTTGAGATACCCAATTAGCGCCCGTACTTCATCGAGCTTCATCCAGTACCCAAGACCTATGAAAATAATGAATGAGGCAACTGCCGCCGGAATGACCCTAAATTTTGACATCAATTCCATGTGCATACTAAACTCAGGAAAGTTTCTGAAAATCAAACTCAGACCGATTATAGGAAGCGAAATGATCAGCGTTTTTCCCGCCGTTAGCGCCAGATCCTTCAAACTGATCATCCTTTTATTGTGGATCAGAATATAAGTCATCATAGCCATTGTGAGGAATTCAACGGTAGTGATGGAAATTGCTATACCGCGAAATCCGAAAAGATTCTTAAACAAACCCGTAAGAGCGACTTTCATGCCAATGGCAACGACAGCGATCAGCAATACTGCTCTATGTCGCGCCGCAGAGTAGCATGCTTGAAGAAAGACGGGAGTGAAAAATACAAATAGTAGATAAGGCGACATGTAAACCAAAACCTGTGAGGTTAGTTGAAGAGAATTGAGATCAAATGCGCCCCTGAAAAATGCCGCGGCGGTCAATTCTTTGGCAAACATAATGTAAAATAGGCTGCATGGAATTCCTACGACCAGAGAAAACCGGATGGTTTTGTGAAGCAAATTGGCGAACTCAGGAATCTGCTCGCGACTACCCCGCTCACTTAAATAAGGAAACGTGACCGAGGCGATCGAGCCTCCTACAACGCTTGCAGGCAACAAGGCCAGCAGCCCCGCATAGGAAAGCGCGGATACCACGCCTGGCTCCAAATCCGACGCAAAATGCCGGTCTATCAAAAAATATGACCGGATCAAAAGCTCGACCAGAATTACAATACCCCCCACATTCAGAATCTTCGCAACTTCCTTATCAAAAAATTTGAATTCAAAATCGCGGGCAAGGCGGAATTCGGATAATTTGAACAACAAAAATATAATTTGAAGGAGATGACCAAGAAAGAGTGCCAATAGCAGTGACACCACCGACAGCCTTCCGGCAAAAAGGCTGATAATCACGATTATGCTAAGATTAAGTATAATTGATCCGAGCGCCGGATACACGAATATCTTCTTCACATTCAAAGCCGATCTTACCAGTGACTCTATAAAGCAGAGTACAATGAGGATAGAAACTGCGCGGCAGTAAAAAACCCCATGCCCAAAATCCTCGACGGAAAGGCCAGGGGCTATCAACCTAACAAGCACAGGTGCTAACAGAGCAATCAGCCCTCCCAGAAGTAGAGAGATTACAAGAAGGGAATTAAATGCTTTCCAGAAACTTCTCCAGTTTGTTCCGTCCTGAGTATCAGTGAGATTCTTCGACAAAAAGAAAACCATAATGTAATTTGTGGCATTGGCTAGGACCATCTGAAAAAAAGATGGGGCCGCAACTCCTATAAGGAATAAATCATATTCATGCGATGTTCCAAACTTATCCGCGATGACCATCTCGCGCAGAAGCCCGAATATCTTGGAGAAAATTGCAACTCCCGAAACCCCGAGAATTGCCAGTCTGATCTTACCCCCACCCGCCAAGTCAGGAATCCTCTAATTTATGAGATATGGCCGACGTGATTATCTCTGAAGGCTTCCTGCCAGCTATCTTAAATGGAACTTTCTTCATCCGCCGGGGCAGGTTATTCAGAATTTTGATTATTCTGTGATATGACAGCCCCACGAGAAAATTCCCCCAGTCCAGGGTCTCTATCCATTCCGTTTCATTTCTTAAAGTCAAACAAGGAGTGCCAAGGAAAACAGCCTCTTTCTGCATACCGCCCGAATCGGTCAAGACAGCCTTTGCATTTTTCATAAGAGATAGATTGTCAAGATAGCACACTGGCTCAATCACTTTAACATGGTGACACTTGTCCAATATATTGAGTAATCGGAACTTTTGAAGATTCTTTAAAGTCCGTGGGTGCATCGGGAAAATGACGGAGATATTCAATTGCCTGCAAATGTCAACACTCCTTTCCAGGGTTCTTCTGTCATCAACATTTCCCGCACGATGGAGTGTGAGCAGAATGTAATTTCGCTTCTCAACTTCAAGTCGATTCAGAATCTGGTCGTTTGCGACAATTCCCTTCCCGTAAATATCAACCAGTTCATACATCAGATCGCCCGAATGCACTACTCCCGTCTTAATTCCCTCAAGCCTGAGATTCCTGATGGCTTGCCTTGTCGGACAGAAATGGAGAGATGAAATATGGGAGGTCAAAACTCTATTAGTCTCCTCCGGCATGTCCATTCTGTAAGATCTTAAGCCCGCCTCAACGTGTCCTACCGGAATGCCAAGTTTGACCGCGGTAAGTGCCCCTGCCAGCGTTGTGTTTGTGTCGCCGTACACAATTACTATGTCCGGCCTTATTTTCATCAGCAGTTTCTCGAACCTCGACATTATTTTTCCGGTCATCTCGCCATGAGTGCCGCTTCCTACAAGAAGATTATGATCAATGCGAGGAATTTCAAGCTGGTCAAAGAAGATATTGGACATCATTCGGTCATAGTGCTGGCCGCTATTTACTATAATATGATGAAATCTTTTTGCCAGGGAACTGGCCAGAGGGGCTATCTTGATAAATTGCGGCCTCGCGCCAATGAGAGATAAAACCGCTAGTTTTTTCTTGGGCATTCTAACCTGCTTAAATCGCCGATCCAATGAAACCGCTGAACACTCCCATTAGACTCCCATTGGGCGGAATCGCGCGGCCCTCCCCGAGCTACGCGGAAAAGGCT
This sequence comes from uncultured candidate division Zixibacteria bacterium, assembly GCA_963813655.1. GTDB lineage: Bacteria > Zixibacteria > MSB-5A5 > GN15 > PGXB01 > CAWEZN01. Next base: position 505,342 of record CAWEZN010000010.1, on the reverse strand, counting down.
TTCACAACGTCGATAACTTCTTCCTGTTCAGTCGAGGTCATCTCAGGGTAAATCGGAAGCGAAACTACCTGAATGGCCGCTCTTGAAGTAACCGGGAAGCTGATCCCTTTATATTTCAAATATCCGAAGCACTCCTGAAGATGGAACGGAACCGGATAGTAAATTTCGTGACCAATTTGCTTCTCTTTCATTCCAGTCATCAATTCGTCGCGATTTTCAACCGCGATAGTGTACTGATTATATATGTGATATGAATAATCTCTCGCAACGGGAATCTTTATAGAAGTACCTTTAAAAGCCGCATCATATTTGCGGGCGTGCTCCCTGCGCTTTTCCGTCCAGCTTTGGAGGTAATCGAGTTTGATCAAATAGTACGGCCGCTTGAATTGTTGCTAGCCGCGAATTATAACCGATCACCCGATGGTAATATTTTGGCTTGGAACCGTGCACTCGAAGTATTTTCAGATATTCGAATCGTTCCTCGTTTTTCAAGACAATCATTCCCCCGTCGCCGGCTCCCCCCAGATTTTTCGTCGGGAAAAAGGAAAAACATCCATAATCCCCGATCGACCCCGCCTTTCTGCCCTTATATGCCGCGCCAATCGCTTGAGCGGCATCTTCAATGACGACGAGATTATGCTTTCTTGCAATTTCCATTATTGGATCCATATCAGCCAGCTGTCCAAAGAGGTGTACCGGCATAATGGCTCTTGTCTTCGGCGTAATCGCTTGTTCCAGAAGAGAGGGATCAATATTATAAGTATCCTGATCGATATCCACGAATACGGGAGTGGCACCGAGGCGGGATATGACGCCGGCTGATGCAAAAAAAGAGAAATCGGAGGTTATTATCTGGTCGCCGGGGCCCAGTTCGGCTCCCCTTAGGGAGAGCAGCAAGGCGTCTGTACCCGATGCCACACCCACGCCATACTTCACTCCGCAGAGTGACGCAACTTTCTGTTCCAATTGGCTGACTTCCGGACCTAAGATAAACTGGCCGTGTTCGAGTACGTTTATTACGGCCCTATCCACTTTATCCTTTATCGTCTGGTACTGCCGGTGCAAATCTATCAAAGGAACCGCCATTTAATTCTCCTTTACTCTTTCCAACCCTGGTTTTCCAGCAATTGCTCCTTGGGGACATCTCGAAACACTTTCGCCGGGATGCCGGCAACAATCTTCCCGGCCGGGCAGTCTTCAGTGAGTACCGCTCCCGCAGCTACAAGGCCATCAGCGCCGATTGTCTTTCCCGGCAGAATTGTCGCATTGAGGCCGATTCGGCCGCCCTTTCTCACGATCACCCCTTTAAAATGTTTGAACCTTTCTTCCGTACGCCCGACATAGTTGTCATTCGAAGTGGCCGCGCAGGGGGCAACAAAAACCCTATCTTCCAGCGCGGAATAGGCGGTAATATAGACATTTGTCTCCAATTTACAATATCGACCGATTTTGCAGAAATTCTCAATAGCTACACCCCGTCCCACAATTGTAAAATCACCCACCGTCACATTTTCGCGGACAGTGGACAAATCCGCAATCAGGACTTTCCTTCCGATGACACATCCTCGGTAGATGACAACGTGAGTGCCGATTATACAATCTGTCCCGATCTCAGCGGCCGGAAGTGTTTGATCTTTAGTGACTGCTGAATTGGCCGCCCTCATAGGCATTTTGCCAATGATCGTGCCGTCATCGATTCGAACATTATCTCCAATTCTGGAACCTTCATGAATCACGACATTATTGCCTATCGCGCACCCGCTACCGATTGTGACGTCCTTGCCAACTATACAGAACTCGCCATAGTTCGTCCCATCCCCAATTTTGGCCGTCTTATCGATCACGGAATTTTGCATATTTCCCTCATATCAAATTTTCTCGGTTTCTCGGCCGCTTTGATCGACAGCCGTACTCCGCGGATTCACCATTTTCCCATCCAATCTCAGCTTCCAAATCATTGTAGAAGACTATTTTCATTTTTCTGCACTCAACCTCTTAGCACCCGGAATCCACCCTAACAAGACATTAAAGAAAAGCTTTGCCCTATCATAGTCTTCTGGAGAGTTATTCCGAAGATTCGAAATATACTGCATGAATAACGCAAAGAATAGCGCTACGAATATCGCCAGACCGGTCGAGACCATGACGATTACTCTCTTCTGCGGCCGAAAGGGAAGCTCCGGTGGATAAGCGCGGTCAAGAATGGAAATGGCCGGCGTATCCATCTTTTCCTGAATCTTTGCCTGCTCGTATTGCTGGGAGAGAATCTCATATAGAGTCTCGGAGACTTTCACCTTTCCGGTCAGCTCCGCCAGTCGGCTCTTGAGATATGGAATCTCTGAAATCGGCAAACTCAAATATGATCCGTTTTCCACACCTTCTTCTAAGGACTTTATCTGCGCCTTGATCTCTTCCACTTTTCTCCGCAGGGCAACTACGTCCGGGTGAGTAGGGGAGAGATTCTTTTCCTTTATATTCAGATCTATTTCCGTTTCCGCCAGCGAGACTTTAAGGCCGACTGCCGATTCGATGGCGAGCTGAGTTTGGCGATCAAGATCAATCGCCTTATAATGCTGCTGGAACTCATTCAGGGCCGCCCGTGACGAATCAAGATCTCTCAGGACCTCTACCAGGCGCCCGCCAATGAATTCGCGGGTCGTTTTGGCTCTTGATGTCGATAATTCACGGCTCATCACGTCCAATTCCTCCACGAAGGAATTGGCAATGGTCGCCGCCATCTTGGGATCTTTATCTATATAAGTGATTTCTAAAAGGCCTTCTTCTGTCACCCGAAATTGAGCATGCTCGCCGATCTTCTCCAGCAGATCGACCGTCGAATTCATATGGTAATAGTCTTTGAGTTTATTAATCTCGATGACCCTTTCAAACATATTCCGACTCTGCAATAACCGGGCGTAAATGTCAGACGGAGTAGCTCTGGTCGGAAGCACCAGACCGGCTGTGAATGAAATCATGTCCTCAACGCCTGAAGATCCAAGTCTCACATTATCCTCTTTTGGAGGAAGAATCAGCGCCGTCGCCTTGTACCATCTTGGAAGTAAGAGCGATATCATTACCGAAATCACACCCACTGTCAGGACGAAAATGATTATAAATTTTATCCTGCGCGCGATAACTTCAAGGAGACGCCACAGATTAAATTCCGATTCTTCCATATGTCTTACTCAGTTATGTCTTTTGCCACCAGATACACTACTCCAGCCGCCCCAAACATCGTAGCCGCATCTTTCAGCTTATCCCAAAAAGTCTTCCTGTCCGGTGGAGTCTTGGGGACAACCACGATATCTCCGTCATAAATGTTTATGTCTTTGCCGCCGGTAATCTTAAGCCCTGAAGATTTTCTGAAGACATCCACTGCACCTCTGTCAGCCCCTTTGGCATACCCGCCCGCCTTTCGGACAGCCTCGTGAAGGCTCATCTTAGGTGATTTAATTTCTATCATTCCAGGCTGACTGACCATCCCATAAACGCTCACAGACCCAGTGAAATACGGTACATATACCGAATCTTCTGGCAGGATCGGAATCTCACCGAGATGGTCAGGGTAAAATTTGTCAACTCTCAAAGAAAGGGGTTCAGTATCCTTCCCAAAATTCATATTGTTGATATTGGCCGCCTTTAGTGCTTTTGCCGTCTCTGATTCCCTTCTATACTCCTGTTTCCTGAAAACTATAAGGGAAAAAATGTCCCCTTTTTCAGTTAAGCCGCCCGCCTTTTTCAAGGCCGTCTCAAGAGTCATGTCCTTGTCGCGAGGATAACGGCCGGGCACATTTACCTCTCCTGCTATAGTAAAGAAACTTTCCGTCAGCTCTGGCGGCCTCCTATAAAAAATGATCTTGTCTCCGGGTAAAATTGTTGTAACTGAATCATTAATCCCCACAGTCAGCCTTCTATCGCCTCTGAATATTAGAACTGAATCCCCCTGCTTTCCCGTCAATCCCATCGCGAGTTTGATCATTGTGCCAAGGTTATCTCCCCCATGATATTCAAGTCCTCCCGGGCTTGTAACCTCCCCGGAAATTTGCACAAAGGATGACGAATCAGTTATCATCGGAACGTTAATCTTGAGACCGGAATAAAGGTAGGGATTGGCATCCAGATCGCCAAGCCTTTCATATCGTAGGAGGTCGACATTATAGCTGGTATTTGCGCCGGAAAATGTAATATTTCGCATGGAGCTTCCGTCCACAAACCCGCCAGCCTTGCTTATCATTTCCGAAACCCGTTGAGAAGCCAACATTTCATATAGTCCTGGAGTCTTTACCCCGCCCGAAATCAATATCTTTATTGAACGCGTGCCAATGAGTGTAACAGAAAACTGACTATCAGGGTATAACCTTGTCACAACTCCCTGGATTCGCTTGACCGCTTCTGCCAAAGTCAGATTTGCCACATCCACCTGGCCGATTGAAGTCAACAGCAGAAATCCTTCCGGTGATACGGTAACGTCTATAGTCGGAGTGGAGCCGTCCCAAAAATCAATCCTGAACCGATCCCCGGGGCCTACGGTATATTTGTCACGATCTATAACTTTATCAAAGGCCGATTCCCCAATAGCTCTGGCAACCTGTCCGGGCAAGATAAAAGGTGATAGAATGATACCGATGACTGTAAAGATTACTATACAAGAAAAGGTCGATTTTGGAATTCCCATCTCCGACACCCGGAATCCTCCAAAAAATGAGAGTTTTTGGTTCTGGCCAATCAAAATTCAGACAAACTGTATATTAAATTCCACTGAAAGTCAAGTAATCAAAAATCGGTGAGCCGAATTTCAGTCGGCCTTTAAGCTGGTCATGTAGCCGCTCATTCATCCAAAATCATCGGCAAGTTAATGCCCCATCGGGGCCACACAAATTCTCTATCATTTAATTACACTAAATATACCGACCGATTCCCTCGTCATAATCTTGATAGGTAATCGTCATTCATTTGCAGAATAGGGAGGTAGTGTCATAGGCGGAAGGACTGCAATTTTCCGAGATCTGATTGCTATCATCTTGACCCTAAGTGTTGGGACAGGAACGGCAGACGGCTTTCCGACATCGAGGGGGAAAATGGTCTTCATGGCCGGGCCTGCCATTGCATTTGGAGCGAGTGATGAAACAATCAGGCTTCCGGTACTGGCTCAATTAGACATCTCCTATGGTTATTTTATCTTGCCCAATCTTGCTCTAGGGGTTCTGGGATCGACTGTCGTGATCAATCCCGATGAGGAGTTCCATTATGATTGCGGCGTTGGTCCTCAGATGATGTTTTTTATAGGCGGGGGCGAATTTGGAGACGAAACTCGAAACAGGCTCTATCCATATATATCGCTGGCTTACATTTATAGACAGTACGATTGGAGAATCAAATGCATTGGATACATTACACCGCCTCCACCGGAAGGATGGCCGGCCGGTGATTGTCACAATTGCTACGACAATCATGGTGGCGCTCTCAGGGGAACTTTGGGAGTCGCCAGGACATTGTCCGACAAGGTGGGGTATAACGTGCGAGTTGCCCTGCAATATAAAGACATAAATGACTGCGCTGTGCTTGACCTGACTATTGGTCTTGACTTCTTCACTTTTATCAAATGATATGCCACTGGATATTTCCAAAATCCTAAACCTTTCCTTGATATTTTGCGTATTCTTTCGATATTAGGCGGAACTATGCGTCTAGAAAGAAGAAAATCAAATTTATTATCAGGGAGAAAGATCAATGATTCCAAAAAAGTTGTTATTGCCATTCCTTGCCGTCGCCGGAGCGCTTCTATTTATGGATAGCAATCAGCCGGCGCTGGCCCAGGTTAAAGAGGTGCCCACTCGGGATCAGATTGAGGCTGAAGTACAAGTGGAAATTAGAAGACCTCTTTCCGTCGGATGACGCCTGGGAGAAAACCTTCGAGACCATTAAAGGCGATATTCCGAAGTTTAAACCCTTTGAAGGCAAGCTGGCAAGTTCGCCTGGCACGCTGTCAGAGTGTCTGAGTTTGAATGATTCTCTCAGCCTTACTCTCTACCGGCTGATAATCTATTCAAATTTGAGCAAAAGCGAAGACACGCGTGTTTCCAAATATCAGGAAATGGGTGATAGAATGTCGACCGTCATTGCTGATTTCAATTCCGCGTCTGCCTTTGTTGAGCCGGAAATTCTGGCTATACCCGACGATACTCTCAAATCATTCCTGACCAGCGAACCAAAATTGGCGGTCTATCGATTCTACCTCGAAAATCTTATTCGCCGCAAAGCACATATAATGTCGACCGATGTGGAGAATCTTCTGGCTCAGTCCGGCAAAGTTACCCGCGGATTTATTCAGATTTTTTCCATGGTTGATGATGCCGATATCAAGTATCCGGCCATCAAAGATGAAAAAAGCAACGAATGTTGAATTGACCAAGGAGAGATATAGCCAATTTCTTGAGTCAACCGACCGCAGAGTTCGCAAGGATGCTAGCGATGCTTATAACAAAGCCTATGTTGCCTACGAAAATACTCTCGGCGCCAACTTGAGCTCGTCGGTTAATTCTGACATTTTCTATGCCAGGGCCCGCAAGTACAACACCGCCTTGGATGCCAATCTTGATGCATATAATATTCCTAAAGAGGTCTTCGTGAATCTCATAGATGCGGTTGACAAAAATCTGGAGCCGCTGCATCGTTATACCGCCTTGCGCAAGAAAGTCCTGAAACTTGATACTCTGTACACCTATGACATGTGGCTGCCGCTGGTACCGGAAGCGAAGATGGAGTTTCCCAAGTATGAGGATGCCGAGACGCTGATGCTTGATGCCTTGAAACCGCTGGGGAAAGAATATCTTGAGAATGTAAAAATGGCTCTATCATCCCGCTGGATTGATGTTTTCGAAACTCAGGGAAAGGAAAGCGGTGGCTATACAGCGCCGGGGGCATATGTGGTTCACCCTTACATTCTACTGAATTATGTCGGAACTCTTGATAATGTATTCACTCTGGCGCATGAAATGGGTCATGCTATGCATGGTTATTATACTGATCGGAATGAACCATTTGTTTACGCCAGTCACTCCACTTTCACCGCCGAGGTGGCCTCAACCTGCAATGAAGCTATCATGAATCGATATCTTATCGACCATGCCAAGGACAAGAATCAAAAACTCTACCTTCTTAACAACTTCATTAACCAAATCCTTGGGACTTTTTATGGGCAGGTCATGTATTCCGAGTTCGAGTTGAAAATTCATGAAATAGTAGAATCCGGTGGAGCGCTGTCCGCCAAATCGATGCGCCAACTGTACCGCGAAATTTATCAGAAATACTATGGCCCAGATCTGGTGATTGAGCCGGAGAAAGATATGGGATGCCTGCGGATTTATCACTTCTACCGCGATTATTATGTTTATCAATATGCCACCAGCTACGCGGCCTCGATGACTCTCTCTCGCAAAATCCTTTCGGGCGATAAAAATGCTCTCAATTCATATATAGATTTTATCAAGACCGGAAGTAGTGATTATCCCATAAATATTCTCAAAAAAGCCGGCGTAGACATGACTTCACCTGACCCAGTCGAGAACGTAACCAGAGTATTTTCAGATCTCATTGATGAGTTTGAGAAGTTGATATTAGAGAAATAGATTTTTTGGTCCGCGGGGCGGGGCGCTTTGCCTCGCCCTTATCAGAGCAGCCGGGAGACCGCCTTACAATAATTCCGCGAGCACAGAACCCCGTGCCGCAGTACTGGACAAATTAGCGCCCATATATTATATATCTCCGCAAGAAATCATAAACCACATAAGGAGTTGTCATGTTAACCGCAATTCTGTTTTCATCGTTCATGCTGATGGTCGGCATAAATGCCGACGTCACTTCCGGAGCGGATAGCGCCAAGGCTTCTGCCGAGGTACAAAAAGTGGCGGCCGATTCATCCAAGGTCGTTCCTGCCGAGGTCAGAAAGTGCGCCGATTCGTCCAAGGTCATTCCTGCCGCGGGAACAAAAGTGGAGAAAGCTGCGACGGATAAGACGGCAAAGAAAGTGGAGAAAAAAATGGATGAGAAAGAAATCACTACCCCCTCCGGGCTTAAATATGTAGATCTGAAAGTGGGAACCGGCGCTTCACCGAAAATGGGGACTATGGTGTCTGTCCATTATACTGGATGGTTGACCGACGGCAAGAAGTTTGACAGCTCAGTGGATAGAGGCGAGCCTTTTGAATTCCCAATAGGGATGGGGAAAGTCATCAAGGGATGGGATGAAGGTGTAATGACCATGAAAGTTGGCGGAAAGAGAAAGCTGATTATTCCGCCCGCTTTGGCTTATGGTTCGCGCGGAGCGGGGGGAGTCATTCCTCCGGATGCCACCCTCATATTTGAAGTAGAGCTTCTCGGTATAAAGTAGCCAAAAATCCGGCTTGACATATCGGGCGGGAGACATATTTTGGGGTCACCCCAGGCTTTTGGGGGTGTAGCTCAGTGGTAGAGCATCTGCCTTTTAAGCAGGTGGTCGATGGTTCGATCCCATCCACCCTCAGATAGAATGCGCCATTAGCTCAGTTGGTAGAGCAGCTGACTCTTAATCAGCGGGCCCAAGGTTCGAGTCCTTGATGGCGCATTTTTCTTTGGTGACAATACCCGAGGGAGTTTTGAGCATAAATTTCCTTGATTTTCGGGCGAAATTGTATATAATAAAGTTTGTCCGGCCCGCGCCGGAATTGCAGATTGAAGATAATATTATTTAAGGAGTATAAATATGGCTCATAAGAAGGGTGTAGGTTCATCCCGAAATGGACGCGACAGCGGCGGCCAGAGGCTGGGAGTGAAAGCATATTCCGGCGAGGCAGTGCCGGCCGGGACGATTATTGTCAGACAGCGCGGGACAAAATTTCTCCCGGGACTTAATGTTGGCCGCGGCAAAGATGATACCCTGTTCGCCAAAATAACTGGCGTAATCAAGTTCCATCGCAAGGGGCGCGACAAGAAAATTATCTCAGTATTTGAGTAGCCCCAAGTTTTTACAGCTATCGGCCCGCATCAGAAATGGTGCGGGCTTTTTATATTCCTCCAATTTGTGACGCGTCATTGGATGAATAAAATTGCCACGCCGCCGGCGGTGATGATCGCGCCGACGATCGCCCGCGGGGAGACTTTTTCCTTGTAGAAAATCATCACTAATGGGATCACCATGACAGGCACGGTCGCGATTATGGCGGCGGCGACGCCGGCCTCGGTGAATTTCACGGCGACGAGCGACATCCAGACGCCCAAAAATGGCCCGGTGATGGATCCGCCCAGAGCCAAAAGCAAAGCGCGGCGGTCGCGGAATTTTTCGGCCAACTCCTTGAAGTCGCCGGCGAAAATCCCATAAAGCCAGATGGAGGCTACGGCCGCGATCATCCGGATGAAGGTCGCAGGGAGAGCGTCGAGGTGATTGCCCATTCCGGCTTTAGCCAGGACAAGTGCTATGGCCTGCCCGGCGGCGCCTCCGACAGCCATCCAGATTCCGACGCGCAAGGTTTTGCGGTCGTGAGAGCCGGAATTATTGGCTCTCGTGGCGCGCTCGACGGTGACCCAGGTCATGCCGGCGAGGGTGAGGATGATACCGAGGATGGCCGGGATGCCCAGTTTTTCACCGAGGAAGAACCAGGCGATGACGGCGGTCATGATAGGCGAAACCGAGTAGATGAGGAGGGAGAGGCGGGGGCCGATGAGAACGTAGGCGCGGAGGAGGAAGGAATCGCCAATGGTGAGGCCGATGATGCCGGATAAAATCAGGTAGAAGTACGACAGCGAGGGGATATCGGGGGGGAGGAGGCGTCCGGTGGAGATCAGCATGGCGGCGCAGAGGATGGCGGCGGCGAAGAGGATGCGGATTTTGTTGAGCCAGTAGGAGCCAATCCGTCGGCTGGCGGAGGTGAAAAATAAAGATGTAAATGACCATAAAAAGGCCGTGGTCAGGGCGGCAAGTTCACCGGCGAAGTGCATGGAGGAATATAATGGAAATGGAGCGGAATGAAAGGGGTAAGTGAAGGAAGCGAAACGAAGCCGATTTTGGAGAGGCTATTCGCTTATTTAACATAAGGTTAACGTGAAATGGGTTCGCTTTTTGGAATTTCTGTCGCATGTCGCCGCTGGTGCAAGAATTTGCGGAACAGAAGGCATACGCCGATGGGATGACCCATTTTTGGTGGGTTCGATCCAGATTCTCATTGAAGTGTGTCTTTTCATAAGTTTAAGCGGTTGATGGCGTTTGGTAAAATTCCAACGGAGCTTAACTGGCTTATTAGAAGTGGAACGAACCGGCATAACCCTCACCCCTATCCCCTCTCCCAGAGGGAGAGGGGGAATTTTGGGTGTCGAGAGTGGCGCAACTGCATAAATTGACGTCTGTTTTCTTGAAGAGGATTTCAGCATAAACTTAAAAACCCATCCGACGTCCGGAAGCCGGACTCTGGACGGGGTACCAAGGTAATAGTTGGCCGCGGAAGCGCGGCCGCTATGGCTGGGTTCCCGCCTGCGCGGGAATGACAAAAAGGGGGGCCGGAATGACAAAAAGGGTGTCGGGAATAACCTGCGTGCGGCGGACGGATGGCGCATTAGGGTATTACAGGGTCGACACATAGGTCGACCCCTACGAAATCTCCGTCGTGAAATCCAGCGTTTCCGGGCTGGTGGCGCATTATTACCCTCGCCCCTGACCTCACTCCCGGTGTGAGAGGCGGAGAATATTGTTAAAGGGTTAGTGTTCTGGTAGTTAGGCATGGTTGGCACCGGTAAGACGGGGTCAGGGGTTTGGGTTCGCGTTGTCCTTCTACTGGATGCGTTGCTTTGGTTTGGTAGAAATCTTTTATGTAAAAGCTCCCTCCACGGCCCGTCAAGGTCCGTCAGGCCGGATCGTTGACCGGATCGTGGATCGGAAGCGTTGATCTGAATTTTGGGCATGGTCATAACCCTCACCCCTAACCCCTCTCCCAGAGGGCGAGGGGGACGGATTTCCGGGGGCGGTTTGTGGACCGCCCGCATTGAGGGGGTCTCACGAAAAGTTGTTTTTTGGTCACGGTCTTAAACATTAGGTCCTTCATATAAGGGGAGGGTTCCGAATCAACATCGGTCTGGTGGTGAAATTGATATTTTTGGTCGCCGGTGCCCCTACTCGCATGTGGGGAATTGAGGAACGCCCCAAACAAATTTGAGGATGACTCACGCTTGGACATAATCCACACTCCGAAGACACTTCAATTCGAACACCACCATCAAAATTCAAATTATATTTATCATTTTGGGCAAAGTAGAACATATTTGTGATTGACAGGTAATTTACCGTTCTGTTATTTTGAGTGAAAGGGTGATCGATTACTTAAGCCTTGGATGCAAGTGGGAGTGGCACGGCTGCCTGATTGAGATGCCGGCGAAATCAAATAGCGCATAAGAGTGTGAAGATTAATCTGGACCGGGCTAGAAGAAAGAATTAGTGGATTATGAAACTTGCTTTGAATACTAAGCTTGCAGGGGATTATAGAAGCAATTCTCAGAAGATTCGTGTCTTAACTGAACATTGGGTGGGCAATTCTATTTTTTGTCCGAATTGCGGGCATTTTAATATTGATAAATATCCAAATAATCAACCAGTCGCTGACTTTTACTGTTCAAATTGCGGGGAAGATTATGAATTAAAAAGTAAGCGAAGCAGCGTAGGAACAAAAATACTAGATGGTGCATATCGCACGATGATTGAACGATTACGAAGCAGCAATAGCCCGAATTTTTTCCTGCTTAATTATGAACTGCAAAATTCTGAAGTGCAAAATTTTTTCGTTATCCCAAAGCATTTTTTTATTCCCGATATTATTGAAAGGCGAAAGCCGCTGGCGTCAACGGCGCGTCGGGCTGGTTGGGTTGGCTGCAATATTCTACTGCAAAATATACCGCAAACTGGCAAAATATTCTTTATTAAAGATAGGCAGATAGAACCAAAGGAAAAAGTACCTCGCAGAGTGGAGAAAGACTCTTTTTTTGAGAGAAGAAAAGGAAATCAAGGCAAAGGGATGGCTATTGGATTTAATGATGTGCGTGGATAAGCTTGGGCATAAGAGTTTTTCTCTTAAAGAAGTCTACGCATTTGAAAACTTTCTTAGAAAAAAGCATCCCGATAATCGACATATAAAGGATAAAATTCGACAGCAACTCCAATTATTGAGGGATATGAGGTATCTGGAGTTTGTCGAACGGGGCCAATATCGTTTATCGGAGTGTCAGATTAACTCTTAGGTATTACGCATTATGTAAAGCAAAGGATATTATCTGCCATGAAACTGGCAAAAAGTAAACGCGCTAATAAATCTCAAATTGCCCTAAGAAATCTTGTCGCCTCGAAGATAAGACAGGCTGGAGCCGTTCCACGGCGTAATCGGCAAGTAGATCTGGTCGCACGCATAAGCCAGGATATCTTTATCTTTAAGATGAAATCGATTGAAAGCAACATACCTTCACAGATTCGATCTGGTGTTTCACAACTGTATGAATACCGCTATTTGCAGGGAGTCCCAGATGCAAATCTCGTCCTAGTCATCGAAAAACCATTGAGCCGAGGATTACTATGGCTTGAGGATTACCTCTTACATGATCGTGGAATTCTTCTCGTGTGGGATGGTGACGGTGATCGTCTTCATTGCTCTGATACCATAAGCGATAAGCTTCAGTTCTTGCTTTGATCAAACACAAAGGTAATGTGTGAGAAAGAAAAATTGTCTTTGAAGGGGTTCAGGGCACAGAGGGAGAAAGCTCGCCCCTACCTCTCCGATCTTTGAGGTCGCAAATTGCGACCTCAAAGACTCCAGCTCATTTTCCGTAAGCTGGAACACGAAATCCTCAGGAAATCTTTCTTTATTGCGCTTTAGCTGTTCATTGAGACGTTTGGTAGTGACGCCATAAATATCGGCCAGGTCGCTATCAAGCATTACTTTTTGGCCGCGGATGGTCAGTATTAGATTTTCGATTTTCGCCAATGGAAGCGGCGATAAAGTTGATTTCATAATATTTATCCCCTCTGGTTAGGTGGCAATATAATGGCGTATATTCTATTTGGGAATCACAAATTGCGCTGGAGGAAGGGGGTTACAGAGGGCGTGCAAGAATTATCCCACCCGTCGCTCGCCAAGGTTCGCTTTGGGTGGGTTACCAATCACAAATTGCGGCAAGGGGGGGGATAAGCACTCCAAAAAAGTTTGGGGGTGGCACAAGGCACATTTTTAAATGGCCGCTCAAGCGCGGCCGCTACGGCTGGGTTCCCGTCCGTCAATAGCCGGATCTGGAGACCTGCGCGGGAATGACAAAAAGGGGGGCGGGAATGATCCGCCTGCGGCGGACAGGCAGGCCACCCACAATCGCGCACGCTGAAAATCCCACCGCCCGTCTTCGCGAGGTTTTAAGAACAAGGGGTGGGGCACCAAAGCGGATTTGGGAGGTGGTCGGGAATTGCGACCACCTCCTGCTCGCTTAAGCCGTCAACTTAAACACAAATTTATTTGGGAGGGCAAATAGAAATTGGGCATAGAGGGCTCATCATTTTAGAACTCGAAGCTCAGGCCGGTGTTGAGGACTGATTTTTCGGTTTGAGTGCCGAAGAGATTTTCGTAAACAGGGATTTGCACTCCGGCGAAGATGCCGACATCAGTGGTCAGATTCAATCTTGCGCCCGGGGCGATATAAGCGACCCAGCCTCCGGTATTATCGACAAAATCAGAATGATCGGTGTCTCGCCGGGCGTAGCGGCTGTTGGCTTCAAGAGAAACGCTGAGTTTTTCGGTCAGCGGCCATTGGGAACCGAGATTCATCAAGAGGGCATCGCCATAATGGTAGCTGAAGTCATTAGTACCGTTGAACCGATAGTAAGCGCTTACAAAAACGCGGCTGGCGGAGGTCAGGCGTGACAGGGCGCCGCCGATCTGCCAATCATACGTGCCGGTGCCGGGCTGAAGATGTTCATCAAGACGTTCGCCCGATTGCCGGAAGCGGTTGTTTCCGGTGGGGAGTTTCATCATGAAAGCGAGAGCGCCGGAATAGAAACGTCCGTTACTGCCGCCGAATTTGCGGGTTAAGGTCGTGGAAAGCTCGGCATCGCCGATGCCGGATGAATTTTGACGATTGACTTGCTGGGGAGCGGAAGTCACGATGCGCCTGAATTGGAACGGTGTTTCGAGTGAAAACGAAAGGAGGTCGGAGGGACTGTATGAGAGGCGAAATGATGGGCGAGTTTCGCGCTGGCGCTCGGTGCCGATACCCTCACCGTCGGAAAGGCCGTTGGATTTGGTCGAGTAGAGGTTGCCGAAGCTGAACCAGAAGCGGTGGGTTTCGGCCGGGTCGGGCATACCGAAGCCTCGTTGTGAGAAGAGGAAGGCATTGTCGCCGCATCGGCAAACGGAGCAAGCGTTCGAGTTTGAGAATGATGAGGCGCACAGCGCCAGGGTCAAGGCTATAAGTACAGTTTTTCTAATCATAAGACCATCACTCCCGATAGATTGTCAATGTCGATATCGATTATCCATTTTTATGGTAGAACCGGGGGAAGGTGGGAGAAGTTCCGGGAGAGGGGGTAAACACCCCCAAACAAGTTTGGGGGTGGCACAAGGCACATATTTAAATGGTCGCGCAAGCGCGGCGCTATGGTTGGGTTCCCGATCAGAGTCGGGAATGACAAAAATGGGGGCCGGAATGATCCGCCTGCGGCGGACTGACAGCGCGTGAAAAATGGGCGTATGGCGATACACCCCTACAAAACTAAATACAGAAATTATTCTTCGAAGAGGTTGGGCTGGTTTTTGGCGTCGAGCGTGATGCCGAGATGTTTGCAGGCGTCGGTGGAGACCATGCGGCCACGGCGGGTGCGCTGGAGAAAGCCTATCTTAAGAAGGTACGGTTCGACCATATCGACGAGAGTGTCGATTTCTTCGTTGAGGGTGGCGCCGAGGGCCTCGATGCCGACCGGGCCACCATGATAATAATCAATGATCACTTTCAGGAATTTTCGATCGAGAGTGTCGAGGCCGATGGTATCGATACCTTCAGCCTCGAGAGCGATTCGAGCGGTATCGAGATCGATCTCGCCATTACCCTTAACGGTGGCGAAATCGCGAACGCGGCGAAGGAGTCGATTGGCGACACGAGGGGTACCTCGCGCGCGGCGGGAGATTTCGTCGGCGGAATCATCGGTGATTTTCACGTCGAGAAGTTTGGCGGAACGGGTGATGATTTCCTTGAGTTCCTCCGGGGGATAGAAATCGATATGATAGTACAGGCCGAAGCGGTCGCGCAGAGGGGGCGAGAGAAGTCCGGCGCGGGTGGTGGCGCCGATGAGGGTGAATCGTTTCAGCGGGATATTTATGACTTTGGCGAAGGCGCCTTTATCCACGACGAAATCGACTTTGAAATCCTCCATGGCGGGATAGATGAATTCCTCGATGGCGGGCGAAAGGCGATGGATTTCGTCGATGAATAGGATATCGCCGTCGCCGAGGTTGGTGAGGATGCCCATCAGGTCGCCGGTGCGGCTGAGGGAGGGGCCGGAGGTGGCGACGAGGCGGCTGCTCATTTCGTTGGCGATGACGTGGGCGAGAGTGGTTTTGCCGAGTCCGGGGGGGCCGTAAAAGAGAGTATGCTCGCAGGCTTCCTTGCGCCGTTTGGCGGCTTCGATAGAGACGCGCAGTTTTTCTTTGAGTTTTTTCTGCCCGATATATTCGTTGAGGAGTTTCGGGCGAAGCGAGAGAATGAACGATTCTTCCTCGGGCGAGATGGCTTCACCGGATATGATTCGTTCGCGGGTCATCGGTTAGCTCCATGCCGCGGAGGAGGCTTCCATGTTGAAGATGGCGGAGATTAGTTTTTCGGCGGAATCTATTTTGGGATTGGCGCGGAGGGCGCTGTCGACCATTTTTTCGGCCTCGGGTCGTTTGTACTGCAGTTGAAGGAGAACTTCCATAGCCTCGAGAATGAAGCTGGCTTTTTCTCTTGACGGTACGGTGAGGGGATGTTCTTCCTTGGATAGTGCAAAGCGGGCCATTTTGCCGTTGAGTTCGGCGATGGCTTTTTCGGCGAGACGGTTGCCGAAGCCGGGAAGACGGGAGAGAGTGGCGGCATCCTTGGTTTCGATAGCAGTGGCGATTTCGCGGATGGGGAGGGTCAGCGATTTGAGGGCTTTCTTGATGCCAAGACCGGAGACGGTAGTGAAGAGCTGGAAGAATTCTTTGTCGATGGGATTGGAGAAGCCGACCAGGCGCGGATAGTGGTAGCTTTTTTTGTCGCCGGCTTCGATATAATTTATGGTGAAGAGGGTGATGGTGGAATCACCGCTTTGTGCGTCTTTTAATTTGTCATGGATGCCCGAAGGGATCATGAGGTCATAGTGCAGGCCGTTCAGTTCGAGAGTGACTTGATCGTCACCGAGATGGCTTATCTTGCCGGTGATACGGGATATCATGACAGTTTCTTTCCCAGCAGGGCGTTGTGGTGGCACAGGGCGGCGGCGAGAGCGTCGGCGGTGTCGGGCGAAAAGAATTCATGCTTTAATTTGAGGGTGGAACGAATCATCCTCTGCATCTGGACTTTGGTGGCGCGGCCGTTGCCGGTCAATGATTTTTTGATGCGAGTTGAGGCGTAGGATACGATCGGCACTTTGTAGATGGCGGCCTGAAGGAAAATCATTCCGCGCGCATGTCCCATGATTATGGCTGTTTTGGGGTGGACATAGTGTGAATAGAGCTCTTCAACGGCGATATAATCGGGCTTGAATTGTTTGATAATTTTGCCTGTTTCGGAAAAGATCTCTTCAAGTTTTCTGTCGAACGGTTTGATTCCTTCGGTTTTAATAACGCCGGCCTCAACTACGCGGGCATCATGGCCATTCGATTCAAGCACGCTGTATCCGGTGATATGCAGACCGGGGTCGATGCCGATAATTTTCATGGCGGTGAATGATGCGGCGATCGGGTCGATCAGCCCACCAGCCTGGCCATCACCGATTCATCTATATCAAAATTGGCGTAGACCTTTTGAACATCATCATGCTCTTCGAGCGTCTCGTAGAGCTTGAGCATCGTCTCCGCCTGTTTTTCCTCGAGCTTAACAAAATTCTGCGGTACCATGGTGATTTCCGACATCGTAATCGGAATCGATTTTTTCTCGATGGCGGCCCTCACTTTTTCCATATCGTGCGGGGGAGTGGTGATTTCGTAGATGTCACCCTGATTGGACAAATCATCAGCGCCGGCATCGAGGGCAATTTCCATCAGAGTGTCTTCATCGCACACAGAAGTGGCGACGGTAATAACGCCCTTCTTGTCGAACATCCAGGAGACACATCCGTTTTCCCCAAGATTTCCGCTGAAGCGGGAGAAGATATGGCGAATCTCGGAGACGGTGCGGTTTTTATTGTCGGTCATGGCCATCAAAAAGACGGCCACACCGGCGGGGCCGTATCCTTCGTAAGTGATTTCCTCATAGGTGACGCCGGGAAGTTCGCCGGTTCCTTTTTGGATGGCTTTCTTGATATTATCCGCCGGCATATTGGAGCCTTTGGCGGTGGCAATAGCAGTACGCAAACGCGGGTTACCCTCGGGATCGCCGCCACCGGCGCGGGCCGCAACGGTTATCTCTTTAATCAGCCGGGTAAAGGTACGCCCGCGCTCGGCGTCGAGTTTACCTTTTTTCCTCTTAATGGTCGCCCATTTTGAATGGCCGGACATTTCATTCCTCCAGGGGTATCTGTGTTAATTCTTTATGTTTAATTCTAATACTTTCGGGGTAGATTGGCAAGGGGATAATGGTATTTTGGTACGGAGGGAGTTTGCGCCAAGGCGGGGATCAGGAAAGCTTGACTTGCCGGTCTAAATTGGATAGTTTTGGCTTTCAAATGAATGAACCGGAGACTGAAAAACGGCACGGCGCAGTCGAGGGTGTCGATAGTCTCTAAGGTGTAACCTGCGGGGAAATAACGCGTAATCAGGTTTTTGATTCAGTGGTAAATATCATGTCCAAAGGCAGGGTTTCAAAATTGTGGGTCTGGGGGATAGTGGCCGCCGGATTTGATATTGCATTTATTCAGATGGCAAGTCGTTCGGGGATATCTTTTCTGCTCGCCAACTTAATTGGATTCTTGCTGGCGAGTCTGGTACTTCTTTTTCCATGCTGGCTTAAATCGGCAAATGACGACAGAAATGCTCTTGTATATTCGCGGGGAAAAAGGATTCTATATTTTATTGCGACGGCTTTGCTGATTTTTTTCATCCGCGGTGGTCTGCTGGCCCTGATGGGAAGGGCCTGGGGTTTATCTTTTGATACTGCCATTCTTCCGACGGCGGTGTTAAGCGATATCTCGATGGCTGCTATTGGCATCCTGCTTTTTTCCCCGCGTGCGGACGAACCTGATAGAAGCGGAGACTGGAAAATCATAACGGTCGGACTAATAGCCTATTTTCTGGTTCTGCGGATTCTATATCTGGGAGCGCTGGAATTGATGCCGGAGGAAACCTATTACTGGAACTACAGTCAGCATCTGGATTGGGGGTATCTGGATCATCCCCCGATGGTTGCCTGGCTGATTGCCGCCGGGACGGGATTAGTCGGCACGACGGAATTTGGGGTAAGGCTGGGTGCAATCATCTGCTGGCTGATTACTTCGGGATTTATGTATGCCCTCTCAAAGCGGATTTATGGACGCGACGTCGGACTGTCCGCCATTCTGGTACTTTCCGCCCTCCCGTTTTTTTTCGGCATTGGAAGTTTGATGATGCCGGATGCCCCACTTACCGCCTGCTGGGCGGGAGCGATTTACTTCTTGTATCAAATTATGATGGAGAAGAAAACGGGCGGATGGTACGGTTTTGGAATTTGTATCGGTCTTGGGATGATTTCGAAATATACTATCGGCGCCCTCCCGGTCGCCGCTCTCTTGTTTATAATGTTTGACAAAGAATCGCGGATGTGGTTCAGGAAACCGCAGCCGTATCTGGCGACGGCGATAGCTCTTCTGATTTTCCTGCCGGTCGTGTACTGGAATTCCGAGCATCAATGGGTATCATTTGCCTTTCAGACCTCACGGCGACTGAATGAGCCATCACGCTTTTCGTTGCATCTGCTTTTGGGTTCCATTCTGGTTCTGCTGACGCCGCACGGATTTCTGGCGGCTCTGAAGACATTCCGGCGAGGGCGTCAAGCAAGGAATGCCTTGCAGGGCGATTATGATTCCGGAAGGGGATTTAAGTTGCGCAGTATTCTGGTACTGGTTCCTCTTATAATTTTCGTGATTTTCAGCATTGATCATCAGCCGAAACTGAATTGGACGGGGCCACTCTGGCTGGCGATAATTCCGTATTATGCCATGATTGTATCTCAACCGAATGAATCATCGCAAGGAATCATTGGGAAATGGCTGAGACGAAGCTGGCGGACTACGGCGGTAATTCTGGGGCTTCTGTACGGGTTCGGTCTATATTATTTGGGATTCGGGTTCCCGGGTTTGCCCTATTCAAGCAGTATGGCCGATATCGGGGGATGGCGGGATTTGGGGGCGAAGATAAAAACTGTTGATTCCAGAATCATCACGGAATCGAAAGAGAAACCATTAATTGTCGGTATGGACAAGTACAATATATCGAGCGAACTGGCATTTTATATGTATCCCGACGGTTCCTCAAGGACAGCCGGAAGAAGCCTTTTTGGAGATAACGGCCTTATGTATAAATACTGGTTTCCGGATTCGGCACAGACAGGAAAGACAATTATCATGGTGGGGAGGGATTCATCGTATCTTGCGAGCGATCAAATTACCAGTCATTACGATAGTCTTGGCGTCCATAAATGGGTTGACGGCCAAGATGAATGGCCAGGTTATTGCGGGATTTTTTTATCGGATTGGATACGGGTATAAATTGATCAGGTAGAATGATCGAATTTGAAATTTCGGGTTTGAATATTATTCAGTCTTTTCCGCTCTTTCGTTGCCCACGTCGACATTCTTGAACTGCTCTTCATAAGCTTCATTAAGGACGATAATGGCCACCCGTCGATTGCGGGGGTCTTCGGGATTGGCGGTGTATCGCAGCTGCGTGTCGGCTTCGCCTCTAATTTGCAGAACCTGTTTGGCTTTCAGGCCGGAGGATTCCATCAGCCGGCGGGCGCTGTTGGCACGATCGGCGGAAAGCTCCCAATTTGAATAATCGTTGTCGCTGTGAAAAGGCCGGGCATCGGTATGCCCCTCAATTATGATATGGTTTGGCAATGCCCCCAGTTCCTCTGATATAGTCGTTAGCAGTTGCACGGCGCGAGGTTTGAGCTTGGCGGAACTGACATCGAAGAAAATGGCGGAATCGGAATTGGCAGAGGCATCAATCAATTGAATTCTCAGCCCTTCGTCGGTCATTTCGATTTCCACGAAATCTTTTAGTTTGGCCATATCGGCAGACTTGGATATAGTTTCTCTGATTTTTTCCCCGGCCGTAGATAATGTTTGTGCCTCATCCACGCGCTTTTTCTCAGCGTCGGCTTTTTCGAATTTCATATTCTTTACCGGTGAAGAACCACCTTCAAGAACTCCTTTGCCAGCCTTATCGCTGAAACCGACGGGATCCCTGAAGTACCCTCCGACTGCTTCTTTCACTTTCGGCGATTGTCCTACCAGCCACATGACAAGGAAAAAAGCCATCATGGCGGTTACAAAATCGGCATAGGCAACTTTCCAGGCGCCACCATGAAAACCCTCATGCCCCTTATTTTTTTTAACGACTATGATGGGTTGCTGATCGGTTTTATCATCTGCCATAAATCAGATTGCCTCAGGTCTTGGCCGTCTTAGTGGCGCGACAAGCGTCTTCAACCTCAGAGAAGCCGGGACGGACTTCACTGCTTATCACGCGGCGGGCAAATTCAATCGCGATTGAAGTTGCAAATCCTTTATGAAATGCCAGAAGCCCCTGTTTAAGGCAGGTGTAGTATCTACTTTCGGCATCGATGGAATATTGGATATTGGCGGCCAGAGGCTGGACAAAACCGTAAGAGAGAAGAACACCAAGAAAAGTCCCTACCAGCGCGGCGCCCACTTTTTCGCCGATCTCGGCCGGGGGACCATCTATCGCGCCCATGGTAATCACGACGCCGAGTACCGCGGCGACAATTCCCAAGTCCGGGCAGGGCGTCACCGACACGGGCGAGGGTCATCGCGGGTTGAGATTCTTCCTTGTGATGAACCTCGAGATCAAGATCCATCATCCCCTCCAGATCATGCTCGGGCACGCCTCCCATAATTATCAGCCGCATCGTATCAACCAGGAAATTGAGGGTATGATGGTTCTTAGTCAACTTGGGGTATTTTATAAGAATAGAGCTTTTGTCAGGGCTTTCGATATGAGATTCAAGTCCGACCAGGCCGTCCTTGCGGGCTACATTGAATAATTCGTACATCATAGTCAGCAAATCGAGATAGTCCTGCTTCATGGGGCCGGGACTCATGATACCGGTCACTCGCGATATGACGGACTTGAGAACCCGCATAGGTACGCTTACAAGCAATGTCCCGAAGGCGGCGCCACCGATTATCAGGAATTCCGCAGGCTGAAAAAGAACCATAAGCTGGCCCTTTTCCATAAGAAAGCCACCGATTATTGAGATTACTACGACCGCGATGCCAATAATTGAAATCATGCTGCCATTTATCCTTTAGGGTTCGAAGCTTTCGTTTGATTTATCGTCAAATCGGCTAATTTCTAAATCCACTCGTCATTAAGGTATCAGGATTCTGGTATCGTCAGGCATAGTTTCAGTCAGGATTGGCCCCTATTCAGGGAATTCGGATTCCAATTGTCATATATTTTTTGCGAAGAATTGCTCCGGCGGAGAAATATACCATATTATTTATTGCCTCGCGAAAGCCTAAAATCCCATTTGATAATGTAATATGTTGTAACACAATATGATATATTGCGTATAGTTACTCGCGAGTAACTCATTTTTTGGTTAGTAAGGGAAAAATTTCACAAAGTAATCCGATTTCTGTTGTATTTCTTCGCAATTTTTATATATATATGATTAAGAAAATGAATATTGGATGAAAGAATATATGTCTGAATCAGCTCCGACAAGAAGAGAACTCGTAGTGGTCGATAAAGATCAATTTCAGCTACTGATTGATCTATTGATTAAGATGGAATATGAAGTTGTCGGCCCGACCGTAAGGGACGCGGCGATAGTTTATGATCGAGTGAATTCCGTTAGCCAATTTCCTATCGGAATGATCGATAAGCAGGAAAGCG
Source organism: uncultured candidate division Zixibacteria bacterium (assembly GCA_963813655.1). GTDB lineage: Bacteria > Zixibacteria > MSB-5A5 > GN15 > PGXB01 > CAWEZN01. Next base: position 483,059 of record CAWEZN010000010.1, on the reverse strand, counting down.
GCATCTATCGATTGGCGAAAAGGAATGATGATGCTTTCTTTGGATTTGCGTCAGGTCCGAACTCGTGGAAAAAGTATCTTTTTCCTCCTACATCAAGGATACTCAGGGCAGAGAGAAATTCACGCGGATTTCATTTGACGCCGGATGTTGTCGAGCCGGCCAAAATGGCTTTTATAGGAGTTCGCGCCTGTGATCTGAATGCAATTGCCGTTCAGGATAAGGTTTTCATAGAGGGAGAATTTTGTGACCCGGGATATCGTGCAAGGCGCCAGAAGGCTTTTATTCTGGCTGTAAATTGCACTCAGGCAGGAGGAACCTGTTTTTGTGCCTCGATGAAAACCGGCCCCAAGGCAATTTCGGGATTCGATCTTGCGATGACGGAAATCATAGATGAGAAGAAACATTATTTTCTGTTCGAAACAGGGACTGAATTGGGGCGAGAGGTTTTATCGCAGGTATCGAGTCGTCCGGCGGGCGAGGAAGATATGATTTTGCTGGATCAGGGCATCGGCAAGGCGCTGTCTCAGATGGGTCGCTCGCTGGATACGGTCAAAATCAAAGAGCTTCTTTATGCCAATTCAGAGCATCCTCGCTGGGATGAGGTGGCGTCACGATGTCTGACCTGCGGTAATTGCACTATGGTTTGCCCGACCTGTTTCTGTTCGAATGTGGAGGATTACACCGATCTGAAAGGTGATATGGCCGAAAGGAAGCGGCGGTGGGATTCCTGTTTTACGCTGGAGCATTCATATATTCACGGCGGGAGTGTAAGGTCGTCGGCGAAGGCTCGTTACCGCCAATGGTTGACTCATAAATTGGCATCCTGGATCGACCAATTCGGGACATCGGGATGCGTCGGATGCGGGCGTTGCATAACGTGGTGCCCGGTCGGAATCGACATAACTGAAGAGATAAAGGCAATCAGAGGCAAGGCGGCATCTTCTGCGGCGGTTTGAAAAATAGAGGAGAATCAAATATGGAGACATTAGAACCATTATTAGCGGCTCATCCATTCCTGAAGGGGCTGGAGGAAAAGTATCTGAGGTTAATCGTGGGATGCGCATCGAATGTTGTATTTCAGCCGGGTCAGTTTATTTCCCGCGAGGGGGAGCCGGCCGATCAATTTTTCTTCATACGCGAAGGGAAAGTCGTATTGGAGACATTTTCGCCGGTAAAGGGACCGATTGCCATCCATACGCAGCAGAGCGGCGAGATTTTGGGATGGTCGTGGCTGGTACCGCCGTACAGATGGCATTTTGATTCGCGGGCGCTGGAATTGACGAGAGCGATCGCCCTCGACGGAAAATGCCTTCGAGGAAAATGTGAAGAAGATCATGATCTCGGGTATGAACTTATGAAACGATTCGCTCTGGTAATTGCCGAGCGGCTTGAGGCGACAAGATTTCAGCTATTGGATGTATATGGCGACCATTCCTGAAGTACAAATAAAGGCAGACGGCAACGGGCGGCATGTCATGGAGCCGGAGATATTCAGAGTTCGGCGGGTCAGGAAGGAAACGCATGATACGTTCACGCTTGATCTTGAACCGAAGAACGGTTCGGGAAAGTTTGAGTTTCAGCCGGGCCAATTTAATATGCTATATCTTTTTGGGGTTGGGGAGGCGCCGATTTCCATCAGCGGCGACCCGTCAGCAAGCAAGACGCTGACTCATACAATCCGCGCCGTCGGCACGGTGACAAAACAGATGCAGAAGCTCAAGAAGGATGATACGCTTGGAGTCCGAGGGCCTTTCGGGGCTCCGTGGCCGGTTGAGGAAGGAAGAGGGAAGGATATTGTTATCGTGGCGGGAGGAATAGGATTGGCTCCGTTGCGACCAACCCTCTATAAGGTTTTAAGAGAGAGAGAAAAATACGGCAAGGTGGTTCTTCTATATGGAGCGAGGACGCCGGAGGATATGTTGTTTAGGGCCGAGCTGGAGCAGTGGCGGGCTCGGTTTGACGTTGAAGCGCTGGTTTCGGTTGACCGCGGGACGGGGAAGTGGCTGGGGAATATCGGGGTTGTTACGTTTTTAATTCCGAAAGCGACTTTTGATGCGTCAAATTGCCTGGCCATGGTCTGCGGTCCCGAGGTGATGATGCGATTTACCATTCTGGAGCTTATGAAGAGGGGACTACCCCAGGATAAAATTTATCTTTCGATGGAACGAAGCATGAGGTGCGGCATCGGCCATTGCGGACATTGTCAATTCGGTCATACTTTCATTTGCAAAGATGGGCCGGTTTTCCGCTATGATCTGATCGTTGACCTGCTGAGGAAAAGAGATATCTGATATGAAGCATAGAAAAAGGCCAAAGCTGGCGGTCTGGAAATTTGCGTCATGTGACGGATGCCAGTTGAGCCTGCTGGACTGCGAGGATGAATTGCTGGAGGTGGCGGGAGAGGTTGAGATAGCCAATTTCCCGGAAGCCTCACGGGCGGTGACGGGGAAATTCTACGATATTTCGCTGGTGGAGGGTTCGATCACGACGCCGCATGATGCCGAGCGGATACACAAAATACGTCGGGCGTCGGGGTTGTTGATTACAATCGGCGCCTGCGCCACGACGGGGGGGATTCAGGCACTCAGGAATTTTAAGGATGTCCGGGATTTTACGTCGATCGTTTATGCCTCGCCGCAGTTTATAGAAACGTTGAATAAATCGACACCGATATCCGACCATATTCCGGTTGATTTCGAGTTGAACGGATGTCCGGTCAATAAATATCAGTTGGTAGAGGTCCTGAGCGCCTTTCTTAACGGGCGCAAACCTAATACTCCGCATCACAGCGTTTGCCTTGAATGCAAATTGAAGGGGAATGTCTGTGTCATGGTAGCGCAGGGGATTCCGTGCCTCGGGCCGGTTACTCATGCCGGGTGCGGTTCAATTTGCCCCAGTTATAATCGCGGCTGTTACGGTTGTTTTGGCCCGAAGGAGACGCCGAATACAGGTTCATTGTCGGCACGGTGGAAAACGATGGGCGCCACCGGCGAAGATGTGATTCGGGCATTCCGCAGTTTCAACGCCAACGCCAATGCATTTCGCAAAGAGAGCGAATTCCATGAAAAGTAAAACAATAAAGGTTGATTATCTGGCTCGCGTGGAGGGTGAGGGGGCGCTGATTGTCAAAATTCGGGACAATGCTGTCGTCGATGCGAAACTTAGAATATTCGAGCCACCTCGCTTTTTTGAAGCGTTTTTAAGGGGACGATATTTTACCGAGGCTCCGGATATCACCGCTCGGATATGCGGGATTTGTCCGATTGCCTACCAGATGAGTTCCATTCATGCAATGGAACATGCGCTCGGGGTAAAGGTTGAAGGGCAGCTGCGCGCCCTGAGGCGACTGATTTATTGCGGGGAATGGATCGAAAGCCACGCTCTGCATATTTATCTTCTGCATGCTCCCGATTTCCTCGGGTATGAGGATGCAATCCGGATGGCAAAGGATCATCCAGAGGCGGTCAAAAAAGCACTACGCCTTAAGAAAATTGGCAACGATTTAATGATCCTGCTTGGGGGGAGAGAAATTCATCCTATTAATGTCAAGGTTGGGGGATTCTACAAGGTCCCGACCAAAAGTGAGCTTGAGACCATGGTTGAGGATCTCAAATGGGCGCGCGATGCGGCGATTGATACGGTCAAGCTGGTGGCTACTTTTGACTTTCCCGATTTCGAGCAGGATTATGAATTTGTCGCGCTGAGGCATCCGGATGAATATCCAATATGTGAAGGGAGACTGGTTTCCAACAAGGGGCTTGATATTTCCATTACTGATTATGAGAAATATTTTGAAGAACAGCATGTCGAACATTCCACGTCGCTTCATTCAGTTATCAGAGGCCGAGGGGCATATTTTGTCGGCCCGCTGGCAAGGTACAGTATCAACTACGATCGCCTGACACCTGCTGCCCGGCAGGCGGCGGCCGATGTCAAATTGGGAACGACCTGCAAGAATCCGTTTAAGAGTATAATTGTCCGCGCCGTGGAGACAGTCTATGCCTGTGAAGAAGCATTGCGGATTATCGATGAATACGAAATGCCGAAAGAGGCCTCAATTCATATCGAGCCTCGCGCGGGAATCGGATATGGATGTACAGAGGCGCCCCGGGGGATATTGTATCACCGCTATAGAATCAGCGATAGGGGGATAATACAGGAGGCAAAAATCGTTCCGCCAACATCACAGAATCAGAAGATTATCGAGAGCGACTTGCGGGACTTTGTTAATAAGAATATCGCTCTTTCAAATGATAGACTGACATGGCTCTGCGAGCAGGCGGTCCGTAATTACGACCCCTGCATATCGTGCTCGTGTCATTTTCTGAAACTTTGCATCGACCGGGAATAAGTTGATGGATTCGGAAGAGAACAGTCTGGACCAGCAAAAGAACCCGTTTTACATAGATCATGGGCGGCAGGAGACTAATTCTGCCGCCCATTTGGTTTCCTCGCGGGCAAGGGATAAATCGTCTCGAAATAAGCAGAATTCCAGTGTACTAATCATTGGCGTCGGAAATGAGTGCCGGTCGGATGATGCGGTGGGTCTGCTTTTGGGAAGGATGCTGGCTGTTCAAATGAATCCAAATATAGATGTCATTGAAATGAGCGGCGAGGGGGGGGCTTTAATGGAGCGATGGAAAAATGCAGAGGCGGTGATAATAATAGATGCTGTCCATTCGGGCGCGAGTCCCGGGGGAATCCATCGGCTCGACCCTATCAGGGATAAGGTGCCGCGCGAGCTTTTCAGCTATTCCACTCATGCTTTTGGAGTGGCGGAAGCGGTTGAGCTTTCGCGAGAATTAGGGCAATTGCCGCCATATATGATTATATTTGGTATTGAGGGTGCGAAATTCGACCATGGTTTTGTACTTTCCCCCGAGGTCCAGAACACCATACCGTTGGTTATGGACAAAATTCTTGCGGAAGTGGAATCATCTTGCGAAATTAAAGAAAATATAGTAATAAGAATCGCAGGAAATCTGTAGTGGCAGGAATTTTCGGACAAAAATGATCAAGGAAGTGGGAAATACTTCGAACGGAGAACCCTGTACCCGGAGACGAGTTCGCGTCGTAATAAGAGGCGCAGTGCAGGGAGTCGGATTTCGTCCGTTTGTTTATCGGCTGGCCAAGGATTTGGATTTGGCCGGATGGGTGAATAATAATTCCAATGGGGTTACAGTCGAGGCTGAGGGGGACAAAAGGGAACTGGAAAAATTCCTGCTTCGAATCGAACCGGAAAAACCTCCTCGATCGTTTATTCAAAGCATGGAGCATACGTATCTTGACCCGATTGGCTATGCCGATTTTGAAATCCGCGAAAGCGATCCGTCCGGCTCAAAGGGAGCATTGGTTCTTCCGGATATATCCGTCTGTCCTGAATGCCTGAAAGAAATATTCGACCCGCATAACAGGCGATATTTGTATCCATTTACCAACTGCACCAATTGCGGGCCGCGATATACGATTATCACAGCATTGCCGTATGATCGTCCCAATACGACTATGTCCGGATTTATCATGTGCGAAAAATGCCGAGCGGAGTACGAAAATCCCGACGATCGCCGTTTTCATGCGCAGCCGAATGCCTGCCCGGTCTGCGGACCGCATCTCGAGCTGTGGGATAATAAGGGCAGAGCAATTGCGAAATATGAGTCAGCATTATCGGGGGCCGTCGAGGCCATTCGCAATGGCCAGATCGTAGCGGTGAAGGGGATCGGTGGTTTTCACCTGATGGTTGACGCTCGAAATGAAGAGGCCGTCGGCAGGCTTCGGCAGTTGAAGAGGCGGGAGGAGAAACCTCTGGCACTTATGTTTAATTCAATGGTTGAGATCGAGAAGCACTGCCGGGTATCGGAAATGGAGAGGAGGCTTCTTTCTTCCCCTGAATCGCCGATTGTACTTCTGGAGAGGAATCCGGAAAATAGCGATATAGCGAAATCGGTAGCGCCGGGGAATCCGTATCTGGGGGCGATGTTGCCGTATTCGCCATTGCATCATATTTTAATGGCAGAACTTGCCTTCCCGGTGGTTGCCACCAGCGGGAATATCAGCGAAGAGCCGATTTGTACCGATGAGAAAGATGCTGTAGTCAGGCTGAATGGGATTGCGGATTTATTTTTGATTCATAATCGTCCGATTGCACGTCCGGTGGATGATTCTGTCACCAGAATTATGGCCGGAAGGGAATTGGTTCTTCGCCGCGCCCGTGGGTATGCTCCTCTGCCGGTGCATTTTAGCCGCTCCTTCCCCGCGACAGTGGCGGTGGGTGGTCAGCTGAAGAACAGCATAGCTATTTCTATCGGCAAAGATATTTTTTTGAGCCAGCATATAGGCGACCTCGAGACTATGCAGACGTATGAAGCTTTCGAGAGTACGATCCAGAGTCTGTGTCGATTGTATGATTTTATACCCGAAAATATAGCCTGTGATGAGCACCCGGCCTATTTGTCGAGCCACTTATGCCAAAAAGACGGATTTACCTTTGACGAAAGTACAACATCATCATGCCCATATCCTCTCCTGCATGGCGGAAAATGAGCTTTCGCCGCCATGTCTGGGCGTGGCGTGGGACGGCACCGGATATGGGCTTGACGGTACGATCTGGGGGGGAGAATTTTTCCGGGTTACGGATGGAAAATTAGAGAGAGCGGCGTATTTTAGACCATTCCGTCTGCCGGGAGGCGAAAAGGCAATCAGGGAGCCTCGACGGGCGGCGGTTGGGGCGCTGTATGAAATTTTTGGGAAATCTCTATTGGAGCATAGAGAATTGAAACCGATTGAATCTTTTTCGAAGGTCGAGTTGGACATTTTGAAAGAGATGCTTGAGAAATCCGTGAATTCTCCTTACACGAGTAGCGCGGGAAGGTTGTTCGATGCGGTATCGTCTATAATCGGAATAAGGCAGGAGAGTCACTTCGAAGGGCAGGCGGCGATGGAGCTGGAATTTGATGCTTGACCTTCGTCGGGAAAAGGAGTTGTATAGATTTGAACTGGATAAAAGCGAGGCGGCGGTTGTGGTCGATTGGCGGCCGATGGTTTCTGAATTGCTGGAGGACATGAAGTCAGGTGTTTCGGTTGGAGCGATGTCGGCAAGATTTCATAACACGATGGCGGAGGTCATTGTTGCATTAGCACGACTGATGAACGAGAAGAAGGTCGTATTGAGCGGCGGATGTTTCCAGAATAAGTATCTTACCGAGCAGACGAATGCGCGATTGAACAAGGCAGGATTCCAGCCGTACTGGCATCAGCGGATTCCTCCAAATGACGGCGGGATAGCGCTTGGTCAGGCGGTAGCGGCAACCTATTTTAAGAACATGAAGGATTGAAATTATGTGCCTTGCCGTACCCGGACAGATAATAAGTATTTCCGGCGATGATCCATTGACGCGGACGGGGAAAGTCAGTTTCGGCGGCACCGTGCGGGAAGTCAATGTCGCCTGTGTCCCGGATGTGAAGATCGGGGATTATGTATTGGTACATGTGGGAATGGCGATCAGCATAATTGACCCGTCGGAGGCCGAGGTGATATTTCAATATTTGCGAGAGATAGACAGTTTTGCCGAAGCGGAAGATGGCGAAAAATGAAATATATCGATGAATACAGGGAGGCTGCGTCGGCCCGCAAGCTGGCGGAGGCAATTATCCGAAGCACGACTCGCCCATGGACGATAATGGAAGTCTGCGGCGGGCAGACACATGCTATTGTTAGATTCGGGATCGATGAATTGCTCCCGAAAGAAATTACGCTGCTTCATGGGCCGGGGTGTCCGGTCTGTGTCACGCCGATCGAATTGATAGACAAAGCGATAGAAATTGCCGCCCGTCCGGAAGTTATATTCTGCTCGTTCGGGGATATGCTCAGGGTGCCGGGTTCGGGACGGGATTTGTTATCGACTAAGGCGTCGGGTGGGGATGTCAGGATTGTTTATTCGCCGCTTGATGCGGTCGGGATTGCTCAGGAGAATCCGGAAAAGGAAGTTGTTTTTTTTGCGGTCGGGTTTGAAACGACCGCTCCGGCTAATGCGATGGCGGTAGTTCAGGCCAGGCAGCATGATTTGAGCAATTTTTCGCTTCTGGTTTCGCATGTACTGGTTCCTCCTGCGATTGAGGCGATTCTTTCGGATGGCGATAACCGGGTGCAGGCGTTTCTGGCGGCGGGACATGTCTGCACGGTGATGGGGTATTCGGAATATGAGCCGATTGCGCAGAAATATCATGTGCCGATAGTCGTTACAGGTTTCGAGCCGCTTGATATTCTGCAGGGAATATATATGGCGGTACTCCAGCTTGAACAGGGGAGATGTCAGGTTGAGAATCAATATTCCCGCGCCGTGCATAGGGAAGGGAACCGACAGGCAGTGCAATTGATTCGAAACGTATTCGAAGTTGTTCCCCGTAAATGGCGGGGGATTGGCGAGATTCCCCGGAGCGGCTTAGGTCTGAGGCCTGAATATGCAAAATTTGATGCCGAGCTGCGTTTTGGTCTGGCGGATAAGAAAGTGGAGGAATCTTCGGAATGTATCAGCGGTTTGATTTTGAGGGGAATCAAGAAGCCGCTGGAATGTTCGGCGTTTGGGGTGAGATGTGTCCCTGAACATCCTCTGGGAGCGACGATGGTTTCTTCGGAGGGGGCGTGCGCCGCATACTACCGTTACCGGAAGGTTGTCAAGAATGACTGACGAAAATTTGAAGTTCAATCCTGTCTGCCCGATTCAAATTTCGGATTATCCTCACGTGCTGTTGGCTCATGGGGGGGGCGGCAAATTGATGCATGATCTGCTTGAAAAGATTTTTCTGCCATCGTTCAAGAATGAATTTCTCGAAGGTCGGCATGATGGAGCAATATTGAAATTCGGCGATACGAGAGTAGCTTTCACGACGGATTCGTATGTGGTGAAGCCTCTTTTCTTTCCCGGAAGCGATATCGGCGAGTTGGCAATCAATGGTACGGTGAACGACCTGGCGATGTGCGGGGCAAAGCCATTGTACCTGAGCGCGGGAATTATCCTCGAAGAGGGGCTTCCCATGGAAATACTGTGGCGGGTGGTGCAATCTATGCAGAACGCCGCCCGAAAGGCGGGTGTCCAGCTGGTGACGGGGGATACGAAGGTCGTGGATAAGGGGAAGGGAGACGGGATTTTTATTAATACGGCCGGGATTGGAATTATCGAGCATAATTTCGATATCAATCCGAAGTCGGTCAAGATTGGGGATGCGGTTATTTTAAGCGGGGATATCGGGCGTCACGGAATGGCGATCATGTCGGCGCGGGAGGGGTTGAAATTCGAGACGACGATAGAGAGCGACTGTGCCCCGCTGGCGGAACTGGTCCGGAGTCTGATAGAATCGGGGGTTGAGATTCATTGTCTGCGCGACCTGACGCGTGGCGGGTTGGCCTCGGCTCTCGTGGAAATAGCGGAAGCGGCACGGGTCCGTATAGATATTGATGAGAACAGTATCCCGGTGCGGGAGGATGTTCGGGGGGCGTGCGAGATTCTTGGGTTTGATCCTATTTATGTTGCCAATGAGGGGCGGATGATCGCATTTGTTGATTCAGCAGAGGCCGGCCGGGCGGTCAAGATCATGGGTTCCATGCCGATAGGGCAAGGGGCGGTTGTTATCGGAAAGGTGGAATCGAGCCGGTCGGGGATGGTGACGATTAAGAGTTCAATTGGGGTCAGCCGAATAGTGGATATGATAAGCGGCGAGCAGTTGCCTCGAATTTGCTGAAAGAACGGGGTGTCTGGACTCAAGCTGAGGCATTTCTCAGGTTTCCCAAATTCTCTTGATTTTCGTGTGCGATTATGTTAAATATCCCTCCGGAATATTTTGCGGCCTAGAAAATAGATTGGCTGTTGAAGTTGAAGAAACCGGGGCAGTAGCTCAGCTGGGAGAGCATCACGTTCGCAACGTGAGGGTCGGCGGTTCGAATCCGCTCTGCTCCAGTAAATTTTATATAGGTGTATTGGTGTGCTAGACGGGGAATTAGCGGCGCCCTGTAACCCGGAATCCGCTACACCGGGGTCGAATTCCCACCGGCGGACCGATCATCTCTCGTGTCGAACAGGCAAGCGGTGTTGAAGGTCGGGTCCTGTACAATATTGACTTACCGAATCCCGCCAGGACCGGAAGGTAGCAACGGTAGGTGATGCTCGGTATGTGTTGCGGGAGCACCTGACTGGAGCTGGCTACCGGGGAAGCCCTGAGATGGAGGGACAACGGTGGGTGCGCACCTTAATTCGATGTCCATTTGCAGGCAGGGTTCTGCGATCCGAAGTTGTTGGGGATGACGATCCGGGGAACTTTCAAGAGCGATAGTATAATATAATTATATGTCGTACCAGATACTGGCCAGAAAATACAGGCCGCAGCAGTTCGATGATATTATTGCCCAGGAGCATGTTACCCGGACGCTAAAAAATGCACTCAGCAGCGGCCGGCTTTCATCGGGGTATCTATTTACCGGCCCTCGCGGCACCGGCAAGACGACGACAGCCAGAATCCTGGCCAAGGCGTTAAATTGTATCAGAGGGGCCCACTCCAACGCCGTGCGATAAGTGTCCATCCTGCCGTGAAATTATCTCCGCGTCTTCTCTGGATGTTCTTGAAATCGACGCGGCGTCTAATACCGGGGTGGACGATATCCGCACCCTGCGGGAGAATGTTCGTTATTTGCCGACATCGGGGAAGAAGAGAATCTATATTATCGACGAAGTGCACCGGCTGTCCGGTTCGGCCTTTGACGCCCTATTGAAGACGCTGGAAGAACCTCCGCCGCATGTGGTTTTCATTTTTGCCACGACCGAGCCGTTCAAAGTCCCGGAGACTATCCGCTCTCGCACGCAGCGATATGATTTTCGCCGGGTCAGTGTTCCGGAGATTACCACGCATCTGAAGAAAGTGGCCGAGGCGGAGAAAATCGAAATCGATGATGAGGCTTTATTTATTATCGCCCGCAAGGCCGACGGCGCGGTGAGCGATTCGCTGTCACTTCTGGATCAGCTATCAGCCTTTTCCGATGGGCGGATAACGGAAAGCCATGGTAGTAGAGGCGCTGGGACTGGTTGAACGGCAAATCTATTTTCGGTTTGTCGATACGATAGCCGCCAAAGACAGCGCCGGAGCTCTTGAAATAATCAAAGATATGATCGAATTCCGGGGTGGAAATTCCTGAATTCTGCACCGGGATAATAGAGCATTTTCGCAATCTTTTGATCCTGCAGAATGCATCTCAGCCGGAGAGGATTCTGGAGCTTTCCGAGACGGAAATCGAGAATTTTCGACGACAGGTTGATTTCTATTCCACCGGCGACCTGCTTCGGATGATAAAAATGCTGACCGATACCATAGTTGACTTGAAGAGCGGCATCAGTCCGCGGCTTCTTCTGGAAACCGCGACCCTGAAATTGGCCAATCTGGAATCGACTATCGTAACTTTGAAGATGTTCTGGCGCGCCTATCGGATCAGCCTGATTTTCCGATCTCCGAACCGTCCGCCGACCTCTTTGGAGGGCCCGCCAAGCATAGTCCGGCGGTACCGGCGTTCCGTCAGCCCGCGAGCGCGCCGGAAGCAGCTGCGGAAATGAGTCGACCCGCTCCGGAGACTGCACCATTGTCGGCACGACCGGTCAATCTTCCCATAGTTCAGAGCAGCTGGCCGAAATTCCTCGAGCATCTCAAGACTACAAAATCCGATGCTGTCGTCACTTCTCGCCATGGTGGAATAATCGAAGTAAAAGACAATACTATCACGGCGGTCTTTCACAATGCGGGTGGGACATCAAAGCAGGTAGTTGAAAAATCGAATTATATGACGACGATCATCAATTCGTTGCGGGATTATTTCAAGACTAATCTGAAAATAAGGTTTGAAGTCGACATGACTAAGAAAGCCGTCGCCGCCGATAAAAGACTCCGGCCGTGGAAGAAAAAATCGATACTCAAAAGATACTGGCGGAGGATGAGAAACTACGGAACCTGGTTGAAAAGCTTGACGGTGAGATTATCGGAAAGAAGAAAGTTGAAGAATGAATTAGATACAGGAGAATAAGCGATGGGTAAAGGGCGAACTGGGCGATATGATGAAGCAGTTCCAGAAGATGCAGGCCAAGATGGAGGAAATCCAGACCAAACTGGAACAGATGCAGGTCGAAGGGTCTGCCGGCGGCGGGATGGTGAAAGTTGTCGCCAACGGAAAACAGGACATAATCGAAGTGAAAATCGATCGTGAGGTGGTCAATCCTGATGATATCGAAATGCTTCAGGATCTGATTGTCGCGGCAGTCAATCAGGCTCGCCAGAAAGCTCAGGAATTACAGGCCGAGCAGATGGCGGAACTGACCGGCGGCCTGAACATCCCCGGCATGAACCTTCCATTTTGATGCGGTTTTAATATTCCTTTGGGGTAAGATCATGTATAAATCCGCCGAATCGGTAGAAAAGCTTATCACTCTCCTTTCGCATCTTCCCGGCATTGGGCGCAAGTCTGCCGGCAGGCTGGCATTTCACCTGCTGAAGATCCCCAAAGAGGAAGCGCTTGAACTCGCCGAGGCAATACGGGACGTGAAAGAAAAAGTCGGCTTCTGCTCGATGTGCAATAATATTTCCGAAACCGACCCGTGCCATATTTGCGCCGATACGGAGCGCAAGAATGATATTATCTGCGTGGTCGAAGAAGCGGTCGATTTGGCCGCGCTGGACAAGGCGGAAGGTTATGGCGGGCGTTTTCATGTTCTCGGGGGGAGGATTTCCCCGCTCGACGGAATCGGCCCCGATGATTTAAAAATCAAAGAGCTGTTGACCAGGAGTCGACGCTAATGTCAAAGAGATTATTATCGCCACCAATCCTAATGTCGAGGGTGAAGCGACCGCATTATATCTGGCCCGCTTGCTGAAACCTCTGGGTGTGAAAGTCACCAGAATCGCCCGCGGGCTTGCCGGTTGGAAGCGATCTGGAATACGCCGACGGAATAACCCTTTCCCGCGCTCTTGAGGGAAGACAGGAAATATAGATCTTTCGGAGCCGGTCTGAAATGAGTCAAAGAGACGATATCGGTACGGGTTCGCGCAACGTCATTCAAGAAATTCTTCTGCTCCTACTTCTCGTTTTTTCATTCATCGTAATCGCATTTGGCGGCCACCTTGCCTCGATAAGCTGGGGGATTGATCAAGCGATATTCTTGCCGTCGTATTTTTTCTATTTCTGGTTGATTCTGTCCGTGGCGATGATTGTCTGGCTTATAATCAGGCCTCCCGCGCGGCCTATCATAACCCGTTATTTCGAATTCCTCTGGAATGATAAGAAGACCTGGAGATGGTTTATTCCTATCCTTCTGGCATTGGTAGTTTTTATCATATTCAGATATCAGGCGCATCTGTATGGGAATGGATATCTTCGAATATCAAATTTCGCTCAGCGCGCCAAGCCTGTGTTCCGCTGGTATGAATACGGGGGTACAGTTATCCCATACTTATTTTATAAGATCATTCTCATTTTTGGAGTGGCGAAGGAATCGGCGGCCCAATGGGCATATCAGATACTTTCTTTTTTCTCCGGCCTTACTTTTGTATTTGTAGTCATTAAGATTGCGGAGCTTCTGACCGCGGATAGCACGAAGCGTCTTCTTATTTTGCTTCTCACTCTTTTCACGGGATTCCCCCTATTCTTTTTTGGTCTGGTCGAGACTTATCCCCTTCTTATTACCCTTGGAGCGGCCTTTGCATATTTGATAATCAAGGTGTTGAAAGAGAGGGAATCAAAATACCTTTATTATCTCTGGGGGATTCTTATCCTGGGTCTTCTGGTTGATTTGCGGTTTGTGACCGCAATTCCGGCCGCCGTCTATCTTTCGGTATCTGTACTTTCAGAAAAGATGGGAGGAATTTAGCCTTATTGGCTGGATGGGCGCTGCCATAAGCCTTATTGGGGGGATTGTCATATTATATATTGTCGCGGGGAATAATATCGCCGTTGAAAACGCCATACTTTTTTTTCATGGTAAATCTCCCGAGACAGGTTACGGACTCTTCGGCAAACATCATCTGCTGGATATGTTCAATTTATTTTTCCTGATGGCCCCATTGTTCCCACTTTTTTTATTTCTGGCAGTACGGTCGATAAAGGATGTTCGGCATGACAATATCTCGCTGGCATTGCGTATCTTTGCGGGAACGCAGATCATCGCTCTTTTCATAATTGATCCCAAGAACGGAATGGCCCGGGATTTTGTATCGTATGGATTTTTCTTTACGGGATTTATCTTCCTCGGCGTTTACCTTATCTGCGCCGACAGAGGTCCGATTCGAATTATCCAACAGAATCATACATCTTCTGGGGCCGGCGAGTTTCCTTCTCTTTCTTCCGGCGTTAGTGGTGCATCTGTCGCCCGGGATGACAGTCAGGAGCGTCGACAAATTTCTGACATACAACGATACCAAATATGAATCGGCCTATCTTGCCATGAGGGATTATTATTTTGTCAGCGGGAATTTCGCCGAGGCCGACCGTCGCGATCAATCCATTGTGACCAAGAGCAAGGGGGGGTTGGAATCGCGGCTGGTGGAAGATCTTTACGCGCACGACCGGGTGGATGAATCATTTGCCTATGCCAACCGTCTGGTGGAGAGCGATCCGTATAACCCGACTTACAGGATGCAAAAGGGAAATTTGCTGAAGCATTACAAGAAGTATGATGCTGCTCTGGCACAGTATGATACGGCTATCGCTCTCGACCCATACCGAACCGATCTGTATCATTATCGGGCGGACCTGTATCGTGAAATGGGGATGAAGGAGAAGCAGTTCAGCGAATTGGAAAGGGCGGAAAATATCGACCCTCAGAGCACTCTTATCCTTGCCGATTTAGCAGGTTATTACTATACAGCGGGAACGTATCTCCTGACCGATTCTCTTTCCGACGTAATAATCAGCCTCGACACCGACACAGGCGTATGCCTATATGTACAAAGGTCTGGTGGCGGAAAGGTACGATCAGCCCGATAAAGCGCTTCAGTTTTACTATAAGTTCGAAAAAAGGGGTCAGAGCCTCCCGGAGATCACGTACATACGGAAAAGAATTAATCAACTTGAGATTCAAATGAAGGAAAAGGCGGGCGGTCAGTAACGGTATATAATTCGGCAGAGTCTGCCCGTGCGGTTTGCGACCGGGGCATGCCGAAGTGTCAACCAGTCCTGGCGACGAGTGAATTCTGTGGTTGAGCGCTTGGCCTATTTTACGATCAGGTAGTCCGCTTTGGTCGGCAGGTTCTTTCCCAGGAGGCCGATATCAAAGTAGGCGGAATATTTTCCTGATGTACTATCGTAGTAATTCGGGCCGGGATCAAAATCATGGACGTATTTGGCCATTAATTGATTGGTGCAATAGTCGTAAAGTCCCACCTCATTCCGGTCCAGCCTGATTCCGAAGCGGTATCCGTCAAACGGCCGCGTATCTTTATACTGCTCGATAAATATCGAGGATAACTTCCCGGCCATGGTGGTGTCTTTTCCGAAGAGGAAATTGACATCGGCTTTATCGTCCTTACTCGCGAAATACTCGATCTTCAGCCATTTGTCCGATGACGATATCACGACGCCGCTGTCTTTGACAACTTCCCTGCCGGTGGCGACTTCACCCGGAAATATCAAACCGCCGCGGGATTTCTGATTTTTCAGAAAAGCTCCGAAATCAGTCTTGGTCTTATCCCAGCTTTTGCCTGTCTGTGCGGCCAGAATATTACGGGCGCTATCAATCGATGAATTCATGAAGAATTCATAGTCGCCCGAGAAGGCACGGTACAGGCCGAAGAATTTATCGCTCCCGAGAGTAGAAAATAGATATTCCATGAGGCAAGCATCGACCGGATAACTGATATCGGCGGAGACGGTATTGGGATCGGACTTATCAGCCAGCACGGAATCGGGATCCACGATATTGTATTGGAGAATATATTCGCCGAAATCGAGCATTACCTCGGGAGCCCTTTGCCAGCGTCCGCCGAAATAGACAGCGGTTCCTTCCTGAATGAAGGGGAGAGTAAACAGGGGAAGATCTTTCAGTTTGAAATTTACAAGGAGGTGGGTCACCTCGTGATAGTGGGGGAAAATGGCGCTGATGATGGCGTCCGCCCCGAGATCATAGATGCCTTTGGTCACGTGGCCGGAAATTTTCTGAACTTCCGTCTCGCCGTCGCAGAGATAATAGTCTATTTTCTTTTCGGCGAGGAGCGCCAGCCTTTCGGGCGGTATGATGATTCTTTTGGCGGTTTTCTCCACAAAATCGTCGAGCGACTTTGCGGCGACGTTGTTGAAGAAGGGTTCCTGCTTCGGATTAATATGGAATCTAAAGTACTTTGATTCCGAAACGGGCCAATCGCGGGCATAATAGTCCTGCGGGAAGATCAACCAGAAATATTTATCTTTTTTTCTCAGCATATAGGAATGTTCGATTTTTTCATCACCGAGACGGATTTGGACATCGACGCGATATACGCCGCTGTCGATAACCTTGCTCGACAATATATTTGAAAATAGAAATTGTCTTAATCTGTCAAAGTCATATATGACCGGCGAACCGCAGTCGGGTTTGATCGGTATGGAAGAATAAGTGATTCCCAGTCGCTCCGCCCGCGACAGGATATCCGGTTCCCACAGATCGAGGGCAGAGGTGTAATTTCCGGAGATGACAAGGTCAAAATAATTTTGTATCAGTTCGTTGCAGAGGACTTCATCGGATTTACCCTGTGAGTATGCGGGAAAATAGAGGAATAGAAAAGTTATGGCGATCAAAGTTGCATCGAGGAATTTCTTTTTCAACATCAATAAGGCTCCCGAAATGAAAATGATATATTCAATATTGAAATATACAATTTCGCGCGGTGAAAATCTATCCCATGGGGCAAAATATTTGGCCGTCATTCATAATTCTTCGTCCGGATATGCCGAAGCCTTGAATAATGAGGGTTTTTGTGATGGCGGGATGAAACGCCAGGTCCCTCTAATAAGAAGGTTTCGTCGATAAGTTATGTCGGCGGAATCAGTTGCATTGTTACTCATTGTTAGACAATTAGATATGGGGCTTAGGAATTTGGTCGGCTGAAAAAGCAATTTTATGCAGTTTGATAGTTGACAAATGAGAACTTATTAGTTATATTTTTCACATGAAGAGTATAATATTCTTCGGAAAAGGAAACTGATATGGTCTTCTTTTTGGAAAAAGATGTGAATTTATTCACAATGTATATGGTATCATCGATTTATTCCGGGATTTCGAGCGAAGGGGGTCGGTGATGATCAAAGATAGACGCGATTTCATGAAAATTATCGCTGCGGGAGGCCTGACCCTTCTCGCCGGCGATTCTCAGGCCGCTGAGAAGAAGGGTAAAATAGATATCGATCAGGTGTATGGAGTTCTCGTTGACACTGTAGTCTGCGTCGGATGCCGCAAATGCGAATGGGCCTGTAATCAGAAGAATACTCTTTCCAGCGAACCGCTATCATCTTTTGACGACAAGTCAATTTTTGCCAAGCATCGCCGTCCTCACAGTCGAGCCTATACTGTAGTCAACCAGTATGCCTCGCCGGACTTGCCGGACAAGAAATACGCGATGAAGATCCAGTGCATGCATTGCAACTGCTCCGGCGTGCGTCTCAGCCTGCATCGTGGGCGCTCTGGAGAAGAGGCCGGACGGTCCCGTGACATATGATGCCTGGAAATGTATCGGGTGTCGGTATTGTATGGTCGCCTGTCCATTTCAGATTCCGGCTTACGAATATGATAATGCAATGGCTCCACAAGTCAGGAAATGCACGTTTTGCTATGACAAGATTCTGGCGGGCGAGAAGCCGGCCTGCGTGGCGATATGCCCGAATGAGGCGTTGACTTTCGGCCGCCGCAAAGAGCTTATCGAACTGGCGTACAGTCGTATCGCCATCAAACCGGACAGTTATTACAATCATGTATACGGGGAAAGTGAAATCGGCGGAACCAGCTGGCTGTATCTTGCGGGCGCGGATTTTGTAAATACTGAGCTTCCGAAGCTCGGCGATAAACCGATTCCGGAAACCACCGAGACGATTCAGCATGGCATATTCAAGAATTTTATCCCGCCGCTGGCTCTCTATGGTCTTTTGGGTTTAGCGATGTATAATCTGCGTGAAAAAAATGGCGAAAGGGAGAACAATCATGAACACTCTTGAGATTCCCCTTCCGGTCAAGACGAGATTTTTCACGACCGGCACCAAGATTCTTTTCGGCATAATGGGTCTCGGTCTTTTTGCCTACGCCTATCGTTTGCTATTTGGGATCGGCGCCGCCACGAATCTTACCGATCAGTATCCCTGGGGATTATGGATCGCGGTTGATGTAGCCTCAGGGGTCGCTCTGGCGGCAGGCGGATTCACTACTGCGGCCCTGGCTGAAATTTTCCATAAAGATAAATATCATCTGATCACCAGACCGGCTCTATTAACCGCCATGCTGGGATATACTTTCGTCGTTATCGGGCTTCTGGCCGATTTGGGACGATACTACAATGTCTGGCATCCGATGCTTCCCTCGATGTGGCAGGGAAATTCGGTACTCTTTGAAGTCGGCATGTGCGTTATGGTTTATCTGACGGTGCTCTATATTGAGTTCATGCCGATCGTTGCCGAACGCTTCAGGAAGGGTGTAACGCTCCCTCAGCCTCTGGCGATTCTAAATAAGCCTCTTGGACTTCTTCTTTTCAGCGGCCGATAGAACTCTTCACAAATTTATCTTTCTATTCATAATCGCCGGTGTGGTATTATCCTGCATGCATCAATCCTCGCTAGGGACTCTGATGGTTATCGCGCCGACTAAAATGCACCCTCTCTGGTATACTCCCATCTCTCCGCTACTCTTCCTGCTCTCCGCTATCTCGGTCGGTTTCCCGATGGTAATATTCGAATCAATTCTGGCCTCGCGGTCGTTTAAGCTTAAACCGGAGATGGAGACATTATCTTCGCTGGCAAGGTATATTCCAGTTTTATTGGGCGTGTATCTGACCGCGAAAGTGGTTGATCTGACGATCAGAGAAGTATGGTCTTATCTTCTGGACGGCTCGTTCCAATCGCTAATGTATATAATCGAGGTCGGTCTCGGTGTGGTTCTTCCGCTGATATTATTGACCAATAAGAAAGTGCGACAGTCGGTAGGCGGCCTATTCTTTTCCGCGTCGCTCGTTATTTTTGGAGTTCTTTTGAATCGTGTTAATGTTTTTCTGGTTGCCTATAAGCCGCTCTATGCCGAGAAACCTTATTTTCCATCGCTGATGGAATTCATGGTCACTATTGGCTTGATATGTGCGCTGGTTTTGGTTTACAGGCTGGTCGTGATGAATTTTCCGGTGATTGCTCACCGCATAAATGGCGCAGTTGCCCCGGGAGGGAGCGTAAATTCCGATATTGATAGGATGATGTATGATAAGAGAAGATAAACCTGTCAGCGGCCGAGTCTTTGACCGATTAATCTGGGTTCTGCTGGTCATAGGATTTCTGATAGCTTTTGCGCTGGCATATCAGGAACTTCGGGCGGGGATTCCAGATTCCACGCAAATGATGAAAAGCACCTGTACGGAGTGTCATCTGTGCAGCAAGCCAAGTCTGGATGATAAATGCCTTAAACCGTGCCCCGGGATGCCATCGTCGCAAGGGATGGTTCATCACAGTCTCTCGGAGGCTCCCGATTCGATGCTTTTGTACGAGTTATCCGATCTCTATCAACCGGTGCATTTCAATCATAAGCTGCATGCCAATATGGCTCAGATGGGGGGCGAATGCGCCACCTGTCATCATTACAGCACGAAAGACAAGATACAACCGTGCAAGGATTGCCATGGGGGCCAGGCTAATCCAAATAATCTTCGCCAGCCGGGGCTGAAAGGCGCCTACCACCGCCATTGTCTCTCGTGTCATCGTGAATGGAGTCATGATACCAAATGTGTCCTCTGCCATCTCCCGACGGACGGCAAGCTGATGTCCACGCAGGCGGTCGACACGAGCGATATCATAGGAGTTTCGCACCCGAATATTACGGTGCCGGAGAAGAAGATTTATCGTACGCCTCTGGAGAGCGGACCGATAGTCACATTCAGGCACAAGGAGCATATAGTCCTGTTCGGATTACGCTGTGTCGATTGCCATCAAAAGGAGAATTGCAGTTATTGCCACGACCTCGAGAAACCGGCCAAGTTGGCCAAGACGATGGAGCAGGTGCACGGGATCTGCAATAATTGTCATCGCACGGAGAATTGTCAGAAATGCCATAATACGCGTGAGCAGCCGGCGTTTTCGCATGAAAACACGGGCTGGGCGCTCAACCGTTACCATAACAGCCTTGACTGCAATGCCTGCCATCCGACCGGGAAAAAAGTTTCGCGTATCAGCGGGGAATGTGTCAATTGTCACGGTGGATGGAATCAGGATAATTTCCAGCATGCCGTGAGCGGTCTGGAACTGGACGAAACGCATGCGGCGATGGAGTGTACGGATTGTCATAACGATCGGAAGTACAGCGAGAAACCAGTCTGCTCGGGATGCCATGATGATGGCCGTACCGCCGACCGGATGCCGCCGGGGAAAAAGATATCGCTTAAGATGTAGAAGAAAACCTCCGGTTCGCTAGAGGGGATGTAGGATAGACTGGGAGTCCTAATAATAGCCGACCAGCTTGGAGGTCGGCTATTTTATTATGCGTAAGTCCGGTTCGCGGGCGGGGAATCCCCAATATCTTCCAAAAGGGGACGAATTTGGACATGGCCGGACACAAATGTTCATCACAGAAAATAAGAAGTCGATTTAATATAGACATAAATAGTCTATTAATTTCAATCGCAAAATAATCCTCAGGCGTATAAGAGTCATAAGAAATAAAGATGGCGGGTATCGTTTTTCGTATGAAGCGATATTTTGGCCGCCGGGAATCGTTAATACGGGAGTCAGTCATGACCAAACCAGCAATAACTTTGGCGGGAGGCAGGGCGAGCACGCTCGACACTGCCCATTTTGAGCAATTGTCCGCTTCTTTCAGAGGCGAGCTGATTCGTCCGGGAGATAAGGGGTATGAAGAGGCACGGACCATCTGGAATGCAACGGTGGATCGGAGGCCGGCTCTTATAGCCAGATGCAAGGAGGCCGCCGATATTCGCGGGGCTGTCAATTTTGCGCGGGAATCGGGCTTAATGATTTCTATTCGGGGGGGAGGGCATAATATTGCAGGAAATGCTGTTTGCGAGGGAGGAGTAATGATTGATTTATCGCTCCTTCGTTCGGTGACAATCGATCCCAAGAGTCGTCGCGCCCATGTTGAACCGGGGGCATTGTTGTCGGATTTTGACCGGGAGGCCCAGGCTTTCGGTTTGGCGACACCACTGGGGATTAATTCCACGACCGGTGTGGCGGGGCTTACGCTCGGGGGTGGATTCGGATGGCTGACCCGCAAGTATGGGCTGACCGCCGATAATCTTATTTCCGCCGAAATCATTACCGCGGAAGGGAAAATGCTACACGCGAGCGAAACGGAGAACGCGGATCTTTTTTGGGCGATCCGAGGGGGCGGCGGGAATTTCGGGATTATAAGTTCCTTCGAGTTCGGTCTTCATCCGGTAGGTCCCGAGGTTTACAGTGGTCTCGTGGTTTATCCATTCGAACAGGTCGATGAGGTGTTGAAGAAATATCGGCAATATGTCATGAGTCTCACGGAAGAGACGACAATCTGGGTGGTGTGCCGGAAGGCGCCGCCGCTGCCGTTCCTCGACAAGAAATATCACGGCAAAGAAGTTGTGGTTTTTGCGTGCATTCATGCGGGCAATCCCGAAGAGGGAAAGAGGTCGATTGAACCAGTCCGGAAATTCGGAGAACCGATCGGGGAGCATCTGGGGGTACAGCCATATTCCGATTGGCAGAAGGCATTCGACCCGCTTCTAACGCCGGGGGCAAGGAATTACTGGAAGTCCCATAATTTTATCAGCATTCCTAACGGGATGATCGGTGTCGTCAAAGAGTATGGATCGAAGCTTCCGACCGATGAATGCGAAATTTTCTTTGGCATGCTAGGGGGCGAGGCCGGGCGCAAGACAGTCGATTATACGGCGTATCCTCATCGCGACGCTGATTTTGTCATGAACGTGCATGCGCGGTGGCGGAATAAGGAAGACGATGATAAGTGTATCGGCTGGGCGCGGAGTCTTTTCGAGGCGTCGGCGGCGTTCGCCAGCGGGAGCGTGTATGTCAATTTCATGACGGCCGATGAGACGGGACGGATCAAGGCGGCTTACGGGCCAAACTACAATCGGCTTCTGACGGTGAAGCGGAAATACGATCCGACCAATCTTTTCAGGATGAATCAGAATATATCGCCTGAATAGGCAGGGAGGCGCGAGTTGTACTGCACCTGCGGTGAGGGCCGGGGTGCAGTACTATGGTAAGGCGCAGGTTTGGCGCGAGGGGATTTGGGTTCACGATCGGGGTGAGGAATGCCAAAAAAGAGAAATATTTCGGTCAGGAATCCGCCTCGGCGGACTGACCGCGCTATTAAAACCCCCATTTGACAATTGGTGATAGACCAGATATAATACTGCGTTGATCTTGACCATATAGATTCTTGGGATATTGAGTACCCTGTCTGTTTTGTATGGGTGGGGTTCTGTTGTGTGCAGTACAAGGATAGTGGAAGTCGGAGGGCAAATGTTGCAGGATGTTTTGGAAACGGGTCTGAGGATAGTTTTCTGCGGGACGGCGGCGGGGGAGGAGTCGGCGAAGAGGAAAATGTATTATGCGGGGAAAGGGAATAAATTTTGGAGAGCGATCCACGAAGTTGGCCTCACGCCTGAGTTGTTGTCGCCGGATCAATATGTTATCCTGCCGAAGTATCGTATCGGGCTTACTGATTTGGTTAAAGGTCAATCGGGAATGGATGATGGAATTGACTTCAAGAAAAAAGGTGTAGAAGAGCTTCGCGTGAAGATGTTGAAGTATAAGCCAATCCTATTGTGTTTTAACGGGAAGCGGGCGGGGCGGGAGTATTTTTCGAAGGATGTTGAGTATGGTATTCAGGAGGATATGATTGGGTCGACGAAGTTGTTTGTGGTACCGTCGACGAGCGGTGCGGCAAGCAAGTTCTGGGATATCAAGTGGTGGTATGAGTTGGAGAGGATTTCGAGGGGGGAGTTTTAAGCATGGCGCGAGCCGTATGAAATTTGTGAAGAACGGGCAAATGTGGAATCGCCGCGGCGAGCCGCGCATTTAATCCCCAAGAGTCGAAGGTAGGTGGCGTGATGGGCTAAGGGTTTGATAAATCCCGCCTGGGGCGGACCTTGATGGCAAACCCCTACGAAATTGGCCTCATGCGAAACACCCCCAAGAATCTCTTTTTTCAAAAGTGATTCTTGAGGGTGCCTCACAATCCCAAAAAAGGGCCGCGCGGGCGCGGCGGCTACGGCTGGGTTCCCGATCAAGGTCGGGAATGACAGAAGAGAGAAGGCCAGGAATGACCAGTCTGCGGCGGGCCGGCAATAGCGGGAATGTGGCAATATCGTGTGGGGCATAAAAAACCCCTGCGGGGCAGGGGTTGAATTTGTGATGATGGTTTAAATAGGCGGTCAGACGTCGACTTCGTCCTCGTTGGTATGCGGTTTGGTGATGTTGTTGACGGTCTCTTCGATCTTATCCGCATGTTTCTCTTTTAGTTTCCCTTTGTACTTCTTCAGCTGGGTTTTTACTTTGGTAGCCGCCTGTTCTATGGAAACATACATGTCGTTCGAATCCGCTCTGCCGGTGATGGTGGCATTATAGACTTTGGCCCTAATTTCGGCTGACTGACGGTGCTTTTCGACGTCAAGGATGGCCTCCGCGGAGATAATATTTTCGAAGTATCGAGTCAGCCCCGTCAGTTCCTTGTCGATACTTTCCTTCAGCTGAGGAGTCAGGTCAAAATGCCTTGCCGTTATTTTGATCTTCATAGCACGCAACTCCTAAAAAGGGTTTGATTAGTACACCGGTTTACTTTCGAAAAAGTGCTCGGCCCTGATAAACCTTCGCGTTCCAGATTTCTGGCGCAGGACGAGCGAGTGAGTGATAGCGCCGCCGGGTCGGAAGACGACACCCTTGAGGAGGTCGCCGTCGGTCACGCCGGTGGCGGCAAACATTATTTCGTGGCCGGACGCGAGTTCGTCCACGTTAAAAATTCTGCCGATATCTTCCACTCCCATTTGCTTGGCTCGTTCGACTTCTTCCTGATTGCGCGGCACGAGCCGTCCCTGCATCGCCCCGCCGATACATCGCAAAGCCGCGGCGGCCAGGACACCCTCGGGGGCTCCGCCGATCCCCATGAGCAAATCTATTCCGCTTTCGGGGAGCGCGGCGGCAATGGCCGAGGAGACATCGCCATCGGAAATGAGATGAATTCTGGCGCCGGTCTTGCGGACTTCCGAAATAAGATCGTGGTGTCGATCTCTTTCGAGGATGACGACGGTGAGGTTGGAGATATTGAGTCCGAGGCATTCGGCGACGCGTCCGATATTTTCTTTTGGGGTTTTTGTCAGATCGATGGCGTTAGCGGCCTGCGGTCCGGCGGCGATTTTTTCCATATAGGTGTCGGGGGCATGGAGAAGCTGACCTTTGGGTGCGACGGCGATGACGGCGAGTGCGTTGGAGCGGCCATAAGCGACGGAATTGGTGCATTCGAGCGGGTCGACAGCGATGTCGACCTCGGGGCTGTTTCCGCAGCCGACTTCTTCGCCGATAAAGAGCATGGGAGCTTCGTCTCTTTCCCCCTCGCCGATTACGACGGTACCTTTGAAATAGATGTTATCAAAGGTGCGGCGCATGGCACCGACAGCGGCATCGTCGGCGTCGTTAGCGGAGCCTCGCCCGACCCAGGTGGCTGAGGCGAGAGCGGCCGCTTCGGTAACTCTAACTATTTCGAGCGCAAGATTGCGATCCATTGCAGGCTCCTCGTCCAATGAGGTTGTCGAATGGTGATGGTGACATCAAGATTGGCGTATCTATGATGATGGACACTACTTGCTAAACCACTCTTTTCCGGAATCGGGCCGGAGGTATTTTGAGTTCTTCGCGATATTTCGTGACAGTGCGCCGGGCCAGCATCATTTTTTCCTCCTGCAATCTGTGGAAGATCTCCTGATCGGAGAGAGGTTTCTGCGGGTCTTCGGCGTGAATGATTTCTTCGATTCTCTGCTTTACGTGGCGTTTGGAGAGGTCTTCGCCCTCTTCCATAGCGATGCCGGAATTGAAGAAATATTTGATTTCATAGACCCCCTGAGGCGTCTGCACATATTTATCATTGGAAACGCGGCTGATAGTGGCGACGTTCATATTGACCTTGCGGGCGATATCTTCCATTATCAGCGGTTTCAAGAAGGCCGAACCTTTTTCAAAAAATTCTTTTTGCTCTTCGACAATGGCATCCATGACCCTAATCATGGTCGTGCGGCGCTGAGTTATGGAATTGAGAAGCCAACGGGCCTGCTCCAGTTTTTCGCGGACATATTTGCGGGTATCCTTGGAGACATTACTTCCGGGCTTGAGAAGCTGACGATAGCTGGGATTAATCCTGAGGCTGGGGAAGCTCCTGTCGTTATGGTAAACGATGTATTCGTCACCCAACCGATCGACAATTAGATCGGGTACGACCGGAGTGGCGGAAGATTCAAAACGGCCATAAGCAGGCGAAGGGGAGAGGGTTTTGATGAAATCCATGGCCTGTTGGGTTTTTTCTACGGGAACGCCCAGCGAGCGGGAGATCTGCAGAATCGATTTTTTATCGAGGACATTGACGAATTGGTCAACTATTCGATAAGCGAGGGAATCTTTATATCCCTTCTCTTCAAGTTGTATGAGGAGCGATTCCCTAAGATCATGAGCGCCCACGCCCGGAGGGTCGAGGGTTTGAATAATCTTGACCAGTTTTTCGACTCTCTCGAGGGGGACTTTTAACTCCTCGGCCATTTCCTTATCCGGGCAAACCAGATATCCCTTGGGAGTGATATTCCCGATTACGTATTCGCCGATGAGGAGGTCCTCTTCGGAGAGTTTCAGATAGGCAAGCTGTTCCTTGAGGTGGTCGTAAAGAGTTTTCTCCATGACCGGAACCCGTTCCAAGCTCTCTTCTTCCGGCTCGTAAGACTGCTTGACTTTGTATTCCTGCTCGTCGCCGAGGTATCTCTCCCAATCTACCTTGTCAAGCCGTGGATCCATTTCCTCAGGTTTCTCCTGAAGGCTGGCTTCCTCGCGCAGTTCGTCTTGATCGGTAGTCTCAACCGGCTCCAATTCTTCAAGCATCGGATTAATAGATAATTCATGCCTTAAGGTCTGCTCCAGCTTGAGAATAGGCATCTGAAGCATTTTCAGGGATTGAATTAGCTGGGGCGCAAGAGTCTGTTTAAGTCTTAATTGTAAGCCGAGTTTCATAGGTATCCCGTTGTTCTATAATAGATTATAACAATCCTTCTATTTATGGTCTCCTATTATCTTATCGGTCTTTTCAGTTTCATGGTTTATCCGGACTTGCATCGTTCCAGTATTTTATAATGTATTCACCAAAGATTGTTCAGAAATTAATTCTAATTCAACTTAAATTTTTCACCCAGATAAATTTTTCTTGCTTCAGGGTCCTCAGCGAGAAATTGCGAGGTCCCCGCCTTCAGGATTTTGCCGTCGCACATGATATAAGCTCGATGACAGATCGAAAGTGTCTCGCGAACGTTGTGGTCGGTAATCAGCACACCCAAACCCTGGGAGGTCAAGCGGGATATGATCTTCTGAATGTCTTCTACCGCAATCGGATCGATACCTGCAAAGGGCTCATCGAGAAGCATAAATTTCGGTTCGGTAACGAGGGCTCGGGTAATTTCGACTCTTCTTCTTTCGCCGCCGGAGAGCGAGTAGGCTTTGCGCTTGCGGAGATGGCTGATATCCAGTTCATTCAGAAGGAATTCCAATCTTTCAGCCTGTTTTTTTCTGGATAATCTTCTCATCTGCAGAATCGCTCTGATATTATCCTCCACGGTCAGTTTCCTGAAAACGGAAGCTTCCTGTGACAGATAACCTATTCCCATACCAGCTCTTCTATACATGGGATAATCGGTAATTTCCTTCTCTCCGAGAAACACACTCCCTTTATTCGGTCTGATGAACCCGATAATCATGTAAAAAGTAGTGGTTTTTCCAGCCCCATTGGGTCCCAGAAGGCCCACCACTTCGCCGGGGTTGACTGTTATCGAGACAGAATCAACTACAACCCGCTTTCTATATTTTTTCACCAGATCAAGTGAGCTCAACTTGTCCATCTATCTATAAAATATACGGCAAACAATCTTTAACACAACTCATATTTGTTTTTCAGCATAATATTTGCTAATTGATTCAAACCATATTATTTTGCTCCTACATACAGGAAAGAAATTTAGGCCTTGAGGATATCGCAATGAAAAAAATTCTAATCGCAGTGATAATAGTAATATCGACCTTCATAAGCTCCTGCAGTAAGCCGCAGGAGAGTGATAAGGCGTTATTTGACAAGGGTTTAGCGACACTTGACAGGGGTCAGATAACGGAAGCCAGAGCGATCTTCGCCACGCTTGACACGCTTTCTCCAGTCTCCCCATATGGCCCATACGGTCAGGCGCTTTGTTTTCAAAAAGAGGAATTTGTTTTTGAGGCAATTGAGGCTTACGAGAAGATTCTGGAAAAACACTCCGATTTCGCTCCGGCACTGATGTCGTATGCCGAGTTGGCAATCAGGACAGGAAGAGACAAATTATCCATAGGATTGTCGGAAAGGTATGTCAAGACTGTGGGAGAGACGGGCAAGAGTTTATCGCTTAAAATTGAGGCTCTTTTGACAGCGGGGGAAATGGAAAAAGCAGGCCAAGCGGTGGATGTCGCGTTATCCAAGTTGCCCGATGAGCCACTGATTTTGCTGTCATCGGCGAAATATTACTTTCATGCGGGCGACCTCAGCAAGAGCGAGGAGCTAATTGGTCGCGCGCTTGGCAAAATCGGAGATAATTCTGAGGCACTGATCTCCGCTGCGGGTTATTACTCTCAGCGAGGTTTGGCCGATTCGGCTGCCAATTTGATAAAGAATGCCTTAGATCGATCAAAAGATGATTTCTACCTGAAGGGGAGGGCGGCTGAGATTTTAATTGGGCTGAGATATTACTTTGCTTCAGGTCAGTTGCTAAAAGAAATGTCTAAGAATTCGGAGAGTTCACATCTGTACTATTGCCTGATGGCAGAAACATATGAAAAGCAGGGGAATATGAAAAAGGCCCGGAAGGCATATGAGCCGGCTATGGTTCGATTCCCCAAGTACATTACGGTTATGAGAAATATGGGGCTCTATAAGTTCAAGAGCTTTGAAGCGATGAGTTCCGAAGCTTATTTAACGACGGCGTTTACTATGGCCTCCGATAAAAATTATCCGGAGGATGAGTTGACCAATCTTGCATTAGACCATATTGAAGGTTTGCTTTATCAAAACAAGGGAGATAAGACCACGGCGATGGTTGCGTCATTGGTCGATTCCATTCCCAATGATTTTCGCGTACTCAGCGACGCCGCGGGCATATATCTGATATTTGCTCCACGCGAGAAAGCGACCAAGGTACTGAAGGATCTGGCTCGGTTGAGCGCAGGCAATTCGGCACGGCTGGCCAGGGTTGGGAAAATTTATGAGAAGGCAGATTCTCTTCAGACGGCCGAGAATTATTACAGCGAGGCTCTGAAATTGGACAAGAGGAGCGTTCCCGCCATACTGGGAATGACATCCATACTCAGAGGACAAAATAATCCCCAGCAGGGGATTCAATTTATAAGCAGTCTGGGGGGGGATGCTCTGGAAATTCCCGAAGTAGCCGGGGAGATGATTTCTCTGTATCAATCGACAGGTGATCCGACCAAAGCTTTGAATTTGGCTTCAGAGCAGATAGCATTGGGATCACAAGACCTCGATAGATACAAGACCGCCCTGACGCTGGCGGTATCAGTGAAGGATGCGCAGATAGCGGAATCGCTGGTGAAAGACTGCCTGGGAAAAAATCCGGATAATCCATATGCTTATTCGCTCATAGGGCAGTATTATTTCGAGAACGGTAATTCCGCGGAGGCCCGTAAAGCGGCAGATAAAGCGCTGGCTCTTGATGATAATTTTATCGACGCACATCTTTTGACGGCGGAATTGGACACTTTGCAGGGCGATATAGATAAAGCTTCCGCCGTATATGAAAAGGTTCTCACTCTGGACAAGGAATGCGGCCCGGCTCATGCGGGACTGGCGTGGCTGATAACTGAAAAAGGGGGAAATTATCAGGTAGCGGCAAATCATGCCATGTCGGCGCTGTCAAGCGATCCGGAAAAGCCAATGTACTATGTGGCGCTGGGTTGGTCCTATTATAAAGCCGGGCGGTACAACATAGCGAGAGGGAATTTTGAGAAGGCACTTCGCTTTGCACCGGATGATGCAGTGGTGAATTATTATGCCGGACTGGGTTATTGGAAAGACGGCAAACCTGAAAAAGCGAAAGAATGTCTTCAGAAGGCGTTAGCGAACGGATTATCCGGCAAATTGCGGCCGGAGGCCGAGGCGACGCTCAAGAATCTATAGTCGAAAGGGGCACAGTGACTGTGCCCCTTTAAGAAAATCTATAAATTGTGATAAGATCAGGCTTTTCCGGCTGAGCCGAAAAGTTTCATTTTCTCGATAACGACTTTTTTCACGGCCTCACGGGCGGGGCCTAAGATTTTGCGAGGGTCGAACTCTTCGGGTTTGACAGCCAGCATCTCGCGGACCGCGCCGACCCAGGCAAGGCGAAGGTCGGTGTCGATATTTATTTTATTTATGCCGAGGGCAATGGCCTGCTTGTAGGCTTCATCGGGAACGCCTTTGGCGCCAGGCAGTTTGGCTCCATATTTTTGGGCTTTATCGAGCAGTTCCTGACCGACGCCACTGGCTCCATGAAGCACCAGATGGTATTTTCACCCGTTTCTTTATTTCATCAATCCTGTCGAAGGCAAGTCTGGCTTCGCCTTTGAATTTGTATGCCCCGTGACTGGTTCCGACGGCGACCGCGAGAGCATCGCATCCGGATTCTTTCACGAAGCGAACGGCCTGATCGGGATCGGTCAGGATGGCTTCCTTTTCAGAGACAGAAATATTATCCTCGATTCCGCCGAGCCGCCCCAGTTCGGCCTCGACCGCGATATTTTTGGGATGGGCCAGTTCGACGACTTCCCGGGTGATCCTGATATTTTCCTCAAGAGTCTGGTGGGAGGCATCAATCATAACAGAAGTAAATCCGCCGTCGATGCACTTTCGGGCATCATCGATGGTGGCGCCGTGATCGAGGTGCAGAGCAACGGGCACCGGTATTTTTGAAGCGCCGGTTCTGACAATATTGACAAGATATTCGAGTCCGGCGTATTTGATGGCCGATGTTGAAGCGGCCAGAATGATGGGGGATTTCATTTCGGCGGCGGCTTCAAGCGCGGACTGGATGAATTCCAGATTATTTACGTTAAATTGGCCAATGGCGTATTTTTGCTGATTGGCCGGTTTATACATTTCTATAAGAGAAAGAAGAGGCATCGGAATACTCCTTTCAAGGTTTCGAATTCATTATCATCGTTTTTGCACTT
This sequence comes from uncultured candidate division Zixibacteria bacterium, assembly GCA_963813655.1. GTDB lineage: Bacteria > Zixibacteria > MSB-5A5 > GN15 > PGXB01 > CAWEZN01. The sequence continues at coordinate 452,380 of CAWEZN010000010.1, read as the reverse complement.
CGCCGGTCATAGGTACAAAGCGGACCGGAATGATCGACTGCTTGACAACGCCATCTTTATTTTTAACTATCAGATAGAGTTCCTGATTGAAATCCCCGACGGGGATGACCATTCTGCCACCGATTTTCAATTGCTCGATCAGGGGTTGGGGAATTGTTGGCGCCGCCGCAGTGACGATCACGCCGTCGAAGGGGGCGTGATCGGGCCATCCGAGATATCCGTCACCGGCCTTGACCGTGACATTTTTGTAGCCGAGTGAATCGAGCAATTTCGCCGCCTTTTCGGCCAGCTGGGGGATGATCTCTATGGAAAAGACCGAGTCGGCGATTTCTCCCAATATTGCCGCCTGATAACCAGAGCCGGTGCCGATTTCCAATACGTGGGAGGTGGAATCGATCTGCAATAATTGGGTCATGATGGCAACTATGTAGGGCTGAGAAATGGTCTGATCGTGATCAATCGGGAGGGGGCCGTCGTGATAGGCTTCATCGCGGAATTGCTTTGGAACAAAGAGGTGCCGGGGGACTGACCCCATAGCTTCAAGTACATGCTTATCGGTGATTTCCCGTGGAATAAGCTGATTTTCGACCATTTTCTGCCGCCTATTAATGTAAGCGGCGTCGGCAGTATCCGACTCGGACTGACCGGAACAGGAGAAAAGCGACATCATAACGGCCAAATATAAAAAGATTAATTGTGAAATGCGAAATCTTATTATCATTTGAATATATTCGGAATCTTGAGCGGTGGAGTCAAGAGCTAATAAGATTTTCCGTTAATTTGTTTGAGCCAGAGTTTCACGAGCCCCAGTATTTTGCCTTCGAGATTTTCGGGGATTTTTCCCGATTCCAAAGTGATCATATAGGCGTCAAGGGCGGTTCTGGTTTCGGCCACAGTCAAAATCTCGCCTTTTTCGGCAAAGAGGCGGTCACGATATTCCAAGGTGAGGCGGATTAATTTTCCAAATACAGCCAGGGATTCGGACTGAATGTACCCCTCATCTTTGAGAATTTCACCGAAGTATTTGCGCAGTTCGTCCTGGTCCGTCGTGATCCTCTTTCTTTTGACGTTGTCTAATAATATAAACTCGGGGATTCTGTCAGAAAAGTAATAGTTTCTTCGCGGTTGGTAAGATAAAAGCAGAAAAATAATCGGGGGGGGCATGTTTCATAAAGGGCTGTTGGAAACAGGAGCGGCCGTACAATAGGGGGTTTCAGGCATAAGCGAGGTAGGCGTTAACCCATATAGAGGCCTTTTTTTATACAGTTTGCACGCAGTATGGGGCGATTGCCTAAAGGGGATTTCCCATAAGACGATTAATTGGCGTAAGGGGAAATCGGATTATTTCCCAGCAGAAGTTTAACTGCTGAACCGCATTAGATTTGACTAAGGAGACATAGATGGGCGGAAGACGCCACCGAAGTATCTGAACGATTGACAACCTGAAAGCAATCCGGGTTTTCTTATGAACAAACTTGAAAAATTGATTGACGCTGTCGCGGCCGATCTCATCATGGCGGATCCTGAAGATCTTCCGGCACTGGCCGGGGTTCATGAGGGATTTCTGGGGATAGTCCGCGAGGTGAAAGACGACAAAAACATTATCTCAGAGGTAGCCGGAAAATCTGCGGCTTTTGTGGAGAGAATTATCCTCAATGAGGTGACCGACAAAAAAGGCACGATCGAGATGCTGAACGAAGGGATAGCCGGGATGCAGGCGATAGTCAGGGACGGCCGATCGCCGGAGGAATGCAAATTTCCCGCGGAGCTGGGTAAAGAGGACTGCGGGAGGGTCAAGGCAAAGAAATCAGGCAAAGGTCGGCGAGTGGAGAAGCAAGCTCAAAAATCCACTTCGGAGGGTTCGAGTGAAAATAGCGGCGAGAAGGGGAAAGAGGAATTTTCGGATGAGCCTGAGCCATCGAATGATGCGTCTGCCGAGCAGGCGGAGCCGATGATAATTTCATGTGAGAACGGTGATTCATCACTTCTGGGCGAGTTTATAACGGAAGCGCGGGAGCATTGCACTACGGCGGAGCAGATGTTGATGGACCTGGAGACCAGCGCCGACCAGGAATCGGCCATCAATGCGATTTTCAGGAGCTTTCACACCATAAAGGGAGCGGCCGGATTTTTGGATCTGAAGCCGATATCAGTTCTGGCTCATGAATCGGAGACGCTTTTGGATATGGCGCGTAAGGGAACGGTCCGAGTAGCGGGAGTCATCGCCGATGTCGTGTTTGATTCCATCGATATCATGCGGAAGTTGCTGGATGGCACGGAGCAGACGCTCAAGAGCGGGGGACAATTTGACGCCACGCTATTGATTTCTCAGATTATAGTGAATCTTCGACGCATACTTGAAAACCCTGACGTGGCTACATTCGAGGAGCCTCCACGGGTGGGGGATATTCTCGTCGAGATGGGGGCGGTCACTCAGCCGGAGATCGATAAGGCTCTGGCAAAAAAGGAATATCCACAGGAGAAACTGGGAGAGACTTTAGTAAAACAGGGTCTGGTTCCTGCCAAGGTAGTCGCTCATGCTCTGCGAAATCAGCAGTCGGTCAAGTCCGATAAACCTGCGGCCACAGTCAAGGAGATGGTGAAGATCGATACGGAGCGGCTTGACAGGCTGGTCGATACGATCGGCGAATTGGTGATTGCCGAATCGATGGTAGGGCAGGATGATGAAATTCTCGGCAATGCTTCGCCCAAGGTGGTTCGCAATATTACTCATCTTAATAAGATCACGCGCGAGATTCAGGAAATGGGAATGGCGATGAGGCTGGTGCCGGTGAGACCGACTTTCCAGAAGCTGGCCCGGGCAGTCCGGACCTTACCCGAAAATCGGGGAAGGAGATTGAATTTGCGGTATCGGGCGAGGATACTGAAGTCGACCGCAGTATTGTGGAAAATATCGGCGATCCATTGATGCATATGGTAAGGAATTCGGTGGATCATGGAGTAGAGAGTCCCGAGGACAGAGTAAAGGTGGGAAAGCCCAAGGGCGGCAAAATCTGCATCCGCGCTTATCATAAGGGGGGGAATATTTATTTCGATATAGAGGATGACGGAAAAGGTCTCGACAAGGAGAGGATACTGGCCAAGGCCAAAGAAAAGGGGCTCATTGATAACGGCAAGGAATTGACGGACAATGAAATATTCAATCTGATTCTATTGCCGGGATTTTCTACGGCGCAGAAGGTCACCGATATCTCGGGTCGAGGGGTTGGCATGGATGTGGTGAAAAAGAATGTCGAGGCTATGAGAGGGCATCTGGAGATTAACTCCACTCGCGGGCAAGGCACGTTATTTTCGATGAAACTCCCGCTGACTCTGGCCATAATCGACGGGATGCTGGTGAAAGTCGAGGAGGAGAAATTCATCATTCCCACTCTCGCAATCGTGGAATCGTTGAGTTTGACGAAAGAGATGATATTTACGGTCACCGACAAAGGGGAGATGATTAACCTGAGAGGCGAGTTACTTCCCCTGATACGAGTCAACAATCTCTTTGAGCTTGAGAAATCATCGGAGGGAAACCGGGAAAAGACGGTGGTTGTGGTCGAGGACGGCGTCAAGCGCGTGGGATTGGTCGTGGACAAGTTGCTTGGTCAAAGGCAGACCGTAATCAAGAGCCTGGGAGATGCATTTAAGGGGCAAAAGTGGATAGCAGGTGCAGCGATTCTATCGGATGGGACCGTGGGTCTAATCATTGATATCAGTGGAGCGATGGCGCTGGCATCATCCGTGGAAACCACCAATGCCGAAAATCGGGATTGGTCCGACCATCTCCGCGACGGGGGGATGGTTGAACAGACAGCAGGGAGCGAAGCAGAAGTCGTGGAGGGAAATATTGAGCCGGTAGCGGCAAATTAAATAGAGATGAAATCAGGTTTTGGCATAGAAGGGAGAATTGCAATGAAAGACGTGAGAAAGAACAATGAGGTATTCGCGAAGACAGGTACCGCCGACCGGCGCGCGGGGGAAGTACCTCACATTCCGGCTGGCGCAGGAGGAGTACGGTCTGGAAATTCTGAAGGTCAGAGAAATCATCGGACTGATGGATATTACGAAGGTCCCCAAGACACCGCATGATATTCGGGGAGTCATCAATCTTCGCGGGAAGGTGATTCCGGTTCTTGATCTGAGATTGAAATTCGGGATGGATGCCATAGAGGACACGGAAGAAACCTGTATTATCGTGGTCGATATCGCCAGCGAAGACGGTTCAATCCTAATGGGAATACTGGTGGATGCAGTATCAGAAGTACCTGGATATCCAATCGCAGGAAATCGAAGACTCACCGACATTCGGGGCGGACGTCGACACAAGATTTATCCTGGGGATCGGGAAGGTAAAAAATACGGTAAAGATTCTTCTCGATATCGACCGGGTCCTCACAGGAGTAGATGTGGCTTTGATGGAGAATCTCGAAATGGAGAGCGAGGTTGTACAGGAGACGGCGGAAGCGACCGCTTAATAATCGGAACAATTATTAAGAATTAACTCGCAGCAGTAACAGAGTCTTAGAAGGAATAAGGAGGAAGACAATGAGTAAGTCAGTCACATTCGCTTTGACGCTGTTGGTTCTTTTTGTGATAACCTTCGGCGCGGTAACTGCCGGAGACAAGCCGGGCTTTGAAGTCAAATGGTATGGATATTTCAAACTTGACGGCGCTTACGATCAGAATCCGACCAGCAATGGCAACTACGTAGTTTATGTCCCGTCAAAAGTTATTGAGGGGAACGACCATCAATTCAATATGACTGCCAATGAAACCCGTTTCGGCTTCAACGCTACCGGGGTAAACTATAGTAATGTCAAGGTTGACGGTAAATTGGAAGTTGATTTATATGCCAGCCTCAGCAATACTACCATCGCCGAAAACAAACCAATGCTTCAGCTTCGCCATGCCTTTTTCAATGTGCAGTGGAATCGTTTCCAATTGGTGGCGGGTCAGAGCCGATGATATGTTCTCACCGCTCGCCCCGAAGACTTTAATTATTCCTCGCTTCGCGGCGCAGGAAATGTAGGGCAGCGTCGCCCGCAGGTAAGTTTCTGGTATAATATAGAAGCCGGTACCTCAAACCGATGTTGCCTGGGGATTCGCATTTTTCCGCCTTATCGGCAACGATCTGACACCGACATTCACTCTTGCCACCGGAGAAATGGCCGAAGGTGCCGGACGACGGCACGGACGCGGCAATTCCGTCATTTCAGTCTGCTATAGATTTCAAGCATAATCTCAAGTCAGGCGGCTCACTCAGAACCGGTTTTTCAGGACTCTGGGGAGAGTTAAATGCGGAGACCACTATGGGCCATTCCCAATCATATAAAAGCTGGGGAGTCAATTACCATATTCAGTTTTCGCCCACGCCGCAGTTTGGTTTCTCCGGCGAGGTCTGGACAGGCTCCAATCTGGGCAGTTATGCCGGTGGTATCCAGAGAAACAGCGAAATTAGAGGGCTTAAAGCGACCGGCGGATGGTTCTCAAGCTGGGTGCAGGCCAGTTCGAAAGTACAATTTGGGGCCGGTTTTGGAGTAGATGATCCCAAGGACGAGGATTTCGGCAGTGGTCGTTCGAAGAACAGCTGTTATTACGGCAATATCCGTTATTCTTTTGTGCCGCAGGCAGCGGTCGGCTTTGAATTATCCCAATGGAAAACCGACTATAAGAATTCTGAGGCCGCCAAGGATTTAAGGGCTCAGACATCGTTTATTTTAAACTTCTAATGTCTATGTGGAAGGACTTCTCGATGATGTAGCAAGCAATAGACATACAATTTAAGGAGGGATTGTATGTTAAATAAGTTCAAACTGTCAACGAGGATTATGACGCTGGGTGTAGTGATAGTAGTAGCCTTTGTTTTGGTTCTCGCCTGGATCTACCCCAAATTTAAGTCCAAATTATATGAAGCCAAATATATCAAGACCCAGCATCTGGTCGAATCGGCATGGAATGTGGTCGAACATTATGGGAAACTCGCCAAGAGCGGAGCGATGAAAGTTGAATCCCTGAGGCCAAGCAGACAGCTATGCTGACAATCAAGGATATGCGCTATGGCCAGAATGATTATTTCTGGATTAATGACACCGAGCCCCGCATGGTGATGCATCCGATCAAACCGGCAATGGACTGGCACCGATTTGTCTCAAAATGCAGATCCGAACGGTAAGAGATTTTTCATGGATTTCGTTCGGGTCTGCCAGAGCCAGGGCGCCGGATTCGTAGATTATTATTGGCCAAAACCGGGTATGCCCAAACCGGTTCCAAAGATATCGTATGTAAAGTTGTACCCGGACTGGGGATGGATAGTCGGATCAGGAATATATGTGGATGATGTTCAGGCCGAGGTTTCGAATTTCTTCTACGCGATATTCAGTGTTCGTTGTCATCATCGCAATCGGCGCGCTGGGACTTTCATTCATGCTGGGTCGTTCCATTACTCGTCCGATAAATCGTGCCATATCGAGTCTCCTGACGGGAGCCGAGGGAGTCGGGGGAGCCTCAGAACATATATCATCGGCGAGTCAGGCGCTGGCAGAAGCAACGACGGAGCAGGCCTCATCTCTGCAGGAGACGTCATCGGCCCTTGAAGAGATGGCCAGCATGACCAGGCAGAATGCCGACAATGCCAAACAGGCAAGCATTCTTTCCGGCGAGGCAAGCTCCGCGGCCGATAAGGGGAGCGGCGCCATGCAATCGATGTCTTCCGCGATTCAGGAGATTAAGAGATCTTCCGATGAGACGGCGAAGATAATCAAGGTCATAGACGAGATCGCATTCCAGACGAATCTTCTGGCCCTGAATGCGGCGGTTGAAGCGGCCCGTGCCGGCGAAGCCGGCAAGGGATTCGCGGTGGTTGCCGAAGAGGTGCGCAATCTTGCTCAGCGGTCAGCCGAGGCGGCCAAAAACACGAGCGCTTTAATCGAGGGTTCGCAGAAAAATGCCGATAATGGAGTCAGGGCAACCGAGGAATTTATGACGATATTGAAGGATATAACGACATCCGTGAAGAAAGTTACCGAGTTGATAGGTGAAGTATCAGCCGCAAGTACCGAGCAGGCTCAGGGTATTTCGCAGGTCAATACGGCCGTCTCGGAGATGGATCAGGTAACGCAACAAAATGCGGCAAACGCGGAAGAATCGGCTTCAGCCAGCGAGGAATTGGCGGCTCAGTCCCAGCAGTTGCAAGCGGTTGTCAGGGAGTTGAGTTTTATTGTCGAAGGATCAAGATCGCAAAATCTGACCGGCGACGGAATCCGACCGACAGACTATGAAGCCGGTCATCAGGTTGGCCATAAGGGATCAGCGACAAATATGAGCAAGGGCAATGTGCGCCTTGCCATGATGAAGCACTCTGAAAAAATGCACCGCCTTGAACGCGTGAAACCATCGGGCAAGGAAACGATGAAGGCCGAGGAGGCAATTCCGCTGGAGAAGGAGGGAATTGCGGGTTTTTGACATTGCATTCAAGATGCTGAGAAAGGAAAGAGTAATTTAATAGATAAGAGACAGCCGCAGGTCAAAGCACCTGCGGCTGTCGATAAGAAGAAGAGGGAATCGGGCATAGTTATTTGCAGAGAGGTAATTTCGCTTCCGTCGCAAATAGAGGTTGTAATGGCAGTAGTCGATGAAAATACGGCCGGTGGTAATGAATCTCAAATCCGAGTGAAGGTATCGGATGACAGGCTGGAAGTATTCCTGTCATGCGGAAATTCGGTGGTGAGTGCGGCGGATTTTGCGGCGCAGTTGCAGAGTCAGTTGGACAAGAGGAAAATCACGGCGGCGCTTGAGATGGAGACGATCGATAAAGCAAAAGCCCAGGCGATGGCAAGCGGCGGCGATATAAATGGTCTCGTAATAGCGCGCGGAAAAGCGCCGGTTCTACCTCAAGACGGCCGACTGGAGTGGTTGGGTGAATTTTTTACCGAGGGGTATTATATCGACCCGATAACCCGGAAAATCGATTTTCACCAGAAGGTCGAGAACAGGTCGGTCGAAAAAGGACAGCTTCTGGTCAGAATCATTGCGCACCAGGAAGGCTCTGCCGGTGTTGACGTTTACGGCCTGCCGATAAAGCCATCGAGAGCCAAAAAGGTCGATTTAAGGGGCGGCCCGCATGTTGTCTGGGACGGAGAAGAAAAAGGATATCGTGCCAACAGCGCCGGGAGAGTGAAGTATGTCGGCGACCTGCTAGACGTGGATGAAGTAATGCACATCCGCGGAGATATCAACAATGAGACGGGAAATATCAAGCACAACGGACAGCTGATAGTCGATGGGAATGTTGAACCGGATTATAGGGTGGAGGCAAGCGGGGATATTGAGATTAGAGGCTTAATTTTCGCAAGTGATGTCGAGTGCGGAGGGAATCTGACGGCGCGGGAGGGGATTAATGAGCATATCTCGAAAAAGATTTCGGTCAAAGGGAATATTATAGCGAAGTATATTTTAAATGCCACGATCGAGTGCGGGGGGAATGTCATTGTCAAGAAAGAGATATTTCAGTCATCGATTAAGTCCTGCGGCGAAATAAATTGTTCGGAGGGAAGAATAGTCGGAGGTGAGATGATTGCGGCGAGAGGCGTTGTCGCCGGAGAGGTGGGTTCCAAGGGAAATGTCAGGACTTCACTGGTCGTGGGCGTGGATTATTCACTGCTGAATGTATTGAAGCAGCAGACGGACGATACGGAAAAATGCAAAGAGGTTATCAGGAAGCTGACGCCGGTATATAAGAAGCTCAAGGCGAGTATGGCGGCCCTTACCGCCGCCCAGAAGGAAAGTTTGACGGAAATTAATTTCAGAATCGTGGAGGCGGAAGAAGAGATGAAGCTCCTGGATGAGAAAGGCAAAGAAGTAAGGAAGAAAATATTTTCCAACCGGGATGCGCAGATAAGAATACTTAATATGGTCTATCCGGGGGCATTGCTCAGAGTAGCGGATACTCAAAAGGACATCGCGGAATCCCTGCTCGGCCCGATTGAAGTTCGGCAGGACAAAATAAGCAGGCAGATAACGCTATCATCAGAACTCACAAAAAAGGATGGAGTGGTTTCATGAAAGCCGAAAACATCAACCCATTCATCGAGTCAGTTTCGGAGACATTCGAAAATATGCTGGAGTGTTCGGTCGAGGCCGGAGGTCCGATTCCAAATGAAGAGGCCGAAGGCACTCCGGATATTATCGGAGTCATTGGTCTCTCGGGAACGGCTCAGGGAATCGTGGCCTTGAAATTACCGGTCAAAACCGCGCTGACGGTAATAGGCAAAATGATAGGCGTCGAGATTACGAGTATTGACTCATCCATAATCGACGGGGTGGGGGAATTGGTCAACATTATTGCGGGGAACGCCAAGGCCAAATATGAAGGACAGGCTATTTCTTTAAGTCTTCCCACGGTTGTGAGGGGAAGCATTTACAAGCTCACCAATCTCACCAATACCGTCTGGCTGACAGTACCCTTTGACAGCCCTCTGGGAAATTTCTCGCTTTCCGTTTGTTTCAAAAAAGCCGTGCAACCTGAGAAGGAGGCCCTCCATGCAAGTGCTAATAGTAGATGATTCTCAAATAATGCGTAAAATAATAACGGGAGCTCTGAAAAAGCTCGGTGTTAATGATATACTCGAAGCCTCCAACGGTCAGGAAGCGATCGACACGCTGGGAAAAGATTCCAAAATAGGTTTAGTACTCATGGATTGGAATATGCCGACGATGACCGGAATCGAGGCGGTGAAAAAAATCCGTTCCGGAAACAATAAGGTGCCCGTGGTCATGGTGACTACCGAAGCTGAAAAGGAAAAGGTTATTGAAGCGATAAAGTCCGGGGCCAATGATTATTTGGTCAAGCCCTTCAATCCCAAAGACATTCAGGCAAAATTGGAGAAATTTCTGACGGGTTGCTCTTGATGAAGGCCGTGAGGCACGATGAGAGCACAAGCACGCTCGATTTGGATCAGGTCGGGGGCGCCATGGATAGTACTACATTTGACAGGATCAGAGCAATTGTCTATGACAAAAGCGGCATCTCGCTGGGAAGCAACAAGCAGGCTCTGGTCCGGGCAAGGATAGCCAAGAGGCTGCGGCGGCTTAAGATTGCGGATTTTGACAGCTATCTGGATTATGTTATTCACGATAACAGCGGCGAAGAGATCCAGCAGATGCTTGACGCCATTTCGACGAATGTAACGAGTTTCTACAGGGAGCCCTCGCACTTCGATTTCATGCGTCAGGCGATCGAGAATTGGATGGCGGGCGGGATGCATAGTTTTCGTTTCTGGTCGGCGGCGGCGTCAACAGGCGAGGAGCCATACACGATGGCGATAGAGGCACAGGAGGCAGTCGGCAACGGAAAAGTCGATATGAAGATTCTGGCTACAGATATTTCGTCACGGGTTCTACAGATTTCAACGCTGGGAGAATACTCGGAGGACAAAATCGCGCCTGTCCCGGTTCCTTTAAGAAACAAGTATTTCACCAAGCAGAAGGCGGGTAACAGATATCTGTACACGGTTCAAGATAAGATACGGAAGCTCGTTATTTTTCGGCAGTTTAACCTGTCTTCACCGCCCTATCCATTGAAGGGGCCGCTGAACATGATATTCTGCAGAAATGTGATGATATATTTCGACAGGAAAATCCGGACAGGAATGGTGCATGAATTTCACCGGCTGCTCAAACCGGGAGGATATCTGTTAGTTGGGCATGCAGAGAGTATCACCGGTCTATCCGATGGATTCAAATGCATCAAACCATCTGTTTACATGAGGGGTTAGGGGCATGGCATTATTAGTTGTAGGCATATCCGACTTCCAGGTATCAAGTAGTCCCGGGGACGTTTTGATTACATATTCGCTGGGGTCGTGCATAGGGATGACGGTTTATGACCCGGTAGCAAGAGTGGGAGGGATGATTCATTATATGCTCCCACTTTCGAAAATAGCTCCCGAGAAAGCGGCGGCCAAACCGGCGATGTTCGCCGATACGGGTGTGCCGGAATTGCTGAAGCGGGTCATTGCCGTGGGGGGCTCCAAGAGCCGTTTGATTATCAAAGCGGCAGGGGGTTCCCAGCTGTTGGATCAGAATAAAATATTCAATATAGGGGAGAGGAATTTTCTTATCCTTCGCAAGATACTCTGGAAGAACAATATCCTGATTAAGGCCAGCGACGTAGGCGGGGTTATTTCCAGGACCCTTCGGCTCGAGCTTGATTCCGGCCAGGTAACAGTCAAATCCTCGAGAGAGGAGGTCGAATTATGAATATGAAAGATCAGATAGTGGCGCGGATATCCTCATTTCCGACGTTGCCGGTCATGGCCAACAGGCTATTGCATGTAGTCAACGATCCCGAGTCCGGGATGTCGGACACGGCCAAGATAATTCAATACGATCCGGCCCTGACGGCCAACGTCTTGAAGGCGGCCAATTCCGCATTCCTGGGATTCAGAAATCCGGTTAATTCCATCTCCGAAGCGGCTTTCAGACTGGGGACCAAATGGATTTTTCAGATTGCCCTTTCTTCTCTTATCTATTCCAATCTCAAGAATCCGGTCGCGGGATATGAATTAGGTGATGAAAAATTGTGGAGACATTCTCTCTCGGTGGCCTTGATGTCGGAGGCGCTATGCAGTTTGTTGAGGGTCCGGGATGCAGGGACGATATACACCGGCGCGCTGCTGCACGATATAGGCAAAATAGTTCTGGGTGAATTCATGTCGCCGCATTTTGACGAAGTCCAGGCTAAGGTCGACCAGAAGGGGATTTCATTCGAGAAGGCGGAAGAAGAAGTGATGGGTATCGATCACGCGGAGATCGGCGCCCTGATCGCGGAAACCTGGAGGTTTCCCGCGACCATAATTGATTGCATCAAGTGGCACCATAATCCGGATGGGGCTCCCCACACGGCACCGGCGATCGATATCGTGCATATCGCCGACTCCATATCGCTCATGGAAGGGTTCGGTTTCGGCCGCGACGAATTGCAGTATCACTTCAGCAGCAATTCAGCGGACAGGATGAATATCAACAGTAATATCATAGAACTGGCGACCAGCCAGACCATAATGACTCTGGAAGATGTCGAGAATATTTTCAGAGAGATGCCCGCCTCAAAAGGCGGCCGGGAGGTGATGAAATAATGGCCTTTAATATTCTGATAGTCGACGATTCGAAGACGATTCGTTCCATTTTGACGAAAACGCTGAAGCTGACAAAGCTGGAGATAAACCAAATTTTTGAAGCCTGTAACGGCAAGGAAGCGCTCGAATGCCTGCAGGGAAACTGGATCGATCTGGTGCTGACGGATCTAAACATGCCGGTCATGAGCGGCGTCGATCTGATCAACACCATGGCCAAAGACGGTTTGTTGAAAGATGTTCCGGTGATCGTTATCTCCACGGACGGGAGCGCCACGAGGATTGACGAGCTTAAAGACAAAGGGGTCAGGGAGTATATCAGGAAGCCATTTACTCCCGAGACGGTGGGAGAAATCATTGACAAAATTCTGGAGGTTACCCATGACAGACAATAATTGCCGGGAATCGCTCAATGAAATAGTCAGCAAAGTCTTCGAGCAAACCGCTTTCCTATTTCCGGAGCCGGCCGATCTCTGCGATGGAATTTCCTTCGACGATATGGAGCTGCTATATGTCACGATAACATTCTCGGGCGAGGCGGAGGGGGAGGTTTCCATTATCCTGCCGATCGAGATGTGTCGTGAACTCTGGGCCAATATTCTGGGCGAAGATTTCGGCGATACGGAGGACAGGGAAAAGTATATCGACGCGGTCAAGGAGATGCTGAATATAATCGCGGGACAGCTTCTCACCAAGCTATTCGGCCATAAGGCGCTGTTTAATCTCACGGCACCCCAGATCAAGGAGTTGAATCGTGAGGAGTTTTTTTCGACCATGGATCAAAGGGATTACTCATGTCATCTGATCGAACAGTATCCGGTAATAACCTCCATGACTATTACCTCAGGAAGCTATGAGCATCAAGGTACTAATAGTAGATGATTCGGCAGTAGTCCGGAAGATATTTTCGGCGGAACTGGCTCGCGATCCCGGTATCGAGGTGGTGGGGACGGCTCCCGATCCGTATGCCGCGCGGGATAAGATTGTCCTTCTAAAGCCGGACGTGCTGACCCTCGACGTTGAAATGCCTCGCATGGACGGGTTGACTTTCCTGCGCAAGCTGATGAAGTATTACCCGGTTCCGACGATCGTGGTATCGTCACTGACGGCCAAGGGGGGCGATCTGGCGATGGAGGCTCTTGATTCCGGCGCGGTGGATGTCATGTGCAAGCCGGGGGCGTCGTATTCGGTCGGCGACATGTCGGTCGATCTGATAGAAAAAATCAAGGCGGCGGCTCAGGTGAAACTGACCGCAAGAACGGTATCAGAAGCCGGAATACCGGGGGCAAATAAACTTGCCCTGAGCAAGACCACGAACAAAGTTATCGCGATCGGCGCCTCTACCGGCGGAACGCAGGCGCTTCAATCGATACTTTCGGCATTGCCGGCAAATACTCCGGGAACGGTGATAGTCCAACATATGCCGGAGAATTTTACGCGCTCCTTTGCCAACCGGCTGAATGAAATCTGCGACGCGGAAGTGTCGGAGGCGGTGGACGGAGACACGGTCATACCCGGTCGAATTTTGATAGCTCCGGGGAATCATCATATGGTGCTCAATCGTTCCGGGGCAAATTATTTCGTGAGAGTCACTGCCGGCCCACTGGTCAACAGGCACCGTCCATCAGTGGAAGTATTGTTCAAGTCGGTGGCCAAGTATGCGGGGTCGAATGCGGTCGGCGTAATCCTGACGGGGATGGGAGCCGACGGAGCCGAAGGGATTCTTGAGATGAAGCAAAATGGGGCCTTTACAATTGCCCAAGATGAGGCTTCATCAGTGGTTTTCGGAATGCCCAAGGAGGCAATTAAATTGGGCGGGATTGAAAAAGTTTCCGCGCTTGACAATATTCCGGCGGATATACTTTCTCACTTATAAAATATCCATCATATTCGCATCAACACAAAGTTCGAGTCCGACACTAACACTGGCAGGGCAGGGAAAATGTTTTGTCCGTGAATTTCAATATGGACTGCAGGCAGCACAGAACAAAAAAAGGGCGGTCGCACGACCGCCCTTTTGATTACAATATGACTTCTATTTCTTGTGCAGATAACAGAATTTCGCGGGTGAAGTCACCATCCGCTTGCATCTCTTCCCATCTTTGGTCTTGGCCGCGCAGGCCACTTTTCTGGCAACCTTTTTCACTTTTTTTGCCATCCTCTGAGTTCCTCCTGTTAAATTACCCCCTGACAATGCCCGCAGGCATCATGCAAAGGTTTTTTCTGATCACCAACATTGGAAGAGTAGGATTCGCTATCAGGCGTGTCAACAAAAAACATTGCACAGAGCGCCGACTAAAAATGACTTGACATGTCAATCGAACGGCAATACCGTTCGTAGAAATTCCGGCATTTTCGTAGATGGAGGCAATATGGAAGAATATCGGACTGAAATAGATACCTTGGGCGAGGTCAGAGTGCCTCTGGGAGCATACTACGGCGCACAGACCCGGCGGGCGGTGGAGAATTTTCCGATAAGCGGGATTCATCTTCAGCATGAATTCGTGACTGCTCAGGCAATAATCAAATATGCGGCGGCGCGGGCCAATATGGAGTGCGGGGCGCTGGATAAGAAAATAGGGGATGCGATCGTTTCCGCGGCTGAGGAAGTTATATCGGGTAAGCTGGCGGACCAGTTTGTAGTTGACCTGTTCCAGGCGGGAGCGGGGACATCGCAGAATATGAACATGAATGAGGTACTCGCCAATCGCGCGGCTGAAATTTTGGGCGGGAAAAAAGGGGAATATAAGCGGGTTCATCCCAACGACCATGTCAATATGGCGCAATCGACCAATGATACGATCCATGTGGCGATACATATTGCGGCGGTTTTGGAAGTTGTTACCAAGCTTATTCCGGCCGTTGATAATCTGGAGAAGGAGTTGTCGGGGAAGGCAAAAGAGTTTGATAGTGTTATCAAGTGCGGGCGGACGCATTTACAGGATGCGGTTCCGATCCGTCTCGGGCAGGAATTTGGGGCTTATGCGGCCATGATGAGTCTGGACAAGAAGCGTATTATGATGGCGCTTGACGGGATTAAGGAGCTGGCGATCGGCGGTACGGCAGTCGGGACGGGATTGAATGCTCCGAAAGGGTACAGAAAAGCAGTAATAAAATATATCAATGAGAAGAGTGGTCAGGATTTTCGGATTGCGGGTAATATGTTCGAGGCGATGCAGAGTTTTGATGCGGTAGTAAATTTCGCGGGGGCATTGCGGACTCTTATCACGGGTTTAAAAAAGATCGCGGATGATATCCGGCTGATGGCGTCGGGTCCACGAACCGGATTCGACGAGATAAGGCTTCCGGCGGTTCAACCGGGATCGTCGATCATGCCGGGGAAAGTCAATCCGGTGCTGGCGGAAATGCTTAATATGGTCTGCTCGCATGCGATGGGAAATGACGCCTGCATCGTTCATGCGTCACAGGCGGGTCAGCTGGAGCTCAACGTGATGATGCCGGTGATAGCGTATAATCTCATTCAGGAGATTCAGATACTGGCGGGGGGGATGAAGGCGTTTGGGGAGAAGTGTATCAGAGGGCTGGCCGCGAACGAGGAGGTCTGCCTTCGGTTTGCGGAGAGGAGTACATCACTGGCGACGGCGCTGAATCCTCTGATTGGGTATCATAGGGCGGCCAAACTGGCGCAGGAGGCGTTCAGGGATAACCGTTCGGTGCGCGAGGTGGCGGAGGAACAGAAGGTGGCGGATAAAGCGACGCTGGAGAAGATGCTTGATTTGCGGCGGATGACAGAAAACCCGGATGATTTGTAAGGGCTGAGCTGTTTGAAGATTTATTAGAGGGCGACCGGGAAGGTCGCCCTTAGATTTGTACGGAGCTGTCAATTTTGAACGGGGGTGGTGATTTCGTGCCTTTCGGCGGAGCGTTTTCTCAGGAGTTCCATAGAATTGCGGGTGTTGCTTTCGATGGCGAGGAAGACCTTGATCGATTCGGCAATGGCCAGAAGGAAGATGGTGGCGATGGCGCCGATAAGGGCGACCAGACCGACGATCAGTATCCCCATGGAACCGTATAGAATGAGAGCCTGGGAACGAAATACCGAAACGCAGGCGAATCCGAAACCGAAGGCTGTCAGGATAGCGATAACGGTGATGACCACCGAGAAAATGCGGAGAGCCTTGAAGGGGGATTCGTCGGATATGGGGTAGCGCGACTCGTGCTTGAATCCGCTTTCGTAACCGCTTGACATAATTCCTCCATTAGTGTCGTTTTTGGAACGAGAAGAGATATTATTTAAATTATCGGCAGGAGAGAGGGGGAAATTGAGGGGGGGGCTGCCCGACTGACGGCGAGAGAAAATGGGTCGACACGCGGGTCGACCCCTACAATAGGTGTGTCAGTTCATCGCTCGGCGGGGCGTCGCTAAGGAACTGACACAACACACAATCGGACTGTTTTACTTCAAGAGAATCATTCTTTTTGAGTCTCGGAAATTGCCGCATTGAAGCCTATAAATATATATACCGGTGGAGACTTCATCGCCGGTCTGATTTGTACCATCCCATGTTATCTGATGCTCCCCGGGTGGCAGTTGCCTGTGAAGCAAATTGGTCACTTCCCTGCCTAAAATATCATATATGGTAAGGTTGACCTGAGCCACGGCGGGGGAGGGCGAACCTGATCGTGGTTTCCAAGTTGAAAGGATTGGGGTAATTTTGATCGAGCTTGAAATCTGAGGGTAAAGATGGTGCTGGATTGTATTCAACATCAGTGGCAATTGTATCCCAGCCGGCAAAGAAATTGACTTGTCCATACCAATAGCTTCCCCCTGAAGTTCGAGAGCGCGCCGCAAAGTCATCAATTCCATCGCCATTAAAATCCCCGATTCCTGCTTCAACCATTCCCAAATCAGTCTGACCTCCCGGGATAGTGAGATTCTCAAGATAAATATCGACATTTGAATCCGCATTCGAGCCACCTAAATAGACAAATATCTGATTCTTAAAAAGCATTTCTGCCGAATATCCCGTAATGAGATCCTGATAACCGTCGTGATTGATATCTCCAGCATCAACAGCAGATGTGATGGCGGAAATAGGATCCTGAGGGCAAGTGATTTGTGACAATATCAATTTGTCCATCAATTTGTGGACCCCCGAAATATATTCCCCAGGGGTGACGGTCGGCATTCCCGCCAACGAAGAAGTCACCATAACCATCAGCATTGAAATCCCCCAAAGGAATAAGGTATTCGCCGAAACGTGAATTTCCTTCATATAAGGAGAAAGTATCAGAATGAAAAAATCAGGAATAGTATCGAAGTTTGGCCCGCCCCAGTAAAATTTTATGATGGCTGTGTCATAGGGTTTAATCATGTTCAAATATGTTGCGATCGCCAAGTCAGGATAGCTGTCCCCATTGAAATCACCAGTGGCCATATTATTAGCGAAATAATATTGACCGTTATGCGCCCGGACGGAATCAGATATAATATATTCAGGTATGGTGTCCCGATCACTATCGACATGATATATTTTGACTGGGCTAGTAGCCTACTTCCACCTGGAGAGGCAATTCAAGATGACCATCAGCGTCCAGATCGGCCGCTTTGGCCATAGGAGTTCGTGATGAAGTATTGGGAATTACAAAGTCGGGGACGCTATTGATATTCGGGCCACCGAAATATAATTGGAAACTAGTAGCCAGTGTCGCAGTATCGACTTCAATATACCCAAGATCATCGAATCCATCGCCATCTACATCACCGATATTGGTAAAGCGCGGATATTTATTGTCGAATATCTTGACCGGCATCGTATCAGGATGCCTTCCACCGTAAAGACACATAGGCAGTGTTACCCGGCTCAAGCCAGTTATTATATCTAACAATCAGAATGTCATCGATCCCGTCGCTATTAATATCACCAAGCGGGACAATACCCTCCCCAAATAGCTTGCAAGTATCAGGATCGGTCAATACAAGAAACCGCTCTATTGAGTCAATCCCCGATCCCGGTGAAAAATAGGCGCAGTCGATATCGCATTTAATCCAATCGGCTCGGCAGATTCGAGAGAATGAAACAATGATTAGGAACACAAAACTAACGACGACCAAGATTTTTCGAAAATCCATAGAGCCTGCCTCCCGATAAATCCCTACTATAAGACGACCTAATGAATCCTGTGGTTAAAATATAATGAATAATTATTTGAATGAAACTGTTTATTTGGGTAATAGCTGAGCGCTGTGAGGGGTAGTATGACGCGCGGGAAAAACGGCACAAAATTGATTGACTGCAGGATTAAATCAATATATGATTGGCTAATTAGGAAATGCTAATCCGGTATTACTATTTTTGGAGGTGCGGACGATGCGTAAGTTGGCTCTATTTTTTCTGTTTGCTGTCTTTCTTGCCTGTGAGACAATCCCGCCGCCGGGGGATGAATCTCCTGGGGGGAGTCGGTCCCAGTACCCTGAGTCTACTGAGGTCTATGGGGCACAATATCCGGAACTGCCGGATACCACTACTTATCTCTACGCTCCGGTATTTGTAAAAGCAGGGCAGGTGTTTTATCCCCGACTAGCCCAACAGGCTGGAATGGAGGGAACTGTCCTCATTAAGATGCTTGTTGACGAGAATGGTTCTATCAAAAAGGCCGAGATCCTGAAGTCATCGGGCAGTACAGCCGGATTTGATGAGGCGGCCATCGCGGCAGCGGAACAATGTAAATTTACTCCGGCGATGGTCAGCGAGGGGCCGGTAGCTTGCTGGGTTCTCTGTCGCGTGGAATTTCGGTTGAAGGATGTTTTGAATAAATCAAGGATCATTTATATCAGGAAAGAGAGTTAAGAAATAATAAATGCTAATTTGCGGGCCAGCGCTACCAAATAATCTGCGGTGGCTCTATTATCAGACAAATAGTCAATATAGTATGTCAAGAATACCTAAAGAGGGGACTTCACTTTGTCATTCCATACTCATGAAACTCCACATTGACTTCTGATCCTCCCGGGTAAATCCCACCAATACACTCCTGTATTGCCGCGGCAGGGGCTTGACCGGAATGAGTAGTCTGTTTATATTGGAGAATATTTAAATTGGAGAAGATAAGCTATCATTCAATCATATAAATGGAGTGAACTATGATCAAGAAGGTTGGAGTTGTAGGATGCGGCCAGATGGGGTCGGGGATTACTCAGGTTTCCGCCCAGGCCGGGTATCAGGTGGTTGTCAATGAGGCGACCGAGGAATTTCTGGCCAAAGGAATCAAGGGGATAACCAAGCAGCTGGATAAGGCGATCGAAAAGGGGAAGTTGGATCAGGCGGGAAAAGAGAAAGTGCTGGGAAATATCAAAGGGACGACGGAATTTGCGCCGTTTGCCGACTGCGATATCGTGATCGAAGCGGTGACGGAAAATATGGGGATGAAGAAGGAGATATTCAAGGAACTGGACAAGATCTGCAAGGCGGAAGCGATATTGGCATCGAATACGTCGTCGCTGCCGGTCGGCGATCTGGCGTCGGTGACCAAGCGGCGGGACAAGTTTTTGGGGCTTCATTTTTTCAATCCGGTGCAGGTGATGAAGCTGGTTGAGGTAGTGAAGACGATTGATACATCAAAAGAGGCGTACGACACGGCCTTTGCATTCGCTCAGTCGCTGGGGAAATCGCCGGTCAAAGCGAAGGACTCACCCGGGATTTATTGCCAATGTGCTGTTGATTCCGTATCTGCTGGACGCGATTCGTCAGTACGAGAATGGGCTGGCCTCACGCGAGGATATCGACAGCGCCATGATGTTCGGCTGCGGGCATCCGATGGGGCCGCTCACGCTGACAGATTTTATCGGTCTGGACACGACGCTTTATATCGCGGATATCATGTTCGAGGAGTTCAAGGACAGTCATTATGCGGCGCCGCCGCTTCTTCGCCGGATGGTCAATGCCGGATATTTCGGGAAGAAGTCCGGTCGCGGTTTCTATGAATACAATAAATAGAGATTGAGGGATAAAATGGAATACAAGAATATAATTGTCAAAAAAGAGGACAAGATAGTCGTTATCACGATGAATCGTGAGAAGGCATTGAATGCTCTCAATGATGAGACGATTGCGGAGCTTCAGTATTTTTTCCGCCATTCCTGGATGGATGAGTCGATCGGATGCGTAATTATCACCGGCACAGGAAAGGGATTTATCGCCGGGGCGGATATATCGGAGCTGGCGCAGTGTGATGTGCAGAAGGCGGTGAAAAAATCGATGCTGGGTTTGTACCTGATGCAGTCGATCGAGAATTTCCCTCGTCCGGTGATCGCGGCGGTGAACGGATTCGCTCTCGGCGGCGGGTGCGAACTGGCGATGGCGTGCGATATCAGGCTGGCGTCGGATAAAGCGAAATTCGGGCAGCCGGAGGTTAATTTGGGATTGATTCCGGGGTACGGCGGAACGCAGAGGCTGGCTCGTCTGGTAGGACGGGGCAAGGCCAAGCAGTTGATATTCACGGGCGATATGATTGACGCGAATGAAGCGCATCGGATCGGTTTGGTCGATGAGGTTTATCCTGCCGAAGAGTTGATGAATAAGGCGATGGAGATGGCGAAGACGATTATATCGAAAGCTCCGGTGGCAGTTGCGGCGGCCAAAGAGTGTATCAATCGAGGTTTGGATATTAATCTGGCGGTGGGGTGCGATTTTGAGAAGGCGAGTTTTGGTAATATTTACGGGACGACAGATTCCGCCGAGGGGATGAAGGCATTTTTGGAGAAGAGGAAGGCGGAGTTTAAGGGGAAGTGATTGATAGAGAGCGCGGGCTTTCTATCGTGAGCAGATCTGCTACCTAGCGCAAGAATGGGGCGTATCTAAATACGCCCTTTGTTATTTTGGGAGAAATTTCTTTCAATAGTTGGCCGGTAATCGTAGATTAAATCAGTATGGAATTGCTGTCTCTTTTTGTTACATCGTTTATAGTCGGGTTCTCGGGGGCGTTAATGCCGGGGCCGTTGTTGGCGGTGGATATAGCAGAGACTCCGGCCAAAGGGTCGCGAACGGGGCCGATCGTTACCGGTGGTCACGCGCTGGCAGAAATAGTGGTTGTGGTTTTGCTTTCGATAGGGCTGGCGGCGGTGGTGAGCAAGAATAAGATAGTCGGGCAGGCAATAGGGGTAGTTGGGGGCGGAATGCTGATATTTATGGGAATAGGGATGTTAAAGGCGCTGAGGAAGATTAAGGCGGAGGATCAGCAGACCAGCGTGAAATCAAAGGGATCGGGGAGGCTGGTAATTGATGGGATTATTGCATCAATTTCGAATCCGTATTGGTTTGTCTGGTGGGCGACGACCGGGTCGGCATTTTTGATCAGGTCATTGAAGCATGGTGTAGCCGGTCCGACCGTATTTTATTTCGGGCATATATTGTCAGATTTGGTATGGTACAGTCTGGTGAGTATATTAATCTGGAAGGGGCGAAAACTAATGGGCGGCACGGGGTACAAAATTTTGATCGGCGCCTGTGGTTTATTTCTCTTATATCTGGGGGGACGATTTATTTATGATGGTATGACGGGGAGTATCTGAATCTCGGAATAAATCCCATGAGGCATATCGGAGACATTCGACTTTAACTCAGCATTGTCATTGACGCTTTGCTCTTTTCATATCGGTGATAAGTTTTCCCAGTTCGGATTTGCTTCGTTCATAAAGAGAATCGGTGGTTCCGTATTTCAGATATTTAGTGTAATTCAATTCCGCCCGATCCAATTGACCGGCGGTCGCCGAGGCGCGGGTAAGGTAATAATAGGCGCGATAAGCCAATGAATCGGAGGACAGCATTTCAAGACCATAGCGGATGGAGAGGAGGGGCTTTCCAGAATATAAATTAAGCGCGGTAAGCCCCTCGAGAACGTCGATGTCGTGACTATCGAGTCGGTAGGCCTTATCAAGGTCGGCCAGCGCTTCGTTTCCTCTTCTCATGGCGTTCAGGATTTTGGCCCGATTAGAAAGGAGCAGGGCGCTGTAACCATTGAGCTTTACGGCGATGTCAGATTCCCGGAGAGCGTTCGGGTAGTCTCTTTTTGCGTAGTACAAAGAACTCAGGAGATTATGGTACCTCCACGAAAACCTGTCCGGCGTGGTCGGTCTCAGAATGTCGACGGCTTTGGACAGCATGCCCTTACCGATAGCCTGCTCGGCCATCAAGTAAGAATATTCATTGACGTATAGAGGGTGATACTTCGCATAAAGCTCTTCGGACTGAATGCTGTCCTTGAGATCCTGATAGTAGTGCAGCATGACGCTGTAGGCAGGGTAGGATTTATTGATGTCCAGATCGATGGTATATCGGGCATAGGCAATTGATTCCTGAGTTTTCAGGTTGACGGCAAGGTAGGGGAGAACAGACAATAATTGCAGGAGTATGAGAGGTAGCATGATTTTCTTCAGAGCTAAGGCGAACGTTTCAGAAAAGAGAGTGATGAGCAGCAGGGTTAGGGATAAGGCTGAAGCGGAAAAAAGATCCCAGTCACGCGGGAGGCCGAGTTTGGGATCGATGATTGTAAGAAACATCAGCGCTCCGATGGCCGACAAAAGGAGAAAAGATTTATCCTTTGCTTTCAGGGCAGTGCGAAAATTCTTAAATGCGGCAAAAATGAGGATGAATATCAGGGGGGAGAGGAGCATCATTTGGTTAAGAATGTCTAAAATATGCGGCAGGGAGAGGATGGCGTAGGCGGGGTATATCGGTTTGCCAACGATTAAGGGCAGAAAAATATTTTCGATGTAAATATCAGACTGGTATTTCCAGGCAAATATGGCAATCCCGATAATTAAAAGAGCCGAGGCTACTGTCCAGAAGATCATGGTGAATCGTCTATATATTCGAAGCCCTTTCCCTCTCGCGAACAGGAGATAAACAAGGGCCGGCAGAAAAATGCCCATTTCAAGATGAATAAAAACCCCAAAAGCCAGAAAAAGGGTCGGCCAGAGGAGATTCTCATTCTCTTTCAGGTAACGGATGGCGAAGAAGGTAAATCCGGTCAGAGCGACCCAGACAAGCGGGTAGTTTTCGGCATAGCCAAAGAATAGAAGGAGCATTCCGGAAAGGAATGATGCGAGGAAGATAAGGGTTTTTCTAAAATCGTCGGAACCAGTTATTCGCGCGATCAGGAAGAAGAACCAGATGGATATCATTCCGGAGAGTAAGGAGACTATGCGGAACGCCCAGAGGGCGGTTGTTTGATTTTTGGGTCCCAGTAGAAATTGTATGGCGATAAGGATAATGGTGATTCCTCTTTCGCTCCATTTGATGAAGGTACCGGCAGATGAGGACAGATTGGCGATAACAGTGTAACCGTCACCGAGGAAGTGAGTCGGCATGGGAAAGAGAAGAAATAGGGTTCCCATGATGCCAATAAACGTTAATCGGTGGACGTACTTGCGGGGAGATTCAAAAAAAAGGGCCGAGAACCGGTTTACGAAAATTTCTCCCCATCGGCGTGTGAAAGGCAGGAAGGGGAGAAGCAGGGCGAGGGCAGCGATGATTATATATATTACGGTGTAGATGCCGGGAAGAAATATCAGGTGGTTAAATCCCCACATTCGGGCATCGGGATAAAAAAATGGCAGAAGGCGGAGGACAAAGAGCAGACCCAATATAATCTCCAAAAATAGAAATGTATTCTTACTCGTCGGACTTGGATTTGTTGGGGTAGTCTTCATTTGGGATATTTTTCAGATATACGCAATCTTGAATACAGCGACATGAGTTTGTAAGGGGGAAATTAATATCGATCCTGGCACTAGCGCTTTATTCCTTTCATATTAGCTATCAATTGTCCGAGTTCCGTTCTTCTTCGTTCGAAGAGAGAATCATTGGTACCATACTTCAAGTATTTTGCATAATAGATTTCCGCCTGATCCAGCTTTTTTGTCATAGCCAAGGCTCCGGTCAGATAATAATAGGCCTTGAAAGAGGTCGAATCGACCACTGCCAATTCACCGGCATACCGGATAATCTGGTCAGGTTTTCTGATAAACGAATTGAGCGAAGTCAACCCTTCCAATATGTCTGTATTCCGCCGGTCCAGCTGATACGCTTTGTCTAGATATATCAAGGCTTCATCGATTTTTCTCATTCCGTTCAGAATTTTGGCTCTGTTAGCGAACAACTCACTGTTATAATTATTTAATTGAAGAGCCTTATCGGATTCTTCGAGAGCCTTGCCGGTATCATCTTTGGCGAAATAGAGGAAGCTGAGAAGATTATGATATCGCCATGAAAACTTATCGGGAGAAATGGTATTGACAATTTCTACCGCTTCTGGAATTGATCCTTTACTGAGGGCCCCCTCGGCAAGCCTATATTTGGTCTCCGTGACATACTGGGGATGATATTTTGCATAGAGCATTTCCCCCTGAACGGTATCGTTTCTGTCGCCGTAATAGTGAAGCATGATGCTGTAAGCCGGGTATGATTTTGGAATATCCAGATCAATGGTGTACTGGGCATACGCGATCGATTCTTTTGTTTTCAGATTAGTCACAAGATAAGGCAGAAGCGCGGCCAGGAGATAGATAGTCGCCGGCAGTATAATTCTTTTGATGGCGCCCAGCCCATTTTCAGAAATATGCAAAATAAGCAACAGAGTGAGAGCATAAGCGGATACTGAGAAAAGATCCCAGTCGCGCGGCAGACCCAGCATCGGGTCAATAATGGCTAAAAATAAGAAGCTGAAGAGGGCCGAAAGAATCAGGAATCGCCCGCATTTTGATTTTAATGCCGCAGGAATATTCCTGATTGAGAGAAATATTAAGAGGAAAATCAATGGAGACAGTAGCAATAGCAGATTGATTATATCCGAAAGATGAGGGAGGCTGAGCAGAGCATATTCGGGGTAGTTGGGTTTGCCATCGATGAGAGGCAGGAAAATATTTTCAAAGTAGAGATTGGTTGTAAATTTCCGGGCAAATAGTACAATTCCCGCGATGACTAAAGCCGATGCCGCTATCCAGAAGGCAAACTGAAATCGACGATAAAACCTGAGTCCCCCTCCTTTTGCCAGGATCAGATAAACATATGCCGGGAGAAGAGTGCCCATTTCGAGGTGGATGAATAACCCGAATGCCAAAAATAGAGCAGGCCAAAGGAGATTTCCATTTTCATTCAGGTAACGGATACCGAAGAAGGTAAATCCGGTCAGGGCGACCCAGAGGAGGGGATAATTTTCGGCATAACCAAAGAAAAGAAGGAGTATTCCCGAAAGGAGTGAAGCGAGGAAGATGAGGGTCTTTCTGAATTTATCAGCGCCGGTTATCTGCGCTATCATGAAGAAGAACCATATGGATATCAGACCGGAGAGTACAGAGACAATCCGAAACGCCCAGAGGGAAGTATTCTGATTTTTCGGTCCCAGTAAAGACTGTATCGCAATAAGGATGAAAGTGATTCCTTTCTCACTCCATTTGATAAAGGTGCCTGAAGACGAAGCCAGGTTGGCGATGACAGTGTAACCGTCACCGAGGAAGTGAGTCGGCATGGGAAAGAGTAGAAATAGGATTCCCATGATTCCGATGAAGATCGATCTATGAAGATATTTGCGGGGGGATTCAAAGAAGAGGGATGAAAATCTATTCGTGAAAGTTTCTCCCCATTTCAGTGTGAAGGGCAGGAAGGGGAGAGCCAGCGCGAGGACAGCGATTATTATATAGAGTGACGGTGAAGATGCCGGTAAGAAATGTCAGGTGGTTGAATCCCCACATGCGGGCGTCTTTGAAGGCGAAGGGGAGAAGTTTCAATAAGAATAGTAGGGCAAGGAGTAAATATGAAATCCAGAATATTCTATTTTCCTGACGCATGCTGACGACCCGGTTCCTCGCTGGGAAATTCAAGTAATGTCCGATTATGAAACAGGCATTTACCTAATGTATTGACTTGGGGGCGATTTTTCAATAAGATTATGCGATGCCGAAGCTTATAGATTTTGTAAGAGTCATATTGTCGGAGTTTCCTCAAGACAGATTGACGTACCAGAAGGGGCTGGCGACCTTTCACCCGGAAGCGTCCGAAGAAGCGGCGAAGTTATTTCGTTTGGCGAATAGTCATCGACAGGAGATTTTTATCACCGGGTTCGGGAATAATATCGACCCGGTCGGGGCCAAATTTGAAAATCTGATAGTTGTGCGCACGGATCGGCTGAATAGCCTGATAAAAGTTGTTTCGGAGGATTTCTATGTTGTGGTCGGAGGGGGTTATCCTCTAAAGGAATTGAACATACATCTGAAAGAGCATGATTTATTTTTCCCTCATGCGCATCTGCCGTATGTCGGTTCGGTCGGAGGTGCGCTCTCGGTGGGGCTTTCGGCGCGGTGGGATCTGCACGCCCTTCCAATCAGTCGGTATTTCTTGATGGGGGAGATTGTGACCCCGGACGGACAGATAATCAAGCCGGGATCGCCCTGTTTTAAATCGGTATCGGGATTTGATATTATCAAAATTTTTTCGCCATCGTGGGGGCAACTGGGATTGATCGTTTCGGCAACATTGAGGGTTTTGCCTATGTCAGTCAGACCGGAATATGAAGGGATTCGGATGTCGCCGATTGAGTTCAAGCGTTTTGCCGATTTGTATCGGCGCCCGGGGGATAATGTATCGGCGCAGTATTCACTCAAGATCAAGAAGAAGTTCGATGGCAATAAACTGTTGCCGTTGATAGTGCCGTGAGTCGAATCAAGTCGGATAATAGAATCCAATAAAAAAGGCGACCAATCATAGTAGTCGCCTCGTGCAAATCGCATTGATTATTTAAATGATCTTTTCGACCTGTGATTTGAAATCTTCATAACTGCGCATGCCGATGAAGCGGGACACCTCGACTCCATTTTTATCAAAAAATATGGTGGTGGGGACTCCCTGAATGGCATTGAAGGCGACCATACTCTCCATGTTTCCCATCAACATGACCCAGTTCATATTATTCTCACTGGCAAATTGGCGGACCTTTTCGGGAGTATCTTTCACCGCCAGCCCGACGATTTGCAGACCTTTGGGCTTATATTCCTGGTAAATTCTTACGAGGTCGGGAAGTTCACGACGACATGGGGGGCACCAGGTTCCCCAAAAATTCAGTATCAGGGGACCTTTGCCCTTATATTCTTCGAAGTTGTGCGTGGTTCCGTTAAGATCGGCTACCGCGAAGGTCGGGGTTAATGATGTTGGTTTGGATGGGGTGGTCTGAGATGGATTTTCCGGCGCCTGCTGGGAGGTTTTATTTTCCGTGGAGGAGCAGGACCATATCCAAATTGTCCCTATCAGGGCTATAGAGATAAGAGCTAATTTTTTCACAGTAGTTATCCGTTCAAACTAATTGGTTTTCTTTCTGCCGCCGTTCTGCACATAATCGTTGAAGGTCATTTTTTCGTTAGCATTATCATTGACAAAAGAAAGCATATTGAAAAAGAAATCGAGCGGACGATACCCTGTGGCCGGGCCGATGCGGTCGGCGGTCGGTTCCAGAAACCAGAAGGTGGGGTATCCACTCACGCGATACTCGGAGCGTGACAGATTTTGCTCGGTGATTTTGTACCCGTCGATATCGAGTTCGTTTTTGGAGTCGCCATCGACCCGGATACAGACAAAGTAAGTATTCATGAATTTGATCAATTCAGGATTGGAGAAGACGTCTTTCTCCATCTTCTTGCAATATCCGCACCATTTGGCGGTGAAATCGATTACGATATGCTTGCCCGTCTTTTTGGCCAGCTTGAGCCCGTCGTCGTATCTGACCCAAGTAATCTGGGTAGTATCGACAGGTCCTGCGTTGTTGGTCTTTGGCTTTTTCTCTTCTTTCTTATCCTCCGCTGCGAGGAAAGAGACAGCCAATACAATCAGGATAAGGACGTAAAGAAGCTTTTTCATACGGTCTGCCTTATATTACGAATTCCATCATCTGCAGTGTAACAATTTAACATATTTCCGGCCAAAATGGTCTAATTTTATTTTGGTGGTTGAAGAAAAACGGCTGAATCCCCCATAATTTCCTTTAATTTGATCAAAAGCTTGCTCTCTGGTTTTATCGAAAAACGCCTGGATTTTATGAGGTATTCTTCCCCGTTACGGCGGGCCGCGAAGATTACCGGGGTTTTCCCCTCGCTTTTTTCCAATAGATTTTGGATGGCGCCGAATTTACGCTCCGATATTTCTTCGTCTATCTTGATTACCAGCTGGCAATTGTATCGTTCCGAAAGGGAATCCAGAGGGAAGATGTCGTTGACAATCACCTTTGGGGCCTCTTCCTCGCGGGTAGAGACCCGGCCGGTAGTCATGACGATGTTATCCTCGGCGATGAAGGTTTTTCCCTTTTCGAAGCAGTCGGAGAAGATTATCAATTCAATTTTACCCTTGAAATCCTCCACGGTCACGAAGGCCATGCGATTGCCCCGCTTGTCGTTCATCGTCTTAATGGCGGAAATAATCCCTCCAAAGCGAACTTCACGGCCGTCCTTGACCTCGGTCAAACTCTGGGTATCGACCGTCCCGAAGGCGGCCAGTTCCGCTCGGAATCGGTCGAGAGGATGTCCGGAGACATAGAATCCAAGAGTATCTTTTTCCACGGAAAGTTTGCGGGAGATGGACCAATCCGGGATATCGGGAAGAGCCGGTTCGACTCGTTTGACCTGGGCTCCGCCCGAAGAGAAGAGGTCGTTGGAGGCGCTGGAAAGGTTGACTTTCTGGCCAAAATCAAGCATTTCGTCAATGATAGCGGTTTTCTGGGCGCGGTTTCCGACGAGCGAATCGAGGGCGCCGGCGGCAATCAGTGATTCCAAAACGCGGCGGTTGAGATTGCGCAGACTGACCCGGCTGACCAGATCGGCAAAGCTATTGAAAGGCCCGCCCAAGTTTCTGGCGTCGATTATAGCCTCGGCGGCGGCCTCGCCGACATTGCGCACGGCCTGAAGGCCGAATCTGATTTTGCCGTCTTTGACGCTAAATCCGATAAGAGATTCATTGATGTCCGGAGGGAGGACCAGGATGTTAAGGCGGCGGCATTCCTCCATGAGAGTGTAAATCCGCTCCGGTGAGTCGGTTTCTGAAGTCATGTTGGCCGCCATGAATTCGTTGGAGTAGTGCACTTTGAGGTAGGCGCACTGGTAGGCGATATAGGCGTAACCGGTTGAATGGGCCTTGTTGAATCCGTAGCGGGCGAAAGTTTCGATCTGGTCAAAGACCGAGTTGGCAATCTTGGAATCGATATGTTGTTTATCGCACCCTTCGAGAAATCCTTTTTTCTGCTCGGCCATAAGCTCGGCCTGTTTTTTTCCCATCGCCTTGCGCAGGATGTCGGCCTTGCCCATGCTATATCCGGCCAGAGAGTTGGCGATCTGAAGTACCTGTTCCTGAAAGACAATGACGCCGTATGTCTCTTTCAGTATTTTTTCCAGTTTGGGGTGTTCAAACTGCACGGTGGCGCCGTTTTTCCGCTCGATATAAATATTAATCATCCCGGAATCGAGCGGTCCGGGGCGATAGAGGGCGTTCATGACGGTAAGATCGGTCAGG
The DNA here is from genome assembly GCA_963813655.1 of uncultured candidate division Zixibacteria bacterium. Lineage (GTDB taxonomy): Bacteria > Zixibacteria > MSB-5A5 > GN15 > PGXB01 > CAWEZN01. The sequence goes on along the minus strand of CAWEZN010000010.1, from coordinate 422,736 downwards.
TTTTCGGGCTTAAGCCGCCTCAGGTAATCCCTCATTCCGCTCGATTCAAACTGGAATATTCCGATAGTGTCGCCCCGAGAAAAAAGCTTGAATACTTTTTTATCGTTCAGGTCGATGGTGTCGATGTCGATGGATTTGGCGTGATTTTCCTCAATCATTTTGAGGCAGTCCTGAATCACGGTAAGAGTGCGAAGTCCCAGAAAGTCCATTTTCAGGAGGCCGATTTCCTCGACCATTTTCATATCGAACTGGGTGGTGATTTCGTCCTTGCCTCCCTTGAAGAGAGGGACATATTCGGTCAGCGCTTTGGGGGCGATGACAACTCCGGCGGCATGGGTTGAGGCGTGACGAGCAAGGCCTTCAAGAGTCATAGAAAGATCAATCAGCTTCTTGATTCTGACATCTTTATCGTACAAATCTTTCAGGTCGGAATTCATGGTCATCGCTTTTTCGAGGGTCATATCGACGGCAAAGGGAATCATCTTGGCGATTTTGTCGACTTCAGAATAGGGCATGCTGAGCACACGGCCGACATCACGCACGACGCCTCGAGCGGCCATAGTGCCGAAGGTTATGATCTGGCAGACATTATCTTTGCCGTACTTGTTGACGACATATTCGATGATTCGATCGCGCCCGCGGTCGGAGAAATCGATATCTATATCGGGCATTGAAATTCGTTCGGGATTGAGAAAACGTTCGAAGAGAAGGGAATATTTCATCGGGTCGATGTTGGTGATTTTCAAGCAGTATGACACCAATGAACCGGCGGCTGAGCCGCGGCCGGGGCCGACGGGGATATTCTGTGAACGGGCGAAATCTATGAAATCTTTGACGATAAGGAAATAGCCGGCGTATCCCATCTGCTTGATGACCGAAAGTTCAAAATCGAGCCTCTTTTTTAATTCCTCGGTGATCTTTTTATATCGGGCAACCAGTCCTTCCTCGGACAGATGTCTTAAAAATGTGTCGGCATCGACAAAGGGAGCCGGCAGAGGAAAATGCGGCAGGTGGAGTTTTCCCATTTCGATTTCGACATTGCAGATTTCAGCAATACGGATAGTATTTTCGAGAGCTTCGGGGAAATCGCCGAACAGCGCCTGCATCTCCTCAGGGGATTTGAAGTATATCTGGTCGGTGTCGTAGCGCATCCTATCGGTGTCGGTGACCTGTTTTCCGGTCTGGATGCAGAGGAGAGCGTCATGGGCCTCCCAATCGGCCTGTTTAAGGTAGTGGCAATCATTGGTGGCGACCAGGGGAATGCCGGTTTCGCGATGGATGGTGTAAATCATCGGGATCAGAAGTTGTTCCCGCTCGAGGCCGTGGTTCTGCATCTCGAGAAAGAAATTCCCGTCACCGAATATATCATGCATCTCTCTGGCAGTCAGGGCTGCTTTTTCCGGTTCGCCGTGAAGCAGATACCAGTTGACCTCGCCTTTCATGCAGGCGGACAGAGCCATGAGACCGTCGGCGTGCGCTCTGAGCAGTTCCCGGTCGATTCTCGGGCGGTGGTAGAATCCCTCGAGATAACCGGCGGTGGAAAGCTTGATGAGGTTTTTGTAGCCGGTCTGGTTTTTGGCCAGCAGGACCAGATGAAATCCGCCGTCGGGGTAACTTCCGGAGGGTTTCTTATCAAATCGTGACCCGCCGGCGATATAGGCCTCGGTGCCGATTATCGGCTTGATGCCGGCTTTGGTGGCTTTCTTGTAGAATTCCGCCGCTCCAAAGAGATTGCCGTGGTCGGTTATTGCCAGAGCAGGCATTTTATATTTCTTGGCCAGTTCGATAACAGCATCGAGCTGGCAGGCGCCATCGAGCAGAGAATACTGGCTGTGGGTATGCAGATGTATAAAATTGGCGAATTTCATAGGCTGGTAGGCTCTTTTCTTCCTTTTTCTCGGCTTCTATCAATATTAACGATTTTTTGGATGGGAAAAAAGGCAAAAGAGCGGAAAATGTGAGGGAAAAAAAGGGCGGCGGGTCTATAAGGCCGTCGCCCGTGAATAGAGATTCTGATATCAGAAAAGATTAGTACATGTCGCCGTAGCCGCCGCCGGGAGGCATCGCCGGGGCCGCTTTCTTCTCCTCGGGCTTATCGGCAATGATAGCCTCGGTGGTAAGAAGCAGGCCGCCAATTGACGCAGCATTTTCCAGAGCGGTGCGGGCAACCTTGGTCGGGTCAATGACGCCGGCCTTGATCATATCTTCATAGGTGTCCGTTTCGGCGTTGTATCCGAAAGCGCCTTTTTCCTTCATGACCTTGTCGACCACGATGGAGCCTTCGACACCAGCGTTATTGGAGATCTGGCGGATAGGTTCCTCGAGCACTTTGCGGATGATTTTGACGCCGACCATTTCATCCTCAGGCATCTTGATCGAATCGAGAGCGCTTATGGCTCTTAAGAATACCACGCCGCCGCCCGGCACAATGCCTTCTTCAACAGCCGCACGGGTGGCATGGAGAGCGTCCTCAACGCGAGCCTTTTTCTCTTTCATCTCGGTCTCGGTTGCGGCGCCGACATTGATAACCGCCACTCCACCGGCCAATTTGGCCAGACGTTCCTGAAGTTTTTCGCGGTCGTAGTCGGAAGTGGTGTCTTCAATCTGTTTTCTGATCTGGCCGATACGGGCCTTAATTTCCGCAGTATTCCCGCCGCCCTCGACTATAGTCGTGTTGTCTTTGTCGACCACGATTTTCTTGGCGCGGCCAAGGTCGGAAACAACGGTATTTTCGAGCTTGAAGCCAAGCTCTTCGGATATGACTTTGCCGCCGGTGAGAACGGCGATGTCTTCAAGCATCGCTTTTCTGCGGTCGCCAAAGCCGGGGGCTTTCACCGCGCCGACTTTAAGGGTACCGCGCAGTTTGTTGACCACCAGGGTGGCAAGAGCTTCGCCTTCGATATCCTCGGCGACGATCAACATCGGTTTGCCCATCTGAGCGATTTTCTCAAGAATGGGGAGAAGATCTTTCATGGTCGAGATCTTTTTGTCATGAATCAGAATCATGGCATCTTCAAGAACCGATTCCATGTTGTCGGCATCGGTCACAAAGTATGGGGAGACGTAGCCGCGATCGAACTGCATACCTTCGACTATTTCAAGAGTAGTGTCGATGGTTTTGGATTCCTCGACCGTGATGACGCCATCTTTGCCGACTTTGTCCATCGCTTCGGCGATTTTGTCGCCGATGCTTTTATCATTATTGGCGGAAATGGTTCCGACCTGACGAATCTTGTTCAGATCGCCGGCAACCGACTGGGACAGCTTGCGGATTTCTTCAACGACCTTGGTGACGGCGGCATCGATGCCGCGCTTGATAGCCATCGGGTTGATACCGGCGGTGACGGCCTTGATGCCCTCGCGATAAATCGCCTGCGCCAATACGGTGGCGGTGGTGGTGCCGTCGCCGGCAACATCGGAGGTCTTGGAGGCGACTTCCTTGAGCATCTGGGCGCCCATATTTTCAAAGTGGTCTTCGAGGTCTATTTCCTTGGCAACCGAGACACCATCTTTGGTGACGGTCGGTGAGCCGAATTTCTTGTCGAGAATTACATTGCGTCCTTTGGGGCCGAGAGTGACCTTTACGGCATCGGCCAGCTTGTCAATGCCCCTTTTAAGCTTCTCCCGAGCCTGCGCATCATATTCAATCAACTTTGACATATCTATATAGCTCCTTTTCTACTTGCTTATGATGGCGAGAATATCAGACTCGCGCATGATCAAGTATTCGTTTCCGTCGACGGTGACCTCGGTTCCGGAATATTTGCCGAATAAGATCCGGTCACCTTTTTTGACGTCCATAGGGATCTTCTTGCCATCCTCGCTGAGGCGTCCCGTTCCCACTTCAATAACTTCCGCTTCTTGCGGTTTTTCCTTGGCAGTGTCGGGGATAATTATCCCACCCTTTTTGACTTCTGCCATCTCGATCGGTTTCACCATGACGCGATCGGCTAATGGCTTTACCATCATAACTACATCCTCCTTGCGGTTTATTAGTGTTTCAAATATGCTAATAATTATTGTTTTACTGTCCGCCATCGTTAGCACTCAACATGATTGAGTGCTAACAGGTGGCGAAATATATTCTTCTACGCAGAAATGTCAAGCGGTTTCCAAGATTTTTTGATATTATTGTAAGTGATTGAGATATAATAGAATAATGGTTCATTTTGTCTGAAAGTCGGCGATAATTCGGATACCGTCAAGGGTCAGATTCTGGTGGATGGATTCGATATATGTCGAATGTGGGGCGAAAAGGTGGGAAAACCCGCCGGTGGCGATCACCCTTGCGGGGACGGTCAATTCCTTGAGGATGGTCTTGATAATGAAATCGACCTGGCCGACTGTTCCATAGAAAAGCCCGGATTTTATGGCGTTTTCGGTGTCTTTGGCGATACATCGTGACGATTCCTCAATTTTGACGTCGAAGAGTTGCGCTGCTTTGGCGGCTAGTCCGGAGGCTGATGTTTCCGGGCCGGGGGCGATAACACCGCCAATGAAGATACCGTTGTCGGTGATAACTTCGAAATTGATGGCGGTACCATAATCGACAATGACCAGCGGCCCGCCAAATTTGGTGAATCCGGCGACGGCGTTGGCGATACGGTCGGCGCCGAGTTGGGATGGATCATGATAGCCGATCTTAATGGGAAGCCTTATATCTGAGGATATTATCAGCGGGGAAGCATGATACAATTTCGTTGCGATGTTGTAATAGATGGTGGTGAGGTCGGGGACAACAGAGGCGATGGCGGTGCGGTCGATTTGTAAAGAATTTATTCTGGCATGGTCCAATTGCTCCACAAGCATCCGCTCACACTTGGCCACATCAAGATTTCTATCCGAGGCAAAAGAGAAGGAGTGCATCAAGCGGGCGGCGTCAAATACCCCGAAATGGGTTTTTGAATTTCCGATGTCGATGGCGAGGAGCATGGGGGGAATATATTTGGCGGGGTCGTCAAAGTCAAACCTGCTGTCTGGATGCTAATTGGCGGTTCCAGCGTGCGACTGTTCAATTTTTGCACAGGGGTTATAGTCTCTATTATTCTATGCCGATAATATGAGGAAAGAGCCATTTTATTTTTCAGTGGGAGGTCATTTTGAAAAAGCCGCTCATTTTATCTTCGATTCTTTTTATTTTTGTCATAGTGGGCTGTGGCAAAGAGATAGTGATAATTAATCCGGGGTCGGAAAATAGCGGGCAGGTATCGGCCAGCCGTCCGGAGGTGGACAATGCGACGGCATCAAGTCAGCATCTCCAGCAGGCGAAAATGTTTTACGCCCGCGACAAGTTTAAGCAGGCGATGCAGCATTGCGAGAAAGCGATCGAATTCGACAATCGCAATTGGGAAGCATACTACTACATGGGTCTGATAATGCAGAATAGAAAAGAATATGCTCAGTCGATAGAGACATTCAGCGACGGACTGAAATTCGCACCGGACAGCAAGCTGGTCAAGGCGGAGCTTCATTGCGCGCTTGGGTACAGCTGGGAGAATCTGGGGAAATTCGAAGAAGCTCGCACGCAGTACAATCTGGCGCTTTCCTTGAATCCTCAAAATGAGTCTGCCCGCAAGGGGAAGAATCGGATTGAGGTCGAAAAGACGCTCAAGAACTGGGGGAAGGATAAGAAGATTAACTATGAAGGGTAAGGGGAGAAGCTGTCTCGCCAATTCTATGACATTTTAATCGCCTGAATGGCGATTTTAAGCGTCTTGGGGGCTTGAGAAATCAAGCCCCTAAAATTTTCCACCCATTTGAAATTCGGCGGCGTCGTTATATATTGGTGATATGAAAGAGAAGCCGGTGATGACTTATCGATTGGGGGAGGATTTCTATGGCAAATCGGCGTCTTTAACCGAAATGTCGTTCGATAAAGGGATGGAGCTTTTCAAGGAAGAGTTCAAGAATATCGACGGCTTTTACGCAAAGGCTCTTCAGGATGGATCATCGAGAGATGACCATGATTTCCGGCGTCAGCCGCGGTCGATGTATTTGCTGGAGGCGATAAATTTCCAAATATATGATAAGATCAACCGTGAGGCTTTTAATCAGGCTAAGGATACGGTGATAATTTTTCCCCAATGCCTGGCTTTTATGCAGTCGAAATGCAAGAGGAAACGGGGGAAGTACGGCAAGGTCTGTTCCCGATGTGTCCCCAACTGCCAGATCAGGCAGATCACGGAGATTGCCGGGAAATATGGCGTGGAGGGGTATTTCTCGAAGAGAAAGTTGGAGCGGCAGTTGACCAAAATAAAAAAGGATAAGCCGTCAATGGCGGTGATCGGGATTTCGTGCATATTGACGCTGGCATCAGGGATGCGTACTGCAAAAGAGGTAGGGATTCCTGCGCGGGGGGTGTTCTTGAATTTTACCGGATGCGATCATTGGACGGATGAGCCGTTTTCTACGGAAACGGCAATTTCGCGGGTCAGGAGTATCTTAGAGGAAAAATATGGAATATCCGATTCGGCATCTTAGGGAATCAGATTATGAGGATTTGATAGGGCTCTGGCAGAGGGCGGGATTAACTCATCACCCACAGGGGAGGGATTCTTATGAGTCGATGTCGGCAGAGTTTGCGCGGGGGGATACTTGTTTTCTGGGGATGTACGACGGCGGCAGATTGATCGGTTCGATAATTGGCACGTCAGATGGCCGGAAAGGGTGGCTTAATCGGCTCGCTGTCGATCCCGAGTATCGCGGAAAAGGGCTGGCGGGAGAGTTGATAAAAGAGGCCGAAAATTTTCTGCATGGGTTTGGCATTAAAGTGTTAGCGGCGCTGATTGAAGATGAAAATCTTCCATCGATATCGGCTTTTCAAAAGGCGGGGTATATTTATGGAGAGAATATTCTTTATTTTTCCAAACGAGCTTCCGGCGATATCTGAAAGAAGTAGCGGAAGTTCGGCTCGAGAAATGGGTTGCAGAAATTAATCAGTTCAGCCGGTTCTAGATTCCGTCTAATAGCTTTCCCCTCGGACAGATGTTTAAATTGATTTCACCAATTCAACTATTTGTATTGGAACAATGAAATGTCTTTCGGCTATAAGATGTAGAATGGGGAAAATAATGGTCGTGACCGCAAGTTTTTAACAGGTGGGGTTGATATGAATTGGAAAAGGAATTCTTTCCGGCAGATTGGTTATATCATACTGCTCCTGGGAATCCTGACGTCAAACGGGATTCTGCAAGGAGATTGAGATAAAATCGCAGGCGATTAAGAAATCGATTATGCTCGACGGCAAGTTATCGGAATGGCCGGAAGGGACAACTACTTTTTTGGGGACACCTGAGGCGACGGTAGGAATCGCCAATGATTCGGAGAAAGTTTATGTGCTGGTTGCATTCAGGAAGCCCGAATGGGCGAGGATGATTCGAATGAGCGGTATAACGCTGTGGTTCGATAATGAGGGAAAGAAGCACAAGGATTTCATGGTTCGATTTATCGGTGGCCCAACCAGAGACCAGATCAGGGCATTATTTGGATTCGGCGAGAATCAGAGACAAGGACAGGATTCGACAGAATATCAGGAACGAATGAGAGAAGCCGACACAGTCTCGGAGAACCGTCTGATTTGTTTTCAAAAGGATTATTTGACGGATAAGCCTATTCCGCTCGATGGTTCTCAAGGGCCGGCGGCCGCATATGGGATTGACAATGGATTCTTTGTTTATGAATTCAGCGTTCCGCTTAAGAAAAGTACTGTAATGTACTATGGATTAGGGGCGCCACCGACACAGGAAATCGGAATCGGTCTCATCTGGGGTGAGTTTGATAAGGGGAAAATGCGCGAGGGTGGGCCTGAGTTTCGGGGTGGGTTTCCACCGGGGGGCATCGGTGGAGGCGGCGAAAGACCGGAGGGTCCGGAAGGAATGGGCGGAGGGAGGCGCGGTGGTCGGGAGGGATATCCCGGCGGCCGAGGCGAGATGCCGCAAAAGCAGGAAGTCTGGTTGAAAGCGCAGATGGCTGATCCATCAGATAAAGCCAATTGAATCGACTCAGCATAGAAAAAATGGATTTCGCCGGGTCGACTGAACCGGACTGACCGCAGCGTTATTTATTTACCAATTAATCCCAAAATAAAAGCAGGGACAGATTAGTAATCTGTCCCTGCATATTATAAGCGAGATGCTCTAGCCTCTAGGGGCAAACAGGCGGTAAGCCATGTTTGTAGAGATAATTGATCAAATGAGTGATGTCGAGAGCGTTGATTAAACCATTGCCGGTAGCATCACCCGCTTCCACTGGAACCGGAGGCGGTCCGGATTTATACAGGAAATTGATCAAATGGGTGATATCCAGAGCATTGACGATTCCATTGCCACTGGCATCGCCGCACATGTACGCCGGCGCGACTGTCATGGCGACCGGGACATCCTGAGACGGCGTGTCGGGGTCATTGGAACTTACGATCAATTTGCCGCTGTAGACTCCTTCGGGGAGGTCGGAGCCATCAAGGCTGACTTCGACGGTGTCAGAAGAAAAGGCGGGGACTATTCCGCCAGCCGGAGTCACTGACAGCCAATCAGCCGCGGTAAACAAGATAGCCAAATTGCTATGCATGTAAGCGGCGTTATAGACTACGGCTAATCCGTCAGTGCCGCCTGAGTTTTCAATACCGATTGTCGAACCGTTGAAGCCATCGACATCCACGCCGGGATCCATTATACCGTACTGTAACAAAATCTTGCCGTTGGGGTATAGAATTGTCTGGAAGGTGAGAGAACCTGTTCCGGTGGTTGAATAATAATTCTTGATGCCGACGAAGCTGACGATAAAGCGATTGTTGGCGACATCGGAGTAGTAATAGATGTTTCCGCCTTTGCGAGGATCGAGATCATCCCACCAGAGGGCTATGATATTGTTGGGCACGGCAATATTGGGGAAGTTGGTATTGGTGCGGGAGGTACTGCCCTTGGCGAAGGTTACTATTCCGTTAGAGCCTATATTCAGGGAGCTATAGCTGTTTTCATAGAACGGGAAGCTGAATCCAATAGGAATGGCGGCGGTGGAGTCGTCGTCGCCAAGAGTTACTGCCGTTCCGACGGTGGAGATATCCACCAGGTTGAGGACGGGGCCGGCGGGATCATCGGAATCGATCCATGAGTATCCCCAGAGATCGGGACCGCCGCTGTTTTTGGTCATTTCGGCATAGAAAGGTTCGGATTGACCGCCACCCGATTTTTCGGGGTCAGCCGGTCTGTATCCAAGCGGGGCATCAGCCACAACCTTGGCAGGCATTTTCCCGTTGTACATGAGGCGAGAAATTCCGTAGTTCAATTGTCCGGGGCCGTTATTGACAATCACCAGAGGAAGGAGGGTGGTGTCGCCGGTGGGGACATTCTCAGCAATCGAAGAAACCGGGAGGTAGATATCCGGTGTCCAGATATGGAGATTCATCTGAATGGAGCCGCTGGGATGGAGAGGGTCATTGGTAGTGTATGACAGCGAGCCGTTATGATTGCCGACAGAAAGGCCGGTCGTATTGATCGTGACAGGGACTTTCAAGCTGTCCGCGGGCGAGACATTATGCTGGGCGGTGTCGAAGGCGAGCCAGGATGTAGTCGAGGTGAACCTTATCCTGAGTAAGCCGTCGCCAGGATTGAAGACTTTCACGGTGTCGATGTCCGACTGACCGGCGCTCAAGCTATCCGCAAAATCGTTCGGCAAGTAGACCAGTTGAGGAGTCCCGGCCTGGGCATCGCCATAGGCTTTCAATTCTACATCGTCAATATTCCAGCCGCAATAGTTTTGAGAGCCGTCGATCGGCCCGATTCCAAAACGGATCTGGAAGTTAGCGTTTCCGTCGGCGTACTGGGACAAATCATAAAACTGTTCGGACCATGAGTTTTCGTTCATGGTGGCGCTATTTTCAAATAGCGTTACCCAGGCGGTACCATTGTAGACCGCCAGATAGGCATGATCATAAGAGCTGCTCTCAACACCGAGCCAGCGCCAGAAGCGCAACTGGACGCCGGTCATGCCGCTGCAATCAAATTGAGGGGATGATACCCAGTATGTGGACGCCAGCGAGGCATTATAATCACCGCCGGTGCCGGATGTCAGATCGTTTCCGAGCACATAATTATCATCGCTCGGGCTGTGATCTACACTCGGGTCGGGGCCGCCATAGGTGTCAGAACCGGCTCCTCCAATGGCAGGGCCGATGGTCCATTCACCAGAGCCGCCCATTCCGGTCCAACCCTGATTGAAGGCGAAGTCATCGTAGAAGAATACCACCCTGTCACCAACAACCACGTTCAGAGTGACAGTCGAGTAATAGCCACCATCGCCGGTCAATGAGAGTGTCATGTTGGCCAGGTGCCCAATCGGACAGGACGGGTCGGCAGAGATTGAAAATTTATCCAGAGAATTGTTTCCATTACCGCCCCCTGAGGCAATAGTCCCGAACGAACCATTGGGGTCGGTGATGGTGACATAAGGATCGGTTACGGATAATACACCGGTCAGAGAGGCGGCGTTGGCAGACCCGGAATTATTCAATACGACGGTCAGGTCGGCGGTTTCGCCCGGATCAAAATTGCCGTTCCCATTGCCGGAAGTTTCACTGGCTACATGAGAGGCATATGCGACGGCCGGGGAATGCACGGTGACGGAGAGATTACTTGTCCAAGTAGTATCTTTCGCCGAGCCGGTGACTTCCATGATGAAATCCACTTTATGATTGTCGGGAGTATTTCCGGCGATATTGAAGGCGAAGGCGTCGGCGATGTAGAGCACGCCGTTGTCCCCCGGAATAACGCCATAGGTTTCGCTCGGATCGGTGATAGTCACGTATGGATCGGAGGTAGTCAACACAACTGAAACGTTACGGGCCGTATCGGGGCCGACATTGATAAGCTGGACGCCAAAGCCGATAGGTTCGCCGCAGTTGACTAATCCGTCATTATTGCCGCCGATATCGTTGACGGTATAGCTGTCATACATCACGTAAGGTCCCTCGGGGGCGATAACCTGGACAGTGGAGATGTATGGGATTCTATTCTGAGCGGTCACGACAATATCGGCCGTACCGGGTGTTCCGAAGGGAGCGAGCATCAGCGTGACGGATCCCGAAGAATCGACAAATCCGGCGCCGTGAAGAACTCCATTAAATGAGACGCCGACGTAAGATTCCGGATCGGCATTCACTGTAAAGGATGTTCCAGTCAGGAGTATGCTTGAAGCATGGGAGACACTGTTGGTGGAGGGCATTCCCATGTAGCTGATAACCGACGGGTCGCCCATGAGATGATATATCTCCCAATAATATGCTTTACGGCTGCTGCTGGAGGCGCTTACGGCCATATTGCCGGCATAGATGATGGCATCGTTGGTTACATAGTGGCTGGCGATAGGTTCGCCATGCGTATGGAATATGCCGTCATAGGCGCCGAGAGTGGTCTGTTCATAGGTAGGGCCGCCTCCCACGACGGGTCCGTATCCTACGCCCCACCAGTAGTCTTCATCCCAGTAGGTGGAGTTGGTGCCGCCGATATATCCGATGCCGCCTCTATCCTGCAATTGCAGGAAAGCTTCACCGAAGCAGGGGGTGGCATAATCGGTTCCGAAGGTGTTTGATAAACAGCAGTTTCCGATCCCGAGCAGATATTTATGGTAGTTGGTGAGTCCGGGAATATCGCTGGTTTCGAAAGGTGGGTCGGCGTGTCCTTCATGGGAGCAGTGGGCCGTGTAATTGTATAAACCAACTCCATCACTGACTGTCTGAATGATGGCGGCTGCGGCACCACCGCCGGCCGAGGCCGGGTAGAGCCAGACCTGAGGCGTGATACCGTGGGCCACGTTGAAGTAATAATTGGTTCCGTAATTGAGCGCCCCATTACCGTAGGTGGCGGCGTAGTTGGCGTCGACACCGGAAACCAGAGTGACCTCAGCCAGATAGCTTGGATCGGGCATGAGGTATTTTTCGTATTCAAGGGTTTTGTCGATCTGAGGCTGGAGTTGAGTCGTATTCTGGGCGGAAAATCGGCCATAATAAATTTCGGGATACAGATCACCCGTGAATTCGCAGAAATTTTTGTCGGTCACGTGCGAACCGGCGGTGCCGTTAAAGGGAGGAATCTGCTGGGCGTCGCCGACAAATAAGACGAATGAAGGTTTGGGGTTTTCCGTATTATAGAGAGTCTGGATATAGCTCTTGATGGCGGTATTGGTCGTGCCGATAACATCGGTATAACCAACGATTACTTTGAATCCTTTTTTGATTTTCCACTGGATAAATGGCTGTAACTGGGCTTCAAACATCCGGTGGGAAATTATGACATAAGTAATCGGATGCCGCACGAGGTCCGATCTTAGGTCGAGCGTCTGGTTGGAATAGTTTAATAACTGGGAATAGATCGGTTCAAAGGCAGGTGAATAACCATCTTCCTGCATCGATTTGGTCATATCCCAGTCGGCGTTTATGAAATTCACCTGTATGGTGATATTATTGTGGACGCGGATTTTGTTTTCGGTCGGATTGTACTCGACCGGGGAGACAGCAATCCTTCCAATGCGGACCGCTCTCATAATTCCGGTGATTTCCGTTTCGACGAGGGGAAGGGCATAATATCCCGCCCGGCCGTAGATTTCCCTATTGTACTCAAATGGTACCGAAGCCGGGTTGTCCGATTTGGAGAGGGAAGGCTGAGCCGGTAAGAAGGGGTCGGTGATTCCCAGGTCGGTCAGAGAAAATTCTTCGACCTCAGAACTGATTACTTTATATTCCAGTTCGCACCCGAAGGGAATAGAAATCAATTTGCCTGCGATGGGCAGACCGGGTTCGCCAATATTGAAGGAGCGGCCTAACCCATCGATTTTTGCCAGCATAAATGAACCCTGAGGAGTGGAAACCCGCTCGAAGTCTATTTTGCCGATTTCCATTTTGATAGTTATGCCCGACCTGTCCTGGCCGACCAGCTTCACCGCAGTAGGTGAGCTACTGAGCATAACTGATTGTTCGGCAAAAGCCAGGCCGGTAAGGCCCAGGCAGATTAGAACAATGAGCCAACTGCTTTTAACGATCCTACTCAAAGTGACCTCCGATAGTTTATGGATAATAGAAAATTTTGATTTTCAAATGCAGAAGAACTAATTTGGGTGCAAATCTGTCGGGCAGAGGAAAATCCTAAAATGAAGCCTCCAAGCCGACGCAAGGTGTAAATCAAAAGTCCCAAAAAGGCGCTCCCAAAATCTCGAGACCAGAATGGATGACCATTTGAGGGGTCAATTCTGCAGGACAAGGCGAGTATACTTGTCGATCGCTGAAACCAATGCAGTATGTTTCCGGTCTTTCGGCAAAGGGCCAAATTCTACACAGTACAACCTCTTATAGGATAATGAATTTTATGGATTTGTCAAGCGATTGTTGGCTCTGAATCTAATTTTGCGGACGGGGGTGAAATATCTGAGAATATGGGATTTGCGGGATGATGGGGTTAAAATTCTCCCCAAGCGGTGTCGACCCGGGATTCCGGCATTTTTAGAAAGGTTCCGAAGTCATATTTTTCGATATAGCCTTCGGCAATGTATTTCAGCAGGGGTTTGAATTCGTCCTGCGGGATGTATCCGTCCCTGACCCCTTTGAGTTCCGCTCGCATGCTGAAGAAGAGATGGGCGGGATAGGTTTCGATTTTGAAAGCCTGCTTGAATTGATCGCGAGTGTATGCCTGCCCCAAGAATTGAATGGTATCGAATTTTGCCGGCTCGACCCAAATAGAGGTGAAATGGCGGTTCATATATTTTATAATTTCGGGGCGTGCAAAGACATTGCGATCCATTTTCTTGCAATCTCTGGATTCGTCGGTAACGAACATATAGATCGGATTCGTGCCAAAAGGAAAAACAGGCAGCGCGGCGCGACCTTCTACCCAGGCGACGGTGGTTGTTATATCCTCTGGGGACTTGGCGCCTTTCTTGGAACAACCTGGCAGCAGGAGAGCGAGTGAAATCAGAACAACGGCAAGAAGATGTTTTGTAATCATAATTCCAATATATCGGGCCGACCGGCCCGAGATCAGCATGAGCCTCACCCATGTCCCGTTTTATGACATGAACCGGAGCTGCAGGCCGATGACGATGAATGTCCCGAAAAGGCGTTAGAGGCGAAAGTCGAAACCATTTTTTCAACCACGTCGGAGCCGCAATTAGGGCAATCGGGTCTGTCGGAAGATCTGAAAACTAGCTGTTCAAACTTGTTTTCGCATTTTTCGCATTTATATTCAAAAATCGGCATGTCTATTTCAAATCCACAAATGCAAGGGCCGCACCGGCTATCATACCGAGAGCCATGGCTCTCCAGGTATTACAAACGACCGGTCAGGTGACGCCGACCAAGCCATAAATGTAGCTCAGGCCGATGCCAGCCAACCCGCCCAATATAATCCCCAGACCTAGTTTCGCAAAAAGTTTTTTATTTAATCTCATTCATGATTCCGATCAATTGCTTTTCCACGTCGCCGGCCAGTTCCTCGAGGTCGGATCCAGGCAGCATCTGGGAAATCATCGACGGACGTGCCAGAGTCATTACTGTTTTTCCCTTTTCGAACCGGACAACGATCTTGCAGGGCATGAAGAGGGAAACATCGGGATTTTTGCCAATCGCCTTAAAGGCAAAGCTGGAATTACAGACCTCGATTATCTTCATCGGGTCAATCTTGAATCCCTTTTCCGCCAGAGTAGCCTGAGTATCATGAACAGCCAGAACGCGGAAGCCCTTTTCGGGAGAAGTTTTCTCCAGAAGAGCGCAGGTTTCGTCAAATGATTTCTTTGTTTCAATTCGATAGGCCAACTGGTTCATTTCAACCCTCCCTGATTTCGTAGTTAGATTCAATTACGGCAGTACCTTGAAGGGTCAGACTTACCGAGCAGTATTTTTCCTCGGAGAGTCTGATAGCCTCTTCAACTTTATTCTTTTCGAGATTACGGCCGGTAAGAATATATTTGACTTCGATTTTTCGGAACGGCTTTGGGAATTGCTCGGGTTGATGCCCGGTCACTTCGATTTCGAGTCCGGTAAGATTCTGACGCATTTTGGTTAGAATATTGGCGACATCGATACCAGTACAACCGGCCAAGCTGAACAGAACAAGTTCGGTCGGCTGATATCCGCTTTCCGTACCGCCGGCGGTTTTGGAGCCGTCGGTGATAATTTTGTGCCCGAAAAGCGAAACCCCCTCAAATCGCATACCCCCAGCCCATTTAAGTTTTGCGGATGCCATATTATACTAAATTCTCCATCTTTACTGTTATAATCGCTGAATTTATGAAATGTTCCTGTCAGAAGAAAATGAATTTTGAGGTCTGAGGTTTAAAAATATTTATGATTATAGACGTCCGGGTAAGATCATTTCAGAGAAGATCTTAATTGCTCCAGACGAGAATGCAGCTCGGAGACCACACTTATCGGAAGACCGCAGGTGTAATTTTGGCAGATATATACTGCGGCGTTTTCATCGGTTTCCGGGCGTGGTATTGAGATAAAAGACTCATCGCCCCGATCGGAAACAAGAAGGGTCTTAGAGGGGAAATAATATTGGTTAATTTCGTCCAACAGCGGGTCTCTATTTTTCTTGCCGACTATGACAAATCTAAGATTATCGAAGAATAGGGAATGCAAAGCCGCGGCGGCGGAAGTCATAGCCTGAGGCACTTGCGCGATGGCGCCGGAGAGGGCGGCGAGAAATATCCGGGCTTGGGCTTGATATTGATTATCTCCGGTAATCCATCCCAATCTCAGATAGGTTTGGATAAGTATCGATCCGGGCGCCGGAAGGGCGCCGTCGGCGATATCGCGGGGGCGGATGTAGTGGTCTTTCTGCTTGTCGGGAGCAAGAAAAAGATTGCCTTCGTTGTCGGAAAAGAGGCTTGTCGACTCGGAGGTCAGTCGCAGGGCGAGATCGAGCCATTTGATCTTATGGCTGGTTTCATAAAGGTCGATTAAGGCCGCGGAAAAATAGGCATAATCTTCAAGAAAAAGCCCGCTCGACTTCGTTCCTTTTCGACAGGAATGTTTCAACTGGGCATCATCGAGGAGATTATGCACGATAAATTCAGCCGCGCTCAAAGCGGCAGAGCGGTACTTTTCGTCGCGGGTGATCTGGTACCCGCGGCAGAAGGCCGAGATGGCTAAGGCGTTCCATGAGGTCAGAATTTTGTCATCTTTTCCGGGAGGGGTTCGTCTTTCCCTTGTCGCCAGAAGGGTTTGTTTTGATTTTGATATTAGGGAATTGAATTCGCCTGAAGTTATGCCTGAAAGCTTCCGATGTTCTTCCGAGGCTCCGTCGATATTGGGGATGTTAGTATTGCTATCAAAATTTCCATATTCGGAGATATTGTAGTACTTGCAGAAAATTTCTGATTTCTCGTCAAGCAAGTTTTCAATCTCGGTTTTTTTCCAAATATAATACTTCCCTTCCTCACCGTCAGAATCGGCGTCGAGCGAAGAATAAAATCCGCCGTCGGGATCGGTCATTTCGCGCAGGATGAAATCCAGGGTCTCTTTCACGGTTCGGAGATATTCGTCATTGTGGGTGGTCCGGAAGGCATCGCAGTATGTCATGACCAGCAGAGCATTATCATAGAGCATTTTTTCGAAATGGGGGACCAGCCATCGGCCGTCAGTGGAATAGCGATGGAAGCCTCCTCCGATCTGGTCATATATTCCTCCCCGGGCCATTGCCTGAAGGGTTTTCTCCACTGCGTAGAGAGCCTGTTTGTCGTCCGAAGTTGCATACCATTGAAGCAGGAAGGATAATTCTATCGGGTGAGGAAATTTGGGGGCAGAGCCAAATCCTCCGCTGATCGAATCGAAGGAGTTCATGAGAGCGCGATAGGTTTGTTCCACGCCAGATATGTCAAGGTCTAACTTTTCGGTGGAGAAGTAATGAATTTGCTTCAGTGAATCGGCGATTTTTTGAGCAATCTCCTCAATGCGCGCGCGTTCAGTTTTGAAACCGTCGGCCAGTTCGGTGATGAGATACTTGAATCCGGGGAGACCGTGTCTATTTTCGGGGGGGAAGTAGGTACCGGCGAAAAACGGTTTGAGGTCGGGGGTCAGGAAGACCGACATAGGCCATCCGCCGGAACCGGTCATGGCCATGGTGGCCTGCATGTATATTTGATCGATGTCCGGTCGTTGCTCGCGATCGACTTTGATGGGGATATAATGTTTATTGAGAATGGATGCGATTTCCTCGTTTTCAAAAGATTCTTTTTCCATAACGTGGCACCAATGACAGGCGGCATAGCCGATGGAGAGGAAGATCGGTTTATCGGTTTTTTTGGATTCTTCCAGGGCTTCATCGGACCAGGGACGCCAGTCGACCGGATTGTGGGCATGAGCAAGCAGATAGGGGGAGCTTTCGTGTATAAGCCTGTTGGTATGTTTGGGAGATGCGGTGATATCGGGTTGATTCATATTCTTATTCCTTCGCTATCATATACACATAAGAGCAAATAGAGAAGCAGTTCAATTATGAATGAAACAAGAAGCGCCGGATATGGTTCCGGGATGCTGTCTGCAAATCAGAGAATCTTGAAAGCTTTGGTCAGGCAGGCGGTTATGCGAAGTGATATAAACGGGATGCTGCGGTTGTCATTTTTCGTGTGGGCAAAATTGGCGATATGTTCGAGCCCGGCTTTTGAATCAAGGAAAATATATTTGTTGAGGTATCCTTCGAAACCGAACTGCGCGGTAAGGGTTCGTTCTACGATGCCGGTTGGGAATGTTTCGGAGTAATCAGACTCGGATGAGAGCCAGGGAGTTGTCCAATTATCGTTGAACTTTCCTTCGCCTTTTCTTTGATAAGACAAACCAAGAGCCAAGCGGCTATCCGGATGGAGCCACTTTTCGAAGCTTATGCTCCAGCGGTCGCCGTCGGGTCCGAAATTATTCCCGATAAGCCGGCCGCGGTTGACATATCGATTGCGGGAAAGAAATTGATTGTAAACCCGGTTATTGATTCTCAGGTATTCGCCCCTCAGATCGAAAAGGCCGAAGAGATTGAGGGAATGAAACCCCAGCGTGGCGCCCAGTTCGTTGGGTTCATTATCGGATGATTCCTTGTGGTCGATTTGGAAGTCATCGATTAAGAGTTGTCCGTATATTTTGTGACGGCTTTTTATAAAGAAGGCGAAATCGAGACCAAAGAAGGTATTGTCGTCAACGTTGTCATTGAGCTGAACCGAATGGAAAAGCATCAGAGGATTAATATATGGTATCTCGAAACTCCTGCCTTTGCCACCGTAGATAATGCTTTCGAATAGACCCAGATAGAAATTTTCTGATAGTTTAATATCAAGCCTGTGGGCGGAGAAGAATCGATTTTCGAACGTTGTGGCGCTGTCGGGCGAGATGAGTCTCTGAAGCTGGCCGAATTGGGAGGTAAAAAAGAGCCGATGCCATTTTATGCGTAAGGATAAAGCATCCATCGGTCGCGCCGTTGAAGACAATATTAGGGATTCGTTTCCGGGACCCCAGTTGGAACTGAAGCGTCCGGCGAGAATTTCGATGTTATTCCCGCCGTAGAAGATAAAAGCGTTTTCCATTTCGCCGGCGAGGCCGCGCCATTTTTCTCCAGTGTAATTGGGATCCTTCGACAGCTTTTCGTCCAGATAAAAATTCGTGAAGATACTTATTCTTTCGAATGGTGCGGCCGCAATGCCACCTCGGATCGATTTATAGCCTAATCCTCGTGCATATTTTGCCGATCGAAAATCGCCTGAGGGAAATAAGAGAAGCAAGACTTGATCCGCACTGGGATTCCGGAATGTAGCTATGGTTGGATTATTATTTTCTATAGTGTCCAGTAAGTACGGTGCAATGCTATGATGAAGACGGGCGGCGGGGGTTGTAATGTCGACGCGTCGGGAATAGTCGTAGATCAGGCGGAATTCAGGCGGATTGAGAGGAATCGGAACTGCGGCGGAAATATTACATAGGCTGCCGGAGGCAAAGAGAGCCAAAAAAATTGGGATTGAGATTTTCATATTTGGCTCCGAGGATGGATGACTATGTCAAATTCCATTCCCTCTGGCTACGGCGGGGAGAGTCTTGACAAGGATTTCGGCATCTCGGGCCAGCGACCAATTGTCGATATATTTCAGGTCGAGCCTCATCCATTCATCGAAATCGATATTGTTCCGGCCATTGATCTGCCAGAGACAGGTGATTCCCGGCTTTACGGACAGGCGACGTCTCTGCCAGGGTTCGTATTGCTCGACTTCCTCGGGAAGCGGGGGGCGGGGGCCAACCATAGACATGTCACCGGTCAGGACATTGAGTAGTTGAGGAAGTTCATCGATAGAGTATTTCCTAAGTAATCTGCCCACTGCGGTCACGCGCGGATCGGTTTGTAATTTGAAAACAGGCCCCGACATTTCGTTAAGATGAGCCATCCGAGCTTTCAATTTTTCGGCTCCGAGATCCATGGTTCGAAGTTTGAGCATGGGGAAGAGCCTTCCATTTTTTCCACAGCGGATCTGTTTATAAATAACAGGGCCCCGTGATGTAATTTTTATGGCAACGGCGGATGCGATAATAACAGGAAGCGAAATAACTAATCCCACAGCGGCGAGAATTCGGTCGGCCGCAATTTTAAGGAAGAGAGAAAATTTATTTTCGGGGGTGGCATGATATAGCAGAGCGGGTTGTCCGTTGAGGGATGCGGTCTGACAGCGGCAGATAGCCCGATCGTAAATATTGGGCGGGAGGCAGACATTTATTCCCATATTTTCGAGGATATTGAAGATGATTTGCCCGCGCGCAAAGTCCTCTTTTTCGGGGGCCATCAGGGCAAGGTCAACGTGGCTCCGGGAGATTATGCTCCGGACATCAGTCGGGTGGCCAATGAACGGAATGTCGCGGTACCGCCAGAAACCTTCCTTGTGCCAGTCGATAAAACCGATGATGCGTATATTCAATTCGGGGTGGTCCATGAGGAGGTCGGCAGTTTCTTTCCCTTTGCGCCCGGCTCCGACTATGATTGCTTTTTTCTCTGAAGCCGATGGGGTTCTCAAGTCCTGCCTTTTATAAGCACGCCGGAAATAAATCATTCCAAGACGGAAAATTACCAATTGCAGAAAGAAATTCGAAATCAGGAGTCCGCCAAATTCCGCCGGGTTTATTTGGAGATTCATAAAGTAGGCTGAGGCGATTAAGATAAGTGCAAATCGGAGTTCGATCGTGGAGAATCGTTTTTTATCGGCTAATTCATGCTTGTAAAGCACCTCTTTGCCAGAGGGTAATCTCAATTGGATAAGAATCTGTATGATGACGGCGACAGCTAAGACTGCCTCTCCAGCGTCCTCGGAAGGGAAGACGGATGTGAAAAAATCAAAGACAATAAATGCGCCCGACAGCGCCATGATTTTAGATAAGCGAAGGATTATAATTTCCAGCTTGCATCTGTCAAAATAGGTTGTCATGGGGTTTATTTAATAGAGGTGGCCTATCGTTTCGGGCAATCTTTCCGTTTTGAAGCTTTTTCGGGCGGGCGGTTCATTACAATCCTTGACTGACCGGCTGTCTTATCTCTCATAAAAGAGACCGGCATTTTTTCAAAAGCCCGCATGGTCAATTCGCTGTGTTTATCATCACCAATAAAGAGGGAGATATAGTTTTCCAGTTGCGGATAATGGCTCAGGTCTTGCGTCGGTATATCGTTGGAATTGAGATATTCGGCGGCGGCGGTCGGGTCGGACAATTCTACCAGAAGGCGGTCAAGCGGAGTGGGCCGGCATGTTAGTCCGAGACGGCGTATTTTAGTCAGGAGCGAAATCATGTTTTCGTGGATACCTTCAATTTGCGTGCGTAACCTATCGAGGTTTTTCAATAGGGAGATAGCGGTTATTCGGGAAATATCGGAAGAGTCGTGCCGATTATTGTTCTTATTGATAATGCTTAAATTGGCGGGGGAAGAGAGGATATATGAACAGTTATTTTCATCGGGGATCATCCCTTCGAAGAGCGATCTGATAATGACAAGGTTGCCGTGACGTCGGATCAACTTCGCCGAAGTGTACCCGAAATATTCATAATAACTTTCATCCAG
The DNA here is from genome assembly GCA_963813655.1 of uncultured candidate division Zixibacteria bacterium. Taxonomy (GTDB): domain Bacteria; phylum Zixibacteria; class MSB-5A5; order GN15; family PGXB01; genus CAWEZN01. The sequence continues at coordinate 401,680 of CAWEZN010000010.1, read as the reverse complement.
TGCAATCATTCGTATCGGGGAGGTGTTCGAGTAAGTATTTGATTTCGTCAGTACTGTAAACGGTTCCGGTCAGGGGATTCGGATTTGCCAGATAAATTGCCGCGGTAGAATCATCAGCTTTTTCGACGATGTCGTCGGGATCAGCGATGAATGGGGAAGGGCTATAGTGATGTATTATACCGGTATCATGGATTTCCGACTTTGTCTCGAAATGGTTATCGAGCGGTCCGGCAATCAAGAGGTTTGTGTGTGGCCGACAACAAATCCTGGCGGCCGCATCCAGTGCGGCCTCGCGCCCGACGAAGATTCGATGGGTGGATTTGGGGAGGCCTGTATATGCGGATAGCATAGATGACAGAGTTGCGGCAACCGTTTTCGAATGGGGAGTAAAATCCGGAGTTTTTAAATGGCTGTCGATGGCATTAAGGATGTATCGAGGCAGAGGATGAAGCAGTCGGTTTGCCTCAGGCGATCTTTCTGAGACGTCAGCCGGTCGGTAAGTATCCACGAAATTCACGCCTAAACCCTACCGACAAAGGATATTCTTATTCTATTTCGATTTTTCATTGGTCTCTTTCTCATGAGCTTCGATCGAGCGTATGGGATATTTGCCAAAAATTCTTTTTCGGGATATTTGTGCCGACCGATGCAGAAAGCGTTTTGCTTTCCAGGCTAATTTTCTTCCCAGTCTGGGTTCAATAATTTTGCGAGTTTCCACACCGATTTCGGGGGTGTAAACCTCAAATCGAAGGAGACAAGGGACACCGATAAGGGCCGTTTTGATATCTTCAAGATTTGTAGTATTGAAGTCGTCCAATTCGAGACGGGCCTTGCCGACTTCAGAGGCGTGATGGGCGTCGCTTGCGGCGATTTGGGGCAGGCCGGGATACGATTGGAGATATTTTTCGGTTTCCAGCATCGCCTCGTCAGGACATCTGAAGTTTATGGCCTCGATAAGGTCGATTTTAGCCAGCGCTTTTCCGGTTTCTTCTCCAGAGAGAAGGTTACCCTTGTATCTCCCGTGGAGCAGGCCGCTAATCGGACGGAACGGATGAGGCAGAAGCGCTAATCCTCCCTGCGAATGAATCTCGTCGATAGCGCCAAGCAGATCTCTCGAAACTATTTCTTCTTTGAGAAACAGGCCGATAAGATGAATTCCCTTGTCGCATGAGATTTCCATTCCGGGAATAATCATTAGTTTGCCGGATTTTTTTTCTGCAAGTCCGACGGCCGACATGGTGTCGTGATCGCAGATTGCGATGGCATCAAGATGATTCTTCTCAGCCGACCGAAGGAGTTCCTCAACGGATAATTTGGAATCGAAGGAGTGATTAGTATGTGTATGCAGGTCAAGTTTCATATTTGTGTCGTCGCATTCACCATATCCACAGGAATGCTTTGCAAAGATGATGCCGATTGTCGGTGAACCGGGATACTATGTAATCAGTTGAAATCCATGGTGTTATCGCCGGGGAATTAATATCGAATTGATATGGATGAACTTATTTAGAAAAATTTTCCTTTTGTTTGAGAATGATGTTCCCCGGCCAAAAAAATACCGCCCGGCAGGAAGGGGGAATTTCGCCGGGCGGTTAAGGAAGGTGAGAATGGGTGTATTTTCTATTATTTCACAGGCGATCGATGATAAAGGCCGAAGTCAATATTCCTCCGATTATAGACGCTGAAGTCGATAATGTTCTCATCCAGTCATGTTCTTTCGTGATTCGAGTGGGGACAACGATAGCATCACCGATATCGATTTTTTTGCCCAGAGTTCCGCTCCCGGCAAAGACGCGTCCGTCGGCTTTGATCAACTTGGATGCTTTTTTGTCCGCCTGGGCAGTGAAGCTGCCGGCTCTGGCGATGTAGTACTTGACATTTTTCCCGGATTCAAATTTGAAGGTGCCATTGGCTCCGACCGCTCCAATGACCGCGATGCCGGAGGGAATTTCAGGCACGAAGATGTTATCGCCGTTCTGCAGAGTGATATTCCCTTTTTCTCCGCTGGATGACATGATTTTATCCATATCGATAACGATCCGGTTCATGCTCTCGAGATTGAATTTCGTCAATTCCACCTGCCTGATATTCCCGCTGGAATCCTCCTCAAGTGGCTGGGAATTGGCAATAATCTCGGGAAGATTTTGTTTTGCGAGCCGATTGCTGATGGTTTGACGGTGGAAAACCAGTCCTCTCGGAAAGGCTCTCTCCGTGAATCCGCCGGCGCGCAGTATAAGATCGTAAATTGTTTCATTTCGCGAAAGGAGAGCATATTGCCCGGGGAAGAGAACCTCGCCCTCAACATTGACCATCCTGTGTAAGGTCCAATCGGGGATTCTTCTGATGAAAATTCTGTCGTCCTCTTCAAGAGGAAAATTGACGGTCACTGAATCCGCCAGTTTGATCTGCTGTATTGAGACCCGACCGAGACTATCCGTTCGGGCCAATTCGCATCCGAACTGGTAGGCATTTTTTTTAAGATCGCCTGCAAGGAAGATCAAATCCGACAGGGTCATATTATCGTACAGGGGGAATTCCCCCGGATGGGAGACCTCGCCGTTGATGGAGACAGTTTTTTTGCGCATGACTTCATCAATGCTGTAAACATGAAGAGAATCGAGGTCCTGCAGGATTAAATTATTGCGGCCGTTTAAAATTTCGTTAAGATCAATAGGGATGATTTCGGTGCGACGGTCGGGGAACCGTCGGAACAGATTGGCTCTATCGTAGTAGACGTTTTCGGGAAGGAGTTCAGCCTGCATAATCAAATATTTTAAGGTAGTCGAATCGGTTCGTTCGATTTCACCGGGATGTTTGACCATCCCAGCAATGAAGACGACGTTTCGTTTCATTTCATAGCACGAGAAGACTTTTAGTCGGTCGCCGTCGGCCAATTCGAACTGCTCCGCACAGTTTTCCTTCTTGGGGTTTAAATTCAGATCGACCGCGATTCTTTCGTCATTTTCGGAAATTCGTTCCAACGAGACACGATCGAGATAGGCTTCGGCGGTGGGGCCTCCGGCCAAACTCAGCAGTTGGCTGACCTTTTCTCCACCCAACAGTTCATATATGGCGGGGCGTTTCACTTCGCCTGATATGGCAACCTGCGGCCCGGCGACGGGAATAAAGATGGCGTCACCGGAAGATAGTCTAACATCAGTCTTGCTGTCCCCTTTCAGGAGAAATTGGTACAGGTCGAGACTCTTCTCGATTCGGTTATCGCGGATCAATTCGATATTGCGCATAGAACCGCGCAGGTTGGGACCGCCGGCAAGATAAAGGGCGTTGAAAAGGGTTGTCAGAGAGCTGACGGTGTATGTTCCCGGTTTTTTTGCCTCGCCGGTGATATAAATTCGGATAGATCGGATTTTGCCCAGCGAGACCGACAATTTAAAATCAGTATAGACGGTTTCAAGTTTCTGATTGAGTTGCGATTCGAAATCAGCCAGAGTGATTCCCCAAGTCGTCAATTCGCCAACTCGTGGAATAAAGACTCGTCCCTGACGGTCGACATTCAGGTTGTATTCCTTTTCGACCTTTCCCCAGACATAAATGATTAGATTATCTCCGGGCCCGAGAATGTAGTCATCAGCCGAGGTGACCTCAGGCGCCGACAGCATTCCCGAGGTTCCATCGAATAGATCGTAGCCAAAGGGCTTCAGCTCTCCGGATGATTCGGGAGGTGTCGACTTTTTTTCGGCAGCCGACTCGGTCGAAACCGCTCCCGGGTTGGCTTTGGGAGCACTGTCCGGCAGAATCTGGGGGCGGTTTCCTAAAAAGTCGGGGCTGGCATAGGAATTTTTTGGGGGTTCGGTATGGTTTTTCTGCCGAATATAATCATTCAGGTCGACGGCCGACATCCCTTGAATAAGCTTGAGGGTATCAAGCCCATCGCAGAAAGCCGGCTTGAACCAGCTGACAGCGACAAGCAATATGACGATAATTATCAGGATAAGAAGTTTCTTCATTTCCACCTTCCATGGTTCACCAATTCCATCTTCGGGAAATCAAATGGCAAAGAGGATGCCGATGGGATTAATCAAGAATAATGCGAAGAATTGCAATGACTTGTATATTTATCCAAGCATAGCGACAGGGTGGTTATGATAAAATCATTCCTGCCCCCGAAGAAAACTTTTCTCCCAAATGAGATGTTGATACATTGTATGCAGAAAATTGAGTCTTTGAAAAAAGGAGAAGGGCTATTATAATATTACTATGAACAGCGACCCGATATATTTATCCAAACAGGGGCAACTGAAACTTGAGGGTGAGTTGAAACAACTCAAATCCGTTGAGCGGCCGAGAATTATCAATGAAATCAGAAAAGCCAGCCAGCAAGGGGATTTAACCGAAAATGCGGAATACCATGCGGCCAAAGAGACTCAGGTGCATATCGAACGGAAAATCGCCGAGCTGGAAGATAAATTAAGCCGTGTTCGCTCGATTGATACAGATAATATCCCATCCGACAAGATCTATATTTTCGCCAAGGCGCTGGTCCGAGACCTTAAGAATGGGGAAGAGATAGAATTCCAATTGGCGCCGCCCGAAGAGGCCGATGTGGATAAGGACATTATTTCGATTAAATCTCCGATCGGGGCGGCGTTACTGGGCAAAGCGGTTGGCGAGTCGGTGGAAATAAAGGTTCCGGCCGGTATTGTCCGATATGAGATCCTAAAAATTTCTCGAGAATGAAAAAGCTCCCGACAGGTTGGCTATCGGGAACTCTTAATCGACCTGATTTATAAATCAGCTAAAATTCTTCTTCGTCTTCAAAATGCTCGAGGTCGAGGTCTTCTTCTTCGTAGTATTCATCCTCTTCGGAGACAACCTCAGCGGCCATGTCGGCGCACTCGATCGAACAGAAGACCTGACCGCCCTGTTTGATCGGCTTACCGGAGAATTTCTCACCACAGAATGCGCAGATCATAGATTTCCTCCATCCGCAATACCTTCACTAAAAAATGATTCTGATAGAAGTAAATTATTATTTAAACAGCAAGTTAAATTTGTCATCTCCGGCAAGTTTTTGTCGCCCAAATCAACCTTTCTTTCGACACTCTATACAAAGATTTTAGCGTGAAAGTTCACAAATTTGGGAAATAATATAAAATTATCGCAATTGGCGGTCTTAAAGCCAAGGTGCCAATTGATCAGCCCCAAAGGAAGCTTGGGGAATTTTGTCCAAACGGATTCCAGCCGATGAGATTTAACTGGTTTTGGGCCGGGTATTGCAATTGCCATTAAGGGAGATCGGAAATCCGAGCTGAGCTGGTCTAAATCTCCGGGGCGGGCATTCCGTAACCTACCCATTCCTCGCGCGAAGGACCGAAAACACCCGGTACTTTCAGTCCCGCCTGACGCATGAGCACGGTCATCTGGCCGCGGTGATGAATTTCGTGGTCGATCAGGATCCTTAGAGTCTGCCCGCGTTTCCATCGAAATCCATACATATCATCCTCGACATCAAGGGTGGAGTCATTCCAACCCTTTTCCACCTGCTCACTAACAGATTTCGCCAGAGAGTTATATCCAGCAGCTATTTCGGATGCTGTTTTCGGCAGTGGTGCGTCGGCGGCCGGGCCGTCCAATTTCAGTCCGACTCTGCCCAGCATCTCGGAAACGGAGGTGACAATATGCCAGGCCATCCTCCCCAGTGTCCTGTCGTCGGGGCCGACTTTCTGGGAGAGCGATTGATTGGTGAGCGACTCCAAAACCTTTTTGGTGCCTTCCGAATGCTGTTTCCAAGCCCCAGAAAATTCTGTGATAGTGTGAAACATTTTTATCTCCTTTTCGGGATGAGATTCGTTCTTGTTGAGAAATTAAGATAAATGCGTCGGGGAGACAATCACTTTCGGAGGGGGATACGATTTTTTTCGGGGATTGTAGTCGTCGTAAATTATAGAGGTCAGGCCTACCTGATTAAATCGAACAGGTTGACAATTCTAATAGGCTCCAAATGATGGAATCCGAGGCCATAGCGGCACCCGGCCTGGGTACCGAATGATCGAGCCATCGATTCAAGCGCCCAGATATAATCCCGGGATTTCTCCGGATTAAGAAATTGGGACTCATGGCATTTGAGGGCCTCGATCCACTGGTCAAAATATTCGCTAATGTCAACGACAAAGCTTGGATTAACGCCCGGTGGAAGAAAATAGTGAAAAATCTGCTTGACCAGATGAGGTTCTCCGGGGATCGGCATTTTCCTGAGAGTGGCGTAATTGGAGGCGTTTATGACTATCTGTCCGGCGGCTACGTGATCGGGGTGAGATTGTCTTTTACCATGCCCGATTTGAGGAAAGGGCGCCAGAATGATGGCCGGACGATATTTTCTGATTAGCCCGGCCAACTCAATTCTCTTTTCATAGCTGTCAAAAAGGCGGGCATCACCCCAGTCGTAAGTATGAATAAGGTCGGAGCCCATTAACCGGGCCGCGTTTTTGGCTTCTTCGGCTCTGATTTCGGGGGTTCCGCCAGTGCCCATTTCGCCGGCGGTAAGATAAACGATTCCGGTCTTGTAGCCTTTCCTGTTTGCAGAGATCAGAACGCCTCCGGTTCCGACTTCAACATCATCAGGATGGGCGCCGATTGAGATCAGGTCGTATGGTTTTTCTTCGGGCATATGAATAAAAAAAGCCGGGAGGTTTTACCTGCACCGGCTTTATATCGTAATCTTGTCCCTCTCAGTCCAAAGGATTCACGAAGTTATCCGAATGAAATTTCAGAATCTTCGGCAAGAGGTCATATATAAATCTTTCACCGGTAGCCTGATAACCGGGATATCCGCTGAATTCAAGATATGAATGAGCAATATTTTGGCCGGTCAGATAGGTGTGGAAGTCCGCAGTCTGCTGATAATAGCCGTATGAGGCGTCGGGGGTGGCCGTGAGGAAGATTGCCGTCGAATTCAGGCTGTTGGGATGCTCGGCAAGCATATTGGGCGGATTATTGGCGAGCCACAAATTCCAGATAGGCTGATAAACGGCGCCAGTGCTGTCGAACGGGAGGTGAAATTCTATGGTGGAATAAGGATGGAAATAAGTGGTCATATCGGTGATCTTGCCGTCGCCGATCGTACCGGTATCATGAGGGGAGAAGCTGGTCGCGGCAGCCATAAGGATGGTCTGAAGAGGATGAGCGTCGGAGGTATCCAATTTATGATATGGCGTTTCCAATTGCTCGACTACCTGTCTGAAAAGAGGGATGAATCCGCCATCACCGGTTGCCCCCGCAAAATCAAGGGGAGCCGATATGGCTGAAACGGAAGAGAAATTCTCGCTGTATTCAATGGCGATTCTTACGGCACCATAGCCGCCCATTTCGGCCCCGCCGATGGCGCGGTTGCTTCGTTCCGGTTTCGTGTTGAAAACCGCATCCATATAATCGATCAGGGTCATGGGCAGGCTGAGGTCTTCATTTCCGGTCTTATTGCCGATTAATTCCGCATATTTGCCGCCCGCGGCGCTGTTGCCGTAGAATGAACCGCCGAAGCCGTTGGAACCGTTGACACATACAATCATCATCGGTTTGATCTGCTTGGAAGCGATCATCTGATCGGCGACCCCTTCAAGACCATGATTGAAATAGAAGTACTCGTCCTCTTTGAAAGGAGAAAGGAGGTACAGCACCGGCAGAGGTTTTCCCTGCCCCTGTTGACCATAACCTGAGACGGATGAATCCGGAATATAAACTTTGAATCTTACCAGCGGCGTGCGACTGATCGATTCAAACATTGAATTTCCCAATTGCTCTGAGAACAGGTGCTGAACGCTCCATATTTTGCCAGAGGGATATTTTTCGACTACCGATGTAACTCCCCGATCGCTGCATCCACCAAGGATCGACAGGATCATGAGGACCGAAAATAATAATCCGATTGTTTTTCTCATTTTCTGGTCCTCCTAAAACCGGTATGTGAGTCCAAAGACGGTTTGATAGTTATTGGCTCTGTAGAAGGCCGGGATGTTTTCAAGAATGCCGTTATTACCGATAACCATATCAGTCACATTCAAATCCTTCTGGTGCGTGTAGGAAGTTGCGAGCTCGATTTTCCATAGGCCGAAGGTAAGGCCGGCTCCGATATTAAGGCCGAGCTTATTTCCAAGATCGATGAACTGAGGAATGAAAGTTTCGGTTTTGATCGGGGATTGGTCATATGAAACACCGGCTCTAAGATCGAGAAAAGAACGGGCCTTATAATCGGCGCCGAACATAACTTTGGTCGCATTTTTCCATTCAATCGGGACCGACATATTGGCCGTAAATAAATCATTGGCGTTATGGAAGCTGGTATCTTTCAGGCCGACAAAATTGCTGAACGTAAAATTGTATCCTTTGAATGAGGACCAGAAGGTCATCTCGGCATCCAGATCCACAGTCAATTTTTCGGTCACTTTGCAGGACAATCCACCGCCAAGCGTGGCCGGCATATGCAGATTCGAACTGAAATCCGCCTTCAGCTCCGCAACTTCGCCGTTGACAAACAAGTGCTGTTCGCTGGTAGCGGAATAATTTCGATTCGATTGCAGGGAAGTGTCCATGCCCATATAGAATTTGAAATCGGTCGTTCCGCTGATATCGAAAGACGAGCTTCCAGCATAGGTAATCGCGGCATTAATTTTATCATTGAGCTTATAAAGAAGCCCTGCGCGATACCCAAAGCCCCAGCCGTTCCCATCGGCGCTGTACCATTCGGGAATCTTTTCGTAAGGCCGGTCGCTGATCGGGGCAGGCATCGGGTTTCGTCTGAAAGCCAAATTGTTGAAGACCAAATCGCCGCGAAGAAGAGCCAATCCTATCCCGGCCGACAATTTATCATTCATGAATCCTCTGGCCGCGGTGATTTGGAAGGCAACGACATCAAGATTGATCCCATATTGATATGCGTCAAACTTCGCGGGGCTGTAAACCGGGAGATTTTCATAGAGATTCCAGCTCTGGTGCTGATCAAATAGCTGCATTGCCGAAAGGCCGATCACCGTTTCTCCACGGATGGGGAGGTGGACAACCGACCCGAATTCGGGGACATTTATGTACCTCATTCTTATTGGCGATATCCTGGCCATTGAAAAAGCCGGAAGCATATTGACCGCCCCAGTAGACATTAGGCTTGGCCCAATAGCGGTCGTGGAAGATTGCAACGCTCGCCGCCAGGGAGTTATCTTCTATCCTATTATAGCCGGCCGGATTATAGTAAGCCGCCGACCAATCATCAGCTACGGCACGAAACGCCCCACCCATGCCTCTCGCTTTCACGCCTATACCGTCAAATGAGAATCCGCTACCAAAGGCATTTGGCAGAAGAAGTATAAGCAACAGAAGGAGAAAGACAAAATACCTTATATATCCCATTCTCATCTCCATTTATTATATCAAGACTCTTTAGTTTCTTTTTCGTCCCGCCCGGTTGCGCAAGTTGGCGGATTGTTCCATCAATTTCCCGCCGTCGGTATCAGGCAGGGAAAAAGTTTTTGCAACTTACCATAACCCCTTCGGTTTGTCAAGCCCCCTATACATTTTTTGATTCCAGCGGATTGACACATAATCTCTTTACCAGTCGTAGAGTAGACGAAACTATGCCATCTAAGTACTTAATAGATTTTGAGGTATAAATTGATTAAGAAATCGGGAAGACAAACATAGTCAGCTTCTGCTAACTTTCAGCATCCGCCAGAAGTTTGTTATGAGAAAGAAGGCTGATGCGGCGAGTATTACCGAAGCTCCGGTCGCAATATCCCAGACCAGCGAGCCGGCCAAGCCCAAAATTCCCGATAGGAAGGCAAATATCATCGCCCACCAGAAGAGGGTCCCGGCTGATCGGGCCATATTTCGCGCTGACGCTGCGGGTAAAATCAGCAAAGCCGTCACGAGCAAGAGACCGACCGCCCTGATCGAAAAAGCAACGACAATCGCCAGCAAAGCGGCATATATATATTGATATAGAGTTGTTTTCAGGCCTCTCGAAAAGGCCAAATCCTCATGTAATCCGATGAGCAGCAATTTATTGTATGTCAACCAGATGAATATGATGCCCAGAATGAAGAGGAAAATCATGGCTGTCAATTCGATTTCATTTATGGTCAATATATCTCCAAAAAGATATGATTGAAGATCCCGATTAAGACCTCTGCGGACGCTAATAATGGCTATCCCAATGGCGATCACCGTGGAAAAAAATACGCCGGTCACCGTGTCGGTGGATAAATCGGTTTGCTTTTTCACTCGAATTATCCCGAGGCCAACTATTACGGCGAAGGCTACCAGAGTAACCCAGGGGTTGAAGCCAAGCAGTAATCCGAGAGCCACGCCCGTGAAAGCGGAATGGCTGATAGTATCCGAAAAGAATGCCATTCTAAAATTAACCACCATGATCCCCATGGCGCCGCAGAGAAGTGTTAGAAAAGAGAGTCCAAATAAGGCTCGCACCACAAATGGCGATTGAGCCCACTGAAACGGAAAAACAGTCGCGAATAGTTTATAGACCAAGTCGAATAGATCCATCTTAGTCCCTGGAGCTTCTGTCCGTACCTCTCGGATCGGCGTGGGCGCCCTTAATCACCCCCGTGTGGCGCCCGAATACAGCCTGAAGATTAGAGGGTGTCAAAGCGTCGGCGGCAGGGCCGTCACAGACAAGTTTTCCATTCAGGCAGATTACCCGATCGGCGTGGTTGCTTACTATCGATAAGTCATGACTGACGATCACCATAGTAAAATTTTCGTGTAGATGAATAGAATCGAGCAAATCACAAAAGAGGCCTTCGCCGGCGATATCGATGCCCGAAACCGGTTCGTCCAGAAGAACTAGATTCGGTCTGCCAGACAGCGCCGCGGCCAGCAGAATACGTTGAAGCTCACCGCCGGAAAGTTTTCCGATCTGGCGGTTGGCCAGATGGACCGCCTCAACCAATTTTAGATTTTCAAGGGCGGTGGAAACACTCTGTGATTTCCTGCCCCACCAGAGCGGCGCTTTCTGGAGCGGCAATATCAGGAAATCCAGCGCGGTCATAGGGAGTCCCCTGTCAAAATCAAGGGTCTGCGGGACATATCCGAATTCCGCCTTCACATGGGAGCCGTCGGAATTTTTAAAAGAGACCGTGCCGGCATATTTTTGCTGTCCAAGAATTACCTTCAACAGGGTTGTTTTGCCAGCGCCATTCGGGCCAATAATGGCTGTCACCGACCCGGCCCGGATGACAGTATTGATATCTTCAAGAATAGACCGGCCATCGACCCGGACGGTCAAATTCTCTATGTGTACTGATGGTCCCATGCTCTATTTCATGGCCTTCACGAGAGCCTGAAGATTCTGCGACATTATCTGCTCATAATAATTGAGAGGTGGATCGGCAGGGCCCCCGGCCACCGGGTCGAGTTGAAAAACAGGGATATTTAGTTCATCACCGATAACCTCGACGATGCGGGCCGAATATTGCGGCTCGGAAAACAGGGCGGCGATTTTATTATCACGGAATTCTTTGATCTGGGACAGCAATTCCTTCGCGGACGGTTCCTGTCCCGGTTCTTTTTCGATGACATCGAATATTTTAAAGCCGTAATCTCTCGCCATGTAATCGAATACCTCATGCACGGTGACAATGGTGGGATTCTTCAGGCTTTGGAGAGAATCTGCAAACATTTTTGAAAGAGCTTCGAGTTTTTCCTGATATTTATTGCTGTTAATCGATCAGTTTCTCTCCGAATTCGGGAAGAAATCGAGCGAGAGAATCGGCGATTGTTTTCACCATGGCGGCGGCCTGTTTCGGGGAAGCGAATATATGGGGGTTGTTTTCATGGGGGGAGAGCGATGATTCGTCATGCGAATGATAATATCGTAAGGGGATTGGGGCAAGATTGTCGGCGGCGATAATAGTTCTCAAATCGCGCTTATCAGATGACAGAGCCTTTGTCAGGAATTCTTCCATACCGAGGCCATTCATTACGATTATGTTGGCCTGATGGAGCATCTTTATGTCGTCGGGAGAGAGCGCATAATCATGAGGACAACCGTAACTCGAGGGGAGGAGAAGATCGACACGAATGTTTTCAATACCGGCTGTAATATTTTTTGTAAAAAGATAGACTGGGAAGAAAGTCGCCACGATTTCAATCTTCTCGCCTGGCTTATCGGCTCCCCAAACAGAAATCGACCCGGATAAGATTAGATTGGCTATCAACACGGCGATGAAAGTATATCTAACGGCAAGAAGTCTTAATTTGTCTCCGCTTAATGGCATGCGAATTCCTTTTTATTTCGGCTTGCTCTCGTAAGGATTCATCGATTCATACGGCAGGTAAAGTCCGCTTTTAAGAGCTTTGTTCAGATGAAATTGGGAGATTTTGCCCTCGGTCACCCGGGACAAATAGTATTGAATGGCGGCCTGGGTCGAATCTCCCGATAAACCCTGATCAAAATACTCGAGGGACGAATCTTTCTTTCCCTCCAAAAAGCACCGGTACCCCTTTGCCGCCAATGGGATTGACTTTGCAAAATTATCAACTCCGAAACTTATTGTGTCCAGTTCCGCCTTGTCGGCGTTGATAAGGCTCGCGAAGACAGCCGGATAATTCGAAATTTTGTAATTCACCGATTGGAGGGCGTCAACCAGACAGAAAGCGTAATTTTTCAGCGTTCCCAGCCGCATCTTGTCATCCCGCCCCTTTTGGATTATGTAACTGTTAAGAGTATCGAATTGATTGCATGCGACCCAGCTTCTTTGTTCAGTCATCACGGAGCCGATGTCGAAAACATGAATTGACCCCAGAAGATGCCCGATTTCGTGGAGAATCGATTGGCCGGTGAGAAAGGCGGTCCATTCCGACAATTGCTTTTTGGGCGGCCGAAGCTCCGCGATTACGGAAGTCTTACGGCCAATATCGGATACCCCCATTCTTGCCTTTCCGTCGCCCAAATAGTAGTCATTAAGATTTTCCGGCCTGAAGACACAGACTATTATGGTGTCGGTCTTGGGGAATTCGGATTTCAGGAGGGATTCAAAAAGGCGCCCAATATCGGGCAAAGAGATTTTCGGGGTAGTAAAATATGTTTTGGCGCATAGTTGGAGACCGAACCCAAATTGATGCTCCAGCGAATAAGAGGCATATTCGACAGCCTCGGATATTATGCTGTCCTCGCCGCCCTTTCGATCATTGAGTATTTTTGAATCCACTACCAGATAAAATGGGACACTCTCTTTGTACGATACCTCCTCGCGTTCTTTGGTCGGAAGAAATTGCATCGCTGTGTCCAGGCTTCTCATGAGAGTATATTCGGGAGGTTCAGGACGGGTTAGCTGTTTGCTAATCAGCACAGAATCTCCCGGTTCAAACCAATCCTCGATGGTTTCGGCACTGAAGTGAAGGGTATCTATTTTTTTGGCGCTATCTGTCAGGTGGGCATAAAGAATATGCAGATTGATCTGCAGATATGGAAATCTCGGGGATGGCTGAGACGAGTCGTTTGTCCCCAATCCGCCGACTCGAAAAGAAGCTTCAGGTCGAAGATATAATAAATAATCAAACCCTCCTGACTCCGCCTTCTTTATTAGTCTGCTTAAGGAATTTTTTGAGGCAGATGATATAAAGCGGAAACCATATCCCTTATGCCAGAGAAGATATTGAAGATGATTGACGAGGGAATTCCGAAGATTATCCTGGTTGAATTCCTCGATCCCTTTGGTTTTGGGCGTTTCGATATACACAGCCAGCTTTTCGACGCGGGAGGCAATGATGGCGGGATATGCCAATCCGAAGGCCAAAAAATAAGATCCGATAAATATAAGCAGCGATTTCATCTTCTTCGGGGGAAAATGATTTATTCTTACTTGAAAAGCAAGCTTCAATTAAGTATACTTGGCCCTTGATGGTAGCGATTAAATTGTCCAAGTTTTTTCTATATGCCGCAATATTCGGGCTTCTGGTGGCCTCATGCGGCGAATCCAATAAAGATTTCGATACGCTGAAAATCGAAGGGGAGAAGGCTTTTGGAGCTGGAGATTATGGCAAGGCGATAAATCTTTTAAGGAAAGCATATTCCATCAGACCTTCCGATCGGGATGTTCTCTTTGAGCTGGGACAGACGTTCAAGAAATTATCTACGTATGATTCGGCACTGGCATATTTCAAGCGGGGCAAGCTTCTATATACCAACGACCGACCGATCAACAGGGAGGTTCTGGAGCTGTCCATGGCGGCCAATAATAACAGGGATGCTCTCATGGCCATTTCGACTTTGATCGCCACCGGTGATAATGAAAAGATGTACTGGCCATTTCTGGCCGAACTGAATTATCGTGAAAAAAATTACACGTCGGCCGTGCATTATTATCAGCTGCTTCTGAAAGCGTACCCGGAGAAAGCGGATTATTATCTGGCCCAGTCCGGAATCCTGGCTCAGTTGGGGCGATTCGAGGAATCGAATGAAGTTCTTGGTCTGGGAATTCAGAATTTTGGTCCCACGGTCGAATTCTGCACCAACATGGCGATCAATTATTTGAAGATGAAGAATTATACCAAAGCTGAAGAATATACTCGGATGAGTCTGAAGCTTGAACCGAACTCGGTGCCAATCTGGCTCAATCTGGCCAACCTGCTCAGCGACCAGAATGACAAGGCGAAAAAGAGAGAGGGGCTGGAAATATTTAAGAAATATCGGGAAGGGGCTCCGGAGGGATTCAAGATTGACTCCCTAATTGGAGTTCTGGAAGCTGAGCTTAAATGAGTTGCCGACCGGCGAGGCTCTAGTTCTTCCCAAAATGTCCCAGTTTCCTGAAAATATTGCCGCTTGATCAATTATTTATCTGATCCAGAAAATTGAATCCCTGATTGCCTGTTAGTATTCATTCATATATCTTCGCATAATATTGGAGGATAGATATGAAGGTACCAATTTATCAGGTTGATGCATTTACAGGACAGTTATTTCGTGGCAATCCGGCGGCAGTCTGCCCATTGGAGAAATGGCTCGATGACGAGTTAATGCAAAATATCGGGGCTGAGAATAATTTAGCCGAGACTGCGTTTTTCGTGAAGAAGGGGGAGACTTTTGAACTGCGATGGTTTACCCCGAAGGTTGAAGTCAATCTCTGTGGCCATGCCACGCTGGCTTCAGCTCATGTAATATTTGAGCATCTGAGATTCGGGGGAGATACTATTCGATTTCAGACGAAAAGCGGGGAATTGCGGGCGCGAAGGACGGGCGATCAGATTGCGCTGGATTTTCCGGCGAAAAAAGCGTTGCCGGTTCCGGCGCCATCAGGGCTGACCGAAGCTTTAGGCCTGAGCCCGGTTGGGGCTTTCAGGTCGAGTGATCTAATGGCTCTATTCGAAACGGAAGACGACATACTGTCGATAGAACCAGACTTCGAGCTTCTGAAGAAGATTGATCCGCACGGGATAATAATCACGGCTCCGGGGAAGTCATCGGATTTTGTCTCCCGGTTTTTCGCCCCGAATTACGGAATAAATGAAGATCCGGTCACCGGTTCGGCGCACTCCACTTTGATACCGTTTTGGGCAGAGAAACTGAATAAAAAGAAATTGCATGCGATCCAGCTCTCGAAGAGAAGAGGGGAACTGTTCTGCGAGTATCTGGGGGAGAGGGTCCTAATCAGCGGGCGGGCAGTGACCTATATGACCGGGGAAATTTTCATATAGATCAGAAATATCCCTTCATCAGTTCGGAGACCCAGCCCGGGACGATAGCATTATTGACTCTATCATATTGCGGGAAATATGGCTTTATGTCCAATACGGGTGATCCGTTAATGGCGTCCAGTCCCTGCACATCGATATAATCATCACCGACACTTATCAGTTTCACGGCAGTGATTCCAATCTGATTGGGACGATCTTTTGCTCTCTGGGCAAAAATTCCGACCAGAGGCATTGATTCCAAACCTCGTGGCCGTCTTTTGAGATGATCGGAAGGAATATATTTTGCCTTGTGCAGATAGGTCACAACGATAACATGCGAGAATTCTTGAAGCCCATCGAGCGCACCTTTATATTCCGGCAGAAGGAGCACCCTTGAAATTACATCACCCCACTTTTCATCGACCATATCCTCAGCGGGGGATAGTACATGCCCGATTGGTTTGAGGGGGATAGTCTCAACCAATGCTTTTACCCTCAGACCTTCTTAGGTTCGGGGGTTTCAGCGACGGGAAAAACGTTTCGGATTTTTTTCTCGGAAGAAAGATAGGTATACAGCGCGGGTATTACATATAATGTCAGGCCAAGGGAGAATAGTAATCCACCGATGATAACAATTCCGATCGACATTCGGCTTCGGGCCGCGGCTCCGAGCGCGAGCGCAATCGGGAGGACGCCAAAAACCGTAGCGAGGCTGGTCATCAAGATTGGACGAAAACGCTGGGTTGCGGCGTCGATAACCGCCTCCCGGATGGAGAGACCCTGAGCTTTTCGCTGGTTGGCAAACTCGACGATCAGTATTCCATTCTTAGTTACAATGCCAATCAGGGCGATAATTCCTATCTGGCTGAAAATGTTGAAAGTCTGACCGAAGATCCATAGCGACAATATTGCCCCGGCCAGCGCAAGGGGTACAGTGAACATGATGATGAGGGGATCCTTGAAACTTTCGAACTGCGCTGAAAGAATCAGATACACGAGAACCAGAGCGAGCATAAATGCAAACAGAAGAGTATTCGAGCTTTCCATATAGTCTTTGGCGGCGCCTGCCAGGCTGGTCGAGAATGATTCATCGAGGACTTCGGCGCGAATCTTGTCCATTTCGGTTATGCCGTCGCCAATCGTGTATCCCTTCGCGGGTGAAGCCATCACCGTCGCGGCCACGTAGCGATTATAACGATAAAGCTGGGGAGGACTACTGCGATAGGAAAGAGTTACCAGATTATCGAGTTGAATCAAGTCACCGCGATTGTTCCTGACGTATATGGAATTTAAATCCAGAGGTTCGTCGCGGTCGGCCCTCTCGGCCTGAGCGATAACCGGGTACTGCTTTCCGTTTAGGATAAAATATCCATATCTCTGGCCGCTGAAGAACAGCTGCAATGTTTGGGCGATGTCGCGGACGGTGATGCCGAGGGCCTGGGCACGCTCTCTATCGATGGTAATGGTGAGCTCCGGCTTGGTAAATTTCAGATCCAGATCGACGGTCTGAAAGACCGGATCGGCCTGAGCTTTTTCCATAAATTTCGGAATGACATCCCGCAATTTCTCGAAGGACGGTGATTGCACGACGTATTGAATAGGAAGCCCCCGACCACGGCCGCCACCGCCGATGGTTTGTTCCTGAGTGACATAGGATCTGGCGAAGGTAAAGTCCTTTAATTTATTGGTCAGGTCGTCGGCGATTTCCTGCTGAGTCCGTTTTCTTTGATCGGGTGGTACCAGCGACATTCTAACAAAACCGCCGTTGACGCCTCCGCCCATTCCGGATGTCAGCGAGATAATTACCTCCTTCTCAGGAGTCGAATCAACCACGGCCGCGATTTTTCCCATATAATCGTACATGGCTTCGTAGGACGTTCCCTCGGGGGCGGTAGAACTGACCATCAGTCGGCTCTTATCTTCCATAGGAGCCAATTCCGACGGAATGAACGATCCCAGTCCGAAAATGATAGCTACCGCCGCGAGCATAATGACCGGCGCCAGCCATCTTCTTTCGGTAAAAACGCGGAGGGAGCGGTGATACCCGGAGGCCAGGCGGTTGAACCATTGTTCGCTTAATAGAAATAGCTTGTTCTCATGGGTCGGTTTATGCAGAATCCGAGCGCTCATCATCGGTGTCAGGGTAAGCGAGACAAAGGCGGATATCAGCACCGAGCCGGCGACGACAATTCCGAATTCCCGAAAGAGTCGGCCGGTAAGTCCCTGAAGAAACATGATCGGGAGAAAAACCGAGGCCAAAGTAATGGTGGTTGAGATAATGGCGAAGAGGATTTCTTTCGATCCGGCATGGCCGGCCTCGATAGGGTCGACTCCTTTTTCGATTCTCTTATAGATATTTTCCAGCACAACGATGGCATCATCGACAACAATGCCGGTTGAAAGTACGATGGCGAGCAGGGTAAGGATATTTATAGAGAAACCGGATATATACATGATGAAAAAGGCACCGATGAGGGAAATCGGAATCGCCAGCATCGGAATAAGTGTCGTTCGCCAGTGGCGGAGGAATACAAAAATCACGAGCACTACCAGAAGGAAGGCGATAATAATGGTCTCGACAACCTCGCTTATGGCGCGCCGGATATTGGAGGTAGTATCCATGGCGACATTGAATCGGATATCCTCGGGCAAGTCTCTCATTATCAATTTGGCTCGACGATAAAATTCGTCGGCGATAGCAATATGATTCGAACCCGGTTGAGGAGTAATATTAACCGAGACCATCGGAATTCCGCCGTTGCCTCGCATTATTTGGCGCTCGTTTTCCGGCGCGAGAACAGCGCGTCCGACATCGCTGAATCTGACGACCGATCCGGCAGATTCCCTGATTATAAGGTCGTTAAATTCCTGGGGCGAAGATAACCGCCCAAAAGTTCGAATCGGCAGTTCTGTGTTGTATCCTTCAATCCGCCCTGAAGGCAGTTCGACATTTTCGCGATCAAGAGCATTTCTGACATCAAGCGGAGTCAGATTATGCGAGGCCAGCCGGGCCGGATCGATTAGAAGTTTGATGGCATATCTTTTTTCGCCCCAGATTCCGACTTCACTGACGCCCGGGATGGTTTGCAGCCGCTCTTTGAAGATATCATTGGCAACGGCTGACAGCTCGAGCAGCGATCGTTTGTCGCTCTGCAGTGTTATTGATAAAATGGGGCTGGCATCGGCATCGGCCTTGGAAACTGTCGGAGGATTGACATCCGGGGGTAGATCATGTGCCGAGGCGGAAACGCGATCGCGGACATCGTTAGCGGCCACGTCCATATCAATTCCGAGCTGAAACTCAACCGTGATTCGGCTTCGGCCGTCACTGCTGGATGATGTTAAGGAGCGAATGCCGGCGATGCCATTGATCTGTTCTTCCAACGGTTCAGTGACCTGGGATTCGATAACGTCGGCATTGGCGCCAGTATAGCTGGTGCTCACGGTGATTATGGGAGGATCGACGCTGGGATATTCGCGGACGCCGAGAAATAGAAAACCGATTGCTCCAAAGAGGACGATCAAAATCGAGAGAACAATCGATAAAACGGGGCGACTGATGCTGAGGGAAGATATATTCATCGATGCGATGCCATCAATTGCTCTTGATAGCTTTTATTTGAACCCCTTTACCGTCCGTAAGTTGAAGTATGCCGCTGACGATCAAAGTATCATTGAGTGCCAAACCTTCCGTAATCTGAATTCCAGTTTCGGTTCTGATTCCGGTCTTGATCGGTACCGATTTGGCTTTACCATTTTCGCAGAGAAAGACGGTTGCGCCGCTTATCTGAGGGATAACGGCTTCAGAGGGAATGACTATGGCATCAGGCAGTTGTGCGAGTATTATTTCAACCTTGGCGAATGCGCCGGGCACCAGGAAATCGCCCGGGTTGGGAATTTTGGCGCGCGCCTTGATGGTGCGGGTATCCGGGTCTATCTTTGATTCCACCGCATAGACCGTCCCCTTAAAATCCTGCTGGGGATCCCCGACACGGACGGAAACTTCGGTTCCGTTCTTGAGCTGTCCGACATATTTCTCTGGAATCGAGAATTCGACCTTCATGGGGTCGGTGTCCTGCATGGTTGCGATAAGTGCATCGGGTGTAACGAACCCTCCCTCGCTGACATAGCGCAGACCAACTACGCCGTCGAATGGCGCAATTATTTCCGTTTCCGTAAGCTGGGATTTGACGGCCTCCTTCTGTGCCTGAACCATATGGAGGGCATTTAGCGACTTATCGTATTCTTCCTGACTGATTCCGCTACTTTCAAAAAGTTTCTTTTTGCGCCGTTCCTCATCAGAGGCCTGCTTTTCTTCCACCTCTTTGCTCTTAAGCTGGGCCTGCAATTCTCTATCATTGATCTTCAGCAATAGTTCGCCCTGCTTTACCCTTTTTCCCTCCTCGAAGTAAACTCCGGTGACTCTGCCCGAAATCTCAGGTCGCAACTGGACCTCCTCATTGGCAAGTAAGTTACCGGTGGTGAAAATCTTGTCTCGCAGAAGTTGAGGTCGAATGACGACAGCTTCGACCGTGGCCATCCCCTTTCCGCCTCCACGGCCGCCATTGGCCTGCGTATTATTCTTTTGAGAACAACTTACCAATAGAAGAGCGGACAAAAGCGTCGCAAATAATATTAAGACTGGTCGTTTTCCGTGCGTAATAAGAGAATCCACAATGTCTTATATACGAAAATCTCGTCTGAGTTTCAAGGCATTTCCGCGGTGGCCCGCGAAAAGAGGGCTTTTCGAGCATCCATAGCTGCAATGATTCCTCAATCTCGGAACAATGGAGCTAAATATACTGTTAATACCACAAGGACAGGATAAATAGTTAATGCAAAGAGATTAAAGAGTTTATGAGGCCGCAATTTTATGTTGATCAACAAACGTTTCACGAGACTTCTGTTTCTCTGGGGGGCGCTTGGCGCGGCGACGATATTAAGTCTCGCGCCGCTGGCCATGAAATCCAAAGACGACAATATGGGGAATTCTATGACATATAAGAAACTGACGCCAGAAGAAGAGCGGGTAATAATGAATAAGGGAACCGAAGCGCCATTTACCGGCAAATATTATAAAAATACATCGGCGGGTACGTATGTATGCAAACGATGCGGCGCTCCCCTGTTTCGTTCCTCGGATAAATTTGATTCCGACTGCGGGTGGCCCAGTTTCGATGACGAGATTCCGGGGGCTATAAAACGTACAGCTGACCCCGACGGAATGCGCACCGAAATCAGCTGCGCTCGCTGTGGGGCACATTTGGGGCATGTGTTCGAGGGGGAGCATTTTACCGCCAAGAATACCCGATATTGTACTAACTCGATCTCAATGGATTTTATCCCTGCATCGGCTGAATCCACAAGTCGTTCTGATCCACCTATGGCTGACCAAAAAGCTTATTTTGCCGGCGGTTGCTTCTGGGGCACGGAATATATGTTGGAGAACACACCGGGAGTAATATCGGCGCGGGTCGGATATATGGGCGGCCACACTCCCAATCCGACTTATAAGGAAGTATGCAGTGATACAACCGGATATGCTGAAACTGTTGAAGTTACATTCGATCCGAGCAAGACGAATTTCGAGACTCTCGCCCGCCTTTTCTTTGAGATTCATGATCCTACTGAGTTAAATCGACAGGGTCCTGATGTCGGCGACCAATATCGTTCGGCCATTTTCTACAATGATGAAAATCAGAAACAGATCGCTGAGAAACTGATCGGGATATTGAAATCAAAAGGGTATAACGTGGTAACGCAATTAGCCAAGGCAGACAAGTTCTGGGTGGCTGAGGATTATCATCAGGATTATTATGCTCATACCGGCGGCCAGCCGTATTGCCACGTTTATCAGAAGCGATTCTAATATCAAGATGCGATAATGGAAGCCGCTTCCGTGCCGCGCACCCATGAGCGGCATATATCCACATCGATTCGAGGGGGGAGACACTTTTTTGGGCTGGGGAATTGAGAGATAGGGCTGGTATTATTTTCTGATAATGATATAGGTTTCTAGCCTGACGTCGCTCAAAATTTGCACAGTATTTGGCAGGAAATGAGATTCTCCACTAACCAGACCCTAAATGCCATGTTTCTCTGCCGATAAAAAATTACGAAACCTGTCCCATTTACTTAAGTCAAATCAGGAGGAATTGCCCATGCCGAGTTCTCTCTACAAAATAGTCGAATGGGTCGAAAAAAATGGCGAGGTACAATCTGTCGCTCGACTCAGAGCGAAGATGTTACCGTATACCTGCAAAGAAGGCCTGGTATTTCACCAGATAGGCCCGGAAACGAATTGTTCCAATCAGTACCTTGACGCCTGCCGCACGGCGGCGAACGAAATAGTGGGCAGCAAATGCCCGTTTTGATTTTCCCACAGCTTTGCTGAAATTGGAATAACCAAACTTAATGAGGTGTACTATGGCTGAAAAGCAGACTAAATCCAAAAATATAAAGACGTATGCGGTACCGTATCGCCTCGATTTCGACCATCGGCGTTGCGTTGTCGGTGACGAACCGATGCTATTTCACTGTCATCATTACAATACTTTTCTCCAGCGATCAATCGAGGACGCCGAATATATCGATTCCCAGCCTTTTCTGGTCGGGGCGGCGGCAGAGGTGGCTTTTGCGCAGATGCAGAAATTATTTTCCTCTGCCAATATCCGGGATGAGAAGAGACGCAAACAACTGGCTGAAGAGCTTTTTTGCTGGGCTGGATTCGGGACTTTCGACCTGGGATCTCTGAAAGAGAACGGAGGGAATATTTCCACGCAGCACTCGCACTATGCGGTCGCATGGAAATCGAAATTCGGAGAATCCAATCGTCCGGTTTGTCACTTTGTAAAGGGATGGCTCGCCGGAACGATGGCTGCCATATACAATCAGCCGCTGGCATCATATTCGGTCGAAGAGACCCAATGCACATCCAAACATGCCGTTAATAAATGCGAATTTTCCATTCACAAAGAGCAGCCGAACTGGTCCGTGTTTACATCCGTCGGCATGGGAGAACTGCACGACCATAAGCCTCTGCCGGTCGAGAAAAACAATGTCGACTATGATGGTATCCTCAATGCTGTCTCCGGCATGGAGCTGGTAGGCGATCAGAATGGTTTGATTCCGGCTTTTGGCGTTTATCTGACAAGAATGTACGCCAATTATTATAATCGAATCTCCTTCGAATTCGAAAAAGCGTTGGCCAAGAAATTCGGCAAAGAGGGGATTGATGTCGCCAGACCGCTTCTGGTCGAAGCCGGCCATGTTTGCGCTTTCAATACTTTCGGCGGCATCATGTGCTCCCCCGAATGGGATGCTCTGATAAAGCCGAATCTGAAATCGAAAGAAGACTGGGTGCACGGTATGACGGCCGTCGCGAATTCCCTGGGATGGGGACGCTGGCAGGCTCCGCACGTGAGCGAAGAAGAGGCCGAATTCGTGATTCACGATGACTACGAGAGTGTCGGATATCGGGCGATGTATGGAAAGAGCGACCACAGCGTTTCTTATCTGGCTGAAGGCGCTGCTATCGGTCTGATGAATCTGGTGTATGTCGGTAAAGTGCATGCTAAACCGGCTTTCACCCCGGAATTCTATAATGATCTGTTTAAGAGAAATACATACTATAAAGCCGAAGTGGTAAGTTCCCAGGCGTCCGGGGACAAAACGACGACCTTCAAAGTGAGGAAGGCATAATAATAGACCAAAATGGCTTTAAGTAATCTGTCGCGTTAAGCTGCGCGGGGTCTTGTTCGGTCAGCCCTCCTTGTTCGGCAACTGCCGGACTCCTGCCGGATTTGACCTCGCGCGCTCGCGCGAGTCGAGAGAATTATCCGCCGCACAAAATCCAACCAGTGTCCGCGTAGCTATGATAGAAATCTGGGCTAATCCGACCACCGACTGCGCCAGGAAACTCAGAGTGCATTATGAATTCAGTGCACCCCTCAAGCCAGAATTTCTCGACTTGTTTTCCGACGGCGAAACAATGATAAATGAATTCTCACGGCAGGTGGCAGGCGCCAAAGACCATTTCGCCATTTCTTATATCGGAAAAATCCATGCCTCAGGGGTGATCGGGGATTGTGGACTGACTGTGACTTTTTTTTGCACCAATGAGGCAGACACGCAATCAATACGTCAATCGTTTGAATCTCGTCTGGCAGACGCCGGTTTTTTGATTCATCCTACCCTATAATGCGAGAAACAGGATTGGTCCGATCCGTATTCAAGTAAGCTGCATTATCCGACCGCCTAGCGCTTAAAAGTCGAGATTGGCCGGTTCAAAATATTCTCTGGGATGCTGACAGCACGGGCATTTGACCGGCGGCTCAGTGCCTTCATGGACGTAACCGCAGACACTGCATTTCCATTTAATCGGTTTTTCGCGTTTGTAGACCATGCCGGATTCAATCAGCGCCAGCAGCTTTTTGTATTTTTCCTGATGGTGCTTTTCCACCCGAGCGATCTGCATAAATAGATTCGCGGCGGCTTTGTTCCCCTCGGATTCGGCCTCTCTGGCGAAGGTAGGGTACATATTGGTCGTTTCATGACCCTCGCCGTCGATGGCCTCTTTGAGGTTGGCGATAGTGTCCCCGATTCCTTTCAGGAGCGCCAATTCATCTTTGGCGTGACGTCGCTCATTCTCGGCGGTTTCCTCGAATATTTTCGCGATGTAATGGTAACCTTCTTTTCGGGCGACCTGGGCAAAGAAAGTATATTTGTTGCGGGCCTGAGATTCTCCGGCGAATGCCGCCTTGAGATTATCGTCAGTTTTGCTCATTACCATATCCTCCTAATAATTTTCGGACATTGCATGAGAATGATAAGGCATTTATTTTGCGCAAGTCAATTTGAAAATTCGAACCAAGTCTTCTGCAGTATTTTATTCATAGGGTACTAAAATAATTAATAGTTCTACTGCCAAGAATTGACACTCGGATTGCCTATATTATTTTGGCTCTCTCATCTGCTAATGCAGTTTTGGGCCACCGATTGCTATTACTGATAGAGAACTCGATGGCCAAGAGCTATGCATATTCTCGGTGGGAGACCTTACACATTTTCCGTCAAAGCCATAGTCAGCCGGATTAATGTGTCAATATCGATTAAAATTGACTCGTCAGATTTCTTTGAAAAGAAAATAGCGGTAAAGGATTATCGAGCATTCGACAAGAGATCAGCCCAAATATTTTTGACCAAATACGCCAGGTCGCATCAAATCAGATGCAAAGCGTGTTGCGAAAAAAATGTTGCCTACTGCTTCAGAAAGGAGGTGACGGAAGCAATACCGAATCAGTAAAGACCATTATCGGAATCAGACTAAGCTAATGAAAGGAGAAAGTCTTATGGGTGAAAAGCCGGATATTCTTGTGGCCAAGGGAGAGAGACTCGTGCTGTCCATTAAAAATCCCAAATGTGCCTCAATGATTGCCGCAAAAAAAGTCTCTTCTCTTGAAGAACTCAAAAAGAAAATCGGAATTCCTGATGAGGTGGCTCAGAAAATGTCTGACAGAGATATGACATTGCCAACTTCAGTGATGACAGCATTAGCACAGCCATCCGCTTTGCCCAATGTTTACCTGAAGGCGATGACCAAAGCCTACCTGTTGGGAAAATCGTCCGATTTTCAGACCATGTCCAAGGCCTGGCGCGACTATATCTCAAGAATTCGTATAAACGAACTACAAGTGAATAATATCACTGTCGAGAATGACGGGGCTCTAGTGATAGCGCGCAATATTGATCTGCTTACTGCCAACGACGTGATGATTATGAAAGGGGGGAGGTTGGTCATAGAGGGAACTCAGTTGACAATCAATTGCAAGAGTGTAAAAGGGGAGGCCAGTCAACCCAGCTTACCCACCCTGCCGCCGATTGTGCGGGTGGATCGCCTTTTCAACATTGACAGATACAAAATTATAAAGGGGAGTAATAGCCATGAGTAACGGATTAGAAACCAATATTATTATCAAGGGAGCTGACGGCTCAAGTGGACTTAACGGAATCGCTCGGAACTCAGGGTGGACAAGGTAGCGCCGGTGGCAATGCCGACTGCGGTTTCTGGGATGACGATCCTGCAAGCGATGGCGGTCCGGGAACCGGGGGAGCACGGGGCGGAGATGGAACGTCTGGTACTGCCGCGAGTAATGGCGGAGTCTTGACAATTGTCACCGAGGATTTTTATGGCGGTATTGTCATCGATTCCTCCGGCGGTAGTGGCGGCCCCGGGGGTAGCGGCGGCAATGGTGGCAAAGGTGGAAAGGGTGGCAAAGGCGGTTCTGGATATGATTGTGAAGCAAGAGGTGGTGGAGGTCATGGAGGCGACGGGGGCAATGGAGGTGGCGGTGGAAATGGTGGCGACGGGGGCAACGGGGGAATCATCACAGTCATATATGTCAATGACTTCACGGGCGGGAACTATCACTTCGAATTGTCCGGAGGAGAAGGAGGTGCCGGCGGGCTTGGTGGTGGAGGTGGTGAACCTGGGGAAGGTGGTGATCCCGGTGACTCGCAAGGAGGGTATTTTTGGGAACGTACACCAGGCGAAAAGGGGCCCGAAGGAAACCCCGGTTCCCCGGGAAGCTCCGGTGCGGCCGGAGGCCGCGGTGTCCGAGGGACATTCACATTTAGACAAGTCGATGTCTTGCCGTAGATTAGGTCATTTGGCATCGCGCATATGTCGAATTATTTCCTGGGGGTCGACCTGCGTGTCGACCCCCTATCCGCGAAAGTACATTCCCGCTCTTACTGTTGACCAATTTGTACCCAGGATAATTATCAGGCCGAAGTTACACATGACGTCGCGCAAGTGCCCGGAGGCCAATATTATATCCGCGAGGACGACGGTTAGTAATTACTTAATAGTTGTTTTGCGGGCGCAGGCGCTGCAAGTTATTTCGGATCCGACAAAGTCGGGGGAGAGGTGGATGGTCTTCCCACAGGTGCAGGCGAAAGATTCCCAGCCGGAGCCTTTACGAGTATAGACGGCCGTGTTTTCGCTCGGAGAGGATGTGGGAGAAGAAGCTGCGGTCGCGGCCGCGGCGATGGCGGCCAGTTGCGCGGTTGGGATTGCCACAGGTCGATGGCATCGGGGGCATGCAACGGAAGATTGTTTGAAATCAGGCGGGATTTTTATTTTTAGTCCGCAGACACAGGTGAGGAAAATAAATCCGTTGACGGCTCGAATGAGGTCGCCGAGATCGCGATGCTTCGATTTTCCGGCAGCTTCGGGGGATTCCGGAGCGCCGGCAGTGCGAATCGGTAATGGAGTGCTCTCTTTCAGTTCCTTTGACGGTACAACCTGCGTACGGTCGCCCTTAATTTTGCTATAGGCCTCCTGATAATTGACGAGGCTGGCGCCCTGCGAAAGGGCGCGGAGGATTCTTATTCTCTCCTGAATCGGGGGATGGGTACTGGTCCATGCGGAGAGCTTTTCGCCCATCTTGTCGAACGGATTGGCGATATACATCGGCGCCGTGACTTTATTTACTCTGGTCATTTTTTCCGGAGATTTGGAAATTTTATCGAGGGCGGATGCCAGCCCCTCCGGGTAGCGGGTGAGACGAACGCCGGAGGCATCAGCAAGATATTCTCGCCTTCGGGATATGGCCAAATATAGCAGTCGAGCCAAGATAGGAGCCAAAATGGCAAAGACGATGGCGACTATCATGATGATGGCCTGCCCCTGTCCTGATTCACGGGAGCGCCCGCGATATCTATTCGACGACCCTGCCGAGAACCACATGCCGCGCAAAAATATTTCAGAGATAAGGACAATGCTTCCCAACATCACTCCGGCGAAGGTCATGAAGAGAATGTCGCGATTGAGGATATGCGAGGTTTCGTGAGCCACCACTCCCTGTAATTCGTCGCGATTCAGACGGGTTAACAGCCCGGTGGTCACAGCCACAGCGCAATTTTCCGGCCTGCGCCCGGTGGCGAAGGCGTTGGGCGAGGGATCGTCGATGATGTATACTTTCGGCATCGCCGGAAGGCTGGCGGCGATACGCATTTCGTCGACGACATTGAATAATTGGGGGTGTACGTCCGGGGTGACCTCGCGCGCACCGCTGACGGAGAGCATGATAGAATCGCCAGCAAAATAGCTGATCATGGACAAGACCATCCAGACGACCAGAGCGATCATCAATCCGCCCCATCCGCCGCCATTGGGATAATATGCTTTCCCGAGGAAATACCCCAGCAGAATCAAGCATGTTCCCATCAGCAGGAACAGGAGAAATGACCGGCGGCGGTTTTGTTGTATCAGTTCCCACATTGTACTATGTCCACAAGGTGCAAAAAGGATATAAGATTTTCATGTTTGGCAATCCATCCTGTATTCCGGCGCGCAGTGTCTCTTAAGAGAAGTTCACTTTCGGCGCTTCGCGCTCGGCTTTGTCTTCAACCTGGAAAAATTCGGACTGTTGGAACCCGAACATACCGGCCACGATATTCGACGGGAACATCTGAATCTTGTTATTAAAGTACAAGACTTGATCGTTGTACGCCTGACGAGAGAAGGCAATTTTGTTCTCGGTCGAGGTTAATTCTTCCTGAAGAGCCAGAAAATTCTGATTGGCTTTGAGGTCGGGGTAATTTTCGACGACGACAAAGAATTTACTGATGGCGTCGGTCAGAGTTCCTTCGGCTTTGGCTTTATCGCCGACCGACCCGGCGCTCATCGCCTTGCTGCGGGCTTCAGTGATAGCCTCGAACGTGCCGCGTTCATGTTTCATATATCCCTTGGCGGTTTCGACCAGATTGGGGATGAGATCATGCCGGCGTTTCAATTGGACGTCAATCTGCGACCAGGCGTTTTTCACCTGATTGCGGAGCCTCACCAGAGAATTGAAAAGCCCGATGAGATAAAAGATGAAAAGTACAATAATTCCAAGGATAACTAACAGGGCAATCATTTTGTCCTCGCTTTCATATTAATTGTGAGCCTCAGGCTCAGTTGGATTATCGGAAAAAATATCTTTCAAGAGGTTATGAATCCTGCTGTGGCGATCGACATCAAAGAGATCGAGAATTTTGTTCAATTCCCCCCGGTCGAACCAGATTCCGTGACCCGATCGACAGCGGTCGATGCGAAGGTTTCCATCGGTGTCGGCGGCGACCACCTGCATTTTTTTCAGGCAGATCGGGCATTTTCGTTTTCCCTGCTCTATATTTCTGCCTGCGGCAAATCGGGCAAGCATCGCCTTGACTTCCTCAGGATCGCCAAGCATCGCCTCCAGTTCGCCGGAATCCAGCCAGACACCTCCGCAATTAAGGCAGTGATCAATTTCGATCTGGTTCAATTCAAGGACAACCATCGGCTCTTTACACGCAATGCAGTTCATTATTGATTCTCCAAAACCTTACTTCCAAAACAATAATCATTATACGCCCCATTTGTCAATCTGTTACGCGCGGGAGAAAATAAGGGAGATTTTGGAGGAGCGTGGTGGAGCCAGATATCATCTGGTCCCTGTCTTGATGCTATGCTGTGCAAAATATCCCTTCACGAGGGCATCAATCGCTTTCTCCAGTCTTCTCCAGCCGTAATTAGAATGGAGGTCGATACCCATGTATTCCTCGGCGGTTTTGGCCCGAAGGACCAAGTATGTAATTCCGGCATGGAGCAAAGCGGTGGCCGCACCAAGATCGATTTCGGGGAATCGGGCGGAATCGATCGGCAGGGCGCCCCAGATGCCGGTTCTCTGCCTTTCGCGGGCTCTGGCCAATTCCTGTATCAGATCATTGTCTTCAGTCAATTCCCAGCGCATAATTTCCTGGGTCAACTTGCGGCGCCGCAGTTCTTTCAGGTAATTCCCCAGCATGGTGACACTGGTTTGTTCGGTGTTTGAAATTCGCCGTGGATTAGTTTCACCTCCGAGAAGCTCGGTGGCGGATGGCCAAAAGCCGCCTTCCTCGGTGAAGGCTTTTAGAAGTTCCTGAATTCCGCCGAAGTAGCGATAGATCAGAATTTTACTGACCTTTGCCTCTTTTGCAATGGCGTTGATTCCCAGGTTTCGAAAACCTTTTTGCGACAGTAGTCGTCCGGTCGCCTCCAGAATTCTCTTTCTGGTCTGTTCTTTATCGCGTTGCATATGAGACTCCTCTCCATATATGCTCGAGTCTTTCGTCCGGGGGAGCGCCAAGAATGAGGCTGTTCCTCAGCTGTGACTCGCCGGACGAATAAAAAATCGATACTCAAAGCTATATTGAAGATACGGCAATTATTCGCTGAAGCCAGAATTATCGGAAATGAGTCGAAAATTTTCCAAAGACTGGTCGCCATCACGCGAATTGGAGATTGATCCGGCAGAAAGGGGGGTAATCGCAAGCTGTTGGCGCAACTTTATGTAACCGAGAGGTTACCGACTATTTAGGTGTTACCGTGCGGTTGCTTAACTGTCAATATTGTGGTTGTGGGCGTGACTTTGCGGCTGAGTTAAGTATACTCATCGGTTACATGCGGGGAGGCGCCATTTTCTTAGTGGTTAGTTGTCAACAGGATTGCAGGCGTTAATCCAGAGATAAGGATAGAGGATTCTTTTTATTCGATTTGAGAGGGTAAATCACGACTTAAATAGTCCTTATATCTCGCTATTTCCATCTCCTGCACAATGCTGGCGCATGGAACGAGGACAAGGAGGGCAACTTTTCTCTTGACGTATCGGCAGCCGAAACTAGATTCAAAGCAGAGAAGGTATAATAGAGCGGGTACAGGGATCATCGTAGGAAATCAGCCGCATTATACCCGGTCCGCCAAATCCGTGAGGTAATATGAAAACCGAAATAATTCCTTTTCCCAAAGCGGAAGCCGAATTGCGGGCAGCTTTCTGGGACCAGGTCAGCAGTTTCCCCGAGGGACATAAGATCAAACTCTGTCTGCAGTGCGGCACTTGCTCGGGAACCTGTCCTGTTTCTTACGCTATGGATATCACCCCTCGGCAGATTGTCGCACTTTTTCGAGCGGGACATATCGAGGAGATCTTGAGCAGTCGAGCCATATGGCTCTGTGCGTCATGCTATTCGTGCACGGTCCGCTGTCCCTCCGGTATTAAGGTTACCGACACTATGTATGCTCTCAAACGTCTGGCGATAGAGAATGAGATCTATCCCCGGCGTTTCATGGTTCATACGCTTTCGAAGACGTTCACGAATAATGTATACAGATTCGGGCGGAATTACGAGCTGGGGTTGGGGATCAAGTATTTTTTATCCGCCGACATTGTGAAATTATTCTCAAACATAGGGTATGGTATGTCTATGATTCGCAAGGGGAGGCTGGGGATACTTCCCCAGAGGCTGAAACGGGTTAACCAGATCCGGGCAATAATCAAGAAAGCCAATCAATTCGGAGAATCGTGATGTTAGAATATGCCTATTATCCCGGTTGCAGTTTGGAATCGACGGCGGCTCCGTATGATAAATCGATTCGGGCGGTTTTCAAGACGCTGGGGGTAAACCTGCATGAGATTGAGGATTGGAATTGCTGCGGGGCGACGATGTATATGTCGGTCAAGAAAATTGTCGGATATTCTATCAGCGCCCGCAACCTCGCGATCGCCCAGAATATGGGGATGCAGATTTGCGCTCCCTGCAGCAGCTGCTATACGATTCTGCGCAAGACCAACCGCCATATTGCGTGGGACCCCAAAGAGAGAGCCAAGATAAATGAAGCGCTCGCGGCGGCGGGTCTATCTTATGACACTATAGTTGATGTTCGTCACCCACTCGATATTCTGGTGAATGATATCGGTCTTGACACGATCGCGTCGAAAGTCACTCACTCGCTTAAGGGGCTAAGAGTTGCCCCTTATTATGGGTGCCAGATAGTTCGCCCTCACGGGACTTTCGATGATGTCGACGACCCAATCAAAATGGACCAGCTTTTCCAACGGCTGGGCGCGGAGCCGGTGCATTATCCATGCAAAGTCCGCTGTTGCGGAGGTATGCTGATGACCACAAAAGAAGATGTGGCTCTGGCGTTGAATTTGAAATTGCTTGAGGCGGCGGTGGACAATAACGCCGATATGATCGCGACGGCCTGTCCGCTCTGCCAGATGAATCTTGAAGCCTATCAGAAGAAGATAAATAAGACTTTCGGGCGCGATTTTAATATACCGGTAGTTTATTTCAGCCATCTACTGGGGGCCGCGCTGGGAATTGATTTGAAAGAGATGGGAATCAACCAGCTTTTCATTCGGCCGGAAAAGCTCTATGACATTGTTCGGGAGGTGAGAGTATGAGCGGCGCATCTCTTAATAACGGTCAGGAAGTAAGGATCGGGGTTTATGTCTGTCACTGCGGCACAAATATCGCCAAGACGGTTGACGTGCTAAAGGCATCGGAAATAATCGGGGAGATGCCGGGAGTGATAGCTTCGAGGCATTATCGATTCATGTGTTCCGATCCGGGACAGGAACTGATACAGAAAGGATATAAAGGAACTGGGACTTAACCGGGTAGTGGTGGCCGCCTGCAGTCCGCTGATGCATGAAGCGACATTCCGGAAGGCGGTTGAGATGGCCGGGCTGAACCGGTATTTCTTTGAGATGGCCAATATCCGGGAGCAGGTAAGCTGGGTTACGATTGATCCCCGCATGGCCACGGAGAAGGCAATCCGATTGCTCCGGGGAGCGGTAGCACGGGTAAGATTTCACGAGCCTCTGGAGATGCGCCGGGTTCCGATTACAAAGCGAGTTCTTATCGTGGGAGGCGGGATTGCCGGTATCGAAGCGGCTTTGCAGATAGCGGACGCAGGATTTGAAGTGGTTCTGGTCGAGAGGGATTCGTCGATAGGCGGTCATATGTCAAAATTCGATAAGACCTTCCCGACGCTCGACTGCGCCGCCTGTATTCTGACGCCCAAGATGGTTTCCGTCGGGAAACATCCGAACATTCGGCTTCTGACCTGGGCGGAGATTGATGAAGTGAAGGGATATGTGGGGAATTTCAAAGTTAAGGTGCGCAAGAAAGCACGTTACGTGGATACCGCCCTCTGCAATAGTTGCGGTTCATGCTACGAAGCCTGCCCCAGCCGGCCTTATCCGACATACCGTCGCATGATCCTCGGGAAGCGAGTATTCAAGGAAGGTAAGGCGCTGGATATCCGGCACGCGGAGGTAATGGGACCGGAACATGATCTGACAGTATTGACAGGGTCACAGCCTTTGCCCGAGACGGTTTCTGTTCCCGCAAAAGGAGGCGTCAGATGAGTAACAGCACGAATGTTAAAGTTAACGCCGAAGAGAAATATAATCTTGAACAGGCGATCCACGATATTGTCGATAGATATCAGGCGAAATCGACAGCCCTAATCATGGTGCTGCAAGATGTTCAGAAACATTATCGGTATCTTTCCCGTGAGGCGCTGGATCTGGTAGCGCGGAAGATGAATTTGCCGACGGCGCAGATATATGGAGTGGCCACTTTTTTCCGGGCTTTCAGCCTCAAGCCAAAGGGGAAGCATCACGTTTGTATCTGTACCGGGACCGCGTGCCATGTTCGTCAAGCGGGAATCATTGTCGATAAATTCGAGCGCGACCTCGGGATCAAACCGGGCGAAACGACGCCCGATCAGGAATTCAGCCTTGAGACGGTGAATTGCATGGGAGCCTGCGCTCTCGGGCCTCTGATGACGGTGGACGAGAAATATCACGGCAATATGACGGTTTCGAAGGCGGATTCAATAATGTCGAAATTGCGCGGCAAAGAAGCAAGCGCCGACGAGAATGAGGAGGCCGCATGAACCCGGTAAGACTTGCATCGGTAAGGGATTTGGAAGATCTCAAGAAGAAGCTATTGAAACAGAGAGATGGAAACAGAACGGTGATTACCATCTGTGCCGGAACCGGCTGTCTTGCCTGCGGATGTGAAGGAGTGACGGCGGCATTTCGCACGGAACTGGCCAAGGCTCATCTTGAGAAAGATGTTGAAATTAAGACGACCGGCTGTCACGGTTTTTGCGAGAGAGGGCCGCTGGTCGTCATACAGCCTCAGGCAATATTCTATCAGAGGGTAAAACCTGCGGATGCGAAACTTGTGGTGGAGCAAACGATAAAAGGTGGCAAGGTAGTCAATAAGCTATTGTATCGTGATCCGCAGACGGGCGAAGTTATCCAGCACGAAAAGGATATTGGCTTCTATAAGAAACAGATGCGCTTGATCTTCGGCAAGAATGGGTTCATGGATCCGACTTCGATACATGACTATTTACTATTGGGCGGATATCAAGCCATGGGTAAAGCTCTCACGACGATGAGGCCGGAGCAGATTGTCGAGGAAGTCAGCAAGTCCGGTCTGAGAGGCCGGGGAGGTGGCGGTTATCTGGCCGGAAAGAAGTGGGCGTCCTGCCGTAAGGCCAAAGGGGAACCCAAATATGTTATCTGCAACGCCGACGAAGGCGACCCGGGCGCATTTATGGATCGTTCGCTTTGTGAAGGGAATCCTCACGCGGTTCTGGAAGGGATGATCATCGGCGCCTATGCCATCGGCAGTCATGAGGGTTATATTTACGTTCGAAATGAATATCCTCTGGCGGTCAAGAATCTGACGATCGCGATCGGGCAGGCGCGGGAATATGGTCTGCTGGGAGAGAATATTCTGGGGTCAGGATTCAATTTTGACCTTAATATATCGCGCGGCGGCGGAGCCTTTGTCTGCGGTGAATCGACTGCATTGATGGCATCGCTCGAGGGCAAAACCGGTGAACCGCGCGCCAAGTATATTCATACGGTTGAGTCCGGGTCTCTGGGAAAAGCCATCCAACCTGAACAATGTGGAGACCTGGGCGAATGTCCCGCTAATTATCGAGAAAGGGGCGGATTGGTACGCCAAGATCGGCACGGCCAATTCCAAAGGAACGAAAATTTTCGCGCTCACCGGCAAGGTCAATAACACCGGTCTGGTTGAAGTTCCGATGGGAATTACTCTCCGCGAGATTCTACATGATATAGGCGGGGGGGTCCGCGGGAACAAAAGGTTCAAAGCGGTACAGACCGGCGGACCGTCGGGCGGGACATTGATTGTCGAGACGGCTGAGCCGTTGATACATGACAGCATGGTAGCTCACGGTGACATTCGTCAGGACGAAAAGGCGGTCAGTCTTCTGGATCTCCCCGTTGATTTTGACGAATTGACCAAGGTCGGTTCGATGATGGGTTCGGGCGGCATGATCGTAATGGATAACGACTCCTGCATGGTTGATGTCGCCAAATATTTTCTTAATTTCCTGCAGGAAGAAAGCTGCGGGAAGTGTCTTCCCTGTCGAGAGGGAATCCGCAATATGCTGGAAATCCTCACCCGAATAACCAAAGGGGAGGGGAAGATGGAAGATCTGGAGCATCTGGAGAATCTTTCCCAGGTTATCATCGATACCAGCTTGTGTCAACTCGGCGGGAGCGCACCGAATCCGGTACTTTCGACTTTGAGTTATTTCCGTCAGGAGTATCTGGCGCATATTAAAGATAAACGATGTCCGGCGGGGGTCTGCAAGGACCTGGTATCGCACGCCATCGATATAAAGTGCAACGGGTGTCACGCCTGTTTCAAACCCTGTCCGACCGATGCTATCATAGGGAAGGCAAAAGAACTACACTATATCGACCAGGTAAAGTGTATTCAGTGCGGGGCGTGCTATCAGATATGCCGGTATGATGCCATCAAACGGGTTAAACGCGGTGAAGGGGAATCGGTTCAGGCCGGGGCTCGAGAGAAATGGCGGCCCGCCGCTAAACTGGAATCGGTCGGTTCGGTATAGGAGCGATATTATGAGCAAAGTAAAAATAATGATCGATGATAATCCGCTGGAAGTTGAAGATGGTTCATATGTGCTGGATGCGGCGCGGAGCATCGGAGTGAATATTCCGACTCTGTGTCATTATCCTTACATGACCCCTTACGCCGCCTGCCGAATCTGCGCCGTGGAGGCGCGGGACAGCAAGGGGTGGTCGAAGATAGTGACGGCCTGTAACTACCCGGTCTGGGGCGGATTACAGATACTGACAAGCACTCCGCGAGTGCACAATGCGCGGCGAACCAATTTGGAAATGCTGATAAGCCGCTGTGCACCGGTTCCGATCCTGCAGCAGTTGGCCGACCAGATGGGAATTGAGAAGCCGCAGTGGGGAGTCGACGAAGATACCTGCATTCTATGCGGATTGTGCGTGCGGGTCTGCGACGAGGTAGTGGGCGCACATGCGCTGGCTTTCAGCGACCGAGGAATCTATCGCAAAGTGGCGACTCCGTTCGACGGTGACAGCGGCGATTGTATTCTCTGCGGGGCCTGCGCCAAGGTCTGCCCGACCGGGCATATTGTTATGGAGGATATTGAAAAAAGGCAGATAATTCACAGTGATATCAGTCTTGGTCCGAACTCGGCCATAACTCTTCCTTTTCGGCAGGCAGTCCCCAATGTTCCTCGCATTAATCCGGAACACTGCATCCATTTCAATACGGGCGGGTGCAAAGTATGCTCGAAAGTCTGCCCCAAGGAATGTATCCATTATGATGATACCGAGCAGACCGAGGAAATGGAGATTGGGGCGGTGATAATGGCGACCGGATTCGATAATTTCGATCCGACGCCACTCAAACAGTATGGTTACGGGCGATATCCGAATGTGGTCACATCGGAAGAATTCGAGATGATGAACAATGCCGCCGGGCCGACCGGAGGCAAAATACAGCTTGAAAACGGTGATGAGCCGCGCGCCATAGCCATACTTCATTGCATCGGAAGCCGCGACCAGAATCAACATAAGTACTGCAGCCGGGTTTGTTGCATGTATGCGTTCAAGTTTTCGCATCTCGTGAAGGAGAAGACATCGGCCGAAGTGTATCAGTTTTATATCGACGTTCGCAGTTTCGGCAAGGGTTATGAAGAGTTTTATCAGAGAATACTTGACGAAGATGTGAATTTGATTCGCGGGAAGGCAGCCGAAGTGGTGCCATCGGGATACCGCCGCGGAGCAGAGGGGCATCTTTTGGTGCAATGCGAAGATACGCTTATCGGCAAATTCCGCGAGATTCCGGTCGACATGGTGATTTTATGTACCGCGCTTGAGGCTCGTCAGGACGCCAAAGAGATGGCGCGGAAGTTCAATATTTCGACGGGCGCGGACGGCTGGTTTATCGAGGCTCATCCCAAACTGGGGCCGGTCTCGACGACCACCGAAGGAGTGTTTCTGGCAGGCACCTGCCAGGGGCCGAAGGATATTCCCGACACGGTGGCTCAAGGGGGAGCGGCGGCCTCGCATGCCATGAAACTTCTCTGTCTGGGAGAAATAATGATGGATGCGGCCTATGCGGAAGTCCGTGAAGAATTCTGCAGTGGATGTCGGATCTGCAACGATCTCTGTTCATACAATGCCATTGATTTCTTGAGCGATAAAAAAGTCAGTGTTGTCAATTCGGCGATGTGCAAAGCCTGCGGAACGTGTGTGGCGGCCTGTCCGTCCGGCGCGATCGTGGGTCGACATTTCACTGACGAGCAAATCTACGCCCAAATCGAAGGGATGCTGGTATGAGTTTTGAACCAAGAATAATCGGTTTCTTATGTAACTGGTGCAGTTATACCGGGGCAGACCTGGCCGGTACGGCCAGGATGAAATATCCGGCCAATATGACAAGTATCCGGGTGATGTGCAGCGGGCGAATAGACCCGGGGTTTATCCTCAGCGCCTTCAGCAAGGGCGCGGATGGCGTTCTGATTTGCGGGTGCCACCCGGGCGACTGCCATTATGTCGAGGGAAACTATAAATGCATGCGGCGAATTCCTCTCACGAAGAGAATTTTAAAGGTGATGGGGATAGCTCCCGAAAGATTGCGGCTCGAGTGGGTTTCGGCGTCGGAAGGCGCCCGTTTTCAGCAGGTTATTACCGAGTTCACCGAACAGATTCGCGCTCTGGGGCCGCTTGAGCTTAAGGAGATGGCCTTTGAGCCGCCAGCCGAACATGCTCATACAGAGCATGCTTTCGCCGAACAGGCGGGGAGGGTATAGGGATGGCAAAACCAAAACTTGCAGTTTATTGGGCGGCATCATGCGGCGGGTGCGATATAGCCATTCTTGATATCGAAGAGAAGATATTGGCAGTGGCGGATTTTTTTGAGCCGGTTTTCTGGCCATGCGCCATGGATTTCAAATACAATGATGTCCGAAAGATGCCGGATAAATCGATTACCCTGACCCTGTTCAATGGCGCCATTCGAAGCGATGAGAATTATGAAATTGCCAAACTCTTAAGGCAAAAATCGGTGGTTCTTTGCGCCTTCGGCAGTTGCGCGTCAGAAGGGTGCATACCGGGTCTGGCCAATTTTTACGATAAAGAATCTATAATCAACTATGTGTACCGGGATTCGCCATCGCTGGCGAATCCCGAGGGCGTGGTCCCGGTCACGGAATACAATGTTCCCGAGGGAATACTTACTATCCCGAACATGTGGAATACCGTGCGTACACTCGGACAAACGGTGGAGGTAGACTGTTTAATACCGGGATGCCCGCCACAATCCAACCAGATTGCCGACGCGGTCACGGCCGTGATAGATATTCTGAGCACCGGCAAACCGCTTCCCCCCAAGGGTACTGTTCTTGGAGCGAGCGACAAGAGTTGTTGCGACGAATGTCCTCGCGAGCGGAATGTAAAGAAGGTCAAGAAATTTATCAGGCCATTCGAAAAGGTGACTGATCCTGATCTTTGTCTGATTGAGCAGGGGATTGTCTGTATGGGACCGGCAACCCGTTCAGGATGCGGGGCGAAATGTGTTAAGGCCGGGGTTCCCTGTCGGGGATGTTATGGCCTTCCGATCAATATTCGAGATCAGGGCGCAAAGATGGCGTCAGCGCTGGCCAGCATAATTGATTCCACCGACCCGGCGGAGATAGAGAGCATCATCGATACAATTGCCGATCCTGTGGGTACCTTTTATCGGTTCAGCCTGCCGGATTCCATGTTAAGGAGGGCCCAACAATGAAACAGATTCTGATAGATCCGATCACCCGCCTTGAGGGTCATGGGAAAATACATCTTTTTGTTAATGATGACGGCAGTCTGGCGAACGCCTATTTTCAGGTGCCGGAATTGCGGGGTTTCGAGAAGTTTTGTGTGGGTCGGCCGGTCGAGGAAATGTGCCGCATCACTACGCGAATATGCGGCGTATGTCCGGATGCTCATCATCTGGCGGCGGCGAAGGCGGCCGATGCCGTATATGGAGTTAAGATTCCATCGGCGGCGAGGAAACTTCGGGAATTGATGTATAACGGCTTCTATGCCGGTGATCATACGACTCATTTTTATGCCCTGGGAGGGCCGGATTTCGTTTGCGGACCGGATGCTCCGCCGGGGGAGAGAAATATACTGGGGGTAATCGCCAAGGTTGGCATCGATGCCGGGAAGAAGGTTATCGCCCAGCGCGCCCGCGGCCAGAGAATAATTGAGATTATCGGAGGGAAAAAGGTTCATCCGGTGACTTCCCTGCCGGGTGGGATGTCCAAGCGGATATCCAAAGAAGAGCAACAGGAAATGATTGCAATCGGCAAGGAAATGGTGGAATTCGCCAAATTCACCATTAAGGTTCTCAGCGACGTAGTTCTGGCGAACAAAGTGTATGTTGATTTGATTCTCTCCGACATGTACACCCATAAGACTTATAACATGGGTCTGGTGGATGCCAAGAATAAGGTCAATTTCTACGATGGGTTGGTAAGAGTGACGGCTCCCGACGGGACGGAACATGCCAAGTATGAGCCCAAGGATTATCTGGATTATGTCGCCGAGCATGTCGAGCCTTATAGTTATCTGAAATATCCGTTCCTTAAGAAGGTCGGCTGGAAAGGACTCGTGGACGGCAAGGATTCCGGCGTTTATAAGGCGAGTCCATTATCCCGTCTAAATGTCTCCGACGGCATGGCCACGCCGCTGGCGCAGGCTGAATATGAGCGATATTACGAAACCTTGACGGGGGACCGAACGGGGAAGACTCCGGTTCATTCGACGCTGGCGACTCACTGGGCGAGAGTCGTAGAGCTGGTTTTCGCGTCTGAGGCGGTATTGATGCAGGCGCAGGATGAGGAGATTACCTCCGATCATATTCT
Organism: uncultured candidate division Zixibacteria bacterium; assembly: GCA_963813655.1. GTDB lineage: Bacteria > Zixibacteria > MSB-5A5 > GN15 > PGXB01 > CAWEZN01. The sequence continues at coordinate 361,947 of CAWEZN010000010.1, read as the reverse complement.
CGATCCGCCCACCGGGATTGTCGGAGAGGGAGTCGGCATCGTGGAAGCTCCGCGGGGAACACTTACCCATCATTATAAAACCGACAAGAATGGAATTATAACGGAAGCGAATCTGATTGTCGGTACCACGAACAACAATGCCGCCATATCGATGTCGATTAAAAAGGCCGCCCAGGGTTTGATCACAAAGGGGAAGGAAATTACCGACGGCACGCTAAACAAAATAGAGATGGCTTTTCGGGCCTACGATCCGTGTTTCGGCTGTGCAACGCACTCGCTACCGGGGCAGATGCCGATGGAAGTGATAGTGCATGACGCCGAAACCGGCGCTGTCGTTCAGACCGCCAAGAGGAACTGATGAAGCCTCTGCTGGTTCTATGCCTGGGCAATGAGATTCTGTCCGATGATTCATTCGGCTATCATGTATCGGAATCTCTAAAGAAACTCGACCAGGAGCTATATGGATATGTCGATATTATTTTTGCTTCTCTTGCGGGATTTAATCTTTTAGATTTTCTTCACGGCCGGCGGAGAGTGTTGATCATTGACACTATTATCACGGGCAAGGCCCCTCCGGGGACAGTGCATTTTTTCCCGATGGGGGATATGATACCGTCGCATAACCTGACCACAAGTCATGAAATCTCATTGCCGACGGCTCTCCGGCTGGCAGAAATGATGGGTATAGATGCCCCCAGAGAGATTGATGTTCTTGCGGTGGAGGCGCAGGATGTCCAGACGTTGAGCGAAAAGATGACCGAGCCGATATCGGCAGCGATATCAGAAGCTGTCGAATATGCGACCGGCTGGATAATTATCAGAAATCAGGAGATATTGTCCAATGGAGAAAGAGATAAGAAAGACGCCATCTCATGAAGGGGGGCCAAAAGTCTGTCCCGAGTGTTCGGGGCGAGGATGGGTAGATCATCGGTGTATCACTGCGGATCATGCCCACAGGTGCATGTACTGCGACGGAAAGGGATTCACCCCTCTCGAAAATATATGTGATGCCTGCCACGGCACCGGACTGATAGAGGTTAGGCAGGTCGACAAGAACCCATGCCCGCTCTGCGCAGGGGCGGGGGTTTATCCGGTTCCAGAGTCAATGACGATGGGGGAATTTGCCTTTCGACCGGGATTGAAGAAGCATTCATAGGGGTTGGCGGGCAGGTTTCTGTCGTTTTTAGGGCGAAATATCAGTTTTTCAGGTATTTAAAGGAAAACCCAAAGAATCCTTATTGGTGTCGCGCCCTGATTTACACAGAAGGGTCGTCTTGCGTTAATGTTGTGATATTAAGCGACTTACGGGTAAATCGAAAAATTATAAGGGAAATTACAAAAAACCGATTGACAATATGGTGAATAATCTTATATTAAAGTAGATGAAAATTGTCGTATATTTATTGAAGTTATGATGAAAAAAGTGACGAAAAATGTGAATCAGGCAACTTGCTGTTGTTGTCAAGACCGGGAGGCGCTCTGGTAATACTATAGTATTGTCAGGTTTTCGCTATCTCGGTCCATCATATTTTTGATGGACTTTTTTATTTTGGAGAAATGAAATGCAGATCAGACATTTGGAAGGGCAAACCGCAGGAGCAAAAATCGCCTCGGAGAATTTTTTCAAGAGGAATATTGCTGAAGCGGTTGGAAATACTCCTCTCATCAGGCTCAGCCGTCTGGCATCCGGCTTGGAAGGAATGATTCTGGTGAAGCCGGAATTTATGAATCCAACAGGTTCGATTAAGGATCGGATGGCGGTTTATATTCTTGATGAAGCGGTTAAGTCCGGACAGCTAAAGCCGGGCGGGACGATAGTGGAGGCAACCTCGGGGAATACGGGGGCGGCGGTGGCGATGTATGCGGCTATATATGGCTATAAAGCGATATTTACCATTCCGGATAAAATGTCCAGGGAGAAAGTGGATACGCTCAAGGCCTTTGGAGCTGAGGTGCATATTTGTCCTACGGCGGTACCGCCGGATTCACCAGAAAGTTATTATGAGACGGCCAAACGGATAGCATCGTCGGTCAGTAATGCCTATTTCATAGGACAATACAACAATCTCATGAATATCGAGGCTCATTATAAGTTGACCGGTCCGGAGATATGGAAACAGACCGGCGGGAAGATAACCGCTTTGATCGGCGGCATCGGGACAGGGGGTACTGTTTCCGGCATTGGCAGGTTCCTCAAAGAGCAAAATAAGAAAATCAGGATTATTGCCGCTGATCCGAAAGGGTCAATTTATCATGATTATTTCCTCGAGAAGAAGATGATCGAGCCCCACACTTATATGGTGGAAGGGATTGGTGAGGATATGCTCTGTCCTACCCTTGATTTTTCGGTGATAGATGAGATAATTCAGGTAGATGATCGCCAGTCTTTCCTGGCGGCGCGAGAATTGGCTCGTCAGGAAGGAATTCTGGCCGGGGGATCATCGGGGGCGGCGGTACATGCCGCGCTTGAATATGCGCCCAGAATGAAACCGAATGATGTTGCCGTTGTTATTCTACCTGACAGCGGTTTAAAGTATATGAGTAAATTTTATTCGGATGAATGGATGAAGGAGAAAGGATTCTTGTCATGAACAAAGATCATAAATTCGAAACCAGAGCGATTCATTCTGCGGACGCATTATCGGGAGAGACCGGAGCAGTCTCGACGCCGATATTTCAAACCTCAACATTCAAGTTGTCCTTCCCGGGTGACGAATCGGGATATGTCTATTCCCGCACGTCCAACCCAACGCGAAAGGCGCTGGAACATACGCTGGCGTCGGTGGAGAGCGGTGAGTTTGGTTTTGCTTTCGCCAGCGGCATGGCGGCGGTCAACACGGTGATGAATCTGCTATCTTCGGGCGACCATGTTGTTGTCGGCGATGATCTTTACGGCGGATGTTATCGTCTTTTCAATCGGGTCTATAAGCAATACAATATATCGTTTACGTATGTCGACGGTCGTGACCCTCAGAATTTTGAAAAAGCTGCGAACCAACAGACAAAATTATTCTGGCTGGAAACGCCGACCAATCCTTTAATGCGTCTCTATGATATCGAGAAGATATCAGCGATCGCACGAAAGCACAAAATTCTGCTGGCGGTGGATAATACACTCGCCACGCCATATATCCAAAGGCCTCTGGAATTAGGGGCGGATATTGTGGTTCACTCGTTGACCAAATATATATCGGGCCACTGCGATTCGGTCGGAGGTGGAATAGTGGTAAGGGATTCCCTTTTGGCCGAGAAGATCGGATTTTATCAGAATTCCGTGGGGGCTATTTTGTCTCCATTTGATTCTTTCATGACGCTGCGAGGACTGAAGACCCTGCCTCTCCGAATGGAGCGGCATTGTTCCAACGCCCGCGCCATTGCGGAATTTTTGAGAAAACAGGAGAGCATAAAATCGGTTCTTTATCCGGGGCTTGATGGGAGTCCTCTGCCCAACGGGATGACGCACGGCGGGGGGATGGTGTCGTTTGTTCTTGATGCCGATCCGGAAGCTGTCCGGAGATTCGTGATGACCACGAAAGTATTTACTCTGGCTGAATCGCTGGGGGGAGTGGAGTCATTGATAAATCATCCGGCGACCATGACGCACGCATCGATTCCGGAAAATATCCGGAGAGAACGGGGAATCGATCATGGATTGGTTCGGTTGTCGGTCGGATTGGAGAATATCGCGGATCTGATAGATGATTTGAAACAGGCGCTGGAATCATTGAAATTGAATATAGATGCCAGTAATAGAATTACTAAAGGAGATTTTGTATGAGAGTCCATTCGTTTGATCACGTGGCGCAGGATTACGCCGCCAAGGCGACGCCGCACAGATACGCTCATTACGCAACGATGGTGCAGGAGCTAAAATTGAAGGGAAATGAGATAATGCTCGATATAGGGTGCGGCCCGGGTATTCTTTCGCTGGAAGTAGCGGGGCGATTGCCGGAGGGGAAATTGATAGGCATCGATAGCTCCCCAAATATGATAGAATTGGCCCGTGGCATGGCACGAGAGATGGGAATCTCCAATGTCGAGTTTGGGGTGGGCGATGCGCTCGCCCTCGATTTCCCCGATAACAGTTTTAATCTGGTGATGTCGTCGCTGACCTTTCCGTGGGTCAAGAACCAGACTCGCTTTTTGAGAGAAGTAAATCGAGTTCTTAAACCTGAGGGCAAACTGGTGATGATAACACTTTCGAAGATTGTCTATCGGGAATTCGCCAAGGCGCTGAAAGAAGCGGCAAATCGCCACCCACAATCTTCTCGATGTCGGACATGACGTGCTGAAGTTTCTTGGAGCTCGAGTGTACAGCCTTGACGGAATTGCCCGGGAATTGGAGCGGGAGAGATTTAATGTTGAGCATCGGTTTCGTCTGACCACAGAGGATCCGGTTACGCCGCGCGAATATCTCACGCGAATCAATGCCATCGTGGACGAGAATTATCTGGAAGGGCTTAATGATAATGAAAAGCAAACGATCAGAAACGATATCATTTTATCCCTTTCCCGTCGAAATGGCAGTCTCACATTTACTGAATCGGCTCTCTTTGTAGTCGCCCGCAAACTGGGCGCCTCAGGCCATTGTAATGCCTGAGATTCTCTTTTCGGCAAAAATCAAATAAATTATTGACTGGCATCGGCCCGGCGTTGTCGCTCTGTGGTTGTCTGACGGGTATCATGGGAATGCCTTAAGATGGGCTTTTCATGCGACGGATAATGATGTATATTCCTCCCGAAACTTGAGACTAAAACAGACGTATTGCCAGTATGAGATTCGTAAGGCCTCCCGAAATTCACATTCTTCTCGTAATCCTACTTTTGGGAGCAGGCGCATTTGGGCAGGATTCGTTCACGGCTCAATTTAAGCCAAATCTTCAGGCTACAATTTTAACCGGGGAAATAGATGTCGATGGCAAATTGGATGAACCGGGATGGAGTGCAGCCGCAGTAGCGGATGGTTTCGCGGAGGTAGAACCGGGGGATCAGGTAAAGCCGGGGGTTAGGTCGAAAGCTCTTTTGACATATGACCAGAGTAAGTTATATATCGCTCTAATCGCATGGGATAATCCGGGGCAGATCAGGGCTTCCGTTTGTGAGAGAGATAATATTTTCAGCGATGACTATTTCGGAATAATGCTTGATACCTACGGCGATGCTTCATGGGGGTATGAGATTTTCGTAAACCCCTTTGGTATTCAGGGCGATCTTCGGATGGACGCCGGCGGGGGAGAGGACATTGGATTTGATTTAATGTGGGAGTCAAAGGGACTGGTCACCGACAGCGGTTACCAGGTTGAAATCGCGATCCCATTCAGCAGTCTTCGTTTCCCAAATAAACCGGAGCAGGAATGGAGAATTAATTTCTGGCGTGATCGCCAGCGGGAGGCTCGGTATCGCTATGCCTGGGCGGCACAGAATCGCAACGATCCCTGCTTTATGTGCCAATGGGGAACGCTCACAGGAATTCAGGAAATCAAGCCAAGCACCAATCTAGATATTTTGCCGAATATCATCAGCTCACAGTCGGGTGAGCTTCAGGACGGAGGTGATCCGAATTCGCCGTTCAAGAATCAGAGCGTGGAGGCAGAGGCGTCTCTTAATATGCGATATGGTTTGACATCAAATTCGTCAGCGGAATTGACAATTAATCCCGATTTCAGTCAGGTGGAATCCGATGCCACGCAGATCGATGTCAATTCGCCATTTGCGATATCATATGCCGAGAGGAGGCCATTCTTCCAGGAGGGGAGCGACCTATTTCAAAGCTGGATACCGGCCGTGCACACTCGCGCTGTCCAAAGTCCGAAAGTGGCGGCGAAATTGACCGGCAAGTTTGGTCGAACGAGCGTGGCGTATCTTCTGGCCAGAGACGAAAAGTCGCCTATTTTAATACCGCTGGCAGACAGGTCGGGTATTTGGAGCGGGGGAAAAAGCACTTCGAATATTTTAAGATTTAAGCAAACATTTCTCGAAAATTCATTCATAGGGGGCGTATTTACCGATCGGCGGCTTGATGGGGGCGGTTCCGGGACGGTGATGGGCGGAGATATTTCGCTTCGTCTCTTCAATAATTACACTTTCAGGATGCAGGCTCTGGGGAGTCGGACCGCCGAGCCGAAGGATACATCGCTGACGTCGGGAGTCGATTCTCTGCGATTCGAGCGAGATCGTCATACGCTAACGTACGACGGAGAGCATTTCTGGGGGCATGCGCTCTATGGTCAGGTGGATTACGAAGCCAGAGTATGGAACGCGTATGTTAGCTATGAAGAATATAATCCCACATTTCGAACCGACGACGGTTTCGTGACGCGCAATGATACCCGAACGGCTGAAGCCTTTATTGGGCCATATTTTCGGCCAAATCGCGGATGGCTATTGACCTGGATGCCCAAGGTGGTGGTGGGACGCCAGTGGAATTTCGCGGGTGTCCGGAATGATGAATGGCTAATGCCCGGGGTAGAGTTAAATCTTACAGGCCAGACTTATATCGAAATTGAATATTTGCTGAGTGATGAATTGTACCGGGGTATTCGCTTCGACAGCATCAGACGATGGTCTGGTACGATCAGCAGTAAATTCAGCCAAGAAGTTGCCGCCGAATTTTCTTTTACGAAAGGACGCTCGATAGCGCGACGATTGATCCCGTATCCCGTGCTGGGACAAAGCACGGACCTGGGATTTTCGTTGGTATTGAGACCGACGAAGCGATTTATAATCATGCCGGATTTTGCATATTCTCATATGAATTTTCCTGATGACAAAAAGGAGATATTCGAGGATTATGTTTTGCGCACCCGGTTCGATTATCAGTTCAGCCGGGAATGGTATCTGAGGCTGGTTGTCGAGTATACCAGAGGAAACGAAATTGACGGTCGGGACAGCGCATATTACAGTGAAAAATATTTATCGTTAGAACCGCTTCTAAGCTATAAGTTGAATCCATTCACAGTCTTCTATATCGGTTCCACCCATGGCTATTGGGAACCCAATGCCACCAAGCATTTATACAGGTCGTCCCAACGCTTCTTTGTCAAATTCCAGTATTTGTTCCGGGTCTGAGATACAGGATCGCAAAAGGCCTGATTGATATGGTCCGTGCGGGTTCTCCTGCAGCCGTCTTACAAATCTATTGACATATGAGGCAATTGGCTTTATTCTTCAGAATGACTTGCAAGGATCGAGCAGAATGGATAAAATAATCTATCTTGATAATGGGGCGACTACTTTCCCAAAGCCTGAAGAAGTTTATGTGATCATGGATTGCTATTATCGTAACTTTGGGGTCAATCCGGGACGTTCGGGTTACGATCTCTGCATGGCTGCCGGAGGGATTGTGGAGGAGACCAGAAAATTGCTCACGCGGTTTTTCAACGGCTCCGATTCCAATCGCCTGATATTTTCTCTAAATGCCACCGATGCCCTGAATCTTGCGATTTTCGGGCTGTTGAAAAGCGGCGATCATGCCATTACGACCACGCTCGAGCATAATTCCGTTCTTCGCCCGCTTTATCATCTTTCCAAATATGACGGCGTAGAAGTAGATTATATACCGTTTGATTCGAGGGGATTTGTCGATCCTGATGATTTTGCCAAGAGGATAAAGAGGAATACAAAGCTGGTGGTGGTAAACCATGGCTCCAATGTTATCGGCACGGTTCAACCGATCAGGGAAATCGGGAGAATCTGTCGGGCAAAGGGAGTGAATTTTCTCATCGATGCGTCGCAGACGGCGGGGAAAATTCCAGTGGACGCGGAAGATATGAACATAGATGTTATCGCCTACACGGGGCACAAGTCTCTAATGGGACCGATGGGAACCGGGGGGCTTTATGTCCGTGAGGGGGTAGAGATACGTCATACGCGCGCCGGCGGGACGGGGGTAAAGTCGGCGGTTCGGACTCATCTGGAGGAATATCCGTATCGACTGGAATATGGCACGGGAAATCTTCCGGGGATTGCCGGACTGAACGCAGGCGTCAAATGGGTTCAGTATAAGAGCATTGATATGATTTCCAGGCACGAGGTAGGACTTCTGAACCTGCTTCGCGACGGTTTAAGGGAGATAGACGGGGTTAGCCTTTACTGTCAGGATGAGTTGGTCGATCACATTGGCGTTATTGCCTTCAATATTGACGGTATGGACGCGCAGGATATCGGGATGATGCTGGATGTCGATCACAATATCGCCTGCCGGACAGGGCTTCATTGCGCACCGCTGGCCCATGAGCAGTTGGGAACGGCTAAGGTTCGCGGCGCGGTCAGGTTCGGAATCGGACCATTCAATACTGAAGCAGAAATTAGGACCGCCGTAGGGGCGATAAAAGAGATAGCCGGGAACCATCAGAAACGGCAAAAGAGCAGTCCCGCAGTTGCGCGATAGGCTTTCGCTTTTTTAGAGCTTTCGTACAACTTTCACCACTACAATATGATGCAAGGATGGCGAGCTGGAAAGCACGCGTCCGGATCATTTGGATATTAATTGTTGCTCCCGTCATCGGGAGGATTTATAATATATGGATATGCCGGAAATAGGAAGGACAAGATTGGAAGATGGCGGCCGCTCCGTGGCAGGCAGAATCATCAAGCTTTTGGTCGCCGTAGTCGGGGTCATTCTTATATTGGTATTTATAGTCTATTTTTCTCGCGAAGCGACTATTATTGCCCGATGGAAAAGCGAAGGCGTTTTACAGAGCGAAGTTTTCAGCAGGCCGGACAGCACCTATGAATTCATGCGGGTGGATTCGACCGATTTTGTGTCGGGGCCGATACCGTCGGCGGGGAATCTGCTTTATAAGATCGAAGATTCGGCAGCAGGCCCGTCGATGTGGGAGAAGTATTTTGATTCGCCACAACCTGTTGGCAAAGACATTTCGATTGAGTACATCGGCAAGGCTGATACCGTAAAGTCCGTAGTACGTCTGAGTCGCGTCCGCACGGGGTATTTCGCGGCATTTTTATCAATGGCCTTATTAAGGTTCCTGATTTGTGCCTCATACCTTGCCGTGGGACTCTGGGCTTTCGCCAAGCGTCCGAATTCGGGAGCAGTGCGGGCGTTGGCACTATTTTGTTTTTCAATGTCGGCATTCCTGCTGGCAGGGATTCAGATGGGACTTGACAATTACGCCTCATTTTCGATACCGTACCTCGGCATAATCAGGCGAGTATTGGGTCTTTTTGCCATTTTTTTTGGATCATTCTGGCTGAATTTGCAGTTATTGTTTCCTTCCCCAAAGAAATTCATGAGGGATCATTCGAACCTGGGGCATATTGTATGCTATGCGCCGATAGCCTTATTATTATCCGCCGGATTCCTTATGAAAGGGTCGGCCCTGGGGCTGATAGTAATTTTATGGGTGGCTCTGCAGATTGGAGCGGGACTGCTCATACTGGCGCGATCCCATTTGTCGTCGACTGCTCTTCTCGAGCGAAGGCAGACAAGATTGGTTTTGTGGGGATCTGGTATTGGGCTGGGAGCTCTGATTATACTTTTTACTCTGGCAATTTTCGCGGTCAACTGGATTCCGAGAATTCCGCAGATGTTTATGATGGGGATTTTGTCCGTCACTTTCTTGGCGTTGTTTTTATCCCCGCTGTCGTTTGCCTACTCTTTTGGCCGCTATAGATTATTGGAGATAGAAGGGAGAATACGTCGGGGTACCAGATATTTTGTTGTCACTCTGACGCTGCTAATCCTGTTTTACGGACTGATTTATCTTTTCAGCGAATTCGTGCTCGAAATCACGGGTGTGGCGAGCCGCGCACCGACTCTGATCGTGGCTTTGCTTCTGGCAATCGGATTTACTCCGACTCGGCGGCGGATTCAATCCCTCCTCGAGAGGAAAATGTATCCGGAACGGGTGAGGCTTCGCGAAATGCTGAGCGATTTTTTGGGAAATTCTCTGACTGTGACGGACAAAAAGATTTTCTGGAGCGAGCTTGAGGGAAAACTTAAATTTATACTGCGGGTAGATACGATATATCCGGTGCTGCGAGGAGCGGGAGACGGGGTCTTTATCGGCTGGAACGATGCGGCAACGCCGTTTATGTCCGAAGGCGATTTTATCGGGAAAATTGCGAAACTCGGGAATCATCCTATCATGAGAGACGAGCTGGAGGCGAGTCAAAAAGTAGAGTTGACCGAGCCTGAGAGAGGGTGGTTGAACAGTAACAGGATTGCGCTGATTCTTCCGATGGTGGCCAGACTGAAACTAATTGGATTCTTGGGAATAGGATTCAAAAGCGAACAGAGGGATTTTGAAGTAGCCGATTTCGAGATTCTTCAATCACTGGCCTCGCAGGTGGCGGTGGCCGGTGAGAATATTATGCTGCTTGAAGAGAGCGCTGAAAAACGTCGTCTTGAAACCGAACTATCCATAGCGCGAAAAGTGCAGGAAGGGATGCTTCCGCACGACATGCCAAGTACGCCGGGTCTAGAGGTCGGCGCCCTGAGCCGATTCTGCACTGAGGTGGCGGGTGATTATTATGATATAATTCAACTCGGGCCGCATCGTACCGCGATGGCCATAGGCGACGTTTCCGGAAAAGGAGCGGGGGCGGCGTTGTTGATGTCGAACGTGCAGGCATCATTCAGAACGGCTGTAGGGATAGAAAGCAGAATGGCCGATAAGTCCATGCAGAATCGCGGCAAGGCAGAAAGCGATTCGGTTTTGGACGAATTCAGGCTTCAGGATGTAATTGGGAATATCAATGAATTGATCTGTCGGAATTCGCAGCCGGAGCAATTTATAACTTTCTTTGTTTGCATATATGACAACGAGAGAAAATCGCTGATTTATGTCAATGCAGGACACAATCTGCCACTTCTGGTCAGAAAAGAGGGGAAGATAGAGGAGCTTGGGGAAGGTGGTCTTATACTGGGAGCAATGCCGGGGGTAAAGTATGATCAGGGTGAAGTAAGAATGAACAAGGGAGATTTGTTGTTTTTATATACCGACGGCGCCAGTGAAGCAGGAAATGCAGACGGTGAAATGTATGGAGAGGAGAAACTAAAACGATTTTTGCTTGAAAATGCTGAGATGAATCCGAATGAATTGCTTCATGCTCTGGAGGAAAATGTCGTGAAATTTGGCGGGGACCCCAAACTGGCTGACGATTTTACGCTGTTAGCGGCAAGAGTAACTGATTGAATTCCCGACATAATGGTAATGCAGAATAGCGATCAGGATTTGGTATTGGACTCGAATTTATTTCTTAGTTTTCCGGGCCGGATGCCGTAAATTGAAAGAATTCTTGAATTTATTTTATGGGTGAGACAAACGCGGAAAGCGCCGATTTATCGGCATTGAAAATAGACAGAGGCCACAAGACGCGACGACCAGGAAGTTGGAAAAAGTGGCTTCATCTGCTGTGGCTCGTGACGCCGCTTGTTTTCTATTTCGTTTATCATTATGCGGTAGGCGAGGTGAGGCCGGCGGTCAAAGTCAGAACGGCCAAGGTGCAGATGGCATCGGGGACTAAAGCGACGGCAGAGTTGGTTGCCACCGGGTATGTGGTGGCTCAGATTAATGCGGATGTATCGTCAAAAGCGACGGGGCGACTTCGAAAGCTTAATGTCGAAGAAGGGGACAAGATTGAAGCCGGAGGAATCATCGCCGAACTTGAAAATGAAGACATCCGCGCAGGCCTCGACCTGGCTGTGGCCAACTTGAAAGTGGCAAGGGCCGATTCAGTGGAGGCGGCTTTAAATTTCGCACGCCAGGAAAGACTTCTTGAAGGTGGGTTCATATCGAAGGAAATATACGATGCTGCCGCGGCGGCGAATCAAAAAGCGATGGCTAATGTTGAGGCGATGGAAGCCAATGTCAAAGGGGCGGAAGTGGCGCTCGAAAATACGATTATACGGGCTCCTTTTGATGGGACCGTATTGTCCAAGCATGCCGATTTGGGCGAAATGGTGGCGCCGTTTGCATCGGCAACATCGTCGAAGGGAGCCGTGGTTACTCTGGCGAATATGCAATCGCTTGAAGTAGAGGCCGATGTTTCTGAATCAAATATCAACAAGGTTATCATCGGCCAACCATGCGAGATTATCCTTGATGCTTATCCTGATGTCAGATTCGCGGGACGGGTCAAGAAGGTGGTGCCGACCGCGGACCGGACGCGTGCGACGGTGATGACCAAAGTAGCGTTCGATACACTTGACAGCCGCGTTCTTCCGGAGATGTCGGCACGGGTCAGTTTCCTTCCGGCGGTAAGTGACACGACGGTGGCCAATCAGACAGCGATGGTAATTCCGCGAGCGGCGTCGACCTCACGTAATGATAGGGTAGTCGTTTTCAGGGTAGTCGAAGGGAAAGCGCAGGAGACGCCGATCCAAATCGGGCGGCAATTGGGGGATGAAGTAGAAGTGCTGACAGGCCTTGATGTGGGCGACGAAGTAATTCTATCACCTGCCGGCGGTCTAAAGACGGGCGACAAGGTTGAAGTAAGTCAATAGATATGGAAAGGGTGTCATGGCGGAACCGATTGTAAAAATCGCTGAGCTATATAAGTCGTACTACAGGGATTCTATTGAAATTCCGGTTCTCAGAAATATCAGTCTGCAAATTCAGGAGGGTGAATTCCTCGCTCTGATGGGACCCTCCGGGTCGGGGAAGACGACGCTTTTGAATATGATGGCCGGAATCGATCAGCCGACTTCGGGTAGCATGTCGGTGGCGGGAGAAGATATCAGTCGTTTGGGAGATAGTGAGCTGGCTCGCTGGCGCTCGAGGCATATAGGATTTATATTTCAATTTTATAATCTTCTGCCGGGTACTAACGGCCTTTGAGAATGTGGAACTACCCTTATTGCTGACCAAATTGTCCAAGGCGGAACGCCGAGGGCATGTCGAGACGGCGCTGAATGTAGTTGGTTTAGGGGATCGGATGAAGCATTATCCCCGCCAGCTTTCGGGAGGGCAGGAACAGCGGGTTGCCATTGCCCGTGCCGTTGTTACGGATCCGACGCTGATACTGGCGGACGAGCCAACGGGGGACCTTGACAAACAATCGGCGGAAGAAATAATGACTCTATTGACGCGATTGAATATGGAATACAAGAAGACGATCATAATGGTAACTCACGACCCGCGGGCGGCCGATAAGGCCAGAATTGTCAGGCATCTCGACAAAGGAGAACTTGATTAATGCGAGTTCTTAAGCTTATCAGCAGAAATGCGATGCGTCATAAGTTGAGAACTTTCCTGACGATACTGGGGTTAGCGCTGGCGGTAATGGCTTTCGGATTAATCAGAACATTTATCAAGACGTGGTACGCGGGAGTGGAAGCGACTTCGCCCAATCGGCTCATCACCCGGAATTCGGTATCGATAGTTTTTACCCTGCCGATGGCGTACAAGGAGCAAATATCGAAGATTGATGGTGTCAAAAATATCACCTATGCCGCCTGGTTTGGGGGGATTTATGTCGACCCAAAAAATTTCTTCGTACAGTTCGCCATCGATCCCTCCACGTTTTTCGAGATCTATCCCGAGTACATTGTACCTCCGGCTCAATTCGAGGCATTTGCCGCGGAGCGGAGGGGCGTTATAGTCGGGCGGCGCTTGGCCGATCGTTTTGGCTGGAAGATGGGAGATCAAATTACGTTGACAGGTACGATTTATCCCGGGAATTGGGATTGTGTTATAAGGGGAATCTACACCGGGAAGGAAGCGATCACGGATGAGACGATGTTTTTTATGCATTTTGATTATGTGGATGAGGTTATAAAAAGAGATATGCCCGGACGGGCGGGGCAGGTGGGGTGGTATGCATTACAGATAGATGATCCCGGTCGTTCCGCAGAAATTGGAGGAGCCATAGACGGACGCTTCAAGAATTCACTGGCCGAGACACGCACGGAAACTGAAAAGGAATTTCAGATGAACTTCATTCAGATGACCGGAGCGATTATCGTGGGGCTCAGGATTGTCTCTTATTTGATTATAGGGGTGATATTGCTGGTTCTGGCGAATACCATGGCGATGACGGCGAGAGAGCGGGTTTCTGAGCATGCTTTTCTGAGAACGCTTGGATTCAGGAAATATCATCTGGTGGGACTCATACTCGGCGAATCGCTTCTGATGGCGTGCATCGGCGGGATTATCGGGATGGTACTACTGAAGATTGTTTCCGGTGTCGTGGCGATTGCGATTGCGCAGTTTTTCCCGATTTTCAAGGCAGATTTTATTACGTATTTTGCCTGCATGGTGACGGCGGTAATAGTCGGATTCGGTGCATCGGTTTTCCCTATTCAGAGGGCGCTGCATATACGGATCGTTGACGGTTTAAGAGTCGTAGAATGAGAGAAGCAGATGCCGCTGATTCCAATTAATTATACGATCAGAAATATTTCGAGGCACAAGACGACGTCGGCTTTGACCATATTGGGTGTGGGGCTGGTGGTCTTTGTTTTTGTGGGGGCACAGATGCTTTCCAACGGGCTACGTACCACGCTTATTTCCACCGGTTCTGATGACAATGTGGTTGTGATCCGAAGGTCGTCGCAGACCGAAGTGCAATCGATAATCTCTTATGACCAGGCGCAATTGATTAGTGCGTCGCCCGAGATTGTCGGCGCCCGCGAGGGGGGGCCGCTGTTTACAAACGAAATCTATGTTTTGATTTCTCTGGCCAATCGGAAGGATAATTCCATGGCGAATGTTGTGGTCAGAGGTATAACGCCGAAGTCGCTGGAGTTGAGGCCGAAGGTTAAGATAATTTCCGGAAGGTTCCTGGCAGGACGCGGGCTCGGAGATAATCGCCGGCAAGTCCGCGGCAGACCGTTTTGCTGGATGCGGCCTGGGAGAAAAAGTGAAGTTCGGGGGGAGGGAATGGACAATAGTTGGAATATTCGACGCCCAGGGTTCGGGATTTGATTCGGAACTGTGGGGGGATATAGTGCAGATGTCGGATGCGTTCCGTCGTCCCGTTTATTCATCACTGACGTTTAAAATGGCTGATACCAGCCAATTTGTAGGAATGAAGAACCGACTGGAGAATGATCGTCGGCTTACGGTGGACGTCAGTCGTGAAAAGGAATACTATGCCAATCAATCCCGGACAATCAGCGGTTTCCTAAATATAGCCGGTACCGTTATTAGCATGGTTTTCAGCCTGGGCGCCATCGTCGGGAGCGATGATTACCATGTATGCCTCGGTAGCCAACCGCACGCGCGAGATAGGTACACTACGGGCGCTCGGTTTTGGGCGGTTCAGTATACTGCTTACTTTTTTCGGGGAATCAGTCTTTATTTCTCTGGGCGGGGGAGTATTTGGCCTCGTTGTCGCCTTTTTTCTTCGATTTGTAAGAATTTCAACGATCAACTGGGATACATTTTCTGAGCTGGCCTTCAATTTCGAGATATCAGGCAAAATAATTGTATCTGCAATCGTGTTTGCACTGGTTATGGGGATTATTGGTGGATTTCTCCCGGCCGTGAGGGCGTCACGCCTGAAGATAATCGATTCGCTACGCGCAGCCTGATTGCGCATTTACAATAACAGACAATCCAGCGGCATTGAAAGAAATGCGGGTTTTCCGCTAGTTTATGGCGTCTCAATACTGACAGGGAGGGGGGCCGCCTTTATAGAGATGATTAATCATATAAGTTATATCAAGAGCGTTGCTCGTATATGAACAATCACAATCGCATCCGCCGTCAAATTGAGGAGATGAGCCTCCGCGATATATATAATTTACCATATAGGTAACGTCGAGAAGGTTGTAGTTGCCGCTGCAGTTGGCATCGCCATTAAGTCCGCCAGTGACGTAGATGGTCAAATACTTGAAAAACGGTATGATCGGGGTTGAGGAATCCTCGACTCTTATAGCGAACGTAGATCGTTTAACCTCGCTGGGATGGCCATGAATGAGACCGGTGCCGGGGTCGATGATAAGGCCGGTAGGAAGAGTGGCCACCTGCACGGACCAATGATAGGGGGGCGTGCCGCCGTCGGCCGACATTTGATAGGTATACTCGGAGCAGACATTTCCTGCCGGCAGGGGGGAGACATCGTTGATGGCAACATTTTCGATATCGATAAGGGCTCCGGCCACTCCGAAATTGCAGGTATTGTATTGGATCCAGAAATAGCCAGCGTCACCCCAGCCGGGTCCCCAGCTATTTTTTACCCGCCATGCGCCAATGCCGTTACATAAGGTGTCATTCCAGCCGACGATGACAACAGCGTGGTTTACGTCGGGTGTATATCCCGGATGAGAATAACATCCCTTCCGGTAGGAGTAGAAATCATCATAGACCCAAAAGGCCACCGAGACCGGGGCGGTCATTACGGCAGTTTTAAGGGAGACAATATCATTGGGGATGGCTGTCCATCCATTGATTTTCAGAATCGGGGGATAATTAGTTTCAGTGCAGGGGATATCATGATTGCCCGAATATGGCATCTGGTTTTCCAGAATAGCGCCGTAGCCGAGGTCGTGCTGATAGACGTCATCCATCCAGCCTCCATTGCACCCCCATCCGGGTGATACACAGGAAAGCACCTGCTGTTCGGAGAGATCGAGTTCCTGCTGACGCTGAATTTTCCATGTACCTTCCAGGGCACCGCGAGCGCCGAAGATCCAGCAGGAGCCGCATCCGCCCTGATTTTTGACGGGAGTCATTTTACCTGAATCGGCCCAATTGAAACTCGAAGGAAGATCTTTCGGGGTCATAGGGACAAAGCTTTTCGACAGATGGGATCTCCAGATGGTTTCCCAATTTTCGGGGAGCTTAAAGCCGAGCATTTGCCGGCGCTGTTCAAGAGTATAATCCTGCATGATAGGATTAACAGCCGCGGTCCAGCCGAGTCCTTCCTGATCGATATATTTTTGAATAGCGGCGACTTCCTCTTCAGGAGTCGGGCCGGCGTAAATCAATGGGCAAACAAATAGAGCCGCAACAAATATCGAAGCAACGATACCGATTTTTTTCATGATAGAGCCTTTGAATAATAGGTTTGGCAGGTACACATTATGTCACCGATATAAAATATACCGACAATTAAAATATTGTCAAGGAGTTAATGGGGATTGCGGCTATTAGCAGAGCAAGACAAGCAGATTCGGGAACTGCCAATAAATTTCAGAATGGGAATTTGTCCACTTGGGTTGCGGCTTATCACCACAATTTTTTGCCGGTGGATTTATTCAAGGCACTCAGACTGACGGTGTATTCATACTGGGCTCTGAGGCGCATGAGTCTGGTTTCCGATAAGGCCGTTTCCGCGTCGATGAGGTCCAGATTGGTGACGACTCCGGCTTCATATCGATTCTTGGCTATCTGGACGGCCATTTCGGCTTGCCTGATCTGGATATCAGAACTCTTGAGTTTCTCGAGGCTCGACTGCACTCCGGCAATTGCTTGTTTGACTTCCGATTCGATCTGACGTTTCAGATCGGCGGTGTGATCACCGGCGGAGCTCAGGTTGGCCTCGGCTTCTATCTCCTTGTAGTGAGTTCGATGGCCATCGAAAAATGGGACTTGCAGAAATAATCCGAGAGTGGCATTGGCTTTGGCGGCATTAAGTTTTGGGAAATAGCCATTTTTAAATCCTGATGTCAGATCCAGGCCAAGAATCGGCCGATCGCCCATAGAGGCCAGTTGAGATTGGACCGTGGCGATATTTTCGGCATCACGTGCCAGAGTAAGTTCGATTCGTTGATTCTGCGCGGCGGCAGTCGCCGAATCCAAATCGGGCGGAGGAGCCATTGCAGCAAATTCGCCTTTGAGACTGATTGGCACTTCAGTCGAAATCCCGGTCATTTGACGGAAGAGAATTTCCTGAGTTTCAAGGGCATGGACGGCATCGATCCGTTGATTATCAGCCACAGCGATTCGTACTTTGGTAGTAAGAGAGTCGTAATCAGTGGCAGTTCCGGCTTGAATCTTGCGGACGGTGACATCGAGATGCTGTTTTAAAGCGTCTATCTGATCGTCGATTACTAATATTGTCTGGCGGAGGATCAGTATGGCATTGAATATAGAGATCGTCTGATAAGTAAGATTAGATTTGGCCATATCAATATTATCGAGGGAGGCCTGGTATCCTGATTCGGCCAGTTTGACATTAGTTGAAATCCTGTTAAAGTCATAAAGTGTCCACTGTAGGTCGAGGTGGAAATCATAATTGTCGTGCGGGTACAGGTCTATAGAAGGTCCGCCACCAAGGGCTACCGATGAAACGGGTTCGAGTCGCACATAAGTACCTGACAGCGAGAGATCGGGCAGGCTGTAGCTTCGATTACTCCCGATGCGCGCATGAGCGGCCGCCGCGCCATCTTCGGCCTGCCGGATGACAGGATGGTTTTGAAGAGTCAGACGGACGGCATCTTCCCAGGTCAGAGAATCGGGGGGAGTTGGCTGTGCGACTGAAGGCATAGTCAATGCGATTGTAAAAAGAAATGGTATTACTGATGCTATTGCTCTCATATTAAATCCTAATCGGCCCCTGCGGGAATAGATTTGCCGGCCGGTCGATTGCGTTTTTTCAGTGCGCTGTGGCCTCTAAGGAATATAATCGGAATAGCCCCTATAAAGATGACGATGCTCGCTACCAGGAAAACGTCGTCGACCGCGCTAATAAATGCCTGACTGGCGACAAAGGAACCGATCTGTGCTTTTGCCCTAACGAGAGCTTCGCCAAGGGTTCCGCCAGTTGCATGCAGGGCGTGTGACTGCATGCGGGCGGCGGTCTCTTTGAAGCTATCCGAATAGGCGTTGACCTGCTGGCCGTAGATTGTTGTATGATAGATAGTTCTTCGCGTCAAGAGCGTCCCAAATACGGCCACACCGAAGCTTCCTCCAAGTTGGCGAATAACATTGAGCAGACCGGATGCCTGAGCCATTTTCTGATAAGAAATTTCGGAGATTGCCAGAGTGGTCAGAGGGGCAAATAGAATTCCCATGGCCAACCCACGGAGATACAGCGGCAGCATGATTTCGTTGTGCTCGGAATATAGAGAGAGAGTGCTGAATTGGTAGAAGGTGAAGGCCATCAAAATCATTCCCAGAGCGGCGGGGATTTTCGGCGTGACCCGATCAGAAAAAATTCCGGCCAAAGGAGCGGACATCCCTTGAATGAAGCCGACCGGTAGAAACACCAATCCGGCCTGCAGGGGGGTATAGCCGAGAGAATCCTGAAGATAGATGGGTAATATGAAAGTGCTGCCGAACATTCCCAGTCCGAAGAGAAATAATACTGCATTACTCATGGCAAAATTGAAGTTTTTGAAAAGATTCAATTCAATAAGTGGATGTTTGACGCTGAATTCGGTGATAAGGAAAGTAACCAGCGATAAGATGGAAATCGAGAAACAGGTGAGGATATAATTAGAAGTCCAGCCTCCAGTGTTCCAAGCGGAGTTGCCGTTAGATAACGCCAGCAGGAGAGATGTGAGAAATGCAGTCAAAGAGAGAAAGCCGATTAGATCGAAGGAGCGACTGTCGGCGGCTTTATGCTCCTGAATAACGATAACGGCGACTATCATTCCCATGATACCCACCGGGACGTTGACGTCGAAAATGGAGTGCCAGGAGTAGTTGTCGATTAGGTACCCGCCTATCGCAGGGCCGAGCGAGACCGAAGCCGAGGCCGCCATTGACCATAGGGCCAGGGCGATACCACGTTTTTCGGGTGGAAATTCACGCAAAATAATCGCCATCCCAACGGGCATCAGGACGCCTGATCCAGCGCCCTGAAGGACACGGAAGAAAATCAGGGCATTGAGATCCCAAGCAAGGCTGCACAAAAATGAACTGACGGTGAATAGAAACAATCCCAGTGTGAAGACGAGCTTATATCCAAGATGGTCGGCCAGCCATCCGGAAGTCGGCAGCATCACGCCAAAAACCAGCAGATAAGCGGTCAGCACCCATTCGACGCGATCAACGGAAACTCCGAATGAAGACATCAGCTTTGATAAGGCGACATTGACAATGGTGGCGTCAAGCACGGCCATGAATGTGGCGATCATGACCCCACCAAGGACAAGCCATCGATAAGTGGGGTTTCCCGGTCGCAGGACGGGGTAGTCCTGCTGTAATTTAGTGCGGAATTTTCGCCACTGTGATCCAATCATATGCTATGGACTCTGCAGTTTGATCTTTACTTCAACCGACATTCCCGGCAGCAGAGGCATGGGACTGTCCGGAGCTTTGGCTGAGGGCGAGGCGATTATCATGATTCTTACAGGTACGCGCTGGGTGACTTTCGTGAAATTTCCGGAAGCATTATTAGGCGGAATCAAAGAAAATTGAGATGCGGCGGCGGCGCCGATCAGAGCGACCTTGCCTGTCAGGGGATTATCAGGGTAAGCATCAACGGCAATCTGCACCTGATCGCCGAGATGAATCGAACTCAGCTTTGTTTCCTCGAAATTGGCGGTGACCCAGACATCATCGAGATCATACATCGTGTAAATTGGCTGAGCGGGCTGAACAATATCGCCCGGGACAACCCACTTTTTTGCCACTACCGCCTTGGCGGGGGATAAAATCCCGGTATTGCCCAGTTGGGTCTCGATGACATGGACCTGAGCCTGCGCGGAATTCACCTGGCTCAGGGCGACTTTGTACTGGGCGCGAGCCATATCCAGAGCCTTGCCGGCATGATCAAATTGCTCACGGGTGATAACCTTATCGTTGATCTGTTTGGAAGATCTATCAAAATCCTCCTGCGCGCGATCAAGATTAATTTTCGCCAGCGAAACATTCTGTTGGGCGTATTCAAGCCCCGCCGTGGCCTGGGCCTCCTGAGCTTTCAGGTCAGAATCATCAAGCTGTACCAGCAACTGGCTCTGTTTAATGGTGTCGCCCTCATCGACGGTCAATTCAGTGATGCGTCCGAGGATTTTTGAACTTATAGTGATAGCGTCACTATCAATGTAAGCGTCATCTGTCGATATGTATGAGCGAAGATATAGGTACCACCAGACAGCAACGGCACACGCCGCCAATACAGTCAGCAGGACAGGGATGATCACCCGCTTTTTTTTATGAAGCTTGTTTGACTTTACCGGTTCAGCCTCGGCTCGTTTTATCTCATCAGCCATTTTTTCTGTTCCTTCTATTCAATCTCCATTTCGATATGTGATCCACTTCACTTATGCAAATGGCACCATAAATTCTGCTCAGATAAACACCGGCAGAGGCGCCAAGGTGTCCATAAATCCTATCTATTTTGAGGCTACACAAGGGGTGTCCCATGGTCGTCGCGGTGAGGTTGGTGAACCGTCGTAATCGGTCAGACAGTATATCCTGCCCCCAACATCTCTTGCGAGCCCTTTATTTCAATATTCAGCTGATCCATATAAATTGCGCTACGTTCCAATTTTCGGACTCAAGATAATATGAAACAAGAGCTTAGGCAATGAGATTTCGGAAATTTGCAAATAGCCGGGAAATTTCAGATAGAGATACTTCGAAAATCCAGGGAATCATACCAAGAAAACGGCAACGTTGGTGAAAGTGCCGCCAGCGTTATTATTGGAGCGCCCGAATTGTCAGCGGATATTTGCTGCCCGGCTTTGTTGCGGGGATTCCAGAAAATTGATATATTTAAGGAAAATGCGGGTAGGTCGATTAAAACGAGAAGCCAAAATGGTAATACGGACATTGATGTTAATAATAGCCGTGCTAATTGCTCAGCAGGCCATCAGTGGAGAAGACACAAGAACGCCACTGACGGTCACATATGTTGCCAATGATGGATTCATATTTGAATGCCAAGATAAGAAGGTAGTTATTGATGCCTTATTCGGCGGTTGGGAATCAGATGAATTTTATATGCCCACAGACAGCACGATCGAATTGATGAAAATGGCGAAGCCGCCATTTGATAATATTGATCTGATTGCCGTCACACATTTTCATGATGACCACTTTGAACCGAGCATTATCATGTCTCATTTAAAGCATGATCTCCGCAGTGTTGTTGTCTGTACTCCCCAGGTTGCCGAGAAATTGGCAAAAGATGAGGGGTATTCTGATATCAGAGGCCGCATTAAGCCGATTTCGGCGCCAATTGATTCTGTCGTTGCGATAAATATCGGCGGAATTGATGTCAAAGTTATACCCGGGAAGCATGGCCCATATATTGAAACGGATGAAGCGACGGGTGAAAAAATTGATCGTCACAGCGGAGTACAGCATCTGGAATACCTGATTTCAATGTGCGGACGAACTATTTATCATAGCGGGGATGCTCCCCTGAACGACATGGAGCGATATCGTCGGCTGGGATTCGGACGCGATAATAATCGACCTGGCATTGATTCAGGGGTTCACTCCTCGAGAGATTATAAGTTTCAGGGAGAAACTCGTCAGGGAAGTCATCAGAGCAGAGAAGATTATCCTCATGCATCTTCAGCCGGGTCGAAACTATTTCGAACCGGAGCAGAGGAGAATATGCGCCGAAAGGAAAATAATCGTACCTCAAGTAAGCATGGAGAAGTGGATTATTCCTTAGCGGCATCACCGTAGGGGGTTAGAGTAGGCAATGTTCTAATTCCCTCCACTGCTGCGCAGGGAAGTCGCATCTTGCCCGACTCCAGAAGGGCTTGCTCCAATTCGGCAGGGTGGGATGTATTTATCGTGCCGTCCATCCGGAGATAGCTCGGAAAGACGGCACAATTAATTCTTACTTTATTAAGACCATTTTTTTCGTCTCGGCCAGGTCACCCACCTGCATACGGTAGAGATAGACGCCGGTCGACACTGCCGCGCCGGAGGCATCGGTGCCGTCCCAAATAACCCGATGGGTCCCAGCAGCCTGGGATTCATTTACCAAATCCCTGACTTTCTGCCCGAGCATATTGAAAATAGACAATTTTACGTCGGCCTGATTCCGCAGCGAATATTCGATTGTCGTCGCCGGATTGAAAGGATTAGGGAAATTATTCTCAAGCTGGAAGGCATTGGGGAGATTCGCCGAGGAGGATTTTCGTACTACTGTAAAGTACTGAAGGGTATCAGATTGTTTGATATGATATTCCTTAATCGAGTGCATGTCGTTGAGAAGAATGGCACCACTCGCGACAAAACCTTCATGCAATTGATACTCGCCATCACCCATTTGCTCGGGGTTCCAGCTTAAAACGATATCGCCGCTCCCTCGGATGGAGATATTACCACGGGAATTAAGCGCTATAATCCATGAATTGTCGATACCCGTATCAGTATGGATATCCTCAAAATAGGGGCCATTCCATCCCTCACGGTATAGTTCCAATTTGACCGAGTACCTGGGGAGCATCAGGGGGAGCCGAGTACCAATTCATCACGGGAACCAACGCCAATTATGACGTCCGATTCGCTGACGGCGTCCGAATTGGAGCTCCTGGCGCGAATAGTAAGAGGTTGAATTTTCTGAGGATAGTTGCCTGAATATTCTTTTGGGGCGCCACAAGTCAAATTCAAAAAGCAGGCGGCATCGGCTTTAATCCAATATCCTAATCCCGCGGAAAGTTGCGAGGCGGATTGATAAGAACCATTGAAATCAAATATTCCCGAAATAAGGCCGCCCGGCGCGGTCATGGGAGTTGCAGTGCAATTGGCGGCCCCTACGAGATTCCATCCCAATGCGAGAGGGTTTGAATAGTTGCTCACCGGCTGGCCGATTACGGTACCGGTTGTTGCGGAAGGTACTTTCACCCAGTATCCTTTGCCGGCGGTAAGCCTGGAAGTTTCAAGGTATTGTCCATTGAACTCATAGGCAATCTGGGCAGATGGAAATAGAGAGGAAAGAGATGAATCAATAGGTACAATCGGAAGTGAAATCAGGTTCCATCCCGCAATGAGGGGAATTTCAGCATAGATTTTGCCGCTGCAGCTGTCATCTTCCCAATGAATGGTATAGTAATGCGGAGTCTGAATATCGCAAATTTGATATTGAGTGGTTATTCGCATGTCGGTTAATATGACGGGACCATTTGGATCCAATCCTTCATGCAGAATGTAATGTCGATTCGGGTTTAATTCCGCCAGATTCCAGCTTATTGTCGCGCATCGGGCAGGGGTCGGGGGAGCAGCGTTGCCATGCGGATCGACCTCAATGGTCCAAAAATAGCATTTATTCCCCGACTTTTGGAGCACTTTGGAATAAGGGCCATCCGAACCTGAGCGCCAGAGTCTGATAGAGGTTGTATATTCCGGCGGTTGCGGAGGGGCATAGGAGACTCTCTCACTATCGGCTATTCCAATAATCACCTTATCGCTATTTGAGGCCGAACCAACCAATTCGCCCGTGACAGTCATAGTTGCCGTCCAATTGGCGGGAGCGCTATTGTCAATGACTGTTATTGGGACAATAAGGGAATCCACCGCCGCATGCGGGTCGGTAGCTTTGAATGTCACGTTGTAGATGCCTGCCTGTGAGACTGACGGAGTGAAGCTGAATGTTCCGGTATCATTGGCGTGGTCTATGAAAGATGAATTGAGCGGGAGATTCAAAGCGGAAAGTACGGCTATTTCGTTGTCCGGATCGGAGGCGGTCACAGGAAAGGTAAGAGTGTTTCCCACAGTAACATTCATGGCCCCTATCGCTGCCAAAAGCGGCGGACGGTTAACATTAGTGACCGTGACAGCCACTATTTCAGTGTCGGCCAGGGAGCCGTCGGAGGCAATGAATGATATGTTATATAATCCGGCTTGTGTATAATCGGGATTGAAATTGAAAGTCCCGGTGCCGTTCCCATGATCAACAAATGTAGCATTGGTCGGCAGAGACGAAGCTATCAGAGTGGGAGTCGTGCCGTCAGGATCGGTTGCGGAGACATTAAAGTTCAGGTTTTGTGCCTCGGCAATCGATTTCGACCCAATTGCGGCAAGCACTGGGGGAAGATTACCGACCGCGATCAAATTGGATTGGTATGGAGTCCCCGCTTCTGTCGGAGAAAATGGGGTTACCCTTGCCTGCCAGATTTCGCCCAGATGAGTCTCCTGCGATACGATTCGATTATTTCCGCCGCTGTTGAACATGGCCGCTATCTGTTGAGGAGTCAGAGGGTAATTAAATATTCGCGGGTCGTCAATTTTTCCCTTCCAGCCAAAAGATCCCTGAGTGGCTCCAATCAGCACACCAGGATCGGTGACATCGCGGAGATTGGTCGGAACTATAGCGTTGCTGACAGCGGCGCCGTCGAGATACAGGATCATTTCGCCAGTTGAATAATTAAAGGTGACGGCCGCGAAATACCAATGATTAGAGACTATGGCGCCGGCATTGGTTTGCACTATGCGCCAATTGCCATTTTGTCCGGCGCTGAGACGCTGATCACTGGCGACTCGAAGGCCGTGTCCACCGGTGGCGGTCGTATTATGATCCCAGCCGGATAGAATATGATCGTACTCGCCGGTGGCGGTATGATATATCCATGCTGTCTTGGTATATGACGATCGGGTCGGGAATATATTCCCGGCAATTATGTAGGAATTACCGTCGAACACGAATGCGCCAAAGCCGTCATGCCCGCCATTTGACGTCCAAACAGGGTTGCCTATTGGGAGCATGGAATTGTTATTTCCTGAAGCATCATCGAGGGCGAAGGATGGTCCCCCCTCGAAAGGCATGTAGAGAGTCATGATAGGGATCCCATTCTTGTACCATGCAGTGGCGGAAGTGGTCGCCTGAAGCCCCAAATTGTATGAACAGGCCAGAGAATCATTGATAGTTGTACTGAGGATCAGGCTGCTAATGGAGACTGTAGGGATTGCAACGTTAATGCTGAAGCTTTGATTAGCCGTTCCGATCGCATTGACTGCGGAAATCATGATGCTATAAATTCCTGAAGCACCGGGAGTCCAGCGGATTAATCCTGTCATCGAGTCAATCGTCATTCCCGGAGGATAGAGACTAAGCTGATAAGTCGGCGCCGGTCCACCCGTAGCATGGGCCGAATATGAATATAATTTCCCTGCGATCCCGGTGGTAACAGGGGAAGAAGTGAATGAC
The DNA here is from genome assembly GCA_963813655.1 of uncultured candidate division Zixibacteria bacterium. Classification (GTDB taxonomy): domain Bacteria; phylum Zixibacteria; class MSB-5A5; order GN15; family PGXB01; genus CAWEZN01. The sequence continues at coordinate 335,982 of CAWEZN010000010.1, read as the reverse complement.
GGCGCAGTGGCGATTATGGTAATGATGTTTGACAGGTTTGTAAGGCCGGCATCACTTGAGGAAAATGGGGTAACTCGAGCCTGCCAAGTCTCACCAACCTGATTTTCGGCTGCGACGATTTTATCTCCGCCATGAAGCGTGTACAGGGTCTTGATTTGATCCGGAGAGAGAACAAAATTATATATTCGGGCATCATCAATCTGTCCGCGCCAATTGGTGCCGCCGGCGATGGCGCCGACCTGCACGGTGGAATCAAGCACAATGCGATTGGCGGCCGGAATAATGGCGGTATCTATCGGCTGGCTATCCTGATATAGAATCATGGCGCCGGTAGAATAATCATAAGTGACAGCCACAAAGTACCAACGATTAGTGGTGATGCGTTCCGGCGTAACCCTGTACCAGATTAAGATTTCCGTTTTGACCGGCGCTTAAACATCCGTCGAATCTTATGCGTAATCCATGTCCTGAACTCGAGGTTTGGTCGCGGCCGCCTATGATGCAATTATATGTGCCCGAGATGGTGCGATAAATCCAGGCAGTCTGTGTGTAGGATGATTTGGTCGGAAATATCTTCCCGGCATTCAAATAGCTGGCGCCATCGAAAGAGTACGCCCCGAATCCGTCATAGCCACCAGTCGGACTCCAAACGGGTGCGCCGCTGGCAGTGATAGCATAATTATTTCCAGAATAATCTTTAATAGCATTGACTGATCCTCCCTCAAATGGTAAGTAGAGGGTCATTAGTGGTGTGCCATTTTTAAACCAGGCCGTGGCCGCTGTGACGGCCGATCCGGTAAGGGTGTAGTTGCTGGTTAAATCATCGTCATTAGTATTATTGCCGGAGGTTGAATTCAGGGAAAATCCGCTGATACCGGGGGTTTGAGCTTTAACACTCCCCGGCAAATTGAGAAGAATAAGGCTCAAAAGCAGGGGAAAGGCGATCTGAGCCAATAATCCTTTTGTTGAATATATTAATTTTTTCATCCTTGACTCCTCAAATAGGTTATATGCGTAATGGCATTAGCTGGTATATTAGAGCATATACGCTGCCAAACTCTTCATTTAAACAACGCAAAATATTATAAGACCAAATATATCTATGATCAACTCCAGTGTTTCCTTATTCCCGAAGAAGGTCTCCTTAGGAAACCCCCGAAAAAGGGCATCAGTTTCAGTTATTAACAATTAATTCCGGGGAAAAACAGGCATATTTGCCACGTGCCGGCCTCAAATCCAGTTGTGACGTATTTGCCAAATGAACTCGGGTGGAATGGAACCAAATGTCGACATGGAAAGGTATCCCAAATTAGGGAAAATATTCTCGAGGAATTGCTATCTTGGCTCGCGTGTAACTCTCAATTCCATACTTACTTATGAGATATATTGCACGATTTATGATTCTGGCTGACCCAAAGTGAAAATATTTGCAATGCTGAACAATCCTATTGTGCGTGACGGAGTTAAAGATCAACCTAGAGTGAGCGACTGTCATTTTATCGGCAGCAGGCTCTAGCCGGGTCAGATTTGGCGTTTTCCTGACCACTGATCGCTAGCTGCGGCTCTAATTGGTGTCAATGGACGGGAGCTTTAGTTTTCTTTATCCAACCGGGGGCGAAAATTGGGCTTGGAGAATTCGGCGTTATCTATTATATTCAGCCAAGTTTGAGTTGGCCCGGGCGGCACGATGTCGGACCGGGCTTTTTTACATGATCCGCCCTTCAATGGTTTAATCATCAAACTTTTGTATGGGGGTTTCTAAAGAAGCGGGGAAAATTGCCCGCGTTAAGGGAGATTTGCTAGCCTTATGATACCTGTCGATCGCATCCGCAACCTGGCCATTATCGCGCATATTGATCATGGGAAGACGACCCTGATCGACTCTATTTTCCGCGCCACCCGAACATTCCGGGAAAATCAACATATGGCGGTGCGCCTTATGGATAATAACGACCTGGAACGGGAACGGGGAATCACTATCAGGGCGAAGCATTGCACGGTCAGTTGGAACGATTATCTGATCAATATTATCGATACTCCCGGGCACGCCGATTTTTCCGGCGAGGTGGAACGTGTCCTTTCGATGGTCGATTCGGTTCTACTGCTGGTCGACGCTAACGAGGGCCCGATGCCTCAAACGCGCTATGTGCTCATGCGTGCGCTCAGGCTCGGTCTGCGACCGATCGTTATAATTAATAAAGTCGATCGTCCGAACGCCCGCCCGGATTACGCCTTAAATAAAACTTTCGACCTCTTTATAGATTTAGGGGCAAGCGACGAACAGGCGCATTTCCCCGTTCTCTTTGGCTCCGGACTCGATGGATGGTTTGTCAGGGATCTGGGCACGGATGCGCGGGAAGGAATGGACGCCCTTTTTGAGACCATTGTAGCGGAAGTGCCGCCTCCCAAAGTCGACCAGGATGGCCCGTTTATAATGCAGGTCAGTACTTTGGCCTGGAGCGACTATATCGGGCAGATCGGCTGCGGGCGGGTGTTAAGCGGCACGCTGAATAAGGGGGAGGAATTTAACCGTTATGTCATGCGCTGGAAGGATTCCTCAAATCAGGATGCCGGATGGGAATTGGTCAGTTCATCCAAGGAGAAAGGGGTGCATCTCTGGGTGACCCGCGGACTGCAACGAGTTGAAACCGATACAATCAGCGCCGGAGATATTGTCTGGCTCGCCGGACCCAGCGAAATCACTATCGGCGAAACCTTCTCGACCATCGAGGATCCCGCGGCGGCCCTTAAACCGTTGGAGATTGAAGAACCAACCGTTTCGATGTTCTTTCTGGTCAACACCGGGCCTTTCTCCGGCAATGATGGCACCGCGGTCACGCTTCGCCAGTTGAAAGATCGGCTGGAGCGGGAACTTCGTGTCAACGTGGCCCTGCGAATGGAAGATCAGGGACGGTCAGATGGCGTGAAAGTATCGGGCCGGGGAGAGCTGCATCTGGCTATCTTAATTGAAGAAATGCGGCGCGAGGGGCTTGAGTTTTGTGTCTCTCGTCCTGAGGTTATTAAGCAGGAGGATGCGGAGGGAAATACGTGGGAGCCAATGGAGCAATTGATCATTGATGTCCCCGAAGAGTACCAAGGTGTAATAATTGAAAAACTGGCGCGGCGCCGAGGGGAACTGCGCACCATCGAAAATGCCGGCACCAAGGTTATCAGGCTCGAATTTTCCATATCGACCCGCGGCCTGATAGGATATCGGTCGGAATTTCTAACTGACACTCGCGGCCAGGGGATTATGTCCTCACGCTTTGTCGGCTATGGCCCGTGGCAGGGAGACATTGTTTCGCGCAGCCGCGGTTCCGTTGTCAGCATGGACACGGGTCCGGCAACCGCTCATGCGATCGATCGGCTGCAGGAGCGGGCGATTCTCTTTATCGAACCAACCGAGCGAGTCTATATCGGTCAGATAGTGGGCGAAAATTCGCGGACCTGCGATTTTACCTGCAACCCTACCAGACTCAAGAATCTGACCAATCACCGTTCGTCCACAAAAGATATCGGGGCAACGCTCAATGTGCCGCGCAAAATGTCGTTGGAGCAGGCCATGGAATGGATCGGTTTCGACGAGCTTGTGGAAGTGACACCAAAAGCGATCCGGATGCGCAAGGCAGTATTGGACTCCGAGGAGCGCAAGCGGTCGCAGAAAATGCCGCCGATCGCCAAGTCGGGAGTCGGTATCATCACCGCTCAGCAGCAGCTCTTAAGAATCCCCAATGCAGGTTGATGGAGTTGCCTGGCAATCCCAATAGCGAATTCGGAAAGTGAAACCCGAGTTTTGATCGAATCATTGGTATTCAATAAAATGGCGTCCCTTCGCTGAATATCTTAGGGCCGATTTGATGCAAATGGTATGGCGAAAGAAATTGGCTCTATAGTCTTTGCCGCTGTCTGCAATATGCGGAATTAAACCATTGAGTTTTAAGTCATAAGCCTTCTTCAACCTCCAGGCAAGGGACAATATGGGACGCCTAAGGACAATAACAGCAACAGCCTACGCCGAGCTAATTATGCCCATTTTATTCCTGATTATTGCCTGTGTTGGTTAATTATGCCGGAAAATGTCGGGAAGAGGACGGCCCGGTTATGGATTTATATATCCCTTCTTGATTGCCATATCAAAATAAATACCTGCAAATCCAATATCCTGAGCTAACAATCTATAATCTCAATTAATCGAGCCTGGATGAATCAATCGGATTTCTCCTTATAGAATCAACATGGTGGACCAGCCCTGAATCTCGCCTTTGAGGACTAACGCTTGACAAAACTGGAATATTGAATATATTTTACAGTAGTCTTTTGATTGGAATCTCCTTTTCAGAAGAAAGGGCAGGTATTTCATTTAAGCGCATTTATGGGTGATAATCTTTCACTATTTTCCTCGGAGATGAATTTTCCCGGGAGGAATAGACTTTGACCAATTATGAAATGAAAGTCCTTCGAGAATAGACCGGAAGGGACAATTCCCTCCCGAGGAATAGGTAAGGCAGGAGGTCACTATGTTTGCGGGCAGAAATAGATCCCAAAAGCTTGCTTATCAGACGCTATCCGGACTTGTACTATTTCTGATATTATCATTTGTAGGCGAACGGGGAATATGGTCTCAGGATATGAAGGCTGAGATAAATTCATCGATTGCCTCGAGCCAAAAAACTCCCGGTATCACCGTCATCCCATCACAGTTTAATGAAAGCCTCTATACGGGAGGTGAGATTGCAAGGAAGATGGTGATGCATAATTCCGGTCCGGACCTGGTGGCTTTTGAGATTTCCACTGAATACATAGAAAAAGGGCTTTCATATTTTTCAAATCCGCCTCACTGGGCTGTAGACAAATCGAGATTGCGCACTGATTTTTCTAAAAGCGGGGCGGAATTGGGCGCATTCAAGTCTGCTGTGCGTCCGACTCCCCCGGAATCGGTTGTCGTAATATATACTCCCCAGGTACCTGTTCAGTCTCGCAGTCTTTCTCATATTGCCGTGCTGGCCCCCGATGCGAGCGGAGGCGATGGTCTGGCCGATGTCGCCCAATATCTAATCAACTCGGGGGAATTCGCTTCGGTGACGGCAATAAATGGTTACTACTTCACGCCAACACTTGAAGAGCTTCTCCCCTATGATGCAATCGCAGTTATTCAGTATTGCGGAGTGGTATGACGGCGAAGCCATCGGGAATCTTCTGGCAGATTTTGTTGACGCACACGGCCCATTGCTTGTGGCGCCGCTGGCAAACACGACGGATTACTCCCCTTACCAAATTTTGGGGAGATTCAACGCGCAGAATTATTGGTTGATCGAACCATATACTTTCTCGGGAATGGATTCCATAGGCGCCATTTACCTGCCAAATCACTATATCATGCAGGGGGTGAATACGGTCGGAGTCGTATCGAAGCTGGGCCAGGGGTCCTCGGTTGATTCGGGCGCGGCGCGGATCGCGGATTTTGCGGACGGGACTCCGATGGTTGCGGCAAAAGAGAATGGACTAGGCAGGCGGGTTGATCTGGGATTCCCGATTGTAACGTCGAATTATATTCCAGGATTCGGATTTGATACGACAAGTGATGCTGGTCAGTTGATTATCAATTCATTAAAGTGGCTAAGTGGGGGTGGGAGTCACTGGATATCGCTTGATCCCTGGTCGGGCTTGATACCTTCCAATGATTCAGTAGAAATCAATCTGGCGTTTAACGCCAACGTACTCCCGGGGGGAGATTACGACGGTAATATAATTATCAGAACAAGCGACACAGATGAGGCGGGGATTATTGTTCCGGCCAGTCTGCATGTAATGGATGGGCCGATTTTGAATATTTCTCGGGATACACTTGAATTCGGTGATGTTTACGTGGGGTACTCAAGGGCAGAGACGTTGTTTATACATAATTATGGCTCGAGTATTCTTGAAATAAGTAAACTGTCGACGGATAATTCAGATTATGTTGCGATTATGGATACATTGGTCGTCGCGGCGGGGGGATCTCGTCCGATCCAGGTATCATTTGCGCCAAGCGCCGCATCGCCGCAGACAGGTGTTCTTCATATTGAATGCAACGATCCGTACAAACCAATGGTGGATGTGATACTTCAGGGAAGGGGTGCGCTTCCCCCGGATATATCGATTACGCCGGACTCGATGAACGAGGAATTATATTTGAACGGTTCAGTTACTCGGGAATTGACGATTGCCAATAATGGCGGGAGCGACCTACCGTTCAATCTGACAACGAAGTATCTGGATAAATCGCGAATTTCACTATCTACAAAATCGGGAGAAGAAAAATGGTCTCTGTTCGGAGTCGGGCCGGATAATAGTCGCGGAGCGGGTACAGTGCTAAAGATGATTCCTTCGCCCGGACATACCCTTGGCTTAACATTTATGAATGGGAGCCTCTGGGCTATCGTGTGGGGGAACAATGACAACAAAATCGTGGAGATAAATCCCGGCGATGGATCGGTGAGATCTGAATTTAGCACAGGTTCCTATTATTTTATGGAATTGACCAATGATGGAACGAGTCTATGGGCGACTGAAGGCGAAGGAAGTTGGATAAGAAAGTTTGATACATCAGGAAGGGAGTTGGCAGCATGGGAGTCACCTGCACCATCATTGGGTCTTGCCTGGCACGACGGGTCAATTTGGATCTGCGGATCAAGCGGTCCCACGCTTTATAGAATGGATACTCTCGGGAATGTTTTGGAAACCAAGCCATTCACCGGCGGCTGGTGGGGTATTCATGATATGGAATGGGCGCAAAGTCACGCACCATGCGTATTATGGGCAGCCGACTATGGGGGAGGAAGAATCGGCCAGTTTGATATAACTAGCGACCCGACCAGTTTGTGCCAAAGCTTCGCATCCCCTGTATCCGATCTGGAGGGTATTGCCTATGATGGGCGTTATTTGTGGATTTCGGGCTATTTTTCATCTTGGATATATATGGTCGACGACGGAATTAATGAATCGTGGATGTCCATTTATTCTGTTGAAGGATTGATCCCGCCAGGGGACACGGCCAATGTCTCCCTTACAATTTCAGCATCACATAATCTTCCGGGAGAGCATTTGGGTGAAATTGATATCATCAGTAATGATCCGGATGATTCGTTGATTACGATACCGGTCAGGCTGAATATCCTTGATGCGCCGGCAATATCGGTTTTGAAAGACACACTCGATTTTGGCAATGTATTCCTGGGTAATTCCAAAACTGATTCAATAATTGTAATAAATACAGGGACTGACATTCTAAATGTAACCGGCTTATTCACTGATAATCCCGATATTGACGTAGATACCGGCGGTTTTGAACTCGCTCCCGGCCTGAGAAGAGCAGTGGTGGTTACTTATGCGCCGAGTTCAGAAGGAATAATGGCCGGGAAATTGACAATGACAAGTAATGATCCGAACCAATCAGAATATACAGTATTTCTTTCCGGCGCCGGGTTGCTTCCGCCTCATATAGTGGTGGGAATTGATTCATTAAGTGCCGCCCTATTAACGGGAGAGAGTGCTACCCGGAAATTTATGCTCACTAATAGTGGGGAGAGTAATCTCCAGCTGAATATCGCCGTTAATTACACTTACAGGGAAGGAGTAAGAATATCCATTCCTTCAAATAGTGATCAAAATAATATTCCTTCGAGCCGAAAATTGGGTTTTACCGGCAGTAATTCGACGAGTGTCGCGGCTTCGAATCAGATGAGGAGGGATTCCGAAGGCGGCGCGGATACTGTGACGTCCGCCAGAAATAATGGGCCGGCTGTTTTAAAGAATTTCAAGGGGGCGGGAAGTGTAATAAGAACAATTCCGGCGCCGGGGGCAACATTAGGATTAACCTTTTTCGATGGAAGCCTCTGGGCGGTCGTGGAAACCGGATATGGCGGTGAAATTATGCGACTCGATCCGGAGTCGGGTGAGATCATTTCGAAATTTAGCACGAATAATAGTCGATGTATGGGGCTGACCAACGATGGCTTTAGTCTGTGGGTAAGCTGTGATCAGGATGGAACTATCAGAGAGTATAGCAAGACCGGGGAATTGCTAAAATCATGGGTTGCGCCAACTCTGCCAAAGGGAATAGCCTGGGATGGCTCATCGCTATGGGTATGCGGCTTTTCCGGTTCGCCCCTTTATCGAATGGATACTGATGGTAATGTCCTGGAGACGAAAGACTTACCCTATGGTGCTGTAGAAGATATTCAGGATATGGAATGGGTGCCGGCGCACGATTTGTGCGAATTATGGGTCGCCGACATCCCATCGTCAAAAATTTCTCAATTCAATATTCATGGCGAGTCGCCTTCTCTCTGCCAGGATTTCGCCTCTCCCACAGGATACGGAATTGAAGGGATGGCGCATGACGGCGAGAACCTCTGGATATCGGGGTATTATTCTTCCGTGATATATGTGGTTGATGATGCAATCGAGGAGAGGAGGTGGCTTGCGACTGATATCAAGGAAGTGACACTGCCGGCGGGAGATTCAATCGAAATCACGGCGACTTTCGATGCGACCGGAATGTACGGCGGGGATTATTTTGCCACGCTGAATATTCTCAGCAACGTTCCGGATCAGCCCGAAATTGATATATCTGCCCATTTAAAAGTGACAGGAGCGCCGGATATAAAAGTGTCCCGGGATACGATCAATTTCGATACAGTATATATGGGAGCATCGGCGGTTGATACTTTGATCGTATCCAATATTGGAACAGACCTATTGACTGTAACAGATATTACTTCCGATGACGCCAATTTCGTAGCCGACGCTCATGATTTCGATTTGATGCCGGGCGAAAGAAGGGCGGTCGCGGTAGTATTCACACCAAGCACGATCGGCGATCTGGAAGGGAAATTGAGTTTTATCAGCAACGATGCAAGCACGCCGGAAGTATCGATGGTGCTGCGCGGAGTGGGGTTGATTCCGCCTGTTTTAACCATATCGCAGGACTCTCTGGATCAATTCCTGCTGGCAGACAGTTCGACGACGCGGAAGCTGACGATTAAAAATGAAGGCGGGAGCGATCTGAGGTTTAATATTGCCGTAAGATACATCGATAATGATGGGACGGTGATTAGCACAATTCGATGCGGTAAGGGAGCCGGGGAAGTTTTAAGGGTGATTCCGACATGGGCAAATTCATCGGGATTGACTTATATCGATGGGAGTATATGGGCAATAGTGGATGATTGGGTGCGCAATATTATCGTAAGGATCGATCCAAATAATGGCAATACTGTTTCGCAATTTAATCTTGGATGCACGGGAAATATGGGATTGACCAACGACGGAAACAATCTATGGGTCACTAATGATAACGATGGCAAGATAAGAAAGTATGACAGAAATGGGACTCTCCTGGGGACGATAACTCCCGAAATAAGTCCCAGAGGAATAGCATGGGGCGGTGGTTCTCTTTGGATTTGCGGTGCTGACAATACTCCATTCTACAATATAGACACCAATGGCAATACGCTTGCAATCAAGGACCCGCCCATGGGAAGCGTCAACCAAATAGTAGATATGGAATGGGCATCAAAGCAACAACCATGCAATTTATGGTCAACAGACTACTATCAGACGAAAATATCTCAATTTGACGTATTGGGCGATCAGGTGTCCGAATGCCAGATTATTTCATTCTTGGGGAATTCCGTCCAGGGAATAGCTCATGACGGTGAAAACTTATGGATATCTCCTCATCAGAAGCCAGTGATCTACATGGTCGATGATGGCGTCGCGGAATTGAAATGGCTTAAGCCGGGTCTGGTGGAGGGCATAGTCACTGCGGGAGATTCAATGGCGGTCTTCGTGAATATCAGTGCCGCTGATATGTACGGCGGAGACTATTTCGGTGAGATGATAATCGGCAGCAATGATCCAATCAGCGCGGAGGTGATTGTTGTTGCGCATTTAAATATCGAAGGTGCGCCAAATCTAACTATAGCTTCGGACAGTATTGATTTTGGGAAATTATTCATTGGGAATTCAAAGGTTGATTCAACATTCGTAAAAAACGCCGGAACCGACACACTTATGATCGAGGATATTTCCGCGAGTAGCTCCGATTTTGTGGCCGAGTCAGGCGGTATTGCTGTGGCGGCGGGGGAAAGAGTCCCGTTAAGAATAAGATTCGCACCGGGGAGCGAGGGAGAAATTGTCGGAAGCTTGATAGTATCAAGTAATGATCCTGATGAGCCAACGAAGGCGATCAATGTGAAGGGGTGGGGAGTGCTGCCTCCAAATATAGAAATCAATCCGGACTCATTGGAAGATACTCTATTCACCGGTCAGGACGGTGCGCAGGCTCTGACAATTCGTAATACAGGTGCAAGCGAATTAGCATTTTATATCAACGGGGTTGAAATATTAAATGGAGACAACGTCGGCCGGGCCAGAAGGGAAGGCATTTTTACCTCGATCGCGGGGCCTGATTCTCTGGTGAAGATTTACAATTCACAAAATTCGAAAACGCCGCTCTCGGCTGCGAATATTGCGGTTCTCGGCACCAATATCAATCTACTGAACAACGTTGCCGAATATCTGAATAGCTCCGGCAGATTCGGGACAGTAACAGCGGCCGGGATTATTCCAGAGGCAAATCAGATGCTTCAGTATGATGCAATATTGGTATTCAGTTGGAGTGAATGGTCGGATGAGAACCTGGTAGGTAATCGGCTGGCGGATTTTGTCGACAGCGGCGGGAATCTAATGATCGCGGTGGCTGCCAATGTCTGGGATGGAATGCCACTGGTATTGGGGGAAAGAAGGGATATAACCGGCACATATCGAATTCACGGTCGCTTTGATGATGAGGATTACTGGCTGATGAAGCCGGCATACACCGACCAGCCATTCTGTTATTTCATGGATACCGTATATGAGTCGCAACATCCGATCATGGCGGGAATAAATTCGGTCAGATGCAGCAATAAACTAACCAATAGTGCGGTCGTCGATACAAGCGCGACTCGATTGGCCAATTTCCATGATGGAACTCCAATCATCGCCATAAAAGAATTAAAGAAAGGGAGGCGTGTGGATGTCAGTTATGCGGTCTTCGACAACACGATTTACCCTCCTTACGGAATAGATACAAGCTCCGACGCCGATCAGCTGGTAGTCAACGCCATGAGCTGGCTGGCATATGACATTGACTGGATGACGATAAATCCCAAGAGCGGGCGAGTGGCGCCGGGAGAATCAGTCGAAATAATGACAAAATTCGATGCTGAGAGTATGAGCGGCGGAGACTATTCGGCAAGCTTGATGGTTTATAATAATGTTCCTAATGAATCGATAGTGAATGTTCCCGTCAAGCTTCATGTTACCGGGGCGGCGGACATCGCCCTTTCGAAAGACACGCTCGATTATGGAAATGTATTTATTGGGTATCCGAGGATCGACACTCTGTTTATCAAGAATAAAGGGACCAGTCTTCTGACTGTGTCTGATATAGTCTCGGATTTTAGTGAATTTTCTCCGAGTATTACTGCATTTGATCTCGCACCGAATGAGAGCAAACCGGTGGCAATTACCTTTGCACCTGGCAGTGTTGCATCCTACGGGGGTAAACTGACTATTAAATGCAACGACCCGGATCAGCCTGAGGTCATGGTCGATTTGCTGGGGGCGGGATTGATTGCGCCGGAGATTTCGGTAGAACCGGATTCGCTTGATGAAGTCATATTTACTGAAAGTTCGATCGCGCGGAGACTGACGATTCGGAATTCCGGTGGGAGCGATCTACGCTTTAACCTTGAGCTAAACTATTCTGACAGCGCCCAAATTTCGGTCAAGGTCCAACCCGATATCAAGACATCCGGTTCCCCGATAATAAACAAGATGCTCGTGGACAGGGCCGAGTGGAATATTTTTGCAGGAAAAACACGAAGAGATTCGGCGACTGGAGGTGATACGGCGTTATTGGGAATCAAGCCGGAAATCAGGCTGTCGAATAATTGGAATCCAAAATCAGGAGCCATATTGAAAACGATACCGGCACCTGAAAATACGCTGGGACTAACTTACATGGACGGGAGTCTTTGGGCGCTTGCTCGCCGCTACCCTAATGACAAAATATTCCAGATAGACCCTGATAGCGGGACGATAATTTCTTCATTTGATGTGGGAGCTATCGAAAATTTCGGACTTACAAATGATGGAGTAAATATTATCGTATGTAGTCCCTCATACTGGGTGGCAAGCAAGTATGACAAGGACGGGATCTTCCATGGATCCATAGATCTTCCCTGTGCTGCAAAAGGGATTGCATGGGATGGTTCATCTCTGTGGGTGTGCGGATATTTCGATTCTCCGGTATATCGATTAGATGCGGACGGTAATATTCTTGAAACGGTAGACTTTCCTGATGGCACGGTAGGAGACATTCAAGACATGGAATGGGTTCCGACACATGATTCATGCAAATTGTGGGTGGCAGATATTGGATATTCAAAGATATCCCAATTTAATGTGTTGAATGAACCGACCAGTCTTTGTCAGGATTTTGCGTTCTCCGAAAGCGGCATAGAGGGGATCGCTCATGATGGGCACAATTTGTGGATTTCAACATATTTTTCAACCGTGATCTATCAGATCGACGACGGAATTGAGGAAGCGAGCTGGCTGGCAATTGGACAGGAAGAAGGCATTGTACCGGCAGGGGGGTCAACTGAAATTTCGGTCACAATCAATGCAACGGGGATGAATGGTGGGGACTATTTTGGAGAGATTGCCGTCAGGAGTAATGACCCGGACGATTCCGTAACCTCAATACCTGTACGCCTGAAGGTGATAGGAGCATCGAATATTGTCGTTTCCAAGGATACCGTTCGTTTTGGAACGGTGTTTATTGGTTATAACAGGACAGATACGGTAATAATTGCCAATAGCGGGACGGATCAGTTGTCGGCGATACTGACGATCGATAATCCCGATCTTTTACTAAATATGACGAGTATTGAACTAGCTCCCTCTGCGAAGGAGACAGGTCCTGGTGACATTCACACCGACCAGTATCTGCGAACTCGACCTTGATCTCAATATCGTGAGTAACGATCCAGACGATGGGACAAAAAAAGTCAGGCTATTGGGTACCGGGGCGATTGCTCCGGAAATCCAGGTTAACCGCGATTCGCTTTTGACGGATCTGTACAGCGGGGATATGCTTTCCACAAAATTAAAGATCTCTAACGCCGGGGCGAGCGATCTGACAATCAGAATCCGGACCGAAAATTATTTTGGTCGGGCAGGGATGGAGAATGCAAACGGAGGAATCAATTTAGATTCCGAAATCAGGGTAGGCGGAGTTATGGGGGCAAATAAGATATCAATTCCGAAGAATTATGGGGATTCAAGGACGGGAGAAGTATTGAGGACAATACCGGCGCCTGCGTCGATAACCGGATTGACCTATATGGATGGCAGTCTATGGGCCATTTCCGATGATTGGCCTATAGGGGGAATAGTTCGGTTCGATCCTGAAAATGGTTCGATGCTGAGCTCATTCTCCACACCGGGTTACGAAATTAGGTCCCTGGCCAGTGACGGAACCAATCTCTGGGCATCTGATTTCAACAATCAGAAGGTCGTAAAATATGACAGAACGGGCACGCGACTGGCAGCATGGGACTTTTCCGTTGCGCCACTCGGGATAACCTGTGATGGATCAACGCTGTGGATCAATGCAGAAGATTCGCCCACGATTTATCATGTCGATACGCTCGGAAATATAATTGGAACCAAAGAACTAGGCCTGGATTACGGGTCAAACATCAGGGACCTGGTCTGGGTGCCCTGGCATTCTCCGTGCCAATTATGGTTGGCCGATATGCATAATGATATGATTGCGCAGTTCAACATATTTGGGGATACAGCCGCAATCTGCCAGGCATTTTCATCCCCCGAGGAAGGCATAACTGCGATTACGCACGACGGTGAAAACCTCTGGATGTGCGGCTCATATCGCGCAAAGATTTATCTTGTGGATGATGGGATTGATGAATCAGCGTGGCTCAGGGTGGATCCGAACGAGTGCATTATCCCCGGAGGGGACTCATCAAGTATCACCGTGACTTTTGACGCAACGGGATTAATTGGCGCGGATTATAAAGGAAGAGTGGTCATCGGAAGTAATGATCCCGCTAATCCGGAAATAGAAGTTCCGGTCAGATTGCATGTAACGGGCGCTCCGACATATAGCAGTCAGCAGAGACTCGGTGGATTTCGGGGATCAATTCGTTGGAGATTCTGCACTTGAAACGATCTTGATAAGCAATACCGGGACTGATTCTCTGATCATAAGCGGGATAATTTCGGATCACCCCAATTATACGGTTGACACTGCGGCACTTGATGTCGCTCCCGGCGGCAGCGAAGAGATTACTATAATATTCATTCCGACTGATACAGGGGTAGTAGAGGCAAAACTCACTATAATCAGCAATGATCCCCGCGAATCAGAAATAATAGTGGAGCTGTCTGGCAGAGGAATCTACCCGCCCGATATTGCGATTGAACCTAATTCGTTGGGTGCAGTACTCGTGCCGGGCGAGAAATATGTCGATACTATTACCATTTCAAATGTAGGATTGCATGATCTCGAATGCCGAATCTTTACGGGGAAACAGGGAGAGTCTCCGACGGCTGAGCTTATCAAATCGCTATCCGGCGAGAAATCTAATGAGATTCGGGGCTCGACGCCCATTGCAACTGCGCCGAATGATATTAGAGCACAGCTTTCCTTCGGCCGAAAGCTGAGTAATGATGTTATTGGATCAGATTCAGCCGAACAGCATACGATGGATTCCGGTAAACGTACTTTGGGAGGAGTACGGTTGGTTTCAACGCCATTCTATGACGATTTTGAGAGCGGCAATTACGATGACTGGATAGCGGACTGGGGAACGGGGGTAAAAGAGGTGACTAATGATTTCGCCGCGGTCGGGAGAAGGAGTTTTCATTATTATTATAGCGGATCAGACCCGGAAAGTAATAATGGTATTCACCAGGAATTTATTTCCGGCGTTCAGCCTGCCTATATAAGTTTCTATGTCAGAACGGGAGCGACCACTCAGAAGTCGGCATGCCTAACTCTTCGTGACGCTCAATCGTCACTCTGATGCTATCAGCTTCTTCGCGGGCGAGGACGGGAATTTCTATGTCAATCCGGGCAACTGCTGCTATTATCCTTACAATGCCGGGCAGTGGTACCATATCGAATTCAAGAACATAGACTGGGCACAGAAATTATTCGATTGCTATATTGACGGCCAATTGACTGTTTCGGGAATACCATTTATGCACCCGGAGCTAACCAGTGACATTGACGCATTGTACTTGTATAATATCAGTCCCGGATCCGAAGCCTGGTGGGATGAAATTATTGTAAGTGGGGTTCCTTATATGACGGCGGCGCCGGATTCGGGAGTAATTCCTCCCGGCGGATCGAGCAACATTGAGGTGGCGTTTGATGCCACAAATCTTATTGGTGGGGACTATGACTGCAACATAATGATCCTGAGCAATGATCCCGATGAATCCAGGGTGTTTATTCCGGTTAAGATACATGTGGTGGGCGCGCCGGAAATTGCGTTATCGGCTGATACACTAGATTTCGGAGAGATACGGGTGGGTGAATCTGCCGCGGACACGCTGGAAATTGCCAATGTCGGTGCAGAACCGCTGATAATCAGCAGCATTTCCTCGGACAATATTGATTTCGAGTCGGAATATGATAGTCTCACATTGAATCCCGGGGAGACTCGGAACGTGCTGATAACATTCAGCCCCGGCCAAGAAGGGATGAGTGGCGGTGTCTTGACGATCGAGAGCAATGACAATATGCAGAGCAGTCTGGGCGTAGCCTTGAAGGGAGTGGGGTATATTCCGGCTCAGATCTCAATTACACCGGATACTCTGAGAGAGGTGATTGATTCAGGCGATGACATCACTCGCGCAATTACGATAGGGAATTCAGGTGGAAAGACGTTAAATTTCGGAATCATGATCGAAGGCGCATTTCTGTTCGATACGAGCAATTCGCTTCAAAGCGGATCAGGAGTCTCCGCGCAGACCATGGGCGGCAAGGAAGTATTTCAAGCGCGCAAGACAGCCAGTGATTCCGGCGCGACAGACAGTACCGGCGCTGCGTCGGACAGGATGTTAACTTCAAATCCCTCAGGGCCGAGCATCAGAGGCGCGGGAGTGATAATAAGAACAATACCCGCACCCAGACAAACCCTGGGTCTGACATTCATGAATGGCAATTTGTGGGCGGTACTAAAAACTGTACCACTCCAAACCGTCGTACAAATAGATCCCGCTGATGGTTCTATAATTTCTTCCTTCCTGCTGAAAACCGGCATGCACGTGGGGTTAACCAATGACGGTCGGAACCTATGGATATGCAATTTCAGTCAAGGGTCAGTGATAAAATACAGCCCCGATGGGGATTCGCTCATGACCTGGCCCGCTCCTAATGGCAGCCAAATACGAGGTATCGCATGGGATGGAGCCTCCCTATGGCTGGGGGGGGCGGCATCAGGAATGTTGTATCGTACCGACACGAATGGGACTGTTCTCGAAGCGCGAGCCATTCCGACCAATATGGTCGGCTGGGCAATGGATATGGAATGGGTGGTCGGTCATCCAAATGGTCATCTCTGGGTCGTAGATGGCGCATATACCAATGACGTGAATCAGATCGATGTCGAGAATGATCCTATAAGTATCGTTCAGGACTTCGGATTTCCCGAACCGCAGAATGTGCCGGAGGGAATTGCTCATGACGGCAGGAATCTCTGGTTGTCAGCGGCATTTTCCTCATCCCTTTTCGTTGTTGATGACGGAATTGATGAACGGTGCTGGCTTTCGGCGGAAGTTCAGGGAGGATCGATACCGATAAGCGGCGAGATGGAAATTATAGTCAAATTTGACGCCACGTTTCTCTCACCCGGGGATTATACCGCACAGATTAATATTTTCAGCAACGATCCGGATAATCCGGAGATTGGTATTCCAGTATTCCTGAAGGTGACGGAGAAGACGTACTGCGGTCGAGTAATTGATACATACGGCGAACCGGTTAGCGGAGCGACGGTCGAGCTGTGGGATGATTTTCCGAATGGCGTGAAGCTGGACGAATTGACCAGCGAGATCGATGGCCAATTTGAATGTGATTCAATCGGTACGAGTGCGTTTGATGCATATGTTTATCGCGATGCGTATTATCCCACTATCGTCGAGGGTATTGAACCGGGACAACCCGAATTTGATATAGTCTTAACTCCTCATCCGACGGTGACACCGACGCACGACTCGAATCTATATTATTGCAATGAAAATGATTATTACGGAATGCCGATACTAAAGGGAGCGATAATTGATGCCTATGATCCGGATGGAGTCTTATGCGGGACATGGTTCGTAAGCACCTCGGGAGAGTACGGGCCTATGGCGGTGTACGGCGATAATCCTGAAACCGGAGAAGATGAAGGAGCCGCACCGGGGGATATTCTAACATTTTTCATAAATGGGCTGCCTGCGTTCGCCGCGCCGATTGCAGTCTGGTCAGGAAATGGCGGTCTTGACGAAATTTGTCTTTCGGTTTCCGAAATGAAAGTGCAGAATATTCAGCTCCGAGAAGGATGGAATCTGGTCTCATGGCGTATGGATACGCGGGCTGACGATATTGATTCGGTAATGGGGCCGATCATGGATTGCGTGGAAATCGTATTAGGATTCGATAACGGGGGTCTGACGTATAGCCCCGATTTGGCGCAATTTTCGACTCTCCTCACAGTGGATCATCTGCATGGCTACTGGATCAAGATGATCTGTGATAGAATCTTGAGTATTTCCGGCACCCAGGTAGCGGCGACAACGCCTATCGAGCTCGATGCGGGGTGGAATCTAATTTCATATCTGCCGGAACAGGGGGATTCTACCGCGGATGCGCTGGCGTCCGTACTCGAGAACCTGACTATTGCTCTTGGATTCGATGAAGGGGGAATGACCTATGATCCTCTACTGCCGTCATTTTCCACTCTCAAAGCGATGAATCCGGGATTCGGTTACTGGCTCAAAATGAATATGGATGATATCTTGATTTATCCGGGAATCGGGCCCAAATTTGAATTGACCCAGAATCCGAGTAAGTCTGCTTTGAATGATTCAAGGCAAGAAGTGCACGTGACAAATGTCTGGATGAGTCTCTATTCCGAACAACTGACTCTCGACGGGGAAATCGTGCCGGAAGGTTCAATAATCAGGGCGGTGGCCTCGGATGGGGGCATCGCCGGGGCCGGTTCAATAGGCGCAAATGGAAGATTAAGTTTTATGGCGGTCTATGGAGATGATCCGTTGACATCCGAAAGAGATGGCCTGAAGTCGGGCGAGGTCTTTGGACTGGACATTTCCGGTGAACCTACCGCGGAGGAATTGGTCTGGACTGAATTCGGTGATTGCATCGAACTAAGAAATCTGGGCGGCAAGAAAGCCGGAGAAGCAATTCCAGAAGATTATTATCTTAATCAGAATATACCGAATCCTTTTAATCCCGTCACGGAGATACAGTTTGGTTTGCCGCGGACCTCCAATGTTAGATTGGAAGTATTTAATATCGCGGGACAGGTTATTGCGATACTTTACGATGGCAAAATGGAAGCGGGACATCATGCTATCCGGTGGGACAGCAGAGCAATAGATGGCCAAGCGGCCAGCGGCATATATCTCTGCAGATTAAAGGCCGATCAGTTTGTCAGTACAAAGAAGTTGCTTTTGCTAAAATAGATGGCAGAAACAATAGTCTAATTCCACGTCTCCATGGCTTACTATTCTCGACCACGGCACATTTGTTCTGGTGGTTCGCCATGAAACCTCCTGCCAACCCCGTGGTAAATTGGTGCTTGTTGGGTGGCTTATGGGGTATGAATACCCATCTCTGGGAATTCATCGTGGATTGCGGCGTTGCATTATCAATTTATGGGGATGTATCGGATATTAGTTCGGCCAGCCGTGCACGAGCATCGATGACAGATAATATTTGAGGGTCGGCATTCGCCATAATATTAAGATATTTTGTCAGATTTTGAATAGCCTCGCGCGGCTGGCCAGATTTTTGGTATGCGACGCCGAGATAGTAATAGGTATCAGCTTCCCACGAAGACCAATTTTCAGGATGCGAAATCTGATCGTCCAAGAGCAAATTAAATTGCTCGATAGCAGTATCAGGGCGATTTAAATCCAGGAGCGTTCGCCCCAGCATATAGTGGGCGGAATAATCAAACTCATCAGTCTCGGCGGTTGCTTTCTTAAAATTGGCTTCGGCGTCTATCAAATTGCCAGTAGCCCTTTCAATTGCCCCCAGAGCATACCAGTAATCGCCCATTTTTCGGTTGGCATCTTTGAGAGAGTTCTTTAATTCCATGGCGATATTTCGAGCTGAGGCGGTATCTCCGGCCTCTGCCATTATGCGGGCATAGTATCGCCGCCAGTAGATTTTTTCCTGGGGATAGACTCGTCCGGCAATCTCCTGAGCCTTATTGATTTCATCCAAGGCAGAATTAAAATCTCCCAATTTTTCATATATCAGCGCCGGAAGATGGTGATAGGTGGAATAGATTTCATTACCGTGGGCTTTCTTATCCTCAGATGAGCCCTCGACGAGAACGGCCAACGCTTTCCGGTATTTTCCCTGGTAGATGAGATTTTGAGCCAAGTATATTTTTCCATCCGTCCAGATATAAATGTCTTCAGCAGCCGCGATTATCAGAAAGCAGCTTTCAGCTTTGATGAAATCACCCATAAAGGTGTATGCTGTTCCAAGATTACGCCATGAGGTATAAAAATCCGATTTCTTTTCAAGGGCTTTTTTATAGAATTCAATTGCCTTGTCGTACATTTTAAATTCGACAAAAATATCTCCCCTGCAGTCGTAGGGATTTGGCTCGTTTGGCTCCAGGAAGATAAATTTATCATTCATCTCCAGCGCTTTTTCGAAATTCCCTGAACGACCATACGAATATGAAAGTAACTTATAGGCATTTCCATAAAGCGGATCCAACGCAATAACATTCCCCAACAAACCGATCGCTTCATCATACTTTTCAAGATTGAATTTTAGTGATGCCATTATATAGTACGCTTGTTTCTCTTGCGGATAGTGATCAACAAGTTTCTGATATATTGAGATCGCCAAAGATATATTGCCGCTCCCCTGGGCCTGCAGACCCTCTATATAATATCTTTCTCTCTGAGTCGTCTTATCTGAATATTCTATCGCCTTGGCTATAAGAGTATAATCCTTAAGACTGGCCAAGTAATAATAGACCATGGCGAAAGTGGAATCATATTCCAGCGCCTTTTCGAAACTTATAATTGCTTCGGCATAGAATTGTCTATAATAATAATCTTTCCCTTCCAGATAGTATCGAAAAGCCTCCTGAGAATAGGTGGTCACGTCAGCCACCGGCCGATATTGTTCTACTTCTACCGGCTTGGTCGATAGAGGCAGGTCACTCCTAATTTTCGCTGAAAGGCTGTCGGCGAGTATAAAAATTGTCATTCCGGAATCGCCGGAAATCTTTCGAGCATTGATTATATTTCCCGAGGAAACTTCAATCAGTTGAGTGGTCGCGATGTAAACCGGTTCAGTCTGCAGGATATTTCCTGTCAGTATCCATCGGGCATGTGCTTTTCCGGCAATTTCAAGCGCCGATCTCTGGTCGATCGATTTGATTCGATCATCTCCCTGCAATTTTAACAGATCATAAAGCCTTTGACTTGAGATAACTCGGAAATATTGTGATTCCGACAGATCGGTAATGAGGAGGTTAGTGATTATCTCCCCAAGTTTTTGATGGTCCTCGGGATGGGGCAAATTATTAAAAAGCATAACTGCCAGAAGATTCTCTGCCGCTACAGCCTCTTGTTTTGGACCAATTTCAATCTTCCAGGGCCGAAGAATCATTATGAGGAGTATGGCAGCCGCGGCCAGAGCGGTTTTCAACCAAGGCGACAATATTTTCGGTTTCGCGGCCGGTATCGGAAGATTGGGCAGTATTTCTCCTTCGGCTTCCGGATTATCGCTGTCTAACCGCCGAATAGAATCTTTAACGACAGGATCAACTTGAATCAATCGAGCCGCCTCCCGAAATTGCTGAGCCCGCTTGAAGCAGTGTTCGCATTCCATCAGATGCATTTCGACTGCCATCCGGTCGTCATCGGAAAGCATGCCCAGTTCATAGGCATAGAGCATTTCCTCAAACCGTCTGTCATTGCATCCAGCCATTATTCAACCTTTCCCGTACTCAGGCAAATCTCAAGAATTTTTCTCGCCCGACTGAGCGTGATATAAAAGCCGTTCCTGGTCACCTTCAATCGACGGCAGATTTCATCAGTATTGTATCCTTGATAATGGAGGCTAAGAATTCTGGCATGACGTCGATTGGATATGCCTACTTTCTTCAGGCAATCCAGCAATTTTGTTCGCAAACCGGTATCCATATTAATATGCACATTGCCTGCCAAGCTGACATCCTCAACGGTGACTACCTTATCGCCGCGCTGTCCTTTCTTCTTAATATAGCTCAGGATTCTATTATCTAAAACCTTGTAGGCCCAGGCAATGAAGCTTATATCGATCCGGATGGATTTATATTCCCGGGCAATTAATGCCATCGCCTCCTGAGCAACATCGCGCGCGTCTTCCTCATCCCATATTCTATGGTGGGCGAATTGTTCAAATCTTTCAGAAAGATATTGAAAAAGCCTATTTTCAGCGTTCTTATCTCCGGATAAGGCTTCATTATATCGGTCATTGATATTCAATAGCGGCCTCAGTCAGGTCCCTTTATATGCGCCAATATAAGATTCCCTTGACCATGATGCAAGCGCGTCTTTTTCCAAATTAGAATTGAATGATTATCAGGCTTCAGCAGAAAATATCGCACAATATTAATTAATTCGGCAGGAATTGAAAGGATTGCTCAGGCGGGGAACCAACATAATAGAGACTTTAAAAATTGATCCAATCGCAAAAGGCATAGGAGGTATTATGCGCGAGACAATTATAATGTTCATCTTAGTGTTGGTGCTGAATTGCTCTGCGGTCACTGCCGAGAATTTGCTGCGTTTCCCTGAGAGTGTGGCTTTCGATAGCATCAATAATCGGTACCTTGTATCGAATATCTATGGTGGAGATATTATTCAGATTGAAAATGATTTTCTAACACAAAGTTATTACAAACGGGCTCTGGGGACATATTGCGCGGGTAACCATATTGTCAATAACATCCTTTTTGTTTCTGTCTACCCCAAGTATGTCAAGGGTTTTGATATTATTACTAATGAGCAGGTGGCGGATTTGGAAATTCCCTCCGCGCTCAGTCTGGACGGTATGGCCGCCGATACCTCGGGCAATCTCTATGTTGTGGATACTCAATTAAAGCGGATATTTAAGATTCAACTCATTGATTATTCCTGCACAAGTTTTGTGATAGGTCTTCCGCTTTCTCCACAGGATATTGCGTTTGATGTTGAAAATAATCGCCTGTTGGTATGCTGTTGGACCGCCAGTTCGGCCATAAAGGCAGTTAGCCTGCCGGATGGCGCGGTGACGACGGTCGTTGTGACGCCTATGGGTTATTTCGACGGAATAACGCGCGATGGCAATGGAAATACTTATCTGTCCAGTCATGCCAATGAAGGTTGCGTTTACAGGTATGGTCCATCGTTTACTAATCCGCCGGAACTGATTACAACCTCGCCTACTGAGCCATCGGGCCTATGTTACAATATACGAGATAATGTCCTTGCAGTCCCGAGTTACGGCGCGGACAAAGTTGACTTTCTGTCGTTTAATGATCAAGACGGAGACGGAATATTAGATTACCTCGATAATTGCCCCAATGATTATAACGCAGGGCAGGAGGACAGCGACGGCGACGGCTTTGGCGATGCCTGCGATCAATGTCCCGGCTTTAATGATGGTACAGACACCGACAGCGACGGAGTCCCGGATGATTGCGATATTTGTCAAGGATTTGATGATCATATTGATGTTGACGGCGATGGATATCCTGATGGGTGCGATAATTGTCCAACCGTCTATAATCCGGATCAGACACTGGACGCAGATGCGGACGGGGTTGGTGATCAATGTGATAATTGCCCTGATGTTTATAATCCCGGTCAGGAGGACAGTGATGGCGATGGTATCGGCAACATATGTGATTATATCTGCGGCGATGCCAGTGGCAATGGGATGGTCAACGCTCTGGATGTCACCTTCTTAATAAATTATCTCTATAAACATGGGCCGGCGCCAAATCCGTGGCAGGCGGGGGATGCAAACGGTAATGGTCTGGTTAACGCTCTCGACATAACCTATTTGATAAACTTTTTATATAAGCATGGCCCGTCGCCAAATTGCGGACCTGAAACAGGAACTGTTATCGATATTGACGGCAATATTTATAATACAGTAAAGATTGGCGAGCAATGGTGGATGGCGGAGAATCTAAAGGTTACCCATTATCGTAATGGAGACGGCATTTCTAACGTGACCGGCGGCACGACCTGGGCGGGTCTTACCACAGGAGCATATTGCGAATATAATAATGATATAAATAATGTCGCGACATATGGCCGTCTATATAACTGGTATGCTGTAAACGATGCCCGCAACCTGGCGCCAGCAGGCTGGCATGTGGCAAGTGATGAGGAGTGGAAGCAATTGGAAATGTATCTTGGTATGAGTCAAGCCCAGGCGGACAGTGTTGAATGGCGGGGGAGTAATGAAGGGGGTAAGCTAAAAGAGACGGGCACAACACATTGGAGCAGTCCCAATACAGGTGCCACCAACGTAAGCGGTTTTTCCGCGTTGCCTACAGGCAGCCGATATGATGACGGCAATTATGGTGGCATAGGCGTCTACGCCGGTTTTTGGACTTCAACGGAGAGTAGTAGCAACGGCGCATGGAATCGCAGCCTATATTATCTTTATTCAGGAGTCCACCGCTTCTACGGCCACGATCAGCGATTCGGTTTCTCAGTTCGCTGTATTAAGGATTAGATTGATTATTTGGAGCGCAGTGCGGAAGTCCATAAATATTGATTATCTGAAAGACGGAGAAATGCACGGGATCAAATTAAGACAGAAAGGCTCAGGAGATTGAGAAAGCCGATTTGAAAAGCCGTTGATATCAAACAAAATATGTCCTGGTCTTTAGAGGCCTGTGTCCGAATTGTATGACAGCATAGAGACATGGCACAATTTTCACATTGACCAGTCAATGTGATGCATACCAAGGAAATATATATTTCATGAATTTATCAAGATTGCCTTGCGCCGGCCGTGAAAGTGTAATTGCTTTGTTGTCGCTAATATATATATTTATCGGAGGTTGTAAACAAATGTTTCCGAAAGTTGACAATACCGCTGAAAAAGCAAAGATAGAACAGGTAATCAAGAACTCAATCAGATGGGTTCTCAACAAGGACAAGGATCTGTCTTATAGTTGCTTTGTGAATGACTCCTCGTTGTTCTGGTTTTCTCCGGAGAGCGCTGGAACAGTCAATGGTTTTGACGATCTGAAGAGACTTACCGAACAAGTATTCATGAATCTAAAGTTCAAGGGGATTAGGTCAGATTTCCGAGAATTGCGGATAGATCTTTCCCATTCTGGCGAATGTGCATGGTGGTCATGTTACCTCGACGACTTCAACGAATGGGATGGTCAGCCTTCAAACTGGGAGAATGTTCGCTGGACCGGTGTCATGGAAAAGATTGAGGGGAAGTGGAAAATAAGGCAGATGCATTTCTCTTATTCCCTTGAAGATATTCGGAAGGAGGCTCAATAAGCTGCTGATAGGGTGAAGGGCAATAAGTGACAACCCGAAAAGACGCTCTAATTGTGATCGAGCGTTTTTCTGGGACATATCGGATAAAGTGGTTTATCGTGGATTGGCGTCCCTTCGTTGAAGATCTTCGAACTTTTTTGAGGACAGTTGCATGATTGCGAAGTTACCATATAGGTAGGGCATAATCTCGTAATCCACCGTCCTACATCATGTATACACGTGAAGACTGAAAATGAGTTTGAGTCCGATTTGGCCCGTCAAGCTGCGAAAGCTTAGCACAATGGCTAGGTGGAGCGCTCCCATCTGACCGACCCCAAAGATTTCTACCAGATGCTTACCTTAGCCGATGATGCTGATCTGAACCAGAAACTGCAAGTCTGGGCGGATTACTACAACTTTAACCGGCCGCACGGATCACTGGGCGGAAAAGCTCCGTATGAGGTGCTCAGAGTGAAATTATCCACTGGACAACAAGTGGCTCAAGAATTATGATGTACCACAACCGAGCTGGCTGACGAAATTAACCGATGTTTAGAGGCATGAATGGAATGATAGTCCTGGTTAACGAGTACCGATTTGGAGTAACTTAACATGTTTAATTTCCTAGTTTTTTTGTTCTTCCTGACGGTCTTTGGACTGCCATTGGGCCTGGCTCTTAAAAGCGGCCGCCCCCTAAGAGGGAAAATTATCTGGTTGGCCTTGGGTGTGCTACTTTACATTTCTTTGCAGCTTTCTGTCTCGATGTACCCTGATATCC
The DNA here is from genome assembly GCA_963813655.1 of uncultured candidate division Zixibacteria bacterium. GTDB lineage: Bacteria > Zixibacteria > MSB-5A5 > GN15 > PGXB01 > CAWEZN01. Next base: position 310,340 of record CAWEZN010000010.1, on the reverse strand, counting down.
TCTGGTTTGAGGAATTAGGGCAGGTAGCTGTCTACTGGACAGTTTTTTGGGCGAAATTGAAATGGTTTGCCTGGGGCATGTTAGCAGCCGTTCTATTTTTCGGAATTAATATCTGGGCAACCAGGACACATATTAGTCCGGACTTAAGAAGATCAAAAAATATCGCTCTGAGTTATGCTGGAGCATACTTAATCGCGATCATAATCGCCTTTATAATCGGCTCGGCCAGCACGGTCTTTTGGGATAAGTATTTGTTGTATTCGCATCAGAGTCTTTTTCCGGATGCTGATCCAATTTTCAATAAGAATGTTGCCTTCTACATCTTTACTTTGCCCCTGCTAAAGATGGCAGTAAATTATTGGTGGGGGCTAATCCTTCTCTCTTTGGCCCTTGTCGTCTCCCTGTATGGTCTGCAATTTATGAAGGCCAAGGATTTGAGAATGGATAAGAAGGACATCCTAAACCGCTCTATTACCCACTCTTCATTGCTGGGGTTGGTTATAGTAGTGAATCTTATGTTTACGGTAAAATTCTGGACATGGGATCTGCTTCACAGCACGAGAGGCGCGGTTATAGGCGCCGGCGCAACTGATGTTAATGTCCAGATAGGCGTGAATAATGCTTCTTTGGTTATTCTCCTAATTTGTGCGACTCTTTTTGTTATTTCGGCAATTGCTCGTAATCTTAAGCTCACAGCAAGGTTTGCCGCAAGCGCAGTAATAATTGGTGCAGTTTATTTGATTCTTGTTATGGGTGTTTGGCCAGTCATTTATCAGCACTTCTGGGTTTCGCCGAATGAATTGGATTACGAACGTCCATTCATTCAGCACAACATTGATTTCACTCGAAAGGCTTATGGTTTAACCAATGTTACTGTCAAGCCATTTCCCATTTCTGATGCGCCATTGACCCCGCAGAGTATTAGTGAAAATCAAAACACAATTGACGCAATCCGGATTTGGGATTGGCGGCCGCTTGACGCAACCATTCAAAATACCCAAGGCTTCCGCACATATTATCGTTTTGCGGACGTGGATATTTTGCGATATAAGTTGAACGGCAAGCTTACCCAGGTAATGGCCTCGGTTCGAGAACTAGATCAGGAGCAACTGCCGGCCAAATCGCAGACATGGCAAAACACGAGGCTTGTCTACACTCACGGTTATGGTGCATGTATTACACCGGTAAATGGTTTCACTTCCGAAGGCTTGCCAGCGTATATCCTTAAAGATATACCACCGGTAAGTCAGTATCCAGAGTTGACTATAAGCCGGCCGGAAGTATATTTTGGCGAGATTACGAATTCCCCTATTTTCGTTCACACGAACCACCAAGAATTCGATTACCCGATGGGCGACACCAACGTTACCTGCCAGTACAAAGGGACGGGGGGTATTGCATTGGGGAGTGGATTGCGAAGCCTTATTCTTGCCTTAAGGTTTGAAGGTTTGCGCCAATTAACGGCGAGCGAACTGAAATCTGAAAGCCGCATTCTCTTCCGCAGAAATATTGGCGAAAGAGTAAAGGAGCTTGCCCCCTTCTTGATCTATGACGGAGACCCATGCCAGGTCATATATGATGGAAGAATTTGGTATTTATGGGACGCATATACAGTCAGCAATGACTATCCGTATTCTCAGCGCAGCAGTATCTATAGCCCTGGAGATATCAACTATATCCGAAATTCAGTTAAAGTCGTGATCGATGCTTATAACGGTACGGTCGATTTCTACTTGTGGGATGAAAAAGATCCGATCATTCAAGCTTACAAAGGGATTTACCCGACTCTGTTTAAAAGCAAAGATCAAATGCCAGCTGGATTGCGGCAGCATATCAGGTATCCGGAAGATCTACTTTCCATTCAGGCCAATATATATTCAGTCTATCACATGAATGATATCAACGTCTTTTATAACAAGGAAGACCAGTATGATATCGCCCGGGAAAATTACCATGGCAGAGAACAGCCAATGCTTCCATACTATGCTGTGATGAGAATTCCCGGTGAGCAAACTGAAGAATTTGTTCAGATGGTAGTTTTTACACCTCACACTACTAACCGAGAAAATCCAAAGAACAATATGGTTGCCTGGATGGCGGCGCGTTGTGATGGTGATTATTTCGGGAATTTGTTAGTCTTTGAGTTTACAAAAGACAAATTGGTCATGGGACCCATGCAGTTGGAGGCAAGGATTAGTCAGCATGATGTCATCAGCAAAGATCTTACTCTCTGGAATCAACAGGGCTCTGAAGTCATACAGGCCAATATGATGGTTCTTCCACTTAAAGGTTATGAAATACTCTTAGTTAAGCCAATTTTCTTACAGGCGACAATGGGGAAAATGCCAGAATTAAAACGGGTAATAGTAGCGAGTGGTGAAAAACTTGCTTATGCTGACACCTACGAAAATGCACTTCGTGAACTTGTGGGCCAACAATTGATAACCGCTTCTGGTCAGCCAGAGAATCCTGGTGGCGCCAATATTAGTATGCCAGCTGATTACATTTCTGCGGCATCTCAGTGTTACCAGGAATATTTGAAACTTACTGGTGAAGGAAAAACATCTGAAGCCGGCAGAGCACTGGAAAGACTTGGCGCAATTCTGAGAGAGGGAAGCCAAGGTGATAAGAAATAGCGATTTTTATCTAGCCTCAATTGGGGCTTTTGAGACTTAGCCCGTCATAACTCCCTATGCCGCTGGCATCAGGGAGAGTATTGAACAATGGTTTTACTTTCGAAAGTTGCCCTGAGGTGATTTTCCATTCGCGAATGGGGGCAACAAGACGAATCAGATTGTAAGCCCTATCCGACTTGAAGTTATTTATTTCAATGGAGATAATGGACAAAGTCTTTCGATTCTGCCGCCTAGTAACTCATTGAAACAAAATAGATTGGCGTCCGTTCGTTGAAGATCTTCGAGCTTTTCTGATTCAGGTAGCTTGAAAAGAAAGGCAAAAGGAGGTACTCGATCCAGCGGTAACACGGTTCGCTAACGATTCCCTAATGTTGGCAAGACTCTGCCATGCTCAATTCACCTTTCACACCGGGCAAGGCCATCGCGATCATCTCCGCACAAACCGCATTCCGATCGACATTAGTGTAGGTTTCCAAGATAGAGGTCCGAAAGAGCAATCGGCGATTTTCCCGATAAGCATCCCAACAGGTTATCATCTCCTTCCGAACGTTCAAACATATAAGTGGGGATACTTGAAAATAGTATTCCATTTCATTATGTTATTCAAATGAAAGAGACGAATGAAATTATTGCTGGTGCTTTAGTGGAAGCAGTGATTGATGGCTGATGACGTGTTACATAAGCTTCGCGAGCGAGTTAAAGAACTGACGGCGCTGCATAGGACCGCCCGGATTATTCAGGACGAAACCCGTCCGGTGGAATCGGTGCTGGAAGAAGTCGTCTCCTTATTGCCACCAGCCTGGCAATATCCAGAAATCACCTCCGCCAAAATTCGATTAGGCAAATGGGAAGTTTCCACTCCCGGATTCAAAGATACAGCATGGAAACAGGAGGCTTGGTTTATTACCCGGAGTGGAGAGCAGGGCTCGATTCAGGTTGTCTATCACAAGCTGTGTCCGGCGGCTTTTGAAGGTCCTTTTTTAAGAGAAGAGCGCGATCTTATTGATTCCCTGGCAGAGATGATGCGCTCTTATTTCCAGCACAAGCTTGCCGACGATGCTCTTCAGGAAGCCCACCATGACCTTGAAAATCAAGTGAAAGCCCGAACCCGGGCACTAGAAAAGGCCAACCTGGCTCTTCAGGAACAGATTGCCGAATACAAAGAAGCCGAGCGCAGAATTGAAAGGTATCAGAAACAGTTGCGACGCCTGGCTTCGGAATTATCATTGGCCGAAGCCCGGGAACGGCGGGCTATCGCCGAGGATCTCCATGATCATATCGGACAGGCGCTGGCGATCATAAAGATGGATATTGGCCTATTTCGAGGCAACGCCATTTTCTGCGGATTTGAAGACAAGATCGACGAAATAAATGCCCTGTTGGAGCAGACAATTCAATACACCCGCACTCTCACTTTCGAAATAAGCCCGCCGTCACTGTACGAACTCGGATTGACAGCGGCGATAGACGGTCTGGTCGAGCGATTCCGAAAGAAACACAAAATTGCCATTACCCTGCCAACCGCGAAGATATCGGGAGATTTAGTAATCGGCGCCAAAACTAGTTTTCCTGTTAAATCAATTCAGGAACTGCTGACCAATATCGCCAAACATGCCGACGCCCGAACATGTGAAGATCCGGTTGCGTCGTGACGGCGACGGCGTCACAGTCTGAAGTGGAAGACGACGGGCGCGGTTTCGATCCGGATATTGTGGACAAGGAATATGAAAAGGATTCGAAATTCGGGTTGTTCAACATCAAAGAACGATTCAGTCTTCTGGGGGGATCGGTCGAAATCATATCGTCACCAGGCAAGGGCACCACAATAGTGATTCGCACTCCGCTAGAAAGTCAGGGTTTGGAAGTATGAAGAAGTCCTGATTGCCGACGACCACCGCTTATTTCGCGATGGCCTTCGTACGCTTTTGGAAAAGCAATCCAATATCACCATGGTCGCCGAAACAAAAGACGGCCCTGAAACACTCACGGCCGCGACTAAGCTGCGGCCCGATATCATCCTTATGGATATTTCCATGCCCGGCCTTAACGGCATGGAAACGGCCCGCAAAATTCTAGCCCAAATTGATTCGATCAAAGTAGTCATGCTTTCCATGCATTCCGATCATCACTATGTGACCGAATCGCTGAAAGCGGGTGCGGTCGGATATCTATTGAAAGATTCCGCCTTCGAGGAACTGCTAACCGCCATCCGTACGGTTGCGCAAACGGCATATATCTTTCCCACAAGATCAACGATTCCGTAATCAGGCAATATATTGCGGCGGCCAAGGATTCGCCCAGATCGTCATTTTCCATTCTAAGCGCCCGGGAACGTGAGGTCTTGCAGATGCTGGCCGAAGGCAAAACCACCAAGGAAATCGCGACTTCACTGAATATCAGTGTCAAAACAATTGAAACCCATCGCAAGCAAATGATGGACAAACTGGATATTCATAGCATTGCGGAACTCACCAAGTATGCCATTCGCGAAGGATTGACATCGCTGGAATAAGTCAAATTTCCTTTGCCGTATCGCCCTAAATATCCCGCTTTCACGTAACACTATCCGCGAAGTTCATAAGGGATTTCGCAGTATAATATCAGGATTCCCCCTATATCTGCCATTGTGATCAGAGCTTTTATTTTTTTCACAAGAAGAAAACGTTCCTGAACGACGTCTCCGGCCTTGAGGAGGTTCCGAATGTTCGATACTGGCAATACCGGTTTTATGCTCGTGGCGACCAGCCTGGTCATGCTTGATGACCCCGGGCCTGGCCTTTTTCTATGGCGGTTTGGTCGGACGGAAAAACGTCCTGACCATCATGATCCAGAGTTTTGTCTCCATGGGTGTGACCACCATTATCTGGTGGGCCTATGGCTATTCGCTATGTTTCAGCGGCGGTGAAGGCGGCATCATCGGCAACCTCGATAAAGCCTTCCTGATGGGAGTGACGTTGACGACCCCTTCGCCCTACGGCACCGGGAAATATTCCGGAATTCGTCTTCATGGCCTACCAGATGATGTTCGCCATCATCACCCCGGCGCTGATCACCGGTGCATTTTCGAACCGGGTTCGTTTTGGAGCGTATTTGCTGTTCCTGATCGGCTGGCTGACCTTTGTCTATTTCCCGTTCGTGCACATGGTCTGGGGTAACGGCCTTCTGGCCCAACTGGGCGTTCTCGATTTTGCCGGCGGCATCGTCGTTCATAACATCGCCGGGATGGCGGCGCTGGCCTCGGTCCTGTACGTCGGGCGACGACGGTCGGCGACAGTATTCCCCACAGCATTCCTCTGGTGGCCCTGGGCACCGGTCTGCTGTGGTTCGGCTGGTACGGCTTCAATGCCGGCAGCGAATTGAAAGTCGATGCCGTCACCGGACTGGCGTTTCTCAACACCGATATCGCCGCCTCGTTCGCCGGGCCGGTCTGGATGCTCTTGGCGTGGATATTCGAAAAGAAACCGAAATTCCTCGGCCTTCTGACCGGCGCCGTGGCCGGACTGGCGACCATCACCCCCTGCGCCGGGTACGTCACGCCGACCAGTGCGGCCATCATCGGTATCCTGGCCGGGACCGTCTGCTACTTCGCCGTCAGCCTGAAGAACCGACTGAAATGGGATGATGCCCTCGATGTCTGGGGCGTGCACGGCGTCGGCGGAGCGCTGGGTATAATCCTTCTCGGTCTGATGGCCAGCAAAGCGGTCAATGCCGCCGGCGCCGACGGGCTGTTTAACGGCAATAGCCAGTTTCTTCCTGATCCAGGTGTTGACCGTCGTGGGATCATCCATCTATGCCTTCGTTTTTACGTATGTCATGCTGCGCCTTATTAATATGATTACGCGCGTCAGGACTATCTGAAGGTGAGGAAGAACAGGGGTCTGGATGCTTCGCTGCATGGAGAAACCGCTTATCAGCAAATTTAATGCATGTCAGATTTGCTCGGGATCATGCTTTAACAATCGCCCAAAGCCATTGAGCCGCTCCGCTTTGAAGCGGTTCTCAAATTGCCCGGGATAGGTGCAGATATTTATCTGAAATGAATTAATAGATTGGAGAAATTAAATATGAAAAAGATATTGATAAGGGTACTATTGGTGGTGATTATCTCCTCTTTCTTCATTACCATCGAATTGGCTTGGGCCACCAGATACAACTCACATCTGGGCGCCATCGACGGATATTCAAGCTTTTAAGATATGGCATATCACCTGCGATCTATATTTCCCTGCGCAAAATGATTCTTCCGGCAATCGTCTTCCTGCGGTGACCAACATTGGCCTGACTGTCGGGATATTGCCCTTCAAAAAATTAAATGCCGAGATAGGTTTCGATCATAAATCCGGTCTAGGGATAATTGACAATTATCCTTTGTACGGAAATTTCAAATTAGGGATTCCGGAAAATGCTTATGGCAAATTCTTCCCTGGGGTGGCTGCTGGGATGTTTGATATCGGCACCAAAAAACACTGGACTGATTACAATATAATTTATGGAAAAATTGCCAGATCAATTGCTGTCAACAAGACACCTCTTGGTCGGTTCTCGTTCGGCTATTTTACGGGCAATGAGAGACTTCTCCTTAATGACAAAGGGGAGAAGGATAATAGTGGAATCATGGGCGCCTGGGAAAGGACAATCTCCGAAATTTCGGACAAATTATGGATTTGCCTTGATTATATGGGCACGAAGAGCGCCTACGGCTCTCTCAATTTTGGGGCTTCCTGGAAATTTGCGCCTAATGTCGCCCTGATAGGTGGATATGAATTTTATAATAATGGTAATCTGGCGGAAACATTTACATTACAAGTCGATATCGACATTTGACATTGCATGATTTTATTGCAGGCCGCATAGAATTATTTGCCGCGGCAAGGGCAAAATGCTGCACTCTGCCAGGGATATTTCAACAATATTCGAATTGTGCCGATTCCTATATATGAGATATAGGGATGAAAATAATTTAAAAGAGATTTCTCTAAAATGTGTGGAATTGCCGGATACTACCAGTTGGCGAAGAAAAAGCCGCCGGATCGCGACCTCTTGACCCAAATGGTGGCTATATTGCGGCATCGCGGCCCCGATGAATTTGGAGCTTATTTTGATGACAGATGTGCTTTGGGGCAGGCCCGCTTATCCATTATTGATTTATCTTCCGGCTCACAGCCCCTGTGCAATGAGGATAGGTACCATCTGGGTGACATTTAACGGAGAAATCTTCAATTATCGGGAATTGCGCCCTATGCTCGAGCAGTATGGGCATCGATTTCGTACCCTTTCCGATACCGAAGTTATAGTCCACGCCTATGAGCAATTCGGCAAAGACTGTCTGAAGCATTTTAATGGGCAATTTGCCTTCGTTATTTATGATAAAAATCAACAGACGGCATTTCATGGCTCGAGATCAAATGGGCATTAGGCCGTTATTTTACGCGGTCTTGATGGAAGACTATATTTTGCCTCGGAAATAAAATCCATTTTCTGCGATAAGAGAATTCCCCGCCGTCTTGATCTATTGGGTCTTGATGAAATTTTCACCTGGTGGACGACTGCCCCGCCGCGGACAGCTTTTGAAGGAATCAATGAACTTGAGGCCGGTTCTTATCTCGAAATCAAAGATGGTGTAATTCAAGACCAGCCGATACTGGACTATGGACTTTCCCGAATCGCACGATGATACCAGAAAAACCGAATCCTGGGCGGAGGAACTTCATGCTTTGCTCGTCGACGCTGTCCGGCTTCAACTTCGAGCTGATGTTCCAGTCGGCGCATATCTGTCCGGCGGCCTGGACTCCTCGGCCATTACAGCCCTCATAAAATATTTTACTGAAACCCCCGTCGATACATTTTCCATCGCCTTTCACGACAAGACCTATGATGAGTCCGACTATCAGAACCAAATGGCGCGATATCTTGGCACCAATCACCATCAGATTCAATGTGGCTATCATGATATTGCTGAGAATTTTCCCGAAGTTATCTGGCATACCGAACGCCCCATTGTGCGCACTGCTCCAACGCCATTGTATTTGCTCTCCCGCCTGGTCCGGGAAAGCAATTTCAAAGTGGTTCTGACCGGTGAAGGTTCCGATGAAATTTTCGGCGGCTATGACCTTTTTAAGGAAACTCTCATAAGAAAATTCTGGTCGCGTAATCCCGATTCCGACTGGCGCCCCTCATTATTGAAGAAGCTTTATCCGACTCTGCCATTGTCTCCTGGCCGTGCCAAATTTTACCTGGAAACCTTTTATAAAACCGGTTTGTCAAATACCGATCTGTACTATTATTCGCATATCCCGCGTATTTCGACTACGACTCGAATTAAAGGATTTTTTACTCAAGACGCTGCAAAACCGGATAGGGTCATATGATTCGCTGAGCGCTTTTGGCCGGAATCTGCCCGCCGGTTTTCCCCACTGGCATATCCTGGCGCGAGCCCAATTTCTGGAAGCGCGCTCTCTCCTAGCGGGGTATCTTCTCTCCTCACAAGGTGACCGGGTCTGCGCCGCCAATTCGATAGAAGGACGTTATCCCTTTTTGGATCACCGTGTGGTCGAATTTGCCGCCACCATTCCGCCCGGTCTTAAGATCTTGGGGTTGAAAGAAAAATTCATTCTCAAAAAGGCGATGACAAAGGAACTTCCCCAAAATATTCTGAATCGAGTCAAACAACCGTATATGGCTCCCGATTCCAATTGCTTCTTTGCACCCAATTCTCCAGAATATATCCAAGAGCGATTATCCGAAGAAAACATTCATTCATACCGGAATATTTAATCCGGCGATGGTGACTAAACTTCGCGAGAAATGTACCAAACTATCGCACGCGCATTTGTCATTCAAAGACAATATGTCTTTTATAGGAATTCTGTCGACCCAGATATTACATCAGCAGTACATAAATGAATTTCTGCTCCCCACACCTCCCGAGCGGGCCTCATTTAGAGTTTGGGACGATCAATCATCCTAATTAGACAGGGCAGGCCGAGACCGCTGAAATCTCGGTCCTCAATGTCTCGAAACTCTCGTGATTCATCATAGATAAAACCGAAAAGGTCTTTGGCTAAGACAGAAGATTCCCGGAGATATGATATGTCGAAGGTCCCGAGAAGGGGAGATCAGGTGCCAAACTTGGCGGGACAAATGGACATATTAGTCCGGCATGTTCTACCTATAACTTATTGATATACAATAAGTTGGCGTCCCCAAGGGGATTCGAACCCCTGTTGCCGCCGTGAAAGGGCAGTGTCCTAGACCGGGCTAGACGATGGGGACGCAAGTCTTTTGCGGGCAGAAGTATAATATATTCCGCTTACCTGTCAAGACAAATAATCAGATTCATTCTATATCCGCGCGAGAATCATAGCACTCAACACTAAGCAGCAGAGATAGCGCGCGCCCGAATTTATCCCTTATCACGTATTACCGCAAATAATTAAATTCATCCTTTCAGGGGCGCGGAATCAAAATCCAATTAAAAAAGAGCCGGCGGGGTTTGCACGCCCGCCGGAAATATCAGCTAAATGAATTTATGATCGATGGCCTATTTAGCCACCCGTTGAGCCCGCTCATCGAGGGTAGGGCGATCCTTAAAGGAGAAAACGAGCTTTTCAGAATCAGCGCCAATATTCAGATTGCAGTCACCGGCAAATTGGCCTCGAAGGAGTTCCTCGGCCAATGGATCCTCAAGGTATTTCTGAATGGCTCGCCTCAGCGGCCTAGCGCCCAAGAGAGGTTCAAATCCCTTTTGGGCCAGAAATTCTCTGGCTTCTTCTGTGAGAGTGAAACTAATGCCTTTCTCGGCAAGTCGCTTGGCGACATCGGCGACAAGAATATTGACTATTTCCTTAATGTGGGCAATGTCAAGCGAGTGGAAGATGACTGTTTCATCGATTCGATTTAGAAGCTCGGGATTAAACATTTTTCTCAGTTCTTCAGTCACTTTCTTTTTCATCGAATCATATGAGGCATCATCCTGCTCGCCATCAAAGCCTACAGTCTTGCCATCTTTTATTCTTCTGGTGCCAATATTAGAAGTCATAATGACAACAGTATTCCGGAAATCGACCCGTCGTCCAAAAGAATCGGTCAAAGAGCCGTCATCCATCAATTGGAGCAAAATATTAAACACATCGGGGTGGGCTTTTTCGATTTCGTCGAGTAAAACCACCGAATAGGGACGCCGGCGAACCTTCTCGGTTAATTGCCCGCCTTCTTCATATCCGACATATCCCGGAGGGGCTCCAATAAGGCGCGAGACGGCAAATTTTTCCATATATTCCGACATGTCGATTCTAATCAGCGACTCGGAATCTTCAAAGAGGAATTCCGCAAGAGCTCTTGCCAATTCAGTTTTTCCAACTCCCGTCGGTCCGAGGAAAATGAATGAACCGATGGGACGACGTGGGTCGCCAAGCCCGGCGCGGGCGCGTCGGATAGATCGTGCGACAGTCAGGATAGCATCTTGCTGACCGACAATTTTCTTCTTCAATTCGTCTTCCATGCGAAGCAGACGGCGCGATTCTTTTTCCTCAAGTCGGAAAAGAGGGATTCCGGTTATTTTAGAGACCACGTGAGCGATGTCATCCTCACGAAGGGTAACTTTCTGCTTGTCACGCTGTTCTTCCCACCCTTTTTTCAGTTCCTGAAGCTTTTCCTTTTTGAATTTTAATTCGTCGCGGAGTTGAGCGGCTCTTTCGAAGGCTTGATTTTTGACTGCTTTTTCCTTGTCCTCCTGCAGGGCAGTGATTTCATTTTCGATGACGGCGAATTCCTGCGGTTTGGCGAAAGTCGCCAGATGGGCCCGGCTGCCAGCCTCGTCGATAATATCAAGCGCTTTATCCGGCTGAAACTTGCCCGTAATGTAGCGATTGGAGAGTTTAACCGAGGCTTCAATGGCCTCGTCGGAAATAAGCAGTTTATGATGTTCTTCGTACTTGGGTCGAAGTCCCTTCAAAATTTTGACGGTATTCTCATTTGAGGGCTGTTCGATCATGACGGTCTGGAACCGGCGTTCCAGAGCGCCGTCCTTCTCAATGTACTTACGGTACTCATTCAGGGTCGTGGCGCCGATGCACTGTAATTCGCCTCGCGACAGGGCCGGTTTGAAAATGTTGCTGGCATCAAGGGAACCCTCAGCGCCACCGGCGCCGACGATAGTATGAAGTTCGTCAATAAATATTATGACGTCCTTTGAATTAACGATTTCGGTCATGACGGCCTTAAGACGTTCTTCAAACTGGCCGCGGTACTTGGTGCCGGCGACCAGAGACGCCATATCAAGGGTGACCAATCGCTTATTCTCGAGAGTTTGAGGTACTTTACCCTCAACAATCCTCTGTGCCAGACCTTCCGCAATGGCAGTCTTACCGACACCGGGTTCGCCAATGAGCACCGGATTGTTTTTCTTTCTGCGGGAAAGAATCTGGCTGACGCGTTCAATTTCGTCCTCGCGCCCAATGATCGGATCCAGCCTGCTTCGGCGGGCGAGTTCGGTCAAGTCCCGGCCGAAATGATCGAGCGCGGGGGTTTTGGATTTTTTTCTTTTCCTCTTGAAGGCAGAGGGTTTGCCGCTCTGCACATTTTTCAGTTCTTCATAAACTTCTTTGTAGTCGATTTCATACATCGAAAGGACCTGTGCCGCCACCCCTTCTTCATCCTTGAGCAGGGCCAAAAGGATATGCTCGGTATCAATATCCTTTGATTTCAGCGCTCGCGCCTCCTGACCGGAGACTTCAAGAGTTTTCTTGGCTCTGGCCGTAAGCGGAAGATTGCCCATAGTCATGGTGCCACCGGCAGGCTGAACTACTTCCTCAATTGAGGCTTTCAAATCCTGCAGTTCGAGACCGAGATTATTGATGATTTCGACGGCCCGACCTTCTCCAAGGCGGATCAATCCAAGAAGGAGGTGCTCAGTGCCTATATAATCATGTCTGAGACGCGCGGCCTCATCCCGGGCATATTCAATCGCTTTGCGGGCTAACTCAGTAAACATCTCGTTCATCTTACTTCACCATCCTATATAAAAAGAGTATTTTTGTCATAAATTAGTTTAAAACTATTTTAGCTTTTCTCTCGCCATTTCAGCTCTAACAAAATCGCGCCTGTCCGGGTTCATTTCTTTTGCATAATATTTTTGCAGATGGGCAGGTTGAGACAAGAGGAGTATATCATTTATCAAAGATATATCGATTAAGTCTATTATGTGCATGGCGACTCCCAGCCGCAAGGCCGAAAGAAGATTCATAACTTCTTCCGATGTAAGAACGCGCGCGTGCTTTAGAATCCCATATGCCCGCCAGATTTTGTCCGAAATCTGATCGGGGGCTTCTTTCAGCAGTCTCTCGCGGGCCAGGGCTTCATCTTCGATAATGGAGCGAGCCACGCCTGATACCAGTTCCATGATCTCTTTTTCCGAGACTCCCAAGGTGGTTTGATTCGAAATCTGGAAGAGATTACCCAATACATCGGTTCCTTCGCCATAGAAACCCCGGACAACCACTCCCATCTTGGAGATTTTGGATATAACCTTGTCGATGTCTTTGGTTATGACCAAACCGGGAAGATGAATCAGTACCGAAACGCGCATACCGGTGCCGACATTAGTCGGGCAAGCGGTGAGAAAACCAAAATCAGGGTCGTAATCGAATTGAAGGAATTTGCCAATTTCGTTATCGTATTCGCTCGCCATCTGAAGAGCATTTTCGGGGCTGAGTCCCGGGGCAAGGGCCTGAATTCGGAAATGATCTTCCTCATTGACCATAATCGAGACCTGTTCGTTTTCACTTACATAAAGGGCACATGAGCCGTCATCCTGCATAAAAGTGGGCGACATGAGGTGTCGTTCAACCAAGAAATCTCGATCAAGCCTGGTCAATTCATCCGCTTTGAGAAAATTCCCGCGTGATAATCTGCCGGAATGAGCATAAGCCGACTCGAAATAAGTTACGACTTTGTCTTTGGTTTCGAGGTCGGCGGCGGAAGGGTAGATGCAATCGGAAATATTTCTCGCGAGGCGAACCCGGGTTGAGAGGACAACCATACTTTCCTCACCCTGACCCGAAAGCCATGAAGTTGGGTTTTTGGCCATTTCTTCGAACATATCTTCAGCTTCCACTCTTCGATGCGACGTGAGACTCTTTTATTGTTTTAAGTTTATCCCGTAAATCGGCGGCTCTTTCAAAATCTTCACCCTCGATAGCTTTTTTCAGCTCACTCTCAATTCTTTCCTCTTCCTTGATGGACACATATTCCTCGGTTTCCGAAGCGGGGAGTTTGCCCTTGTGCAGAGAGGAACCGTGAATCTTCCGCAGAATCGGTTCGAGTTGCGCCCGAAACGCTTTATAGCAAGCACCGCAGCCGAATCTCCCTTGTTGCGTAAACTGGTGGAAAGTCAGGCCGCAATTGGGGCATGTAATGTCTGCGACCGGTTCGAGTTTCTGCGGATACTGCTGCTGAATCAGTCCCGATAAAATCTCGGCAAGGGGGAAGGGGACATTATCAAGGGGTGAGTGAAATCCCCTTTTAGCCGCACAATCCTTGCATAATGACAAAACGACTTTATCATTATTGATAATCTGCGTCAAATGCACAGTTGCCTGCTGTTTTTTGCAATCCTGACACATCATATAATTATCTAATTCTCCACTATTTCAGCCACGCGGCCATATTCCAGTTTTACAATTCTTCGACAGCTTTTTGCCAATTCGATATTATGAGTGGCTAAAAGAAATGTGGTTCCCAACGACTTATTGAGCCTTCCCAGAACGAGGTGCAATTTTTCTCCGGTTTTTATATCCAAATTACCGGATGGTTCATCGGCGATAACAATCCTGGGACTATTAACAAGAGCTCTGGCTACAGCCACTCTTTGCTGTTCTCCTCCTGACAACTGTCTCGGCCTATGTTTCAACCTATTAGCTAAACCAACTTCATCGAGAAGATGTTCCGCTCGCTCTTCAGCCTTTTTCTTATCTTCGCCCGCGATAAGTGACGGCATCATAACATTTTCGATGGCGGTGAAATCCTCCAGCAAATAATGATGCTGAAATACGAATCCTAGATGCCGATTTCTAAATTTAGCCAATTCTGTTTCGGTCTTATCGCCCAGAGGTTCATTGTCTATTTCAACCGAGCCCTTATCAGGATGGTCGAGACCGCCGAGGATATGCAAGAGAGTAGATTTTCCAACTCCGGATTCCCCGACAACGGCCGCCATGTCGCCCTGATTCAGAATCAAATCCACCCCCTTCAATACTTCGACTGTCCCTTCAGAGGTCTCGAAACTTCGACAAACTCCGATGGCTTTCACAAGGTGATTATTACTGGGCGCTTCCAATTGCCGACAACTCCATCTTAGTGCTTGTCATATATATAGTTATTTTCGCCAGATTCGTCAAATAGTTTAGAAATCTTTGCGATTCGGCAACAATTACTGGCGAAGAACCTCGATAACAGATTGAGATGATGCTCTTTGGGCAGGGTACAACGCTGCCAAGAAACATATTATAATCGTCACCAATCCCGCAATCAGGAAATCCAGGGTATGAATTTCGATGGGGAGGTAATCAATAAAATAGAGCTCCGACGGGAGGGAGATGATATTATATCTATTTTGAATCCATGCAGCAGTCAGGGCTATTCCCCAGCCGCAGGCAATCCCGATCGTTCCGATTACCAGGCCGTTGTAGATAAATATCTTCTTGATTGAGGCGGGGGTTGAGCCAATGGTTTTGAGGATACCGATTTCCTCGCGCTTTTCCATCGCAAGCATGACTAGAGTAGAAATAATGGAAAAGGCGGCCACAAGAACTATCAATATGAATCCAATAAACAGTATTTTTTTCTCCAGAGCGATCCAGGTAAACAGATTCTTATGAAGCACATTCCAGGGTACGACGTCATAGCTCGGACCGAGCGCCTTTTCGAGAACAGGGAAAACCCGGTCGGCCAGATAAATGTCGGTGAGCTTGAGATGAACGGCGGTGACCTCATCATCCATCTGAAAGAGCTTCTGCGCGGAGGTAAGAGATATGTATGACAATTCGGAGTCGAATTCGTACATGCCGGTTTCAAAGATACCGGTAATGTAGAACTTGGCCACTCGAGGACGGCTGGTTTTGCGAAGGTCTTCACCGCGGAGAGAGTAGAGAACAACCGGATCACCTACACCCACGCCGAGTCGATCGGCAAGGGAGACACCCATTAGCATTCCGGATGCGGATTCGGATGAATCGAGTCCGGAAATGTCGAATGTATATTTACCAAGTATGATATTTTGCGCAACATTGGCGGTCTTCATTTCCTCATTGAGATCGATTCCCCGAATAACAATTCCATCGCCGGCCGAGGCTGATGAGATGGCGGCTTTATAATAGATGAAGGGGGAGGCGGCTACCACGTTGTCGATTTTTTCAATTTTTCGAACCAGGGATTTGTAGTCACTGATGGTTTTGGAGTCTTTGGGGAAGATGGTAATGTGGGAAGTGGTGCCAAGAAGGCGGATGCGCAGTTCCGACTCAAAGCCATTATGCATGGACATGACAAAGCAGACGACCCCGACTCCGAGGGTTACGCCAAGGGCGGTAATCCAAGTGGAGACGGAGGTAAAAAAACGGCCGGAGCGCAGGTACCGCCCGGCTATGAAGCGTTCATAATACATTTCAACTATTATTTTGGGCCAAGGTCAATATTCCTGATTCCCCCAAAATGACTCATTGTCCCTCTTTATCCTCAGGTTGCCCGCCTTCAGACGATAAATTCATTCGGCCGGCGATTTTTTCTTCGGGTCTCATTTGAGGGAAAAGAATCACGTCGCGGATTGAATGGCTATTGGTCAGAAGCATGACCAGGCGATCGATGCCGAACCCCAACCCGCCGGTCGGTGGCATACCATATGATAAAGCGGTAACGTAATCTTCATCGAATTGCTGGGCTTCTTCGTCGCCTGCTTTTCTCTGCTCAAGCTGATTCAAGAAGCGTTGCTTCTGATCTTCGGGATCGTTAAGTTCCGAGAAGGCATTACCCATTTCGAGTCCGGCGATAAAAAGTTCAAATCTCTCTGTCAATCTCGGATTGCTTCTGTGAATCTTTGCGAGAGGGGAGATTTCCAGAGGGAAATCCTTGATAATAGTGGGTTGGATCAAGTGAGGCTCAACTTTAGCCTCAAAGAATGCTTCGACAACCTTCCCCCAATTAGTCAGATCTTCGGAATCAATGCCGGATGCTTTTGCCTGTTGTTTGGCCTGGGTAAAATCAAGCGCTAGAAGGTCGAGTCCTGTTGATTCTTTAATAGAATCAATCATTGAGATTGTCTTGAACTCAGGCTCGAAGTCAATTTCATGTTCTTCGTACTGAATCTTATATTTGCCGTGCAGATCAAGAACCGTTTTGCGCAATAGATTCTGAAAAAGCTTCATTATATCATTATAGTCTGCATAGGCCCAATAAAGTTCAATCATTGAGAATTCGGGATTATGAAGACGGTCCATCCCTTCGTTGCGAAAATCCTTGCAGTATTCCCAAACTTTTTCGAAGCCGCCGACTATCAGACGCTTGAGATAAAGTTCATCGGCGATTCTCAGATAAAGATCGACGTCAAGGGTATTGTGGTGTGTGATAAAAGGGCGAGCCGAGGCGCCGCCATAAAGCGGTTGCAGGATAGGAGTTTCGACTTCAAGGAATCCTTCATTATCCAGAAATTCTCTGATAGATTTTATCAGGCGGCTGCGCTGAATAAAAGTCAGGCGGACTTCGGGGTTGACGATCAGGTCGGCGTATCGCCGGCGGTATCGTGTCTCTTTATCGGTCAGTCCGGAATGTTTATCCGGCAGAGGATGCATCGATTTGGAGAGGAGTTCAAATTTCTGCACAGCGACAGTCTTCTCGCCAGTGCGAGTCGTAAACAGCTTTCCCTCGACTCCAACGATGTCACCGAGATCGAATTTATCAAAGTTGCCAAAATTCTGCTCGCCGACATTGTCAATCTTCAGATAAACCTGAATCTTGCCTGAGGCATCATGAACATCGGCGAATATGGCTTTTCCCATTTTCCTTTTAAGCATGATCCGTCCGGCCAGTCGAACGATGATGGCATCCGCGACAAAGCGGTCGAAATCGGCCAGCACCTGGGCGGCGACATGAGTTCGTTCAAATCGATAGGGGTATGGATTTATTCCATCTTTTCTGAAATTACTGATCTTCTCCCGCCTGATTTCAATCAATTCAGTCAGGGGAATCTGAATCGGTTCTTCTTTATTCTGATTATGTCCGCTATTTTCACTCATAATTAATGTTTTACTCGTTTGGGATTCAATTTTCTTTCGATGGCTTTCGCGACCATGCGGGGAACAAGGCCGCTGATATCACCTTTATTTGAGGCAACGTCTTTAACGATGGTCGAAGAGAGATAAACCCATGACAGAGAAGGTACGAGAAAGACAGTTTCTATATCTCGGGCAAGTTTGCGGTTCATCAGGGCCATCTGGAATTCGTTCTCAAAATCAGAGACAGCACGAAGCCCCCGAATGATGGCGCATGCATTATGTTTGCGGGCGAGGTCAGCCAGCAGACCGTCGAAGCTGATGACACTGACATTTTGCAAATGGTGAAGGCTTTTCCGGACAAACTCGAATCTCTCTTCCTGAGTGAAGAGAGGCTGCTTGGCATCGCTTTTTGAGACGGCCACGATCAGATGATCGAAAAGGCCGACAGCTCTTTCTACCAGCGAAATATGCCCGTTGGTTATCGGATCGAAAGTGCCGGGATAGATTGCCAGTCTCCGATTAGTCTTTTTTGAGGGCATAGAAAGTCACCTCAGTTTGGCCGAATTTTCTGTTTATCAAAATAGTCATACGATCGCTCGAAATGTTAGCACCTGCATTGTGTTCAATAATAAGAAAACCTTCAGGCTCAAGCAAGTTATATTGCAGGACTGCCTCGATTACGTCCCCGGGCGTAAATTTATTATAGGGAGGATCAGCGAAGATTATGTCGAATCGTCTTCCTCTTTCGAAAAGCAGGCGACAGCCCCTTTGATAATCAAGCTCCAGAACCAGTTGACTTAGATCAAGCATTCGGAGGTTACTCCTGATCATATCCGCCTGACGGTGACCGATTTCGACAAATACGGCAGAATTCGCGCCGCGGGATATGGCTTCGATTCCCAGGGCTCCTGATCCGGCGAATAGGTCGAGAACGGATTTCCCTTCAAGATCATTCATCAGGATGTTGCAGATAGCCTGACGGATTTTGTCGGTGGTCGGGCGGGCGATCAGCCCGGGTGTTGTTTTCAGGTGACGCCCCTTATAGATACCAGACGTAATACGCATCAGAGACCTACGGTCAGGCCTATGCTGACCAGATACCGGGGTGCTGCGGCCAGAACTTCCGAAGTAAACATCTCCTTCTTGATCGATGGAAGAATCGTCTTGACCCGGGTATTTTTTTCGATTCGGGTCGCTAATTCTTCCCCTGCCTTCGATCCCGAAATCACAATCAGGGACAGTGGAACTGAAAAACCGGACTGAAAGAGAAGGGAGGATTGGTACTGAAGGGTAGCAGTAAGGTCAAGTAGTGCATCGTGAGGGAGAAATGGTCCTTCCGATTCGTCGGCATTTTTGTAGGAAATGCATCCTGCTGCAATAGGTCGTCTGTTGTAAAGGTAACAATAAGCGATCTGATCTGAACCGATATCGATCAAACAAACAAGCTCACCCCCCTCGTGGTGACAGAAGTGCAAAAATCCGGCTGCAAGAGCCAGGGTCCGCAGTCTGAAACCCCGGGGGCGTGGAATGAGATTTTCAATCTGAGCGATTTTGCTGTCGATAATGCTTCGCGGATATGCGACGGCCAGTCTTTCGGATCTGGTATCAAGACCGCCAATTTCATAATAATAATGATCGGCTTCTTCAAGTAAAGAAGTCTGAAGCTCAAAGAGAGCCAGTTTTTCAGAATCAAGGCCGTCAGAAGGGGAAATTTTTATCAGCTTAATTACAGCCTCTTTCTCGCTTACCGAAAAATATGTTTCACCGTCCTCGCCTAATGTATCCCTGCTCAATTTTGAGAGATCTGTTTGTGTCAATATATCAATCACTTCCTTACCGGCTGCGAAAGTTCGGCCGGCAAAAAAGACAATGGAGCCATTCAAATCCAGACCATATTTCCGCCCCTTGAGCTCTACCACGGGCGAACCTCAATATATGATTTTATCTTCTCATAGAGGGCGGGTCCAATTCCGCCGGACTCTGGTAATATCGATAGGTTTTTCGAATCGTCCGGCGCTGTCGCGATAGGCGATAATCCGTCCGGCAAGCACCGGGCCTATGCCGGGTATCAATTCAAGAGAGTCGGCCGGGGAGGTATTCAGATCAACTTTAATAATGGGAGAATAACGGGTATCATCGTCACCGATACGGACATTCAATTTCATACTTCGGGGATCGGCGGCGGTGAAATCCCTTACGAAACGGTACCCGGAAAGAACGAGCAACAGACCACTCAATGCGATGACGACCTTGAGTTGTGTCGGTGAAAATTCAAAAAATCGATCCACTAGTTTCATAAGGGTCGCGGACAGCGCAATACAAATATAAATATCCGCGGGATAAAAGCAAACGGATTGAATAGATTTTACTCTATTATTGACTAACCTGCTGCTGACGGATGACTATCACCACTCCGGCCAGAATCAGCGCACCGCCCACGGCAGAAAAGGGACTGAATGATTCGGATAAGAATATATACCCCAGAATGACGGCAATCAGGGGAGTAACAATAGTTATTTGTGAGACAACAATGGCCCGGGTCTTTTTGAGGAGCCAATAATATCCCAAAAAAGCCACGACGGTGCCAAGAATTGACAAGTATAGAAGCGCTGTGATTGATTTGAAGGTAAATTTGAATCCGGCAAGAGGTTCAAAGATAGCCGCGCAGACAATGATGATTATAGCGCCAATGGCCATTTGAATTCCGGCCATCACTGAAATATCGTATTTTTTGAGATAGGCTTTGACGTAAACGGTTCCGAAGGCAGAGACGGCCGCTCCCAGAACGGCGAGGATGGTGCCGACGAATATAAATTTAGATTCGGCCAGCGATTGATAGAAAACGGTTAAGACTCCCGCAAAGCCGATCAAGAGTCCCAACCATCCTCGAAAAGTCAGCCGTTCAGCTCTAAGCATAAAGTATGAAAATCCGGCGATTAAAAAGGGAAAGGTCGAAAACAGGACTGAAGTTAAAGAAGAGGTAACGCGAGTTTCCGCGCTATAGACCAGCATATAGCTGGCGGCATACATAAAGATTCCGGGGATGGCAATTTTTACATATTCTGAACCTGATTTCGGATAATCCACACGTCGAATGAAATTGACAATAAATATTATTAATGATGCGATAACGAATCGAAATCCCGCTGACCAAAGCGGCGGGGAATCCTGGAGGCCGATTTTTATGGCCATCCACGTTGATCCCCAGATGAGACAGAGGAGGGAATAGATGAAAATAATCATAGTCATCCGAATTAAGGCCGAATATGGTACCGTGTCAATCCTTATATGCTTGAGCCTATTTCTGTCCGGAAATCTGTGGCGAGCCGATCAATAATGGTATATTTTGGGTGAACGGAATTTTTCAGGCAATAGGGAATTCAATGATCTTTAAATTTCTCATTTCATCAGTATTCATTTTGCTTCTGCTTGCTCACTGAGGGCTGCAGCGATCATAGAGGCGGCAAGGAGCTGGCGGAGAGCATCGCCCAAAATCACGAAAGCAACGTAGACCAATTTATCCTCGACAAGGTCAAGAACTATCGAATTGTGATGTTAGCCGATGGCGGGCACGGGGAATATCAGTATATGCACAGGGTAATTACATTTCTCGATTTTTGGCTTAAAGCGATAGAGGAAGACAGCCTGGGAAATATGAACGTATTCCGAGGAAGCTATTTCTAGTTTTGGAGATGGAGTTCTATCAAATCCGGGAGCTGAAGCAGTACTTTCCTATCTGAGAAATGTCGCTCGATCTATTTCGACCTCGTCGGTTTTAGCTGCCGAGACAATTTACGACATCGGTTCTCGAATTCTACAGCAATTTGGGGACAGTTCGTTGCCAGAGTCAACATGCATAATTTAAGGGATGATAGTAGTTCAAAGATATTCTTCGATCTTATCGGGCCTGAAAAGAATATCAATCCCAGTGGCTGGTCATTTGCCAAGCGAGACAGTTTTTTTGTGTTAGAGAGGGATGAATATTCTTCGACACAGATTATCAATACTCTAAAGAATAATCCCGATTCGAAGGCTTTAATTTTTTATGGGTCTGCCCATTTGAATAAGGGCGCAGTGAACTAAAAGGACGCCGTCTATTGAAGCTAAAGGGCATTATTTGGCTCATTATCTTGACAAGGAATTCGCCGATCTGGGTGGCGTCTATACCGTCAGTCAGGCTCCGCTGGCAATCTATAGAGGTCAACGGGAGGCATTTAGATCCCCACGAAAGACTTATGCCATAGACAATGATAAGATAAGAAACTCGGCCACAGTTGACTCCACCACAATGATGCAACTGGGTTTTGACGCGTCCGTAATTTATTTTGAATCGCCGGCTCGCGGAGCGCCAGATATCTTTCTGCAAATCGGAAAATGTAGTCAGATATATCATTCAAAATCTCGACAACCATCTGTCCATCGGCGATGAATTCCATACTGCATATCTGGGGTAGTCATTTCAGATATCTTGACAATAATTTCCGGGAGTCGAGATTAATTCCCTTCATCCTGCCGATCGTGCTGAGATTGATCGTGAAGTAAATAGATGGAAAAAATGGTATGCGACATCCAAGCTGGATATAGTCGGAGATATCGAATCAATGGCACTATGGAACCGCCTCCTAAATCGTATGGAGAAATCAGATGGGCGATTTACGAATTGGTACGAAAATCTGATCGCCTCTTCCGCCGGGATTGACCCATGGTATGATACGACTTCGTCACCTCAAGAGCGAGCAGAAGCTTATCGTGAGTACCTTTTTGAAAATAAGAAGAATATCATCACAGAAAACCTGATTCAAATGCTATGGTTGGCGACCGATGCAGAAAAGTTAAAAGCCTTAGATATTCTGAAGAGTGAAACGGGTCAGGAATTTACTGCTCCCGGAGAATGGCTTGATTGGTGGCGGAAGAACAGCGACAAATTGGAAAACTGATGGATTTGATCATTTCATATTTTACACCAGGTCATAACGCACTGCTTTGATATTTTCTTCCCGGATGTTCGGTTCGATGGTGCAGCCGGGGCCGAAGATAATTTTTTGGCCTGCGTATCGATTCGTGAGGCGAGTCATTTCGTATTTTATTTCCGCCGGGGTGGCGTGCGTTAGCCAGCCGGTGTGATCGATTCCTCCGACCACGGTCTTATCTTTCATAAGTTGAAGGCCATCATCAAGGTTCAAATTTGTCGGGTCGTAGCATTCCCAATTAACCAATGCTGCCGGGTAGTCGGACAGTTCCTTCAGGAAATTATTTTTTCCGCAAACATGAAGAAGATTCAGGCTACCCGCTTTCGCTGATTTTAGAATCCGCAAATCATAAGGGCGAGCAAATTTGGAATAATCCTTGTAGGTTATCATATCTGCCGAGGCCCATTCGGTTGTTGCGAAGAATATACCATCAATGCCAGCGTTGAAGAGTTCAGCTATATAATTTTCAAATGTGACGGTTATATTTTCCAGCGCATAAGTGACCCGGACAGGATCTTCAGTCAAATGCTCTATAAGCATTTTGCCATCGCTGACGAGATCGCCCGCGATGGAAAAGGGGCTGAATATTGTCATCAAGAGGGGCAACTGCCTGTCGGACCCTTTCTTTATCATGCGTACGGCCTTCAGATGCTCAGATAGTACCTGAAGCGGAAGGGGGGAGAGGTTCGATTTTTTCCCAATCCTCGATTTTCTCCACAGCGAACTTGATTTTGCGATGTTTTTGAAATTCACCTTTCGACCATTCCAGACGATTACCCCAATCCTCGACATGATAACTGGCGCGGGGGTTGATCTTCATGAAATCCCAGTCATATTTTTTCTGGAACTCGAGCATGGCGCCGCCAACCCTTCGGGGGTTGATTCGCGATGATAAAAGTGTCTCCATATCGAGATTGCCGGTCGGTCGGGTGATTCGCCCCGGATAATTGATTGGATTCGCTCGCGATGAGAAAGAATATCTTTCATAATTATGAATTCGATTCTTTTTCCCACGCATCAAATAGCTTGTAATAATGCTTTGGGTATTGTGGTGAATAGCGGAGGAAAGTAGGCATCGGGTAGCGGATTCCTCCTTTATGTGTTCCCTCCAATCCGGCGATTATCTCATCTTCTATGCCGGCGGGAATAGCTATCGCCATTTCATCGTCCTGAGTCTGTCCAAATACGCGATCGCCATAGCAGGGGAGAATAATCTGAGATTTTCCCGTCTTCATGGTTTCGATACAAATATCGGCGCAGTCCAGCCGCCCGGAAAATTTGCTGGTAAGGTATCCGCCGTCTTTGTAGAGGACAGCAGTCATCAGCCGCATAATCTGAGCCGAATTACCATAGATAAGGTAAAGGTGCGGAAGAAAATCTGCCCGGGAAATCGGCGCGGCAAGGACATGACTAAATTCCTTAAATGAGAATTTCGGCACAGTTAATTCGGTTCGAGCGCCTGCCTGTTTGGTTTCGGTAAACATACCGGCGCACATCTCGCCGCAGGAGAAGGTATCGATTTCTTTGTTGAAGCCGAAGGCGGTCAAAGCCAGAGGGCAATTGATATCTTCCTTCCCGACCGCCAACTGCCAGCCGTAGCGACGTGCCATGGAGAAGGTCTGGCAAATCGCAACCTGAATGCTCAGATCTTTATGGGGGCGCTTCGTCCTCTCGGAGAGCTGTTCTCCTTCTTTGACCAATCTAACAGCAAGAGGAAATGATCCGGGGCGAACGTATTGGCTGAGAGCTGTATCCAATTTTCTAAGCATAACGTCTCCTTTATCAGATTAATAAGCTTAATTAAGCCAAATACGGAAGCCAAAACAAGAGAATTTGCGTTGCATAATTTGTGAACAATGGAAAGGGGAGTGATTTAGAGAGAAAGTCATTTTGCCGAAAGAGATTATGATGGATTGCATTTTGCAACAATCAACCCTGAAGGGGGAATTGATGTCTGGAAAGATCTTAGTCGTGGACGATGAACCGTCGATGTGCGAATTCATGGAGATAATGCTGACCAAAGAGGGTTATACCGTCGACACGGCGTTGTCCGGCGATGAGGCGGTGAGGAAAACGGTATCATCCAGTTACGATCTGGTAATCGCGGACATGATGATGCCCCATATGACCGGCCTTGAGCTTCTCAAGGAAATAAAGGGGCGTCGTCCTGACCAGGATCTAATAGTCATGACTGCTTTTGCATCGGTGGACACGGCAATCGAGGCCATGAAGCAGGGCGCCATGGACTATATCACCAAACCGTTCAAGGTAGACGAGATCAAACTGGTCATAGAGAAGTCGGTCAGCCGCAAGCGGCTAAAGCGGGAGAATGAGAATCTAAAGCGTCAGTTGAAGAATGATTTTCTGCTTGAGAATTTTATCGGGCAGTCAGAAGAGATAATCGAATTAAAGAAATTAGCCCAGAGAGTGTCAACCACGGATTCTACGGTCCTCATTCGCGGAGAATCCGGTACCGGTAAAGATCTTATTGCCCGCGCGATACATTCGTCATCCGAGAGAGCATCGGGCCCCTTTGTGACTATCAACTGCGCGGCGTTGCCGGAGACTCTGCTCGAATCGGAACTTTTTGGCTATAAGAAGGGTTCGTTCACGGGCGCAATAAAGGACAAAGAAGGACTATTCAAGGTTGCCGATGGCGGGACTTTATTTCTTGATGAAATCGGAAATACAACACTTCCAATTCAAATGAAGCTATTGCGCGTGTTGGAAGACAAGATGGTTACGGCGATCGGCGATACGAAACCGCAGGAAATTGATGTCCGCCTGCTGGCAGCAACCAATGCCGACCTTGAAGAAGAAGTCAAAGCCGCCCGGTTTCGCTCCGACCTGTTTTATCGTCTGAACGTCATCCCGATCTACATACCGGCGCTTCGAGAAAGGGTTGAGGATATCCCATTATTGGCGAATTATTTTGCGGCCAAGTACCTGTCATCGAAACGGGATCCCGCTCAAAGCCATCAGCCCGGAAGCGATGGAGGCTCTTAACAAATACAGTTGGCCTGGAAATGTTCGTGAACTTGAGAATTGTATCGAGCGAGCGGTTCTGCTTTCGCGCGATGAAGTGATGGACGCGGCAGATTTCCCGACGAAAGTCATTGAAAATAAGGAAACCACTATAATTTCAAATGATTCCCCGGAAAATCCAACGCTGGAATCGATTGAAAAAGCCT
This sequence comes from uncultured candidate division Zixibacteria bacterium, assembly GCA_963813655.1. Lineage (GTDB taxonomy): Bacteria > Zixibacteria > MSB-5A5 > GN15 > PGXB01 > CAWEZN01. Next base: position 284,283 of record CAWEZN010000010.1, on the reverse strand, counting down.
ATATCTATTATATAATGAATCAGGCGCAGGGCAAGAAATCCAAAGCCGCCCAAATGCTTGGTATCGATAATTCAACTTTATATAGGAAATTGGAAAGATATAAATTGGCCGACAAGTTCAAAAAGGGGTAAGGCATCGGCAGATTTTCGTGCGGGCGGTTCAATTGCTAAACAGATTGCGGTGATAATAACCTTTTTGAATTAAATTTGTATCACCGAATTGATTTAAGGTTGCGGGAACGGTATTTGCAATGAACCCATTTGCGTTTGTGCATGGAACACTTTTGCTGATGCGAGGTGTATTATGAAGAGAAATAGATTTTCAGGCGGATTCACATTGATTGAGATGATGATAGTGGTTGTGATAATCGGGATATTGGCGGCGATGGCTATTCCGAGATATTTTAATGCAGTCACCCGAAACAAGCAGGCCGAGGCGCAACTCATTCTGAAGCAGATATATATAAACGAACACACCTATCGTCAGCAGGGTCTGGGCTATTTTATCCCGGCGGGCCCGGGCAGCGCTAGTGCACCGGCGGTATTCGGGCCGATTTGGGTAGAGATAATGCCAACTGCAAGGTACACATATACAATAGTTGGAAACGCCAACTCCTTTACGGCTACGGCAACTTCAGGTCTTCTGGATGACGATGCGACCGTTGACACCTGGACGATCGACAATACCGGGATCTTGACTTGCCTGACGGACGATTCGCAATCCTGAGCATCTCTATAGAAGACTAAAGAATGAAGGCGCCGAAAGGCGCCTTTTTGGTTATAACGAATTTAAAGCTGTGGGGATTGCAAAATGCAAAATAAATCGCAAAAAACCAAAGGGAACTATATTGGCGACGAACTAAACCTATTGGGGGAAAACCATATACGGAGATCTGTCCAGCCGACTTATATAATGCTGTCCAGACGCTTACATTTCCCATACTGCTGAAAATTTCGGAATTGAGGCTTATGGCAGAGTATTTGCCATATACAACTGCGGATAAACGAGGGAAAACCAAAAACAAACCTATAGGAGGTCACAATGTTTTCCAAGTTCCACAATCGCCAGAAGGGTTTCACCCTTATCGAGTTGATGATCGTGGTTGTAATCATTGGTATCCTGGCCGCTCTAGCCATCCCGCGCTTCATGGCCGCGACCACCAAGTCCAAGCAATCTGAAGTAAAGGGTATCCTGAAGCAGATTTACACCATGGAGAGAACCTATCGCCAGCAGTACAACGCGTACTGGGGACAGGGAACTACCGCCAACGCGGCTGCTATCAATGCCTTTGCTCCGATCGGGGTCGAACTTACGACCAATGCCCTCTATACCTACACTATTACAACTGCAAATGCGACGAACCTGCTGGTTACCGGTACCTGCTCGATCCTCGATGATGATGCCACCCTTGATGTCTGGACTATTAACGATGGTGGTCTGTTGATCTGCACTACGGACGATGCCACCAGCTAATGAATTGATGAGTTTCATTCTCCGGGCGGCCAGCAATGGTCGCCCTTTTTTTTGGCGATGATATCCCTGCAAATTATCAGCGGCCGCTTTCCAGATAGGCGAGCCCAAATTGAATTGTTTCAGTCGGACAGAAGATTCCGAACTGGGGAGAATATCGCCGTAACCCTTTCAGATTTTCCGCAAAACAGCCGAAGATAAGAATAACCTCTGCCTGCGAGATTTTTATGTCGGAACAGATCGTCAGGCAGAATGGCTTATTGAATCGAAGAAAAAAGGTTCGTCTATGGTAAAGCATGAAGCAGGTTATAATTATATTCGCCCGGGGCGAATCCGCAAAATGGCGGATTGGAGCTTGCCCATCGTCGTATTTGTAGGCACAGCCGCGCTCTATTTAAGGACCATGGCTCCTTCAATCTACTGGGGCGATTCGGCGGCTTTTTCAGCCAGCAATTTCATCCTTGGGCTACCCCATTCCCCTTCGTTCCCTCTCTATACTTTACTGGGCAGGGTATTCGACATGATTCCGAATGTCAATCCTGCTTTTGCATCAAATCTGATGTCGGCTTTTTTTGCATCGTTATCGGTCATGCTCTTTTTCATACTAGTTAAGCAGATGGCCGAAGCGCCGGTTCTACAGGCCAGAAAAAACAGATTGATGCTGGGAAACAAGAAAATCGATTTTGGGACGGAGGATATCGTGGCAGAGACGGTGATGGTTGAAACGGATGCCATCTCCAGACCGGCTGCCGTGATATTACCCTGTCTTGCAGTGACGGCGCTTTTTGCAATTTCGCTGCCGGTCTGGCTTTCTGCCGTAAGAGCTGAAGTCTATTCGCTTCATCTTTTTCTCACACTCGCGGCGACCCTGCTGGCATTTCGAGGGATCGCGACAGTTAACAAACGGATCTATTTTCTTGGAATCTGGCTTTATGCTCTCAGTTTTGCTAATCATCCTTTGCTGGCCCTGGCTTTAGCGCCGGCATTTCTATACTTGATTATTCTTGGTTTTTCAAATTTCGGATTCAGGCCGTCAGCTTTAGGGATTTTGGCTTCATTTTTTGTGATCTCATTCAGTCTATATTTCTATCTGCCGATCCGCTCATCACTTGAACCGATGATCAACTGGGGACGGCCGGGGAGTGTGGATTCATTTTTGGCGGCGATTACCCGTTCTTCTGATCTGGCTAATTTCACTCAGATGACTGCGGCGCCGGATTATTTGGCCCGCCTAAAAAAGGTCGGCATTTTCTCAGCCGCTCAGATAGGATGGCCTTTAATCGGCCTGCTCGTGATTGGGTTCATCGGTATTTTCAAGATTTCGAGGAGATTATTCCTTTATTTTCCCTTGGCGATTCTCGGTAACCTGGCAATAGTTCTCTGGGCGGCGGATTTCACTCCTCGAAACTATGATCTGATAAATTATCTCGCACCACTCTTTGGCATGACACTAATTGTCAGCGTAGCGGGAGTCTTGTATTTGGTTCGGCACCGAATCGCCGCAGGACAATCATCCATTGCAGTGGCTGCTCTGGTTGGAGTATTCATTTATGTGTCCGCCGGGAAGAATTATGCAATTTCCGATTTGTCGAAGGTTGACGGCCCCGAATCTGTAGGGACACAGGCCATCAAGGGAATTCCGCAAGGATCAATGCTGATCGCGGCGGAGGATGATTTCCTTTTGCCTCTGTGGTACATCGCGTATGTCGATTCCGCTGCGGGCGGCATCAAAATTATATCGGCAGGCGGGATGGTAAATCCAAAATATAGAAAGCAACTCACGATAAACTATCCGGACCTGGTCTACCCTCAGGGATTCACCGATAATACGCCCGGACTGGCGGACAGCCTGGTTGCACAGCTATGCAGACTAAATATTTCGCAACGGGATATCTATTTTCAATTTGGCGCGCCCGGAATTGATTTTTCGCAGATTGAACCGGCGGGCATTTTATTCAAATACCTTCCGCCGGGACAGAAACCGACGTTGGACAAAGAAGGTTACAAAGCTCATCTCGCCTTTATAGAAGGCATGGTGAATAGGAATCCATCGGAAATGATCACCCGGGAATTTGCGGCGAGGTGGTTGTTTAACACGGCTGTCTATTATGACCATATCAGCAATCCCGAAATTGCGTGGCAGATGTTCAATAAGGCGCTATCCATAGATAAAGAGAATATTGACATGCGTATACGGCTGGCGGCGGCGCTGGCTCGTTCGGGTAAGCTCAAGGAAGCCCTCCAGTATATTTCGCAGGCTCTCGAAATAGATCCCAACGATAAGAACAGTCTCGAATTGGGACGACATATCGTGAAGGCGTTGGAAAAGCAAAAGGCGGTGGCTGCGAATGATTGAAGTCTCCGTAGTTGTGCCGATATTTAACGAATCTGAAAATGTCCCCCGAAATCTGATCCGAATGGCTGTAGCGTTGCGGCTTACCGGCAAGGAATTTGAAATAATTGCAGTCGATGACGGTTCCACCGATAATACATCTGGGAAATTGGGAGAATTGGCGGCCGAGGAAAGATGGCTTAAGTGTGCCGGATATAAAAAAAATGCGGGGCGCGGGAAGGCGATCAGGACAGGAATCAAGGCGGCTCAGGGGAAATATATACTCACTATCGATTGTGATCTTTCTTATTCGGAAGAATACTTGCCTGCCATGTACCGTTTGCTCGTGGAAAACCCCGAGGTTGATCTGGTAATCGGATCGCCATATATGGACAAAGGCAGAACGGAAAATGTCCCCTTCAGAAGGCTGGCAGTCTCACGATTGGGGAATCTGCTTCTATCGGCAGCAGTGCACGGAAAGATAAAGACGCTGACGGGAGTATTGAGGGGTTACAAGGCCGAGGCGGTGAAAAGGCTTGATCTCGAGTCCGACGGAAAAGAAATTCACCTGGAGATTTTGTCCAAGGCTCTGGCGTCCGGTTACAGGCCGCTGGAGTTCCCGGCTATTCTGCAGACGCGCAAGAGGGGGAAATCAAAATTTCGATTCAAAGCGACGGCATTTTCTCACCTTCTCTTTTCGTTTTTTGAGAGACCGGCGCTTCTCTTCGGGCTGATTGGTATGGCCTTGATTGCAATCGGATCGGGAATTGGAGCATATATTATCTATTTGTGGCAGACGGCGGCTCTTAATCCAAATCGACCCCTCATGACATTGATGATGCTTTTGATGGTTGCCGGATTGCAAGTAATCCTTTTTGGGTTTCTCGGGACACAAATGGTCGACCTGAGAAAGGAAATCTACAAAATTCAGCGTGATCAACACATAATGGAGGATATTCTGAAAGGACTGAAGGTACCCTCCGGCGGTCAGGAATCGGCTGACGGCTTAATTATAACAGAGGATGTGTCAGGCGGGGATGTCAGACAAAAAGCTTCTATTAATCACTAACAGGTATCCGGCCGGCCCTAACGACCTAGCCTCACCTTTTGTTCATGACTTTCATCTTGCATTATCGAAGCAGGGGGTTAAAGTCGAAATTATTACACCGTATTACCTACCCTTCAGGAATGACTCGAGATATATAGGTGATTCCGTCCATCTCTTCCACTGGTCCGATGGGAGCAGGGTTGTCTCACAGCTGCCTTTATACAGTCCATCCTCGTATTTCAAAATTCTAAGATATTTTCAGAAGGGAATCAAAACGGCTGAAGAGATGATGAGTAAGGGTGAATTTACCGCGATTCTGGCGCTTTGGGCGCTCCCCTCCGGTTATATTGCCCGCAGACTCTCCCAAAAGTACCGTATTCCATACGGCGTATGGGCTCTGGGATCTGATATAAATAGTTGGGCTCGACTACCTGTGGCGGGGAGTCTAACCAAGAAAGTTTTGAAGCAGGCTCATATGCTTTTCGCCGACGGGCACGAATTGGCCATGAAGGTGCAAAGGCTTTCGGATCGTGAATGCCGGTTTCTGCCAAGCTATCATGCGCTTGATTTCGGCAAAGGGATCTTCGGAGAAGAGCAGAATGTTTTTCTTTCGGTAGGACGGATAGAGTGGGATAAGGGGGTCTTTGACCTGCTGGAGGCCTTTCGAATCTTTGCACAAAGACATAGCGATTGGAAATTGTATTATATCGGGGCCGGTCGCTCAGAAGATAAACTTCAGAAAAAGATAGATCAGTATGGCCTTGCAGAGTCGGTTAAGTATTATGGCTATCTGGAACGAAAGGCAATCAATCATCTCCTGAGCCATTCGGCGGCTGTGGTCATACCATCGCACTCCGATTCCCTTCCTCTAATATTCGGGGAGGCGATGCAAGCTGGAAAACCGGTCATTACTTCCGACATTGGAGACATGCCGTACTTTGTCGATAAATATCAAGTGGGGTATCATTACCCCATGGGTGATGTTGCGGCACTGGCCGGGAAGATGGAGATGATGTCTGCGAACAGAGATGGTTTTATATTAAACTGCCGCAAAGTTCTGGCCGAACTCGATATAAACAATTCTGCCGCAGTTGTCTCAGCGTGGCTTGAGACATTGGTCGGACCAAGTGTAAGATCGAAGCATGAATATGTCCATTCTTGAAAAGAAAAAAGTCTATTTTGACAATTACTGGCACGAGCAGCGGATTGAGATTGTCGATCCACGAGCGCATGAGAGGGCAGATGCAGCTCTTTCTTTGCTTGATAAGAAGAACGGGCGATTGCTTGATATCGGGTGTGGAAGAGGGCTCGCTCTTGACTTTTTCGCCTCCCGAGGGTTTGATGTCACCGGGATCGACGTCTCGCCGGAAGTAATCAGGCTAATAGAGGAGAGGGGGCATAAAGGGTACTGTGCCGACATCGAGCGGGATGAGGTCGCGGGAAAATATGATGTTATTCTCTGCCTTGAAATATTGCAGCAGCTGTATAATCCTGCGGCGGTACTGAAGAAGCTGAAATCTGCGCTCGACTCGAATGGTGAGATGATTATTTCGATGCCTAACGAGTTTCATATAGTGTCCAGATTGAAGATACTTTTCGGGGTTTCGCATCTGGGCGATTTCCGTCATTCGCATATCAGACTATTTGCGCCCAGGAGGGATCGAGACCTTTTTGAGAGTTTGAGTCTAGAGGTTATCAAGAAATTCCATATTTCGGTCGTTCCGCCCAAGTGGAAGTATCTGTCAGTAATATTCCGCCCGATCGCTCAAATAATGCCATCGCTTTTCGCGATTTCGTCAATTTACAGGTTGAAGAAGAAATGAGAACAGATACTCGCACCAGAGGAAATGAATCGCTGGGAAGCTTCTCCGAGAGATTCCCCGTGCTATATAATATTCCGCAAAGAGAAAGAAAAGCCGACAAGGTTGTTTCGGTCTGTCGACACTTTTCTTTCCGCCCGTTGGGAGAATTGGTTTGTCTCGATCTGGGGGCGTCGACAGGTATAATGACGGAACGCTTCTCCCAGAATTTCAAGAAAGTAATCGCTCTTGATGTAGACAAAGTGGGTCTCAATTCTGGAAAGAATCTTTGCCGCCAGGATAATATTCAATATCTCTGCTCCGATGGCACCGAAATCGCACTGGCCGATAGTTCTGTTGACGTGGTGATATGCAATCAAATTTATGAGCATGTGGACAATCAGACTGATTTAATGGCCGAAATTTATCGGGTATTAAAGTATGATGGCTTTTGCTATTTTGGAGCGGGAAATAGATTTGTGTTCATTGAAGGTCATTATTTTCTGCCGTTTTTATCATGGTTACCTCAGAGGCTGTCCGATATTTACATGAAATTGACTTTCAAAAAGAGAATCTATGATGTGAAACTTCTTTCGCTCAGAAATCTTCGGAAATTGACGGAAAATTTCTGGCGTCATGATTATACCGATTTGATTTTTGAAAATCCTGAAGCATTCTACGCTGATGATGTCGTACAATCGGGTAATTTTGTCTCCCAATTGCCGCGATGGTTTTATAGCTTGCTTTATCCGCTTTTCCCGGCATGGGTCTGGGTGCTGACGAAAAAGAAATAGGGTAGTTGCCATTATGTGACTTGCATCATGCATTGGCATCAAAAATAGGACATCGATATTTTATTCTGCAGATTTGAACTGAACCTACCTTCACAAAATGACTAAAAAGTCATTGCTACCTTCAATAAACTGCCGTTTATTTCATTCATGAGAATTGCGGGATTAATGCTTTTGCTGGCGATTGTCTGTCCGTCGCTATCGGGCCAGATAGTCCCCGATTCAGTTCACGAGAGAGCCGGGTTGGAAAAATTGACCGCATTGATGAATCTCAGACTGGCAGACCTAACTTTTCGTGATGACTACACGAAGGCTGACTCGTTTCGCCTGGCCACAGTCGCTAATCTGATGAAGCATCCCTACGGTATGATCGAATTCGCGGCGCAATACAAAGACACTTGCTCTGGCGGCAGACCGGAGCCGATTCTGAATTTTGCCTTCGATAATCTTATGAAAGAGGGGCAGTCGGAGAGGGGGCAGGGGATCGACAAGACGCGCGAGAGTAAGAGAAAAACCGGCATGAACTTGTTCTACAAGTCGGAGGAACTCAATCGCCTTCTGAAGAAGGTCTATCATTATCTTTATGAGGTCTTTCCCCCGTCGGCCGATTCCAGTTTCGCACTGCTAAATACGAGAGAGAAGGAATTTCTTCTCAGCGCGTTCAAACAGTTGCTTACTGAAGATACCGTAGATGAGCACCGCTCGGTCGAACAGATAGATTCAATTCAGAAAGTTGAAGAAGAATATACAAAGCAGTTTGTAAAATTTGGGACCCGGATTCGCAAGGATTTTATTATTGCCGCGGGAGTGGAAGCGGCCGTTGATCTATTGCGGGAGATCAACCTATTGACATCGGAGATAAAATCGAAGGGGATCGATATCGATCAGATGCTTAAGGATACGGTCGGTCTACCATCGAAAGGTGGAATCGGTGATTTTCTGGGGCGAAGCAAGAGATGGGCAATCGGGGGGACGAAAGACAATTATTATAAAGGGGAGTATGACTTTATTGTGGATTTTGGGGGCAATGATCGATATGATTTATCATACGATCCGGCCAAACCTCATGGTACGATAATTATCGATCTATCAGGCAATGATATTTATAATGGTATGACTGATTTTGCGGTAGCTTCGGGTTGTATGTCGGCGGGTTTGTTATACGATATGCAGGGAGATGATATTTATAACGGCCGCAATTTCTCCTGCGGCTCCGGGTATTTCGGATTTGGATTTCTATTCGACAGTTCCGGTCAGGATAAATATTATGGCGACACGCATACTCAGGGCGCCGGCACTTTCGGTCTTGGAATTCTAATGGATGAGGAGGATAATGACTTGTATTCTGCGGCGCTGTATGCACAGGGATTCGGCGGTCCGGAAGGAAGCGGTCTACTTGTTGATTACAGCGGGAATGACAATTATCTCGCGGGCAAGAAGTATAAAGACATATTGAGATATGCAGACCATTATTTATCTTTATCACAGGGGTTCGCTAACGGTTTTCGTCCTTATATGTCCGGGGGAATAGGGGCAATAATTGATTTAGGCGGTAATGATACATATGTGTCGGACATATTTGCTCAGGGGGCAAGTTATTGGTGGTCGCTGGGTTTGATTTGTGATTCGACCGGAAATGACCAGTATTTGTCGTACCAATACGCTCAGGGATCGGCGGCGCATATGTCGCTCGGAATTCTTTTCGATCAGAGCGGCGACGATTTTTATCGAGGCAAGGGACTTATGCAGGGATGCGGGCATGATTATTCGTGCGGGATCATGCTGGATAGGAATGGGAATGATCTTTATCATGCCTATGATCTTTCTCAAGGGGCAGGCTCGGCCAATGGATTTGGAATATTGATCGACGATCGGGGCGATGACGGCTATTATGTGATGAAGAAAGATAATACTCAAGGGTACGGGAATCCTCGTCGCGACTTCGGTTCGATAGGGCTTTTTCTTGATCTCGGCGGAACGGACAAGTATGATGGCAATGGGGGAGATAATAGTATCTGGCAGACTCCTTCAAAGTGGGGCGGGGGGATGGATTGGGATTCTATAAAGATTGATTCGCTGAAGGCGAATGGGAAATAGGTTTTTGGCGATGTACAGGAAATCGATTGGGTTTATTGTTCTTTTGCTCTGTGTGTATTTGCCGGTATCGGCGGCGGTCGGGATTTCGCCCGCGATTGTCAAGAAAGTTGATTCGTTGTTTATCATCGCCTCGTCGGGGGAACTAAAATTCCGCGATTTGGTTGCGCCTGCAATAGATTCGATTGCCGCGATCGGGGCAGCGGCGGTGCCGCGGTTGGTAGAAAAATATGATACTCAAGATGCTCGGGAGAGGCTGACGATCAATAATATTCTCGTTAAGATCGGTAGGCCGGCAGTGCCTTATTTATTGGAATCACTATTGCTTGAAAATCCTGAACAGGTCAGCCGTATTTGTTTTACGCTTGGTGAGATTAAAGAATCTTCTGCGGTAGCGGGTTTGATTAAAGTTGCCGGTCGCCCTGATTGGTGGATTCGGTCGGAGTCGGCTGCGGCAATAGGGAAAATAGGCGACAGTAGCGGAAACCAGACGGTCATGAATCTTCTTTTGGATACGGTTGAGACGGTTCGCAAGTCGGCTGCAGTTTCAGCCGGTCAATTGAAAATCGAAGGCGCTATTCCGACGCTAGTTCATATGCTCGGGGATGCATTCTACGGTGCAAGATTTTGCGCGTCAGAAGCATTGATAAAATTCGGCGACGCTGCTGTGGGCGCGATCAGTGATTCTATGAATAACCCTGATACGTTGCTCGGTAACCTCGGGTGTGCAACTTTAGGAATGATTGGAAGCGATAGCGCTATGGGGGTCCTTGTGGGTCAACTGCAGTCCGAGTTTCCCATCAGGCGAACTGTGGCCGTTAAGGCGATCCTGCTATCGAATTCTCCTCTGGCGTGCGGGTATATCGAGCTGATGAAATCGTCGGAAACCGACCCCTTTGTTCTTTTCTATATTAATCAGGTTATTAATAAATATGCTCCGCGATAGGCTCAACAAATTCTCCGATCAAATTGCCGGATCAAAGGCGAATGAAAAAATGCGGGAAGTTCCTCGCCGGTACCAACTGGCGGCAGATGCTCTTGGAGGCGAATTATGTTCAAACCCGCACGGTACATTCGTGAAAATCGTCAACGATTTCAACGAAATATATGCGCATGGAGGCAAGTCAATCAGTCAACTCGATCCGGCGGTCTTGAAATTCGAACATTTTGCCGATGGGGAGAATCCGGGGCGATTGTCTTCAGATAGACTGCTCTTTTTTGATATGGAGACGACCGGATTGGGCGGGTCGGGAACTGTGCCCTTCCTGATCGGATTTGGCTCGATAACCTCCGACGGATTTCAGTTGCGGCAGTACTTTTTGCCCGACTATCCGGATGAAGCGGCGATGTTGGAGGCGGTCAGACAGGAAATTTCGCGGGATTCAATCATAGTCAGCTATAATGGAAAAGCCTTTGATATGCCGATTTTGGTCAGCCGGCTTATTCTTAACAGGGTGGAGCGAAATCTCGAGTTTGGCGCGCATGTTGATCTTCTGCACTCGGTGCGTCGGCTATATAAGAGACGGCTCAAGGATTGTTCCCTGTCAAATATTGAGAGGGAGGTTCTGGGATATTTCCGATATGATGATATTCCGGGGTATCTAGTGCCCTCAGTCTATTTCAACTGGCTGTCGACAGATGAAACATCGATTATGAAGAAGGTTATTCGCCATAATATCGATGACATTATATCATTGCTATTCGTAATTCATCATATCGGTGAAGTAAGAGATAATCCCGCCGCGGCGGCACTTCAACCGGACGATCTTCTTTCGCTGGCTAGAATTCTTGAGAAGCGCGGCGAGCATGATGAGATATGTGGCCTGCTAGCCGGATTTGGAGAAATGATCCGCGCGAATCAGCGATATGATCTTCTATTTCTTCAGGCTTTAGCTTTTAAGAGAGCGGGTGTTCTCCGGGAAGCTGTTGCCATATGGGAAGAGATATCAGGAAGCCGGTCATTGGAATCATTTCTGGCGCGAGTGGAATTGGCCAAGTTTTACGAGCATCAGGCGCGAGATATTCGGGCTGCCATGAATTCGGCCTGCTCGGCCAGAGAAAATTGCCCGGCCAGCCCCTATATGGCGGGCGAGCTGGAGAGACGAATCAATCGCCTCGAAAGAAAACTACGCTCTTAGGCTGATTCTAAAAAAAATCCAAAAAGAGTCGATATTATATGGTTAGAGGCAGTGTATTTCATGGCACCGGATATTTTAAATAAAATTCTGAGCGATCATAAGGAGCTGGCGTCGCTTCCACAGGTTTTGGTGGAGGTTCTTCGGATTTCCTCCGATGAAAATTCTTCGGCTGTTGATATAGCCGCGGTCATCATGAAGGACCCGATGCTGACGGCGAAGATGCTGAGGGTAGTGAATTCCCCGCATTACGGTCCCATAACAGTAATCAACACCGTTAACCAGGCAGTTGTTACGCTTGGTTTGAGGACAGTCACGGCGATCGCACTTTCGAGTTCGATATATGACAAACTGAGCAAAGTGGAGTCATCGATCGACAGGAAAAGATTCTGGCGTCATTCGCTTGAAGTGGCGATAGCATCGAGGATGATAGCGGAGGGTATGGGCTGGGAACCGGCCGAAGAGGCCTTTGTGGCAGGATTGCTGCATGAAATAGGAACCCTAATCCTGGAAGCCTCATTTCCGGTCGAGTTTAAGCGAGTCTGGAAGCTGATAGAGATGGGGGAGAATCAATTGACTCAGGAAGAAGCGGCCTGGGGAACAAATCATGCCCGAATCGGGCAATTCCTTCTGGAACAATGGAAAATTCCTCGCGAAATCGCGGAATCCGTTGGGTGTCATCATCAAGTATTTCTGTCAGGAGATAAAACCGCCGGGCATCTTTTGCCCCAAATTGTAAGCCTTGCAAATCAAATCTCGAAATTCCGGGTTTACAATATGCCGCCGCCGGAGCCTGAGATGCTGAAAAATAGGGATACGATTGCGTCAAATCTGGGCCTGTCTCAGGCCGCGCTGGGAAGATTCGAGGAAGATATAATCAGCGAAGTGATCAAAGAATCAGGATTTTTGGAAATAGAAATCGGCAGCGTCGAGGACCTTCTCCGCGAGGCGAATCAGCTTTTGTACAAGCAGTATATTACAGTCGAAAATCTCTTGCGTGAAAATAGGGTGATGCAGGACCAAATAGCCGACGACAAAGTGATGCTGACGTCACTTGAATCATTAAAGACAGTTACAGGAGCTCTTGGCAATTATATCGAAAGCGCTGGAGAGTCGATTCGTGAGCGCGCGCATGCGATTGAAGCGGCTGTTTTAACGGGAAGCGCCATAGATAAGATGGGGATAATTGGTGCGTCTGCAGGGGCCATCATTGAAGGAACCGATATCATTTCGGACATAATTGAAGAGTCAAAAAGAATATCAATATTCGAATCCACGTCAGAAAGTAATATCAACCATATTACTCGGCTTGAGAAGACTATCCTGAGTCGGCTTGAGAATCTAGAAGCAGTCAAAATTTCCTCGAAAGCATAAAAAAGCCCCGTCTTTCGGCGAGGCTTTTGGCTGGATAATAAGAAATGAGAGGCTTTTTTTATGTCAACAATAGCAAATGCTCACTAGAATGATTCAACTTTCAAAAATCTAAATGCTCCACGCATCCAATCTTTTCATTAATCTATTCAAGTTATTATAACGGAATCCAACTCATCAAAGTTCCAGGAATCTGACGCGGATACATCTGCACTAAAATAATTTCCGGCCTGCGGGCCTTCCCGATATCTCGCCGGGCCTATGGCACTTCAGCTAAGTCGTTTATGGCCAATATGAGAGAATCACCGAAGGCAAATTGGACCTAATTTCAGACCTCCGACGATGAGGATTTTATGTTCGTATGGGCGTACATTAAATATGCCAGCGGAATGAGGGAATACCATGAATAGACAGTATGGCCCGGGTCGTCATACGGTCGTATGGAATGGCTTAGATTTCTCTGGCAAGAATATCCTCGACGGGATATATTTATATAGATTCAAGAGCGGTGTGATCGAAGTGCCAAAGAAAATGCCATTGCTGAAATAGCCTCAATTTTCCGGGAGGGAAATCGCGGATGAGAGAAATTTATAGATCAGTCGTTTTACTTTTGTTTATTGAATATCTCGCGCCAATTGCGGGTTCTCAGGTCCCCCTTCAAATGAGCCCATTTTGGCAGACATCTGAAGCGAATATTTATTCCACCGGCATGATCTGGCGTGACTGCAACAATGATGGATATATTGACGTTTTCTATTCCAACGGGAATGATATGGCCCGGGCTCAGAACAGCATTTACCTATCTCATTACGGCGCAATGCCCACCGGGGCGTCGTGGTTGTCGGCCAATTATGAATTTTCGGGGCATTGTGCAGTCGGCGATATTGATAATAATGGTTTTCCTGATTTTGTCGTATCCAATTATATTGGCTCCGGCGGCTTTTCCACGAAAAACTTTGGCGACCTCTATCCAAATATGACAGGGCGTCCTGAGATAGCGCCGGGATGGCACAATGCGGACAGCATATATTCTTTTTCGTGTGCATTGGGGGATCCCGACGGGGATGGCCATCTTGATCTGGCAGTAGCGACAGGGGAAGGGTACGGCGCTCAAAAGGAAAATGATAGGATATATTTTAATATCGGAGGGGCATTGCAAACGCTTCCGGGGTGGCAATCGACCCTGGCAACCGAAGCGATGGATGTCACGTGGGGGGACGTTGATAATGACGGAGACCTTGATCTTGCCCTTTGCTATGACGATCGACCGCCGGCCATTCATTACAACATAGCAGGCACGCTAGAGGGTACACCGTCATGGCAGGCCCTAAATAATGAGCCGGCAAACACAATTATTTTCGGGGATGTCAACGGAGACGGTTGGCTGGACCTGATCGTGGCGTTCAATTATCAGAACGGCGGGTCGGGGAAATATCTGGTTTACTACAATAATGGTTCGGGGGTGTTGAATGCAAGTCCAGGATGGCAGTCTTCAGACGGAGGATACGGCTCGGCGCTGGCTTTATATGATTATGACAATGATGGGGACGACGATCTGGCGGCCGGAAGATGGTGGGACAGATTGAGAATTTATGAAAATTTGGGCGATAGTTTTACATCGGCGCCGGTCTGGAGGGCAAGTCCCGCGACTGTAGTCGAGGAGCTGGCCTGGGCTGACATTGACGGCGACGGGGTTGAAAGTCAGGCGGATACATTCTATACAGCTTCTACCCGTAAGTTGTTTTATACCCGGAAACATCCGCTTTACTCAATAGATTCGGTTCTGGTGGATGGGTCAGCACTTGATAATTCCGGCTATTGCTACGATCTGGTCTCCGGCTGGGTATCGCTGGGCGAGTTTCCGAGCAGTGATATCATAATCTTCTATCAGTATTCATTCAAGAATGATCTTACAGTGGCTAACTGGGACACTTTCAACCAGGCATTTGGGAATACCCGCAGACCAAATGTCGAATTCTACGCCGATACGGTAATCGGGTGGTCGCCGCTGACAGTCCAATTTACCGATAGCTCACAAAATGCAACGGATTGGCTCTGGCGGTTCGGCGACGGCGATAGTTCCTCGGAAAGAGACCCTATCCATATTTTCAACAGCGGCGGTGCATTTGATGTTCGGCTCGATAACAGCCTGAGCGACGGACGACACAATCGGACAAGAAAGAAAATGATTATTACCATGGCCGACACTCTTTTCTTGCCGGAAATGAATTTCGTTTCGACTGATATTATCAAAATTCCAATTTATCTCAGGAATTGCCATCCGCTGCATAATTTCGTACTCCCGCTAACTTATGGCGGCCCGGTCGAACTGACTTATTTGAATTTCGACACAGATTCCTGCCGCACTCAATATTTTGAGAAGGTTTCTCTATCTTATTTGAGCGCTACTAAACTATCATTGACATTCACGCCTCATATCCTGACCAACAATCCAGACCTCGCGCCGGGGTATGGGAGAATCGTCAATCTATATTTTCAGTATTCATCCGGCGGCGGGACAAATATTCTTGACACAACCACGGCATCGACCAAAACGCTTTTCATTGATGCCGATTATGTGACATATAAACCGTACGTCAGGCAAGGAAGTATTGAAGTTACGCCGATTATGAGAGGTGATGCCAATCACGATGGCATGATTAATATTCTGGATGTGACTTATTTGATCAATTTCCTCTATAAGGGGGGGAATCCGCCATTTAATTCGGTCGAGGGTGACGCCAACTCCGACGGGAGGATCAATGCGCTGGATGTTACATTCCTGATCAATTACCTATATAAGCATGGACCGCCACCGGCAAAGAAGTCTTCATTTCTGATAGGGAAAAAATAGCGCTGAGAAATCCTGAAAGAAGTGGGCAATGATACAAGGCCAGAGGGATTTTGTCCGAATAAATAAAATCGCGAACATGGCCCCATAAATAGATATGAGAATAAAACCTCCGACGCCCTGATAGGAATGCCCCGAACCGAAGGCAAAGGAAGCGATTATTATCGGCAGAATCCAGGTTTTTGTTCCGCCGAATATTTTAATCCTCGTAATGAGATAACCTCGGAAGGCGGATTCCTCGCATATTCCGGCTGTGATCGAGAGCGCTACCCAGAGTATTTTCTCGGTAATCGTATTGGGTAATATCAGTTCCACTTCGCCGGGGATTTCCAGATTTATCGTCTTTAAGAGCAAAGCGAGCAAAGATAGCAATAGATTCGAGAAAAGCAGGAAGGCGATTGCCCAGAAAAAGTCAATCAAGCGAATTCGGTTAAATCCAATACCGGCAAGGCCGGTTCTCTCGCGATAGGTGGTCAGGTAGATCAAGGCAAAAATAAGCCATTGGATGACCATGGTGGGGAGATAAACCAGATATATCAGGGAGACGGAGAGCGATTTCAGAGCTTCCGAAGGATCGCCGACAAAAATGATCGAGCTAACCGGCCAGAGAATAAGAAGAAGGAAAAGGGTGAAATAGGAGAGCCTGCTTTTACGGAACAATTCCTGGGGTGGCTGCTGTGAAGAAGGAATTTCCGATATCTCTGAGGGGTTCTGCGGAAATTCTTCCGGTTTTTCGTGATTCTCTTCATTCATAGGTGGAAGAAGGCTTTTTGCGAAAATCCTGTCATAAAGAGGAGCGAATCTTTTCCAGAAGGTCATCGGTCATGTCTTCCCAAATAAATCGTGAGGCAATTTCAATTCCTATTTTCTGCATAATCGTCTTATCAGCCTTAAGCTGAGTATCTATTGATTCAATCCATCTTTCGGCCTCGGATGGGACGATCTTTACAAATTCCGGAGAGAATTCCTTCAACTGGTCGCTTCGCGCGCTGACCGTGGGAAGCCCCGCCGCGGCATATTCGAAGAATTTGAGGGGCCTAAAATGCCAGAAGAATTCATTGTCATGATATGGCAGGATGGCTGTGTCAAATGCTTTCAAAATAGATGGGGTCTGGGTGTGGTCGTATGTGCCTGTAAAATGAATATTGGGGAAATCGTTCTGAATCGCCATAATTTTTTTGTCGCTAATCTTGCCGGCGAAGATAAAATTCCAATCTGGTTTTGATTGCGCCAGTTGAGATATCAGTTTCCAGTCAAGCCGTTCGGAAACCATCCCCGCGTAACCAATACGGGGGGACTTTATCTTTAATATTTCCGATGACGGAGTTAGATTTGGGTCGGATAATTTTTGAAAAATGGCTCTGGAAATACCGTTTCCGAAAATAATATTGTTTTCGTAATTGATGCCATATCTATTATAAATATCTTGCGAAGTGGTCAGCGCTAAATTGACGCGCCTACGATATTTATTCTCGAAATGAGTCATATACTTATTTTCATTGCCATTGAGATCAGTCAGATTGTCGTAAATCTCATAGATGGAAAAGCTATTAGTGAAAAGCCTGGTCACATAACCCTGCTGAGGATAATAGTACCAAACCAAAGGCTTGGATTCATAAATATTGATCTGGCGGGTCAGATATTTGTATGCTTTTTTCAGGGCCCAGATGTTAAGCCACTCCAATAATCGTAGGCGATTGGCTATAAAATCGTGGACGAAATATTTTGGCGAGAAAAGGAAGAGATTGTCGGCCAGTTTCTCCAAACGCGGCTTTCCGAGCAGCTCTTTTCGTCGATGGGGTTTTCTCAACAAAGTCGAGATGGGGCATAAGGGGCGATTGACGGCTACAATAGTGACGCCAAATTTCTTAGCGGATTCGGCCAAGGCGACAATCATCGGCCTTCTCATGAATAATGGCCAATCGACGGCAAGGAATATCAGGAAGATGCGCGGGAAGGATTTTCCCTGGTTCGATAGTTTGTCGACATTCATATGCTAAACACTCAAATTGACTTCACATGTAATTTCCGTAAATTAAATCTCAAATGCGGATTAATGAAATGATTTATTGAGAATTTATGTCATCGGAACCGCTCAAGCTGAAGAAATCAATAATCTATGGGCCGGTCAATTCTCGACGGCTGGGTTCATCACTGGGAGTGAATTTGCTCCCCTATGCTTATAAGGCCTGTCCCTTCAACTGCGCCTATTGCCAGTATGGATTCACCGGTGAGAAGGGAAATTTAATGTCGGCAGAAGGTCGTGACATACCGGGTGTTGCAGAAGTAGCTGTGGCAGTCCGTTCGGCTCTGGAAGAGTTTCCGTCGATCTCCTATATTACTTTTTCCGGCAATGGGGAACCGAGTCTGCATCCTGATTTTGAAAGGATTATCGACGAAATCAGGAAAGTGAAAAATGAAGTCAACCCAGAAATCAGGCTCGCGATTCTCTCTAATTGCGCATTGGTGTATAAGGATGATGTACGCCGGGCGCTGGAGAAATTGGATGATCGTTACATGAAACTTGATGCCGGCGATGAACAGACGTTTCAGCGATTTAATAGGCCTCATAAAGATATCACTCTGGGAATGATTATCGATGGCTTGAAGAAACTTGATGATATAGTGATACAGTCCCTTTTCGCAGGGGGCGAAACAGGAAATTACAATGATCATTCGGTTGACCGATGGATAGAAAAAATCGGCGAAATAAAGCCGCGTGAATGTCATATCTATTCGCTGGACCGTCCCTCTGCGGACAGAAGGCTGACAAAGATGAGCAGGGATAATTTGACGGAAATCAAGAGACAGACTGAGGCTCGTGTGCGAGTCAAGGTCCGGGTTTTTTGATTTCTTGTCCTATCAGGAAATCACCCTCAAGATATTACGGGCAATAATCGCCCCATTCGAGGGTTATGGCTTGGCGATTCCTATCGTTCCGCAGGCAATTCTTGCTCCGGCATTTCCGGTCGGCTGAGTCTTGAGATCGTCCTCCTTTTCATGGACAACGACCGCGCGTCCGATAATCGAATTGGGTCCCGAAAGAGTAAGGCCAAGATCGACCCATTCCAAATGGGCTCTGCCGCTCGAGTCGGCCTCAAGATTGCCCATGTCACCCCTGTGGCTTTTTGGCTGATCCGGCGCGCCATGAATTTCGCCCTGAGTCATGTAATGAGGTCCGGCGGAAGTATAATCGATAGAACTGCAATCGCCGAATTCGTGAATATGGAAACCGTGTCTGCCGGGTGTCAGACCGGTGACATCAGCGATAATCTTAACTCCACGGTCAATCTTCCTGAAAGTGACTATGCCCTGGACCTTGCTATTGGGGGCTGGAGATAATACTGCAATTGCTTTCAGAACTTCAACTTTCTGGTCTGTCGGCTTACTCCCTCCCATATGCTGCATTCCCGGCATCTGCTGGGAATAGGCAACGGGGGCCAGAATTAGGACGACGGCAGTTATAATAGTCCGCATTCTCATTTTTAATTTTCCTTTCACTATTTGCAGTCCAACGCTAATGATCAAACAGTTAAACGCGCTGGACATCTCTATGTTCCCTCAATCGGCGGAGCGGGGCCGTGGAAATGCCGGTGATGTATCTTTTTCATTGGCTACATCGGCAGGATTGCAGTATGTTTTAATTCAAAATGAAAAGATATAGTTTCAATATTATTATATTTGTCGGCATTGTCTCGCTGTACATTATTGGTCAATTTCTTATAGGCACATATGATATTTCATCGCATAAATTTATTTATTCCGCGCCGGCAGATGTTGATTTTCTTTATTACGGGGCTATCACCAATCAACTATTGAATCAATTTCCCCCGGAGAATCCTGCCTTTTGCGATGAGAAGTTGACACAGCCGTTTCTACAGTACTATCCGGCAGCGTTATTGGCGAAATTTGTTAACCCATATAATGCCATCCGTATTTTGAACATAGCCTATTTGATGATCATCGGTTTTCTGTTGCGGAGATACTTCCCGGAAAAATATGGATATCCTCTGATAGTTATTTTTGCGGGATCGACTCTCTTTCCGGGACTCAACTCTTTGGGAGTTGATTCCATTGCTCGAGGATTCACTCATGTTCCCAGTTTCATTATGTTTATCGTGGCTCTCCATGACAGGCGGCTCTGGCTAAGATTAGGCGCCATATTTCTCGCTGCTTTTATTAATGGCTACTTAATGCTTATTTTCCTGCCTTTTCTGGCAATTTTGGTACTATGGAAAAAGAACAAAGAAATGCTGTTCCTTCTGATCGCAGGACTAATAGGACTGGCTCTTGCATCAGCCTATTTTTCGTCGGAGGCTGTTCAGCTAAATCCCGTCGCTATGCTTATGCAATCCATTGAATTCGCGCCATTTGAAATGGTCAAGCATGCGATCCCGATATTGATACTGGGATTTGTATTCTTCAGCGCGGAAATGATAATACTTGCGGCAATCGCCATTATTTTCGGGGCGTTTGTTCAGTATAATCCCTTCTTCCCGATTTTTATGGTTTATTTCGCGGGAGCAATGAGCACAGCAATAGGGTCAGCGTCTCGGGGATGGAAGGCCTTTATCGGTAAGGGAGTGATTGTCATTCTTGCTCTCGGTTTTTTATATTCAACGTATCAAAAATATTCGCCTTCCGGGGGGGATTATTCTCCCCGATATGACAGCAAATTGAATATGTCGGTTGACTGGATTTTGAAAAACACTAAAGGCGATGATTCATTTATGGCATTGACTGCAGATGAACGTGACCTCGCTTTGATAACGCAAATTCGCCCGGTATATTTGGGGTACATCGGCCATCTCTCGCACCTGGGATTAGATTGGAAGGCACGGTATGAGGCTACGATGCGGTTCTACCAATCGGGAATTTCTCCAAAGGGGGTTACTTTCGGCTTTTACGGTCCAATAGAAAAAAAGTATTTCCCCGGCGCCTCGTCCATTCTCGCCAAATACCCAATAGTCTATCGGGATGATGATGTCGGTATTTACCGGCTAAATTGATTTTCTTTCGGGATTTGTTTAAATTTTGAACTCAAATAGAACCTGTTGGTGCGCCGCAGGATTGACGTATTTTTTTGTTTATTATCCGGGGCGATCTTATTATCTTTGAATCCGCTCTGAAACAGTGGCGAGCAAATGCCGTAACCTGTACTGAAAGGCAAAGTTGCCTGAGACTGACAATAAATTGATTGCCAGCGCTCTGGCGGGCAGTCAAGATGCATATAAAGCGCTGATGGAGCGCCATCGCCCGGCGATTTATCATATTGTATATAAATTTGTCCGGGACAAGGAGATCACTGCCGATTTGGTGCAGGAAACATTTATGAAAGCCTTTGCGTCGCTGGAAACATATAGATCTGAATATAAATTCTCCACCTGGCTATACCGAATCGCCGCCAATTCATCGATTGACTTTCTAAGGAAACAAAGGATTCGCACCCTCTCCCTCGATACACCGTCCGATGATTCGGAGGGACGGGGCGAGTATGATGTCCCCGATCTCACCTATTATCCGGAGAAAGACCTTGAAGAACGCGAGAGAAGGGTTTCGATTCAGGATGCGATAGATTCATTGCCGGAAAAATATAAGCAGGTGATAATTTATCGCCATAAGGACGATCGTTCCTACGAGGATATAGCGGTGGCCTTGAATATTCCGATAGGTACTGTAAAAGCCAGAATTTTTCGTGCCCGCGAACTATTAAAGAAGAAACTGAAGTCGATGTAGATAATAGAGTATTTTGCGATGAAGGTGAAAATTTACATTTGCGCGGTTTGTTTCGTTCTGCTTTGTGCCGCTGCATTTGCAAAAGAATATCGCTTCGAATTTCAGAAGGATATCGAGGTGACCGCGAACGCGGAATTCGCGCTGACGAACAGTTCGGGATCAATTAAGGTCACAGGTGGTCCGGTTGGCAAGATATCAATCCACGCCATAAAAAATGTGCGTGCGGCCGACGCCGACGAGGCCGAAAAGGTGAACGACCATATTGAAATTAAGGTCAATAAATCGGGTGACCGAGTTGTGGTTAAGACTGTTTATATGAAAATGGGCGGGGGGACGGGATCATTCTGGAGCAAGCTTTTTGGTTCCGGCGGGGATTCTTTCGGCTCGGTAGATTATGATATTGTTGTCCCACTTGATTGCATAGCTGATCTCGAAACTCAGAGCGGAGATGTGATTGTCTCAGATTTGAATAAGGATGTTTATGCAAACGGCACATCGGGTACGATGCATATCCACAACATTCGAGGTTCTATCAATCTGGAATCTGTTTCGGGAGAGATACGGCTTGCTGAAATAGGCGGCGACATCAAGATCTCCACTGTTAGCTCAGATGTTGAAATCGATTCCATTACGGGACAAGTAGATATCCGCTCGACGTCCGGAAGTACCAAAGGAATCAGAATATTTGGAGCGATAACCATCTCAAAGACATCAGGTGACATAGAACTGGAGAGCCTTACCGGCGATATCAGAGCCAAATCCACCTCAGGTAGGATCAGTATCAGGCAGGACTCGGGATCGGCAGATATAGTGACTTATTCCGGGGACGTCGATTTAAGAACAGCGGTTTTTTTGGGTGGGAACTATTATCTGGAGACCGGTTCGGGGCGGATAAATTTTTCTGTCCCAGCTACATCATCGGGGTCGGTCAATATGGAAACAATTTCGGGCGATATACGCTCTGACATGCCCCTTACCGTCAAGGCGAGATCAAACAATAGACTTCAAGGCGATTTTGGCGGAAAAGGGCCGGAGATAAGTTTGAAGACATTATCAGGTGATATCTCTTTTGGGCAGTATTGAGGAAGTATGCACTGGTTGATGAATAGGATCAGACTATTTCCGCTATGCGCCCTAATAATCATTTCGGGGCAGATTGCCCGCGCGGAAAGCACTTTTGTTGAATTACATTTGTCCTCGGATGGTGTGTACGCAGTCGATAGTAGCGGCAAAGAATGGGAATATGATTTCAGCGGCGAAAGATTTGTCCGCGATTCCGCCACGCCCGGCAGCACGCAGACAGTTTTCGGACGCGAGATTCAGGAAAGAGCCGACGAAATAGATACTGGAATCCAGAGAGATGTCGCAAGAGCAAGGGCGGAACTGGACAGAGCTCGAGCCGAGGCGGAGTCCGCGAAGACGGAGTACGGCACCACGAAAAGAATCAAGGGTCTCCAGCTTGGAAAGGTTGAAATTGGTCCTGATGAAAGGATTGAGGGGACTGTTGTAGCAGTCGGACCTGTTACGGTTAAAGGTATGGTGGATGGTGATGTTATTTCCTACAAACGGATTACGATAACATCAACCGGCCTCATCACCGGAGACGCCCGTGCGCCCGAAATTGTCAAGATGCGCGGCGGGATAATTCAGGGGCGCCGCTATGAGACCGATCTTCCCCAGATACCGGATATCAGGTTGTTTGAAGAAACCTCATACACCGGACTCATCGTGAGCTTGATCATTTTCGTTGTTTTACTCTTTTCAGGATTCCTGGGAGTAGCAATTGCACCTCGTCCTGTGGATCGTCTCCATCTTTGCCTGGATCTTCATTTTCTCAAATCATTTCTGATCGGATTTATTGCATGGCTTCTTCTGGGTCCGGCCTTTGCATTGCTCTGCCTGACGATTATAGGAATCCCCGTGGCCATATTCATTCTTCCGCTGGCCCTGGTTCTGGCGGTGGTTATGGGAAGTCTTGCGCTGGCTCAGTTAGTAGGCGAAAGAGTCGATAATTTTCTCGGGGGACGGTACAAATCTCAATTACTTCATCTGGTGGCCGGGCTGATAATACTTTATTTTGCCTGGATATTGACATCGTTATTTAAGATTGCACCGACTTCAATGAGTGCAACTCTTGGAACATTGTTTATGGTATTGGCCATAATAATCTGGTCGATAGGGGTTACAGCCGGAATAGGGGCGGTGATCCTAACCAGATATGGGATTCGGGATTGCGAGAAAGCTATTAGTATGATGGTGACAGTGCAAACCTCACCTCCCGCTCCGCCACCACCGACGCCTCCCCCATTGAAGTCAGAATAAACAAATAATGTATCTTCAGGAGGATACAGCTATGCGAAAAGGATTGCCGTTAGTCTTGCTGGTAGCAGTTCTTATGTTGTTCACGGGCGCCCAGGCCCGGGATCTGACGACCAAGCAGATTTCATTTCCGGCGGATGATATCGAAGCACTGGTAGCCAATGTTGATCTGGCGGCAGGGGAGTTCTCTTTGACCTCTCAGGATATCAGCGACATCCTGCGCGCCAAGGTCGAGTATAATGACAGAAGGGTGGAAATCTACTCTGATTATAAGAAAAAGAGAAACACTGGATATCTGGAGCTCGGTTCCGATCTTTTGAGCAAGACTCATGTCCAGAGCGAAGACAATCGCTGGGAGATGATATTATCAAGAAAATATAAGACCGATCTGAGTATCGATATGGGTTTGTGTTCGGCCGATATTGACCTCGGAGGGATTCCTCTATCCTATATTAATATTGATGTCGGGGCGGCAAGCGGGACGATAAAGTTCAACGAACCCAATCCGATAATCGCCGATGACATAAAAATTGATGCCGGGGCGTCGAAGCTTGAGGTAGAAAAGCTTGGAAACGCCAATTTCAAGTTTCTGAAGTTTGACGGCGGCGTGGGAAAATTCAAGATTGATATGACCGGTGAATATAAGACCAACTCTCGGGCTGAGATTTCCATTGGACTCGGAAAAGCGACAATTTATTTACCGTCGAGTCTCCCCCTTCGGGTGGAATCGGAAACCAGCTTTCTATCTTCAGTCAAGTTTAAGAATGAGCGAAAATTTAACGTTGAAGATGGATTTTTTGAATCGCTCGATTTTGCCAAATCAGAGGTCCGACTTGATTTGAAAATTGATGTCGGGCTCGGTTCGGTAGATGTTGTCTGGGTGGATTGAGAGGCCTTTCATAAGGCTGTTATTACGAGCGAAGGAACGATTCCTTCGGATTCGGGGGTAACCAGAAGAAGGGAATTGCTCGGCGGAGTGGTGGTAGTATCAATTGTGAATCCCGAAATATCCCGTCTGTCCAGAGAGGAAATAAACAGTCTTGCGATGAGACCTGTACCGCTGGGCAGAGGTGGAACCGTATTTCCCAGATCTGCGAAAAGCGCTATAGTAACGCATTGGGTAAGGGTGTCCGGCCGGACAATTTTGATCTGGAAGCTTTCTACCCGGCCTCCATTATAAGTTACCGAGTCAGCGACCAGTCTATTCTGATAGGCGGCGGAAAATGTCAGGGGGATTGTCATCGCGAATATTTCTTCATGATTGAGTAAGGACAGATTGACCCCCCAATTCAGGCGATCTATTCTATATGACTCAAGGTAGATAGTATCAGAATCCCCCGAATCGCTATTGTTTACATTTTTTGATTTCTTGCTGCAGCTTAACAAACCGCATAAGAGCAGAAGGGAAAATATGATAAGGATAGCGATGATGCCGCGTCGATTACCTTTTCCAAAGCCTGCTTCGGGGCAGCATTCAAATATGGCATTCAAGTCATGCATAACGTACCCAATCTAATGTCAGGACGAGATAAGTCAATGATAATATCGGGACATCAGTGTTTATGCGCTCTGATGGCCGGGTCCATCCCTGTCTATCGGTCCCCGGGCCCGAATCTTCTGAGGGGCCCATATTAATTATGTCCCGAACTTTTGTCGATGATAATCGTTAAATAATAACTTGCCGTTGGAGGTAAACATCCTTATTCTCCGACCGCAAAATTGCAGACAGCAAAATGTGAATTTAGAGGTCAAGTATGAGAAAGTTTCGGGCAATATTTATTCTAATTATTTTGTCAGTCGTCGGGGTTTCAGGTCAAACCGCGCCGCCACTTCAGAAAGAGATTTATTTTGCCAGAGATAAAGTCTTGCCGGCGCTGGTGCATATCCAGCCGGTTATCACTGATTACAGGACGGGGAAGATAGTCAAGCAGTCTGTGGTAGGTTCGGGAGTCATTTTTCATAAAGATGGGTATGTAGTTACCAATTATCATGTTGCCGGGAAGGCGGAGAAGATAATTTGTACGCTTGATGACAGGGAACAGGTGAAGGCCGAATTGGTTGGCGGCGACCCGCTAACCGATATTGCCATAATAAAACTCGATCTTGCCGATTATAAAGGGAAGCTTAATGTGGCGGAATTCGGCGATTCCGATTCGCTGCAGGTGGGGGAATACGTTCTGGCGATGGGATCACCGCTGGCATTGTCACGCTCCGTATCCTGCGGTGTCATCTCCACAACCGATCGATTTTTTTCAGGTGACGTAAGGCTCCCCTCGGGGGAAAGAACGGGTATTTACAATAATTGGATTCAGACCGATGCTGCCATCAATCCGGGCAATTCCGGAGGACCACTGGTAAATCTCGAAGGGAAAGTGATCGGAATCAATTCTCGGGCGACGATGTTTGCCAACAATATCGGATTTGCCATCCCGGTCAACATAGTCAAGTTTGTAGCCAACAGCATCTTGACCAAAGGGAAAGTTGTGCGGAGCTGGATTGGGGTACAATGCCAGGAGTTGCAGAATCTTGAGGGATGGTTCGGCACCGCCGTCAATCAGGGAGTATTGATCGCTTCAGTAGATCCGCAATCCCCGGCGGAGGCGGCCGGATTAAAGTCAGGGGATATTATTTTAAAAGTTGATGGCAGGCCGGTTTCTGCGCGATTTGAAGAGGAGTTACCCCAGTTTTACCGGATGATCTCCGATTACCCGGTCGGCTCCAAGCTGAATCTATCTGTTTTCCGGGGCGAACAACCGATTGAGGTCGAAGTGACCACTCATGAATTAGGGGATATTCTTGGCGAGGATTTGGAGTGCAAGGAATGGGGTTTCACGGTCAAGAATGTCACCAAGCAGATGGCGGTTGACAATCAGCTCGAGGATACGCTGGGCGTGTTTGTTTCAGGTGTGAAAAGAACAGGCCCGGCAGGTGACGCCGGTTTGCTTGCCGGAGACGTCATAAAGGGAGTGGACGAGAAAGCAACCGACACTTTCAAGGATTTTTACGGACGTTATACCGAATTGACATCAGCCTCGGCAACCAAAGTCTTGCTGACCGTAAGACGATCGGGGAGCACGAAGTTTGTACTAATCAAAATTGAAGGTCCCACTCCCGAAGAGACGGAGCAATAAAGGAGAATTCTGTGCGTAAAGTTATGCTGTTGATTATATGGGTGATTCTGGTCGTGCCTGCACTGGCACTTCATTTTGATTTTAGCCAGATCGATAAGAAGGCGACGGAATATACGGTAATCGTGACTGCCAAGATCGAGGTATCTTTCGGAACTCAGACAACAGAAGTTGAGAGCCGGAGTATAGGCGCAATCGCGAGCGAGGACGGACTGGTTCTTTTTGACGGCAGTGATATAGACAGCGACAATCCGTTTACGATGATGTCGGGCATGACGGTCAGTACTTCACCGACGAGCATCGAAATCACGCTCATGAACGGCAAGAAGTATTCGGCGGATTTTATCGGTATCGACCGCTATACCAAACTTGCCTTCTGCCGCATCAAGCCCGAGGAAAAAATAAAATTCAAATATGCCGAATTCAAGAATCGAGACAATTTCCGTGTCGGCGACTGGGTGTCGACATATCTTCTCATGCCGGAGTTTGTCAGCCCCTCACTGGGTTCGGATGTCGGGATGGTATCCTCTATTATTGAAATTCCTGAGAAATTTGCATTTATCGTAGGGTTCAACGAGTCCGAATTAGGTTCGATTCTATACGATTCCACAGGAGCACCGGTCGGAGTTCTGGGGAAACTGGAAAATCCGGCGCTGTCCAGTATCGAGGCGTCTTCAGTAATGCATGCCATGTCCGGGCAGGAAGGGGGTATGCCGCTGCTTGGAGTGATTGGAGTCGATAAGCTTGAGAAGTTGATAAAGAATCCGCCGGCCAAGGGCACGGTGACTCGCGGCTGGCTGGGGATATATCTTCAGGCGCTCACTCCGGATATTGCCGATTTCTGGAGAATGAAAACCGGCGGCGGGATAATAATCAACGAAGTAGTCAAAGACTCGCCTGCGGATTCCGCGGGTCTTAAGACGGGGGATATCATAGTCAAATTGAACAGCAAGCCGGTCGAAGTCGACAAAGAGGAAAATATTCCCGTCTTCCAGAGGCAGATCTCCGATCTGGGCGCCGATGCCTCGGTCAATTTCGAGATTCTGCGCCGTCTGGACGGAAAGGTCGATACTCTCAGCATAATTGCCAAATTGACCAAAGCTCCTTCGACGCCCTCTGAGGCGCCTTCCTATAAAGACAAGAATTTCGAGCTGACCGTGAGGGACATGGTCTTTGCCGATTATAATCTCTACAAACTCGACAGGCGCGAATTTAAGGGGGTTGTTGTCAAAGAGGTTGAACCGGGTGGATTGGCGGCTATCGGTGAAATCGATCCGGGTGATATCATACAGTCGATCGGTAGCGATAAGATAGCGTCGGTGGATGACGCAAAGAGTATTTTCAAAAAGCTATCGGAAGCCAAGCCGAAAGAAGCGGTATTTTTCATCTGGCGCGACAACAAAACGCAGTTTGTAAATGTGAAGACGGATTGGTAAGGGGGACTAAAAATATTTCCTGCACGGGACGCATCTTTGATGCGTCCCGTTTCATTATAGGGCGATTGTCTCAGCCTTTTTGTGCGAAAAATAACTTGACAAAAGAGGGGGTTATATTATAATAAATTAAGATTAGGGTTTCAAAACGAATCATGAAATTTACGGGCAATTGTCGCCCAAAGGAGGGAGACAGAATGCAGGAATTGAGTAGGCGGCTATTGATTCTTCTTGGTATAATCTTTTCTTCACTTCTGATCACTCAGTGCGAACACCCCGAGATCATTGATCCATTCTGGTCCTTTGGCGGAGTCGTAACGGACAGCATCAGCGGAAATCCTATTGAGAGTGCCTGGGTAAGCTACGACGACACGATCGTGAAGCCGCGAGTATACAGCGATTCGACCGGTAACTATAGACATGCATTATTTGGAGACCCACATCCGATTCGAGTATTTTGCGGCAAGACGGGGTATAGCACGGTTGACAGAATGATTTATCCAAAAGGGAGAGCTGTTGATAGCGTAGATTTCAAACTTTGAAGAAACCTAGGGGGACACTATGCGGTTACTTTTTGCTTTATTTCTGATTATTGTGGGAGCGGCTTCATCGCTCACGGCTCAGCATACGAACTGCTATGTGCGGATTGCTGATCAAAAGGCCCTCAATATTGAGAACGCGATAGATATGATTGAGCTCATGGGTGGCAGGGTCAATCATATTATGCGGCCAAATGAGTTTTTGTGCACCATCTCAGAACAGGGAGCCAAGGCGCTGATGAATTATGATGAATTGGAGATTGAGACGGTCGGGAACAGTCCAAAACGAGGAGATAGCTCGACTATGGCGTATAGGGCATGGAGCCACCTTGTCGCCCAGACGGAGGAGGCAGACGCTTCAAATCATGGTCCCAAATTGCTCGATTCTACTTTTCCGTGCGGATTAGAGATCTTCGAATTGCCCAAAGGCGCATTTGATGATTCTGCCAATCCAAAAACCGATCCGGCCATAATGGTCACAAATAATTTCATGGTCGGGCGGATTGCGGTCTGCATTGCTCTAATGGAGAGTGAGGGGCATTCGGAAGACTGGACTGAGACGGAGGAGTGGAATGCGTTATATGAATCGATTGAGACGTTTGAATGGTTGTCTGAAAGGGCTGCGAGCAGGAAAGTAAAATTGACTTGGGACTATGTATTCGCACCAGATGTGCCCTGTTCGGAAGAGCCGATTCTGACCTATAGGCCGGACATAGATTATTTCCCCACTTATCATTTTCATTTCGGATGGATTGACGAGGCGCTTGAGAATTTTGGGGTGGACCCGGAATGGGATGGTCTGTTTGAATTGGCGAATAATCTCCGTTCGGCCGCGAATGCGGATTGGGCTTTTACTCTCTTCATTGTAAAGAATGACAACAGATCAACATTTCAACATGAATCCAATAAATTTAGTGGATATACAAAATATTATCATGATTATCTGTGGGGCCAGGGGGGAGAAGAAATCCGGCCGCCTTTTGTTGTGGCTACCTATAAATACATAGGGAATTATGAGAATTCCGATTGGGTTTTTGCACATGAAATACTCCATATTTTTGGCGGCATGGACGAGACCGCGATGGCGGGCGGCCAATGCTCTGGATTGTTGTCGTGTTGGGTTCCCGGGGGGTATTTGAGATATCCAAATTTGAATTGTAGCTACTGTGGATCTGAAGAATGCATAATGAAGACACCATTTGTGAGAAATTTTTGCCCAATTACTTTGGGGCATATAGGATGGGTGGATTCCGACTCTGATGGTGCACCAGACCCAATAGATCCGGGAAGCTGCGCCGGCACTTTCATCCCAGGCGTAGCACTTGGTGACAATGTGTGTATATATTCAATAGACGGAGATTTTCTTAATTCAATCTCATGCACAGAGAATACCACAATAGGGAATAAGGTGCTGTGGAATGGCCGTAATTTATATAATCAAGATTGCGCTCACGGTATTTATTTGGCAAGCATCAATAACGGAACGCCGTTTTCGATCGTACTCAGTTCTGTTGACCCCTCGCGACGCCCGGTCATAGGTAATATGACTTTCCAAAATGACTCAATCATATGGGATATGGATAGTAGCTGGAGCTATGTTACGTGTAGTATATTTGACAAGAACAATGTACTTCGGGGGCGCCCAATGTGGAACAAGATGCTTGATACCGGCTATAAGGCTGTAGATGTGTCGTCGATTGGCTGCCAAAATTGTAGGGCAGAAGTCTATGGCTGGCGACCTGATGGAGGATTGTCGAATACAGGAACATTTCATTATGATCGAGTATGCGTGGGAGGCAAGTCATCATTCACGGGCCTGGACATGACAGGGCCATATAGCTGGGCCAGGAAGATTATTGCCCTTGGCGATAATAGCTTGATATTGCTTTCAGTGGCTGATGAAGAAGGGCTAATCGTCAGTAAGCTTCGAAGATTCAAGTCGGACGGATGCATTGCATGGACCAGGACATATTCTGACCCCGATGAAGATTTCTTCTTATTAGGCATGCTTAGAAGATCCAATGGCGATCTTGTGCTCACCGGCTACAAATCGAGTCACATGATTCTTATGAATACCGATAGTATCGGCAATATTATTTGGACTAAATCAATCGGCGACGGTGTCAATTCCATTGTCGGAGAAGACATTATAGAAGTGCATGGCTTTATGCAAAACTATTATATGATTGCAGGAGCCTTGGAATCCGGCAAAGGATTCTGGGAGATGATGTACATGAAGACTGATGAATCGGGAAATGTGGTTTGGATTGATAATCTTGGTGATGGCATAAATCAATCTTATGCATATTCTATATCCTATTCGGCGGTCTCCGATATGATAACAGGATTTTATATAGCGGGCGAAATACATGAACCGGATAATTCGGCCAGCACGGATATTCGGGTTATCAAAGCCTCTCATGATCGGAGCATAGGATGGGTAAGGACATGGGGTGACCTCTGGGATGTTGAACGAAATCCGCACATCATGCAATTGGGAGCCAGTGACTTTGCAGTAGTAAATGGCGACGTTATTGAGGGGGTAACTCAAATCACAAAGATTGACACAGGGGGAAACACAATCTGGTCAAGGGAGTACTCCGGTATGGGCATCAGCGAGGCCTTTACTGGTATTCGGACTTCTGATGCTGGGATCGTCGCCGCGGGGAGCACAGGGGGTGCAGGATTAGATCTTTTCTTCATGAAAGTTGACGGCGGCGATGGTGACATCGTCTGGCAATCATATTATAATGGCGGAAGTGGCGACGAGAGGGTTTTGACTCTAGGACAAATGAATAATAGTGGATTTGTCATGGCTGGTGAATCCGCTGATCACAATTTCCTGATGTATATAGACCCTCCGCCTGCATTCATCTGTGGCGATGTGAATGCAGACCAATCAGTCGATGCCCTTGACGTGACATATCTTATAAATTATCTATTTAAGGGTGGCCCGGCGCCGAATCCACTTGAGTCCGCGGACACAAATAATGATGGGCATGTGAATGCACTTGATGTCACGATGCTGATTAATTATTTATACAAGCATGGCTCGCCACCCATATGCTGGCCATAGCCATGATTTGTGCAATTTATTAACTTGCCAAATATGAAGTAAATCTAAATAACTGGAGACGAGATGGGTAAATTAATCCGACCGCACCTAATTCCTTTCTGTTTTTCGGCTGAGTTCGTACTCTATTTCGGGGGCGGTCAACTTATCGTTTTTTTTTAAGTTGTACTCCACCGCGGCGGCGATAAAGTCGCGAAAGAGGGGGTGCGCCTTGGTAGGTCGCGATTTCAGTTCGGGATGGAATTGCACTCCTACAAACCAGGGATGATCGGGCACTTCGATAATTTCTACCAACCGGCCGTCGGGCGAAATGCCGGCTAATTTAAATGGCTTATCGGCGAAAAGCTCTCGATAGGAATTGTTGAATTCGTACCGATGGCGATGTCGCTCAGAGATTTCATCAGTCCCATAGGCTTTATATGAATTTGAGTTTTTATCCAGCTCAGCTTTATAAGCCCCAAGTCTCATAGATCCGCCCATATTGGTAACCCCCTCCTGATCGGCCATTAGATGTATGACCGGATGTTTCAGGTCGGCATAGAATTCATAGCTATGAGCATCTTCGAGTCCGCAGACATTGCGGGCATATTCAATGACCGCGCATTGCATCCCCAGACAAATTCCCAGGAATGGTATTTTATTTTCGCGGACATAGTGGATCGATTCGATTTTTCCTTCCACGCCCCGCTCGCCAAAGCCGCCGGGAATTAGAAGACCGTCGATATCAGATAGAAATTTTCCGGCCCCGCTTTGCTTAATATCCTCGGAGGAGACCCAAATCAAGTCAACGCGGGCATTGTTTTCCACACCGGCGTGAATGAATGATTCAATGATCGATTTATATGCGTCTTTGAGGAAAACATATTTACCGCATATAGCAATCTTGACGCGATTTGACGGATTCTTGATTCTTGTCACCATCTCTTCCCAGTCGCTCAAGTCGGGCTGGGGTACATCAAGTTTCATGATATCGCAGACGGCATCGTCGAATCCTTCTTTGTGGAAAAGCAGGGGAACCTCATAAATGGTCTCGACGTCGATGGCGGAAATCACATATTTGGATGGGACGCTGCAGAATAAGCCTATTTTCTTGCGAATCGAATCGGATAACTCGACGGCGGTGCGACAGACGAGAATCCGCGGCTGAATACCGATCTCCCTGAGGGCCTTAACCGAATGCTGGGTCGGCTTGGTTTTTAGTTCACCGGCAGTACCAATAAACGGCACGAGGGTCAAGTGTATGAAAAGAGTATCCTCAGGTTCGGCCTCCAGAGCCATCTGGCGAATAGCCTCAAGAAATGGCTGGGATTCGATGTCGCCGACTGTGCCTCCGATTTCGACAATTACGACATCGGTATCAGGATTTGATTTGGCGGGTCTTCTGATGCAGTCTTTTATCTCTTCGGTGATATGGGGAATGACCTGCACGGTGGCGCCGAGATAATCCCCGCGTCTCTCGCGAGTTATAACGGTGAAATAAACCTGACCGGTAGTGACATTATTTTCCTTCGTCATATTCTGACTCAGAAATCGTTCATAGTGACCAAGATCCAGGTCGGTCTCGGAACCATCATCGAGGACGAAGACTTCGCCATGCTGAAAAGGATTCATAGTCCCCGGATCGACATTTATATATGGATCGCACTTTATGATATTTACATTCAGGCCTCTCTTTTTCAGGAGGAGTCCAAGGGATGAGGCGGCGATCCCTTTGCCCAACGACGATACCACGCCGCCGGTCACAAAAATATATTTAGTTCTTTTCTCCGACACTTTTTTCCTCCACTCTATTATAAAACAATATTTTTCAATTGCGCCAGATCTTCCGGGGAATCTATTGAAAATATTTCACTTTTTGTCTCAAATACACGGATTTTCCGATGATTCTCCAGTATGCGAAGTTGTTCCAGCGATTCGGCTTTTTCAAACTTCCCCGGGGCCCAGTTGTGGAAATCCATCAGCGCTTTTCTGCGGAAGAAATAGACTCCGATGTGATAATAGAAATCATAATGACGCAAGTATCTTGAGGTAATTCCCTGAAGGTAGGGGAGGGGGTACCTCGAAAACCAGATGGCGTTTTTATCGGCATCAAAGATCATTTTCACCCGATTTGGGTCGAAGAGCTGATCTTCCGTTTCAATTTTCTTCCCGATTGTGGCATATTTTATCGCGCTATCAGAGAGCATAGCCTTGAGAACGCGGTCATAATCCGTTTTCCTTAGGCCAAGGTGGTCAGCCTGAATGCTCACTATTATGTCTCCGCCAAGTTTGGCCATCACCTCAGCCGAACGATCCGACCCGGTTTTATGCTTCCTGGAGGTCAATACGACTGATCCCCCGAAATCCTCGACGGCATCCTGAATTTCATTTGAGTCAGTCGCCACAACGACTTCATCTACAAGTTCGGAACGGGAAATCACGGAGTAAATGTGCTCGATTAGAATCTTGCCGGATATGACGGCAAGGGGTTTTCCGGGGAAGCGACTAGATTGATATCGGGCAGGTATAATGGCCAGTATTTTCGGCTTCATTTCATCATAACACCCGGGGCA
The DNA here is from genome assembly GCA_963813655.1 of uncultured candidate division Zixibacteria bacterium. GTDB lineage: Bacteria > Zixibacteria > MSB-5A5 > GN15 > PGXB01 > CAWEZN01. The sequence continues at coordinate 249,612 of CAWEZN010000010.1, read as the reverse complement.
CTCTGATGAATTCGCCATCACTGTCCGGCGCGTTTGCTAATGCCTTATCACGCGGCAGGGAGGGTTTGACTATATCTTCGCGAAGAACATTTTGGATTTTGGCGAGCGGTTCGCGAGGAGCTATGTTGTCAGTGTTGATCTTCTGAATCTGCTCTACATAGGACACTATTTGTACCAGGTCCTGATGAAACCTCTCAACTTCATCAGGGCTCAGATCGAGTCGCGCCAGAGAAGCGATTTTGAGGATGTCATCTTTTGATATAGGCACAAGCGAAAATATGAGAGACGTTTCATGCTGTCAAGTTTTTAATTATTGATAATTTTTGACCATGTTATCAGACAGAAACTGGTCGCCGACTCGGGGAGACCCTAAGTGCCTGAAATACAATTGATTGTCGGTAATGCGATTGAGGGGGTCAGCAATATTGTCGGAGGGTAAAGCTTTTGATTCATTGTCCGATACAATTAAAGGATGTGTCAATTTGAAACAGATCAATATGGAGGCGTCCCATGCCTCCCCGAAGGCCTGCATCATTATCCATTCACAGGACAAGTATGTTGAGCAAAATTCTATTTAATCTTTCAAACGATATCTATAGTCGTAATCCGCTCTTGAGCGGGTGTTGCGAATATTTCAACGGAAACGTGCCTGAGCATGGTTTCTTTTTTGTGGCCGACGAGGAGAAATATATTCATCCGCCTGATTTCAGTATTGTACCGGCGTCGATCATCTGGGAAACGATCAAGCATGATAGTTCGGGAATTTTCTGCCACAGGATTGGGGACACAGAGGGAATAGGGGGGTATTTAGTCTGTGCCACCTATCTCGGGCCGGATCGCCGAAAGGAAGAGATTGCAGCCGGCTTCCTTTATTCGGCTGATAAAAGTAAGACGGGGAAGGTTGAGAATTTCTACTTTGAGACGCTGGCGAAATTGAAACGATTCTACAGTGAGTTCGCCGCCTCGAGTATCGTCGATAAATTTATCGGCGATGAATCCAAATTTCGCTATGTGGTTGATCTCAAGGACGGATCAATTGCATCTCAATTTATCCCATCGCCGATTGAATCTGATGATGTTATGATGCAGTCGCAGCGAATTGTCTCGGAAAATCTTCTGAGGCAGATTATGGCGGGCAAAGGGGGGGATGAAAATCAGTTGATCCTGGACAGCCGGGTGAGAGAATTCAGGATGTCGACATTCAGGATTTGTGATTGCGAATATGCCCTTCTCTCTTTCGAATTGACTCCGTCGATATTAGATGAGGGTCGAGAATACGAGAGGGTAATAGCGAATTTTTCCCACAAGATAAAGAATAAGTTGACCGCCCTGGGGTCAGCCGCCGAGCAGCTTACGCTTCAAAAAGGGAAAGAAGTTGGTGAAGACGATATTTGTCTGGCGAACGTGATTCACGATGTTTCCGAAAATATGGACTATATGGTAGGGAGACTCGGTCAATATTGTGTCGCTCAGCAGTCGGAGTATACTTCATTTGATTTAAATGACACCATCCGGAGATTAATCAGCGAGGAACAGCTACGACTCGGAAGACCGGCGAAAGTGTCTTTCTCACCGACCGAAGAATTCGAGCCTTTTACCGGGGATGCCTCCCGGATCGAAATTGCTCTAAAGGAGCTTATTGATAATGCCATTGAGGCCGCCGATGAGACAGGGACGGTGCGCATTTCTATAAAGCGTGGAGTTGAGGCCGTATCAGTAAAGATATCCAACAATGTCGCGGTCCCTTCCCACAGCCTTGGCACGATCGGAAACGAATTCGCCTTCGAACCTTTTCATTCTACCAAATCAGATCGGGCAGGGATGGGAATCCGTATTGCAAGAAAAATAATAGCCTCCCATGGAGGGGTCCTGGCAATAGAAAGAAACCACGAGAATCAATTTCTGGCGACCGTTGAACTGCCGCTAACCTCCATAAGGGAGACCGTCCAGTGATAGAAAATATTCAAGCGAAGCCAAGAGCATCGATTTTAATCGTTGATGATGACGAGGCCTTCAGAACTCCCGTTGTGATCCTCCTTAGGAAATGCGGATATGAAGTTTTAACGGCATCAGGAGTGGCAGAGGCGACTGATATTATCAATCAGCGCAAAATTGATCTAATTATCACTGACTTGAAAATGAATGACGGTACCGGGATGGATATTCTCAATCTTACCCGGCAACTTCATTACCATGTGGCCGTGATACTGGAGACCGCATATGGATCGGTAAGAAATGCGGTCGATGCCATGAGACAGGGCGCATATGATTATATAACCAAGCCATTCAAGAATGATGAATTGCTGATACTGGTTGAAAAGGCGCTGGAACACAAAGACATTCGCGAGGAATTAAGTGTCCTGCGAGAGGAAGTCGCCTGGAAGTACAGTTTCGATAACATGATTGGCGTTTCCGCTTCGATGAAACAGTTGAAAAGTTTGGCCGCAAGGGTGGCCTCGACCGATATTTCAGTCCTTATTACGGGAGAATCGGGAACAGGTAAGGAACTTCTGGCTCGAGCAATTCATCATCATTCAGCGAGGCGCAAGAAGAAATTTATTCCCATAGACTGCACCTCTATTCCGGCCAATCTGCTGGAATCGGAATTTTTCGGTCATATAAAAGGATCGTTTACGTCCGCCTATAATACTCACCGGGGTCTTTTTGAAGAAGCCGACGGTGGAACCGTATTTTTGGACGAGATAGGCGAGATGCCTTTACATCTCCAGTCAAAAATTTTAAGAGTACTTCAGGAAGCCGAAATCAGGCCGGTCGGGTCGAATGTTTCCAAGAAAATCGATGTACGCATTCTGGCCGCAACGAACAAAGAGCTGTCCGATCTTGTTAAGGATGGTAATTTCCGGGAAGATCTGTTTTATCGGCTGAGTGTCCTGCCTATTAACATTCCACCTCTGCGTGAAAGACTGGACGACCTGGTAACTCTGGCGGATCATTTTCTTAACGCCGAAAAAATTCGAGAGGGGAAGGCCAATTTATCCTTATCAGCAGAAGCAATGGAGAAGCTGCTTTCCCATCACTGGCCGGGAAATGTCCGTGAATTGGAGAACACAATAAAGAGGGCTATTGCCTTATCGCACGATGGACGGTTAATGCCAGGCGAAATAATGTTTCTTACCTCGGATACCGGACGGGGAACAAGAAAGGAAGAAAAGAAAATTCCGGAAGCCGAAACCGGGACGCTCGAAGAGAGTCTGAAACAGAGAATAGAGGCGACGCTTGGGGCTAATGATTGGAATTTTACCCGCACGGCGATGCAGTTGGGCATAGGGAGGACCACGTTATGGCGGAAGGTAAAAAAATATAATATAACCAAGATGGAAAAATCATGCGTATGATCCGTATAATTAATACTGAAAATTATGCATGTTACGGACGACGGAATTTCGGATCGCACGGATGTGTTGATTATGAGTGACTTTGAGTAATCGATGGCTAATGAACGTTTGGACAACTACCTCAGGTCAATAGAAGCCTTAACTCGCAAACATAAAAATATTCATAAGCTTTTCTTCGCCCTTACCAAAAAGCTAAACAGAATATTTTCCATTTCTGCCGCAGTTCTGGTTTCTCATTCTAACCGCGATGATTCACTCCGCGTAATCGATATCAGAAAGGTCGGCTATTCGGGGGAAGGATTATCCCTGATTCTTCCCGACAAAAATTCATTGTTATATTCGGTTTACCGGAATAAAGCGGTTTATAGTGAAACCGATCCGGGTAAGTTCAAAGGAAATTTCCTCGAGCAAAAGCTTCTTCTGGATCCCGAAACAAAATCACTGGTAATCTGTCCCATTCACGATAATGGAGATATTTCGGGTCTGCTCTGTCTGGCGTCCTACGAGCCGGAGGCCTTTGCGGTGGAGGACACAGCTTTTCTTGAGACAATTTCGCGACAGTTTGTATCCACCATGGTTCGCCCAAACCACAGCTACATTCCGTGATTCTTTTCGGATAGATTTCGCATTTTTTTGATTTTGAATCTGGCACGGTTGTGCTCCTCCAGAGTTCTGGAAAATATATGTCGCCCAAAACCGTCAGCGACAAAATATAGAAAATCTGTTTTGGCCGGATTCATGGCCGCCCTTATGGCATCGATTCCCGGTGAATTTATCGGCCCCGGAGGCAGACCGATCCGCAAGTATGTATTATATGGAGATTCCATTTTCAAATCGTTGTAACTAAGGGATCGATTGATCCCGCCCAGAGCATAATTGACCGTTGGATCGGCCTGAAGCATCATGTTTATACGCAGGCGATTATGATAGACCGATGAAATTAGGGGCATTTCATCCTCATGCAGAGCTTCACCTTCAATGATAGAAGCCAATATGAGAACCTGCCGCGGGCTTAGATTATTAGTCTGGCAGGAATCAAGAACTCCCAGGGTTTTCATCTGAAATTCGCCCACAAGCTTGTCGATTACGCCGTCAGCTTTAATTCCCAGCCATAGAAGATATGTCTCAGGAAAAAGGTATCCCTCTAATCCCGGCAGGTGATATTTGGCCAGAGTAAATGACGTATCCATGGCTCGACTGACAAAAGCGGCGGAATCGATGCCGAGGTTATTCGCCAAAATTGATCCGATCTTGAAAATAGTCGACCCTTCAGGGATTGTCAGGAGCAGAGTAGCGATGTCGTGCCTTTTGATTTTACGAAGGACGTCGTAAATAGAGACATTTCCCTTGAAATCATAGCGACCGGGCAAGACATTTTTGTCGACCCCGTCGAGCACGGCCGCCGCACGGAAAATATGCTCATTGGTTACGATGCCGCTCCGGTGAAATCGCCTTGCAATCGTCCGAAAGTGTTCGTTTTCCTCAACCATGACAGAACGATTATCCGAACCGAGGTCGATGGGCGCAAAAACGAGGTAACTTACATATGCGGCGGAGACGATCGAAAGCAGCAGAAACAAGCCAAGGATATTCTTTGCCGATTGGAATGGCGCTCCGGCCGAGGTAAAAAGAAAGGCGATAAATTTGAAGATCAAGACCGGTATAGCCAGAACTGCGATCGCCCCCGTTACCAACCAGTATAAGGGAAATTCATAAAGATGGAATTTCGGCTTATTTGATTTTTTTTTGCTCATCGAGAAATCTTTGAAGAATTATAGCTGCGGCAATTCTGTCGACCCGTCCTTTTTCTTTGCCTATCTTTTTCTTGTGATTGTGAATAATCTGCTCTGCCTCTGCGGATGAATAACGTTCGTCAACTTTGTGAATCGGACCATCATATTTTTTGCCCAAACGGATAATGAAATCGTCAACCATTTTACATCTTTCGCCGCGATTGCCTCCCTCCGGCGACAGCGGATAGCCGACAATCACACCGACAGCTTCAATTTCCCTGATCTCACCGACTATTGTATCGATTGCCTTGTTAATAGATTTGGATGATATGGTTTTATATGCTGTAGATATAAGACCCGTTGGATCAGACTTGGCCAATCCTATTCGCGAAAGTCCAAAATCAATCCCCAAGAAAACGCCGATTTCCATGGGGAGAATCTAAAGGCTTACGCCGGGCAAGTCAAAGCAAATAATCCTGGTTCGTACGGGGAGGTCGCAGGTATAATAGATGTGACTATAATAAAAAAAGCCCCGGATTCGGGGCTTTTGCTCATATTGTTTAGAGGAGAATGAATACCGTCTGCAAAGAGAGGGTTTCTTCGACTCTGCCGATACAATGGCGAAATTATTGGGATAAGTCAAACACTTTTTGAGATATGATTGCAAAAAAATTGATGCCTTTCATAATAGAAATTTGACACCGAATCAAGAATAGGGTATAATTATTTTCTTGGTAAAACAGACATAAGAGAGAAGGAAAGACAAATGAAACATCTGCTGTATCTCGGACTCGCCTTTCTGATGGTTTCCGGCTCAGTCATAGGTCAGGGAACTGAAGACAAATCTAAGGCCACCGGAGAAACCAAAAAGGTTGAGGCAAAGAAATATATGAAGAGAAATGTCAATAATCCGGAAGTCGCCATCGAAACAGACTTTGGCACAATGAAACTTGAACTGTTTCGGGATGTCGCCCCAATTCACGTTGACAGCATGCTTTCTTTAATCCGAAAGGGGTTTTACGATGGACTTACTTTTCATCGGATTATTGACGGGTTTATGATTCAGGGCGGCGACCCTAAAGGCGATGGTTCCGGGGATGCCGGCTATACTCTTCCTGCGGAGTTTTCCAAATTGAAGCATGTTGAAGGGACCCTGTCAATGGCTCGAACAGCGGATCCAAATTCGGCTTCTTGCCAATTCTTCATATGTCTTGCTCCGGCGCCGCATCTTGATGGGCAATATACTATATTCGGGCAGCTAATGGACGGGACAGATGTGCTGCATAAGATCGGTAGTGTTCCGGTGCAGGGTGAAAGGCCGGTTAAGACAGTGTTTATCAGGAAGATGACTATACTTAAAGACAAACCAGTTCAAAAAACGGGGAAATAGGGTTCGTAATGAATCATGATCGGGAACAGGGCTGACCTGTTCCTGTTTCTATTTTTGGATGAAGAAACGTGTTGTAATATTAGGTTCGACCGGCTCAATTGGGAGGGCGGCCCTCGACGTTGCTGCTGAAAACAAAGAGCGAATAGAAGTTATAGGCCTCTCTGCCCATTCCAATATCGATCTTCTCCTGAAACAGATTCATGAGTTCAAACCGTCATTTGTGGCGGTGACGGATGAGAAGGTCTATGCCAAGTTCCGGAGCACTTTTTTGCTCCCTTCAGTAGAGCTCCTGGGATCCTCTGAAGGAATAGAGAGACTGGCCTCTCTTCCTGAAACGGATATTGTTCTGAATGCCATCGTTGGCGCTGCGGGGCTTGGCGCTTCCATAAGCGCCGTGCGGGCAGGCAAGAGGCTTGCTTTGGCAAATAAAGAATCGATGGTTATAGGCGGCGAACTATTAAATCGCTTAAGAAAACAGACAGGAAGCGAAATCATCCCGGTCGATTCAGAGCACTCCGCGATCTGGCAGGCTCTCGGCTGCGGGAAAAGGGAAGAAGTAAATAAGATAATTCTAACCGCTTCGGGAGGACCTTTTCGTGACCTTCCGTATGAGCGAATTTGATCACATCACGCGGGAACAGGCGCTAAATCATCCGGTATGGAAAATGGGTCCGAAGATTACGATAGATTCGGCGACCATGATGAATAAAGCGTTGGAAATTTTGGAAGCCATTCAGCTTTTCGATTTGCCGCCTGAAAAAATCGAAGTTGTGATTCATAAGCAATCGATAATACATTCCATGGTGGAATTCATTGACTGTTCAATTATAGCACAGATGTCGTACCCGGATATGCGTCTTCCGGTTTCGTATGCCCTATTTTATCCGGAGAGAATCCCTTCGAGGAATGGTCAGGTTGATTTGGCCGAAATAGGGTCCCTTACATTTGAAAAGCCGGATTTTCAGAAATTTGGATTACTTAAGGCGGCATATAACGTTGCAAGAACGGGGGGAACTCTCCCTGCCGTTTTTAATGCCGCCAATGAAGTTGCTGTCGATTCGTTCTTAAATAATGGTATTATATTTAAGAAGATTCCCGATATAGTTATTAATTCTATAGAAAGGCATAACCCTGTCGCCAATCCCACGTATCAGGATATAATGGAGGCGGATCGGGAAGGGCGCAGGTTGGCGCGGGAGCTGATTTAAAATATGGTAATTACAATTCTGGCAACAATATTCGTTTTGGGAGTTCTGGTCTTTTTTCACGAATTGGGGCATTTTATTGTCGCCAAGCGATCGGGAATACGTGTAGAGAAATTCTCGCTAGGTTTTCCTCCCACCTTGATTTCGAGAAAATGGGGCGAAACCGAATATGCTATTGGGGTCATACCTCTTGGCGGATATGTGAAAATGGCCGGAGAGCATCCCAATGAAGAAGTCCGCGGCGAACCATGGGAATTTATGTCCAAGCCAATCTGGAAAAGGTTTCTGGTTATAGCCGCCGGGCCTTTTATGAATTTTGTATTGGCCATCATAGTTCTGTCCGGGCTCTATATGGTGCGGGGACAGGAGATTGAGGCGGTTCATATCGGGTATGTATCTCCGAATAGTCCGGCCGAAAAGGCGGGTCTCAAGACAGGCGACATGATTGTCGCCATCGACGGGGTGGAGATAAAAACATTCCAGGAGATGGCGGATATAATATACAAGAAAGTTGAGCAGCCGGTAGAGGTCACCTGGCGGCGAGATTCGACGACGATGACCTCGACGCTGGTGACTTACAAGGATTTTGCCGTAACCCCCAAGGGCGATACTATCGCGGTGGGGAAAATTGGCATCGGCAATCAACCGGTATTTAAGCGATTGGGTATTTTTAAGGCATTTGCGGCCGGAGTTTCTCAATCGGTTTTTTATGTGACGAAAGTATTCGAGTTTGTAGGCGGGCTTCTGAGTCGCTCTGTCACCGCTTCGGAAATAGGCGGGCCGATTCTGATAAGTCAAATTGCGGGAGCCACGGCGCGGGCAGGCTTCGATATTCTTCTTGAATTTCTGGCCCTTCTTTCGGTCAATCTGGCTGTCTTAAATATCCTTCCTATCCCGCTGCTCGACGGTGGTCACCTGATTTTTCTCTTGATTGAAAAGCTGAAAGGGTCGCCGGTTTCAATAAAGACTCGTCTTATTGTCCAGCAAATCGGGATAGCATTTCTATTGATTCTGGTGATTTTTGTGACTATAAATGATATAGGACGATGGAATTAATTGTTTTCCTGAGATATAGGATTAATCGAGAGTAAAGAGCAGGCATTATGGCAAAAGCAAAAGGGAAAAAAGAAGGCGACCTTTTTGACTTCTTTTGGGAGAATTTCAAATCATTGCTGATCGCGGTTGTACTGGCGGTCATTATTAAGACTTCGATCGTGGAGGCTTACAAGATTCCATCATCCTCGATGGAAGATACATTGTTGATCGGTGACTTCCTGATTGCCAACAAATTTATCTATGGAGCCAGAATTCCACTGGTTGATTGGAGGCTTCCAGCTGTCAAGGAGCCTAAGCAGGGCGATGTCGTAATTTTTAAGTGGCCCGGGGATGGGGTCACGAACTACATCAAACGGTGTGTAGCGGTCGGAGGCCAAACGGTGGAATTGAAGGATAAAATTCTCTACGTTGACGGGAAAATATTCCCTAATCCATCTCACTCCAAATTTACCGATTCTCAAATAAGACCCCGGCCCGACCCAAACGGCAACAGCCGCGACAACTGGGGGCCCTATGTAGTGCCAAAAGACTGCTATTTCATGATGGGGGACAATCGAGACAATTCCTTTGATTCGCGATTCTGGGGTCCGGTTCCTGAGAATAATATATTGGGTGAAGCTCTTGTCATTCATTGGTCATGGGAGCCTGATGATAATTCCCCGACAATTTCGGCGGCCGATCCCCTATCGGTTCCGAGGCTATTCTTATATAACGCCGTGCATTTCCCCGAACGAGTCCGCTGGAATCGATTGCTGAATGTAATTCATTGAGTCTGAAATTCGGCAGAAGGGGTCTCAGGATTCCTCATGGGCGGGAGAATTCCTGACTATTGAATATCAGCCGGTCAGGTTTCTGAAGTGAAAAAGGGCGGAATGCAATTTCCGCCCTTGATTTATCCTAATTTCGACTTCTCGCCTAACCGGCTGTTTCTGCTTTCTTTTTCGAATAGATATAGATGGTAGCGACCAAAAGAAGCCCAATCAGGATGAATATGCCGGTAGTAGTTAGAGATGCGCCCCTGGGAGGAATTTGCGGTAGCATCGGAGTGGTGGCACCTACGCAGGACCAAGGGTCGGCAGGATGGATTTGCGAGATTGGCAAACGCAGGAATCGCTTGCACGCAACCGAGGCGTGTGGTTGGAATCACCATATTGAGAGTTCCGCCGGTTAGAAGCGAGATGGAGCCAACAGCGAGTATTGCCTGCGTTTCTAAATTCAATATCAACCGAATAAGCACAATGATTATTGCCCGCACTATCGTGGCATTTGGACCATACTCAAAATCAAGATTCGGCCTCCAATTTGGGTTGGCGCCAACGTTCTCTATGTCACGAGTAACGGATCTCGCGATCCTGCGCAAAAGCTAAGGCCGAGATGCAAGCCAGCAACAAGGCCAATAAAAGAATTTTTCGAATTATCATATTCAGCGCTCCTATGATGCGTCAAATTCATTCCAGTCATTTATTATTATCCAAGATTCCTTTCTCGAATGAGTCACCGCGGAGGAGGGCGCGCCAATTTTTCCAGATAATCCAGATTATGTAAAAAGCCAATATTTAACTTACATAACCAAAAATTAGCGGCCGGTTTATATGTGATGGGGATGTCGGCAAATATATTGGCGACATAAGATAACTTTTGTCCTAGGCTGGAAGGTCTGCTTAAAAAGAGGCGGAGCATTTTTTATTGCCAATAGCTGACCTATTTTATAAATGTGTCCATTACCCTGGATCTCCGCCTGCCGCAAAGACCGGCAATGTAGTAGAAGCATCCAGGAGTGAAACCGAAAGAAGAGCGATTCCGACCAAAAATACGGAACGATCAATGCCAATCGACCAGGTATGAATCATTTCACATGCTAACCAGGCGACGGCGAGGACCAGAAAGCACCAGTATGATGCGGACAGATTTTCGAGAATCAGACGCGGACCGGGTCTGCCCGCCAGCGCGAGGCTCTCGGACTGAATGGCCAGACCTGTTCTAATCGCCATGATATCCGGAACCTTAGAAACCCTGCGAGCCTCTGCGCAAGATTTCAATGGCTTTGTTGCCAAACTCAAATGCATCCCCCGCCAGCATCCAAAGATGACCGCTGGACAGATATAAATTCAGAATACCAAAGACCCGAATTCGGCTAAATCATTCGCTCTTAAGCGAGAGCATTCAGAACGCAGGAAACTGCGGTGAGGGAAATTCTATTTGCTGTCCTAATAATGAGTGCCGAGATCCTTAGAATAATAATAAGCCTGGACAGCATTTCTGTCAAGGAATATTTTGGATTCGGCGGGAGATATAGAATGATTCAACCATGATTAAACCACGCACCCTGGATATTTTTCGATAATTAGCCTCTCAAATCAAATGTGATTCGCCTGTGCTGTGGGCTGCTACATGGTTGGTCATATTCCGCAAATCGGCGCCGGACCGTGCTTATAAAGGAAGTTTATCAAGTAGGTTACATCAAGAGCATTCACGGTTCCGGTGGAGTTGGCGTCGGCCTCCTTGGAACAAACAAACTGGAGCCCCGGACTTATACAGAAAGTTGATTAGGTAAGTAACATCGAGGGCATTCAGAGTGCCACTATGATTGGCGTCTCCTGCCAGGACACAGCAGCTGGGTGCAGGATTGACCACAACGATTCCCATCATACTCGGATGAATTTCACAATGATAGGGAAAACTTCCGGCCGAATTGAAGGTGAAAGAAAAGTGCTGGCCGGGAGAAAGCGGCCCCGAACTCCATACTGCGGTATTGGACGTGGAAGTATGGGAAGTTGTATGATTATTGGTCCAGCGGACGGTTGAGCCAGCCGTGATAACGGCAGTGTCGGGACTGAACAAAAACCCGGGAATGCTGACATCTACGGTATCCGCTCCCGCCGTGCCGGCTCCCAAAATAATTATTGATGCAAAGAAAATGACGCTTTGTGTTAATCTACCAGTTAAAAGAGCAAACATAAATCCTCCTCTGATGGAATCATTCAGCTGCTGTAAAACAGTGTTTCTGTGATTATAATGGTCAAAATCAATCCATATTATCCATTATTGGTGTCGGTTATACAACGCCCGAGAAGCTGATATGGTTCCCGAGCCGAGAATCAATCGGTGCAGGAATTATTGTGGCCTGAAATCAGTCAGGTCAGAAAATTCGCCGGGTGGCTTGGATATTTCTTATTATTCCTGAAAGCCCGGGCCGGTTTAAAGCGCTATTGTGGGTCAAGAGATCGAATTCTATTTGCGAAAGATTTATGGCATCGCCTTTTTCCAGGACAGCGGTGGCCGCCCGCCGCTTGAAATTATCGAGCCTGTAAGGTTTCTGAAATCGGTTGAAAGGGCAAGCGTTAAGGCATAGATCACAACCAAAAATCCAGCCCTGCATATTCCGTTTGATTATATCCGGAAATTTGTCATCCTTTGATTCGATGGTCCAGTAGCTGATACATCGGGCGGCATCTAATTGATGAGGTGCAATAAGCGCGGCAGTCGGACAAGCCCTTACGCATGCATCACAGGTGCCGCAGTGATCAGGGTGAGGCTCGTCGTACCGGTCAGTTTCGTGGTCGATAATAAGACTTCCCAGGAGAAGCCAGCTTCCGAAATGTCGCGAGACCAGGTTGGTATGTTTTCCCTGCCACCCCAGACCGGCCGCTTGCGCCCAGTATTTGTCCATGAATGGCGCAGTATCGACGCAGATTCGTCCGCGCAGACCCGGGCAGAGCTTTATAAGAGAGGTTCGCAGGTTTTCTAATATTTTTCGGACGATGATATGATAATCTTCTCCCCAAGCATATTTTGCCACCTTGAATAAAGGTTCGCTTTGAGCGAGTTCGCTCATAGAAGGAAAATAATTAACGCCGACAGCGATTATAGATTTTGCTTCGGGCAACAGTTCGCGAGGATTAAGCCTTACGCTTAGATTACGCTCCATGTACTTCATCTTGGCATGATATCCCATCGCCAGCCATTCCCTCAGCAATTCGCCATTATGCACCGGCCTGGCTGGAGCAATGCCAACAGTGTCAACCCCCATCTCCAGAGCCAGTTCCTTAATGCTTTGGGCAGATAGAACCTTCATAATACAAATATGCTAATTACGCAGAAAATGGAAATAGATATTTTGGGGCGAAACGATTGAGGTGAAGAGATTTCGATAAATGAAATAAAAGTGGGTCGGGAGTCCCAATATAGAACAATCGCCCGTGCCTCAGCGCCGGACGATGGAAGGCGTAATCAATATCATCAAATCGGTCGTGCTGGTTTCAACGGTCTTATGTCTGAATAATCCTCCCAGAATAGGGAGCGAGCCGAGCAGGAAGACTTGTTGCGTATGTTCGATTTTGTTTTCCTTTAGAAGTCCCCCCAGAGCCGCGGTCTCGCCATCTTTGACCGTGATAGTAGTCTGAACGGTTCTCTCTGAAGTAATGGGCTTCTGGTTTCCCTCGGGGCCGGAAAAACCGACGATTTCGGCAACGGTGGGATTGACATCAAGCATAATATTATTGCTATCGATTATGTGCGGGGTAACAAGCAACGATATTCCCACTTTTTCGTCCTGAAAAGTAACGATATCCTGCGTTGCGCCAGCCTCGCTGAATCGATTAATCGTTTGTATCGGAATCACCGTTGCAACTCTGATTTCAGCCTGATGATTATTAAGAGTTGTAATCCGCGGATCGGAAATCAATTTTGAATTTCCGGATTGCTCCAGAAAATCCAGAACCAGTTTCACCTGTTCGACCGATAGCTTTCCCCATTCCCATTTGCCATTGGGGAGCTGTATCTGACCAAGGGCCTCGGTTGAAGAAATCGTAGTGGATGACTGCGAAGTCAGCTCAATGCCATGAGCCTTCCCGACCAGAGACGTCGGCCAAGTGAAGCCGGCTCCGGTGGTCTTGTCGACATTAGTTTCAATCATGCGGACTTCAATCGCCACCTGAAGTTGAGGTTTGTCTATTTCTTTCAACAGGCTTTCCACTCGGTCGACAACTTCCTGCAAGTCCACCACTACAACCTGTGTCGCCCGGGGCGACCCGTCCGATTTCGAGTCTTTTGCCGGATCTTCGACCACTTTCATTTTTCCTTTTGAGGAAAGAAGATCGGAGGCGGCATTAATGGCAGCGGCGGGCGATATATTGTTCAATGTAATAATTTTCGCGATGGTTTCTCCGGGCGAACTAATGTCCATCCGCTTCACAACGATAATATCACCGGACAAATAATAGTTGTACCCATTGGAGACCAAAATCGCCTTGAGAGCGTCTATCAAGGAGACATTCTCCAGTCTAATCGAGATTTTTTGCTCGACATCGGCAGACTGGACAATATTGAGATTGTACTGCTGAGCAATCATATCCAGGGCGGATGCCATCGGCACGTTGTCAAGTTGAAGCGAAATTTTTTTGTCGGTATCGAAGACGCCCGCCAGAGTCGCCGCGCTTATCATAAAGAGAAGCACTATTATGACAAAGACATTACGAGTCATGATTTATCCTTTGCGAGATTTAATGAAAAACGCCCTCCGCTGTTTTCGAGCGTGACTTTATTTCTATCTATCTTCAGAATCTTTGCGCCTTCGATTGATTCGCCGGTTCGCATAACCCGGCCATTGATTATCGCCGCCGGACTGAGGTCGTCATATAGTATTCCTCCCAGAGTCCATGTCGGGGCCGCCGCTTTAGCGCTGTCGACGATTTCTACGTGATCGCGCACAAATGGATCGCGTCCCCAAGTCATAGCCGAGTATTTCTCGATATCTATAAGCTTGGACGACTGAATAACCTGTGACGGTCGGGATTCTGATGGTCCAGTCGCAGGCCCGGAAATGGGTTTGTCGGGCCGCCCTCTCAAGTTGAGCAAACCATAGGCGGCCGCCGCGACAAATAGAGAATAGATAATCAGTTTGCGAGTCCTGGGTTCCATCATATCTTCTCCATGCTTCCCAGTACTACTTTAAAACCGAAGTCGACCGACGGAGACGCATTGCCGTCTGCGGTCGATATTACCTTACAGGAATTTATTCCTTCAAAATACTTTTCCCCCTCAATCAGCTTGATATATTCGCCGATGTCGGGAAAAGGTCCATTCAATCTGACTGAAATATCAAGAGGGCGCGGGAACTCATCTTGAAGGGGCTGCTTATTCATAGCCAGCAATTCCTCGATTGAAGGAGTAATCTCCAGCAGAGAAAGATTCGATTCGGCCGCTTTTTCCCGCAAATTTCCAAATAGCCGGAGCAGATCCTCCTTGGAAAAGAGTTGAGACTCGAGAAGGAGGCGCCTATGATTAATTTCTTTCACACTGGAGAAGCGCTCGGGAAATTCCAGCATGGTTTTTCTGAAATCAGTAAGTTTAATTTGGGCCTCGGAGTAAGCCGCTCTGAATTCCCTCCTGCTATTTACCTGAGGCGAAATCAGAAATAAAAACCAGAATAGGACAATCAATACAGTAGACGCAATATATGTTAAGAGGAGCTTTTTCATAAGATGGCGTTTGTTTGGATCACGAAATCAATGACAAAATGATCCATTTCGGCTTTCTTGATATATTTTTTCAGTTTGACATTCTCAAACATCGGAGATCCCTCAAGACAGGCTATATATTCCGCCAGCGTGACTTCGGGAGGCATGCCCGTCGACTGAACACGACCTTCAACTGAGAGCGAAAATCCCTGTCCGGTATTGTCAAGGCTATATGAAATAAGTCTTATGGGCTGGGGCGTCAAGCGGGATATTTCCTTCAGGTTCAGGTGAAGATATGTGGGCTCATTTTCCAATCTGTCAAGGAAGGCCCTATCGGCGGCAAGACGTTGCTTAATCTTATTGTACATGATATAAGCCGGGGAAGTGGAAAATTCCTCGATTTGAGCGGTCGCCGAGGCAAGCAAAAATCTGTCTTTGTCCACCTGATATTTCAGCGACATCCATGTGACAAGGAGCAAGACGGTAACCAGGGTGAGAGCGGGAATTGCCAAGCGATGGCATTTACGAATGGCTCGAAATTCCTTTAGGTGGGGCGGCGATAGGTCTACCAGATCATCATCGACCGTAGCCAGCGCCACAGCTTTAAGTGCGACGGGGATCTGGTCGGGATGACTTTCGGTTTCTGGCCGGGGATTTAACCGGTTTGGAATGGGGAATATCCTGAATTCAATCCCGAAACGGGCTGAAAGCTTCGAAATAATTTCCTCAGAATAGGACAAGTCACCATACAAAAAGGCAATTTCCGTAGTTGCTCTGGAAAATTGACCCACGTAAAAATCGAGCGTGTTCTGTATTTCCTGAGCGAGCTTCTCCGTGAAGACCTGGAAATCGTCACCTCCACCAATTTCAGTATTCAAGGTGCCGGAGCCGAATGAAGAGAGGTGCTTGAATTCGAGCCTGGTTCCTCTGTAGAATGAGACCTCGGTATTGGACTTTTTTATATTAATGAGGATATAGGTCTTATCAGGCGAATATCCATCGACATGTCGAAGCATAAATCCGATCGCTTCGAGGCCGAAATGCACCCCACTGATTCTGAGGTCAGGGCTCAATTCCTCAAGGCGATTATTGACTTCACTTCTTGAGGCTGCGATAAGACTGACTTCAAGCTCGGAATTAATCTTCCTGCTATCAGCATTTGCACGCTGATACCCATAATAGGCGTCCTCTAATCCGAAGGGAATTTGCTTATTTCCTTCCCAATAGACGGCTCTCGCGAGTTCCCTTGCGGTCATATTCGGAAAGGATAAAACTCGGACCGCCGTTTCGGGGCCATCGACTCCGAGGACAAATCGGGTTAACAATCGCCGGTGTTCCTGGATATATCTGTCAATTTCCCCGGAAATAAAATTTTTGCGTCTTTCAGCGGTATTGTGGCTGGGGGGGATATATATTTTGGTGGCGTCAAGAAGACGGCTTCTATTCCAATATTTTTGGGTGGTGGCCATTTGGATAGCTTGATCATCTATCAAGATCGCAATTGTACGACCAAAGCCGAGGTGTCTCCTCGATTTCAGATTTCTGAATAGATCCGAGAGACTGCCGAATGATTCTCGCGAGTCTACCTTACCGTTCTTTTTCAAAAAATTCAACATTTCAATTCCTAAAGACTGAAAGAAATCTGAGAACTGTCGCTGAAAAGGATGGTGAAACTTATCCCGGACATATTGGCATTAGAACCATTTCCATTCTGAGAGGTATTAAAATTCTGGAGTTTTATGGTAATGGTCGAACCATCATTAATTGTCTTCGAATTGGAGAAACTTGCCTGTGAGCCTGAGGCATATCGAGGGCTGGAATTATTTACCACAGTGCTGTTTCCCCATCGCACCCTTTCATAATAGGCGGCCGGACTGCGAACATAGGTCGCTTTTAGCCAGTCGATGTCAATATTGGTTCCAGTATCGTTAAAAATATCGAATTGAATATCCTCGCCATTTTCAGGATGCGCCGAGCCAGAGACATATTGAAGGCTGTTTCCGCTGGATGAATTCCCTGCACCCCAAAGCGCTGAGCCAAACCTGAGGTTATTCACAACGCTTGATTTGGGCGGCATGGTGATGTATGAAATCAAAGTATCATGAGTAGGAGTGTTCACGGCGACAATGGTATGGTTTCCGATTGGAATCCCAGAAAAACTGTAATTCCCGCTTGTTGAAGGATTGACAGAGGCGGTTGTCGTTCCGCCGGCACCATCGGGATAGGTAATGGTAATATCGACGTCGGAATTGTAAACACCCGGCGGGATACCTTCGACATCGAGAATCACGCCATGCACACCGTTGTTAAGCAAGTCAGCGGAAGCATTGGCAATCTGTTTAGTGATGTTGCTTCCTGAGCCGGTCGATATTATGGTCAGGCCGCCATTGTATGTATAAAGTACATTCCAGCCGTCTCTCTTGTAGTCGTCTGTGGCCTGAACAAAATTATTCTTCGTGTAAGGTCCTTTCCAGGTGGCATAGCCTCCGGGATTACTGACCAGAGCGTCGAGATTGGGCGGCAGCGATCCAACATCCCCCACATACCCAAAATCCACTCGAAATCCGTTGCTGATAATATCAGGATTACCCGCAATTGCGGAAGCCAAGGCGTCAAGTTCTTTCTTGGTGGATTCGACCTTAGCGGTCGATATCGCCGAATCCATTGATTTCATGGCAACTCCGGCGAGGATGCCAATGATGATTATCACCATCACCAATTCAATGAGAGTTACACCTTTTTGACACCCGAGCATGTTGCCTCTGTTCTTCCTCAAAAATTAATTATTATGTTCGGCGAAACACTGGTGGATGTAATGGTTCGGGCGCCAGGATTATAGACGTAAGCATTTCCCCAGGCGTCACTGAGGTAGTTCTGTCCGGCGCTGTCCACATATGGCCCGTTCCAGCCAATCCGCGTAAATTTGTCATAGGACGAAATGGAGTCCGGCTTTTTCACCAAGTCCAAGAGGCGTGACGGCGGGTAACCGATATCACCCTGAAATCCTCGATCGATATACTCATTTCCAGAGACCAGTCTGGAATCGCCGACAATGGCAATTTTTAATAGCCTAAGTTCGTCTTTGGTGGCGTTTATTTTTGACTGCTGGGCAAGAGAACTGAACCTGGGCATAGCTACGGCGGCAAGAATTCCGAGTACTACTATGACCATCACCAGTTCGATCAGTGTAAATCCCTTTTCAGCGATTCGCTTCATTCCCCGGTTTGCTTTCAATCTAGGGCCTAAATTCCTGACATCAGCATTCGTTCTCTTGTCTTTAAATGTCAGTTAGCACGGCTATTGAGTCGTGCCTATTCAGCCATTTCTATCATGGCGGGCGGATGTGGTTTATGAGAGTCGGAGTCTTAACGACCCTGACGGTCTACCAATTATTTTCACCAGCGGAGCTTGTATTCGGCCATATTTCGCCGGTCGATGCTTTATAGGCCCAACCACCTCTTGTACCTACCACCAGGCCCTTTGTAACTCCTGTCACAATGCTGTCGGGGGCATTAGCGGAGGCTTGATATGGATTCTTGGGAATGCCCTGCTCCATGACAGCGCCACCGGTCCTGAGACTGTCGATCGCGGGCCAGGCCGCGGTTCCGGTTGTTACCGCCTGATTGGCATACCAGATGGTGATTCCGGAGCGCAATCCTCCGAGGGCAGCACGCGCGGCAGACTCTTTGGCCTGAGAGGTAATATCTTTGTACTTGGGAATAGCGACTGCCGCCAGAATTCCCAGAATGACAATGATTATGACCAGTTCAATCAGGGTGAATCCTTTGTGATTAAACGGCTTGCAGTGAGACATCGATTGTCCTCCTAGTCTAGTTATTTATATTCTCCTTCTCATGTTATCGGAAAAAAGTGAATTTATTTTACTCGGGTGCTACCCGCGGAAGACTTTAATAAGATTCCACATCGGCAGGAAAACGGCCAGCGCAACGACCAGTACAAAGGCGCCGAGCACAACGGTCAGAATCGGCTCCAAAAGCGCAGTCAGATGGCGGGACCTATAATCAACTTCCTTGCCATAATGTTTGGCAACTTCAGTCAACATGCTTTCCAGGGAACCGCTTTCAAGACCAACATTTATCATCTGCAATGCCATGTCCGGAAAGAAGATGACTCTGTCTGTCAGTCCTGTTATTTCTCGACCTTCCCTGAACGATTCGGATAGGAATCTGATTTCGGCGGTCAGTCGCGAATTGCGGATTGTATCGGCAAGCAGATCAAGAGCTTTCACAATTGGTATGCCACTCTTTAAAAGAAGGTGAAACATATATGCGAAGCGAGCCACGTTCCCCTTGACCACCAGATCGCCGAAAATCGGCATTTTGAGAAGTCTTGTGTCGAAATAAAGCCTGCCGGCAGCAGTGGAATATAGTTTCTTGAAAGAGAAAATCAGGATCACAGCACCGGTCAGAATCAGGAACCAGTAATGTACAATGAAATAATTTAGCCCGATAAGCGCTCTAGTCGGAGCAGGAAGCTCCGCACCAGCGGAGGCGTAAAATTGCACGAAACGAGGAATGACGAATGTGATCATAACCGTAAATGCAAGCGCGATTGCAGTTACGACAAAGATTGGATAACGGACTGCTGATTTGATTTGACGCTTTAATTCCAAATCTCGCTCGAGCATTTCGGCCAATGAATCGAGGATGAGATCCAATTTCCCAGAAGCTTCCCCTGCCGCCACAGAGGAGCAATATATTGGAGAAAAGACCCGCGGAAACTCGGCGAGAGCATCGGAAAGGGCACGCCCGGCCTGAATATTATCATGAATTTTGATGATGGCGCGATTGAAATAGCTTCCCGGCTGGCCAATCTTGATTATTGAGAGTGCCTTCAACAGAGGAATGCCGGCTTGGTACAAGGTAGACAGATTGCGGGTAAACAGAATCAGATCTTCATATTGACTGCCTCGTAAAAAGCCCAATATTCCCGATCGAATGGCACCGTCACGGTGCGTGATTTCAATGGGGATAAGCGCTTGTTCATCGAGAAGCGCGGCCACTCGCGATGGACTATCAGCCTGAATCGAACCAGTCCGCTTTTGGCCCGTCCTTGTTCGGGCCGTATAAGTATATGTGTCAGGCATTGACGGAGACCCTTGCGGGTGTAGTTTCGGGGGCGGACTGCCCTCCCATAGAGGCAACACGCAGAAGTTCCTCGAGACAAACCATGCCCTCTTTCACCTTCTCCAGCCCAATCTGAAATAGTGATTGGTAACCTTTGCCTGCGGCGTAGCTTTTTATCTGAGAATCGGAACTCGCGTTGATAATCATTTCGCAGATAGTCTCATCAATATCGATCAATTCGAATATTCCCGTTTGGCCGATGTACCCGGTCATGCGGCATCTATTACATCCCACCCCTCTGGTAAATCTGATCCCATCGGCGGAATCCTGGAGTCCGGCCAGTCGGAGTTGTACATCTTGAGGGGTATATTCCTCGAGGCAATTGGGGCAATTGGTCCGGAGAAGTCTCTGGGCCAGGACTCCTTTCAACGCCGATGCCACCAGATAATTCTCTATTCCCATATCAATTAATCGGGTGATACTGCTGGGGGCATCATTGGTATGAAGGGTGGATAGGACCAGATGACCGGTGAGCGCTGATCTAATAGCCATAGAGGCGGTCTCGGGGTCTCTAATCTCGCCGATCATGATTATGTCGGGGTTCTGGCGAAGAATAAAGCGCAACGAAGATGCAAAGGTGAGCCCTGCTTTTTCATTTGTTTGCACCTGATTGATTAATGGAAGCGAATATTCAACAGGATCCTCGACAGTGATAATATTTTTCTCCATCGAATTGATTTCCTGCAGGGCGGCATAAAGTGTTGTGGTCTTGCCACTTGAGGTTGGGCCGGTTATAAGAATCAGCCCTTCCTTTTTTCGTATTAAATTTCTCCATTTGACCAGCAGGTCGGGAGAAAATCCGAGTTGGACCTGTCCAATATTCAATATGCGACGGTCAAGGATCCGTATAACGATTTTTTCGCCATGAATCGTAGGCAAAGTGGAAACCCGCAAATCGACGTTTTGGCCGTCGACAGCCAGATTCAACCTTCCGTCCTGTGGAAGTCTTTTCTCAGACACATCCATATTGGCGGCGATTTTTATTCTTGAGATTATTTCGGATTGAAGTTTCTTGGGCGGCGAAGCTTCTTCTTTCATGACGCCATTTATCCTATAGCGGATCCTAAGCTGATTTTCGTCCGGTTCAATGTGGACATCTGAAGCCTTATCCTTTACGGCCTGGGTAATAATCAGATTGACCAGCTTTACTACGGGCGACTCCATCTCTGGTTGCGAAAAGGAATCGGTTGCGATATCTCTCTTTTGCTCGTCTCCCGCACCGGTATATCCGTCAATCACGCCGTGCATTGAGTCCGCCACCGAATAATTCTGGTCTATGGCCGCATTTATTTCTGATGGTGAGGCGATAACCCTATTGATTTCAAATTTGGTCAGATACTTGAGTTCGTCCACGGCGATAACGTTAAGGGGGTCTGACATGGCGACAGTCAAATTCTTTCCGATCTTGAAAACCGGGATTAAGATATAGCGACGCGCAATTTCGACCGGGATTAAGTCAATTACAACGCGGATCGATGATTAATGAGCTGAGCGAAATCTTTGGAACCTGGAGTCGCTCAGATATAGCCTCGATCAATTGATCCTCGCTGATGTATCCCTTTTCAACCAGTATATGGCCGAGTTTGCCGCCGGTTTTCTCCTGACCTTTCAAAACCTCGTTCAATTGAGAGGTGGTCAGGAGGCCCTTTTCGATCAATATGTCGCCGATTTTTTTTCTTGGCATTTTCGCTCTAAATTTAATGATATCAGTATCTTAATCGGTATCTGGGGTCAATATCTTTAAGCTTCTGAAGATTTTTGGATAGAATCGAAGGGGGAATATCGGAAATTGATTATCAATTAATTAATGATGATCTACCGTAAAAGAGTAACCCGACGGCGCGAGCACGGACACCATCGGGTTATCAGCCCCAGGCAAAAAATTTTGCCTGCTAACGTATTGGCTCCCCCTCAGTCCTCAGGGCAAGTTGGGATTTATTTAAATTCTATGGGCTTCCCTCACTATATAAGAATTCACGGCATCAATGATGATTGACTCTCTGCCGTCCCCAGCAAGCTTAACATTGGTTGTGCTCAGCGCCCCTTGTAGTCGATAATTAATCATACCGCGCTCCTTACCGTGCATCGATTCGCTAATTTTGGGACTTCGAATATCCTTTCCATTGACAAAGCATCAAGTCAGCTTTTTGATTTGAAACTCAGTCGCAAAGACCTGTCCACCTATAGTCCCTGCCGTCGAAAGCAGGTGTAAATTTCCGATTCCCAGCAACTTAGTCAAATCAGCTTTTTCCAAAGAGATTTCAGTGCAAGTCAGGTGCCGATATCGTGTTAGTGCTCAAATAATTGTATCTTATTGTAATTCAGCAGATAAGAAATGGCATAAACTAAATGGAATTACTGATGAGGTCAAATTGACTACAAAATAGCCTTCGGATGGCGGGTGCAATTGACCTCAATGTGAAAATCGAGCTTGCCAAAAAGAAAAAGGCTCGTTTCCTAATCCCTCTGAAAACGAGCCTTATCGAGGAGAAATCGCTCAATCCCCTTTTCTCAGCGGCCATCCGCAATTAGACAGCCAAATCGAACAATCACAGGGTTTAGACCCATGCTTGTACAGGAAGTTTATCAGATATGTGATGTCGAGGGCATTGACGACGCAATTACAGTCGGCGTCACTTCCGCAGGTCGGATAAAAGGATGGATTTCCGTGTTTGTACAAATAGTTAATTATATATGTGATATCCAGCATGTTGATCATTCCATTGTCATTGGCATCGCCCGGGCGGCAGCGACAGCTTGCGCCGCAATATTTATTCGGATAACGATCGATGGCTCCAACGACGCCGGAAATATTGTACTGAGCGGGATATCCGCTATTTAACTTAAAATCACTCCAGCAATTGCCAGTGTCATTGGCATTATCCCAGTATCCGCCCATTATGTTGTCAATTCCGTTGACGGTATTTGTAAGAGCGTTTTTATAAATTGTCAGATTGTAGAGGCTGGAACCGGTTCCGAAATTATCAATGATAATTCCCTCCTGATGGCCATAGATGAGGTTATCCGTGATCATTCCGCTTATGTCGCCGTTTCCACTTGTATAAGCATAGATTCCATGGTTGCCATTATTGGCAAAGGTATTAAAATTTATATCGGCTCTTACCGACGATCCAGCGTTACGACCTTCGTCTGTGATCACCATGGCGCCGCTCGGTTCAGGGGAGAGGGTGGCATTATCATGAATAGAGTTGCCATGAATGAACGCTTCAATGTCGACATCTCCAGCGTATCCGACGGCGGAATTCCCAAGATAAATACCGTATTGACAATTATAGATGTCATTATTGAGAATGGAAACCGGCTTCTTCAAGGAAAATCCCGTAGTAAAACTATTCTCGATGTATATTCCGGCTGAAGAAGAATGATCGGTAGCGGCCCAGGTATCGTAGTTGCGAATAGTATTGTTCAATATCGTTGCGGTTGACGCCGAACCGATCTCAATGGCATATCCAAAATCATCATCAACCTTATCGAACAGGTTGTCGGTAATACTGACGCTTACATAATCGTGAGTGACAACTCCAACCCTACCGGTTTTCAGGAAGGTATTACTAATAATGCCTATATTTGCACGAGCGACGTCTGAATATCCCGGAGCGCGACAGTACGCTGTAAGTTCGTAATATCCACCACCCGCATCGGGGACATTCATATTCTGGATTAAATTGTCGGAGATATCTCCCGTAGAATTCCAATAGAGCAGACCGGCGACGTTATTTGCTTTGACGAGGTCAAAATCAAGATTCATATTCCTAAGGCGGATATCTGAAGAACCGACAACCCGAATGGCTGCCATTCGACTATTATATTGAGGATATCCGGGGACAGCCCATGACAACACACTAGCCGGCTTGAAAGTTGTTGATGATTGCCCTGAGCCTAAAAGCGTGACACCACTGCGACTATCAATATTCAACGGGTATGGATACGATCCGGCAGCAATATTGATTATATCGCCGCTGACACTCGCGTTGATCGCCGCCTGAATGAATTCAAAATGAATATTTCCCATACTTGATTTTGGGAAGCGAAACATAAGGATGTCCGCCACGCCGCGGTTGACTATGGGGTCATTCTTTTCGCTGGCTACAAGTAGGAGCATATCGGACCCATCTTCAGATAGAAAAGGTCTGAAATCCCACCAATAATTTGATCCATATTCTGCGGCCGTAAAAATGTGGGAGCCGGACCAGTTAGCGCCATCATCGGGTGAAGTCAAATATTCTATTCTCTGCTTGTCGCCGGCGAACCAGGGTGCATATGCGAGCCACAGGCGGCCTTCGGTATCCTTGCAGATGGTCGGATCCGACGACGAGCCGCCGGGAGGTGTTTCTGTTCCGGGGATATTTATTGTGGTCCATGTCAGTGATGATGGATCTGTGGTCGTGCTAAGGCAGATGTTGGCCCAGACAGTACTCACCATACGATAGATAGCCCCATCTTTGATAACCCGCGGCATCCGATACGCTCCGGGCAATGTCTGAACCGGCGCGCTCCATGTGTCGGTAGCTCCGTCATATTTGATATAATATATGCCATCCGTGTTTGCCCATCCGGCGAAGAAAACCCAGATATCGTTCCCTTCAGCGAGAGCATTAAGGTGGAAAGAGCCAAGAGACTGGGTTGCGGTCAGGATTATTGTCGGCGATGACCAACTGCTACCCAGATCTCCGGAAGCCTGATAATAGATATCGCCCGTACTCAAGTCTGCGGAAATAATCCATATTTGGCCGTCTGCTTCCGTTACGCTTACCGGCATAAAATTAGCCCCCGGGAGGGTCATCCTCTTCGACGGATCACATTCCACCCAGGTCAGGCCGTTATCTCCGGACGTTGAGTAATATATGTCGTATATTAGTCCATCCGGATTGCCGCCGGGAGTATAGGTTGCCTGTGAACGGGCATAAACCAGAAACCATGTCCCACTGGAAGCTTTAAGGAGTTCCGGCTCCCTCTCATAATAATTGGATGTAGCGGCTATTGGAACGCCCTGACTGACATCGATACTCGACGCAAATAATCCCTGCCAGATAGTAAGAGTCAGGGCGAGCACAAATAACACGAACCTCCGGAAGTTAAGTGCTTTCACTTTATGTCTCCTCCTTATTTTAGTTTATGAGTGTCGAGAAATGAACTTTATCCCTGATATTTAATCCGCTATAAACCAGCAGTATCTTCCAGTGCCTACCTGGGTTTATTTCTCAAAAGGCTCAGGAACCCAAATGAAAAGTATTCGATCTGAATCTAAACAGGGGCGTGCTCGGGGCCCTGTGGAAATTCTATTTACAATTGTAATAAACCGAGGTTTGCGTTTCTGTCAAGTCATTTTTGGGCGATATTTGAGAGATATCTGACTTCAGCTTTCAAGAATCAGTCTTTCTTGAGCGCCACCAGAGTTGCTCCCCAAGAGCTTCCGGCATCGGGATCAAGGCGATAAGATATAACCAGCGGGTGATTAGCGAGAACGGAATGAACGATCCTTCGAAGAACTCCCTGTCCCTTACCGTGAATAATTCGCAAATTCAAAATGCCTTTTTTGTGGCAGGTGTCAATATACTCGACGACAACTTCCCTTACCTCTTTGGGATTAAAAGTGTGTAAATCGAGGATGCCATCGATCGGCATTTCTATTGGAGAATCATCGCTCTGTCTCACAGTGGAGAAATGAAAGTGATTATGCGGTAAAAGGCAATTGCGATTATTGGATATTGCGAATTTTTGCGGATCACAGAAGTTCGGATAGCAGACGCTCTATGTCAGCCATCATAAAGGGCTTATTGAGAAAACCATCGGCTTTTGATTTGACGATGTCCGAACCAAATTCATCGACTGAATATCCGGAGATGAGAACAACCGGAAGCTTGGGTTTTTTTTCTTTGAGGGAATGAAGCAATTCAAGGCCGGACATCCGAGGCATACGCATATCGGTGATTACCATAGCGATATCATTTTTTTCGACCTTGTCGAGAGCGTCGTGACCATCAACAGCGCGAATTGCCTCATAATGGAAGACTTCCAGCATCTCCACGAGAAGACTTGACATGTTGGGATTATCATCTACAATAAGTATAGTTTTCGCCATAGGCATCTTTATCCTAATTGTAAAGTCGGCAAAAGGATTGTTAGACTTTAATATAATAGGTGATTATGTGTTCTGGTCTGAGGGATAATGATTATTTCGGCTTGAAAAGAGTTTCAGGCGGGTTGAAAGCTCCTCTTTCAGTTCTTCCAGCCCAAGCCCTTTCAGGGCAGAAAGATAGAAATTTTTTTCCGTCCCCTGCGGGAGTATGGGTGAGTCCCCCATTCGATCAATTTTGTTGAAAGCTATAATAGACTCAACTTGAGACGCTTTTATCTCCTCAAGAACTCTGTTAGTTTGATCGATTTTGTCCTGGTAGTTGCTATCGGAGATATCGACAACCTTCAGGAGCAGGTCGGCATAGGATGCCTCTTCCAGGGTAGACCTGAATGATGCTACCAGCTGATGCGGCAGTTTCTTAATGAAACCGACCGTATCGATAAAGATTATTTTTTCAGGATATCCGGATGACATCACTCGCGAGGTTGAATCCAAAGTAGTAAACAACTTATCCTCGACCTTCACGTCGGATTTTGTCAGCCGGTTGAAAAGGGTTGATTTGCCGGCATTGGTATACCCGATCAAGGCAACCTTGAATAACTTCTGCCGTGATTTTCGCTGGGTTTCTCTTTGCTGGCCGAGTTTTTCAAGGTCCTTTTTCAGGTGGGCTATTTTTTTGCGAATTTGCCGCCGATCTGTCTCGAGCTGTGTTTCGCCCGGTCCCTTGGTGCCGATGCCGCCGTACTGTCGGCTGAAATGTCCCCAAGCGCCGGCCAAACGAGGGAGCATGTATTCAAGCTGAGCCAACTCTACCTGCAGCCTCGCCTCCGCGGTGCGGGCATGAAGGGCAAAAATATCCAAAATCAAAATCGAACGATCTATCACTTTCACACCCAGGGCTTCCTCCAGATTTCTCTGCTGAGCAGGGGAGAGGGGATCATCGAATATCACCAGGTTAACGCCGTCGGATGAGATTTCTTCTTTCAGCCTTTCAACCAGCCCCTTTCCAACATAGAAGGCTGGGTCAGGATGACGAGTCTGAAGCACTTTCTTGGCGACCTGCGCACCGGCGGAGGTGGCAAGTTCGGCCAATTCGTCGAGTGAAGTTTCAACCTCGTGCTTCTGCAGAGAGGTTTTCGCCAGGGCCAGAAGATAGGCCTTTTCATAAGGGGACTTGGAGTATATCTTCATATCCTGAATATAATACGAATATTTTTTTATGACAAATTCTGTTTGCATATGAAAGACAATTTAGGGAAGCTTTCCGTATTTTTGACGCCTGCCGGAGCCGGAATTGCGATTATTTGTTTTTTTCTTCCGTGGGTCAGGGTTTCATGCGGCACAATTACAGTAGAGGCATCGGGTGGGAGAATTGGGGGAATCCTCTGGCTGGTTCTGGCTGCCGCCTTGATAATATTGGCCGCTTTTATTTATCGCTACTTTCGACAAAGACGCGACTTATTTAAGCTGAAGTTAATTACGCTTCTGAGCGGGGGAGCGGCGATAATAATCATGATCTATAAATTTATCTCAGCCTTTGCCGGTGACGGGGCAGATATTAGACTGTCGGATTTCTGGTCGGTAATTCGATTTGGCGCAATCGGGGAACTGCTTGGATTACTCATGGCAATGGGGGGCGCTTTTGTTTATCGGCGAGTAGAGCCAATCCAAAGAATTTCCTTAAGACGGTACTTCGGAGCATTGGGCGAACGCCGACGGGCGAAAGAGACGAGAATTTAAATATCGGAGGACATGTGGATATTAAGAAGTACACTGAGGCCAATAGAATAGCGTGGAACGAGGTGACACCATATCATCTAAAAGCTAAACGTGAATGGCTGTATGAATCATTTGGTAAACCGGGATTTTCATGCCTTGATTCTGTTATCACAGCCAAGATAAGGGAGATTGGAATCGAGGGGAAAGATGTCGCCCAATTGGCGTGCAATAATGGACGTGAGCTAATCTCCCTGAAGAATCTTGGGTCCCGACGAGCTGTCGGCTTCGATATTTCCGATGCCGCCATTGATGAAGCTAGAAAACTAGCCCAGCACGCCGGAGTAGATTGCGAATTTGTCAGAGCAGATATTTATGAATTACCCAAAGAATTTTATAGCTCATTTGACCTCGTATATATTTCTATTGGGGCGCTGGCCTGGATGCCAGACCTGAAGGCTTTCTTTGCCATCGCGGCTTCACTTCTGCGAAAGGGCGGAGCGCTTCTTATCTATGAGATGCACCCCTTCCTTAATATGTTTGATGTAGAAAATCAGAACGACCCCCTGAGAATTGCGGAATCGTACTTCAGAAGCGATCCGTTGATTGATTATACCAGTCTTGATTACTACGGCAATACTCAATACAAGGCGAGTGTGCAGTATAATTTCTGCCATACCATTTCGGATTTGATGAGCGGAGTTGTAAATAACGGTCTCCGTCTCAAGCTCTTTGAGGAGTATGATCACGACATTTCAGTTTGCTGGGAATATTTGCAGAATGAAAAAATTAAACTTCCGCTTAGCTATATACTGGCGGCGGAGAAATAGAATCTCGTCCTGAAGGCAGCTTCGGACACTAAAGACAGGATGTGCAGAATCCTGCCATCGGTGAAGAGGCAGCCAGATTATTTATGCCATTGCAAAAGGCGGGTAATGTTAAAACCGAAATGCCACGATTTGGGTTTGAACTGATAATCTGCTCCACTCAAGTATTGCGCCGGATTCAGATATATCGAATTAGTCGCAATGAGCTTAAAGAAATGTCCTCCAGTGTTTATCTCTAGTCCAAATGAAGCCGAATTATATTGCTTCTTGAAACCATTGACCACCGGGCTAAACTCGACCATCACGCCAAGCATTCGATTCGGATAATACTCCAGATACCCCCCCAAATTGATAGTATTTCTCGTCTTGGGATCATAGATATCGCTGTTATTAACGAAGGAGGGAACCAAGCCAATTCCGAATTTTTTGTGAATCATAGTATTGAGTATCAGCTGGCCATAGAACTGGAAATTCCGCGAGTCGCCAGTTTTTCGTCTCTGACCATCAACAAAAACAAAAGTATTCCAGGCTACTCCGCCCTGGGCGGTAATGAGCAATGGCAAAAAGTCATTTGGAATTTGGGCAATTCTGTACCTCATTTTATAGTCGATATTGCCATCGATATTACTGCGTGCAAGGGTGAGTGTCAGTCTATTGGTTACGCCATAATTTAGCCCCAGACGCATCCTCACTGGTCCGTCAATGCCGTAAAAATAATCGATCCCATCGGAAAAAGCTGGGAGGAAGCGATGGGAAATTTCGAACTCCATGGTGGCTTTTTCCAGAGTCTCCGCGGTTGGAAGATTAATAGTTTGATTGGCGCGGAAAAGTTGGAGATCAACGACCGCTTTCTCTTCGCTTCTGGTCCAGCTACTTTGAGCGAAGATGGAATTGACGGCGGAATATGTCATGAAGATAATCAAGATCATTAGCGCTATTTTTTTCATTTCCCCCCCTTGTCAGGGACTCTTTTCAGATTGAAATCCAAAGCCACCTTGATAATTTCATTGATCTTGAGAAACATCAAAGATGGTATCTTTATATTGAAATCGGGAAGTTTAATTTCAAAATCCGATTTAACGTGATAAGCATTTTCTCCGGGTGTAATTACGCCCGAAATAGTCATGGGTCTCTCTACGCCATGGACCGAAAATTTACCTTCGGCGGTAATGATAAGACCGCGGTCGGGCGAATTTTCCACTTTTGTAATTTGCCCGGAATATTTTGCCAGGGGATACTTGTCAGTTTCCAAATAATTTTCCCTCATATGCCTGTTTCTCAGACCAATCCCAGTGTCAAGGCCGTCAAGCTGAACCTCAAAATAAAGTTCACTTTTGGAGGGGAGAGAATCGACTTTAAGATCCTGACCATCCCATAGTACGTACCCGTCAATTTTGTCGGTAATTCCGTCAAAGCTTTCAAATTTGGATATCGATATAAATTTCGCGCTGTTTTTAAGATCCCGGTTGACGTCGTATTCCGACGCAGAGATGGTGCCTGAGCAGAATACTGACAGAAGTACAATCCATATAAAGCTTTTCAAATTCTTCTTAGGATTCGTCATTCTTCAGATATCCGTTTCGCTCAAAGTTAGGATATTTTAATTCTGTAACGAAGCATAATTTGTAAGGTTTCCGGATTTTTTCTATTTATAAGAATAGGTTATTACTCGGTGGGAATTAAAGATATAGCTATAGTTATGAGAGGCGGCACAGACTTATGCCGCCTCTCCAACAAAAATCACGAGGCGAGAGCTTCCGGAATGTTGTAGCGTCTCATTTTGGAGCGGAAGGTTGATTCATGTATACGAAGAATCCGGGCCGCTTCGGATTTATTGCCGTTTGATGCCGCGAGGGCATCCAGTATCAGACGTTTCTCGAATCGTTCTACCTGTTCGAATAAGGAATTGGTTTCCTCGGCTGCGGCCTCCTCAAAAAATCCTCGGGATAGCTCCACGATGGATCCTTCTTTGGCCATTGTCCAGAGAACTGATAGATGCCTGACCTTATTTTCCATCTGTCTGATATTCCCCGGCCATTCATAATGTACAAACTGTCTGATTAAATCGGGATCGGGTTTCTCATCGCCGCGCAGAAGACCATTCTGGCGCATGAATAGCTCTAGCAGGTAGGGAATATCTTCCTTCCTCTCGCGCAGAGGCGGCAATTCCATCGCCACGCCAGCGAGACGATAATAGAGATCAGTGCGGAAATTCCCCTCTTTTGTCATTTCGAAAAGATTGCGGTTCGTTGCGGCAACAATCATGGCGTTGCTGTCAATCTCTTTGGCTGTTCCCAGAGGACGAAGTTTGCGGGTTTCGATGACGCTGAGCAGTTTGGCCTGAACAGACAGGGGAAGTTCACCGATCTCATCAAGCAATATGACCCCGTCGCTGGCCGCAAGAAAGAGGCCTTTCTTGTCGTTTTCGGCTCCCGTAAAAGCGCCCTTATGGTAGCCAAATAGTTCCGATTCGATCAGAGTCTCAGGCACCGCTGCGCAATTAACGGTAATGAATGGTCCATTCGGGCGGGCGATGGAGTGAAAATATCGGGCCAGGTGATCTTTTCCCGTGCCAGTCTCTCCAGTCAGGAGTAAGGGAATCTCGCCTTTTTTCAGAAGGCTCAAGTGCGAAATAATTTCAGTCATTCTGGGATTTCTGGTGGGAAAACTCTTGGCTCTTGGGCCATGGGAGGAAGTTTCCGTTTGGGTCGGCTTGATATCAAGTTCGAGGCCCGCAATTTCCTTCTCAAGATGCCGCGCCCTAGATTTGATCCCGCAGCGGCTGTACAACTCTTGAGCCCGATAAAGATGGATCATTCTTTTCGCCGGATCAAGGAGATGCGCCCGCCCCATGGCGGCCAGGCTTTCGGCAAGTTCAAATCTGGCCTTCTGCTCTTCCAAGAGATCAACGGACTGCCGATAGGATTCGAAAGCTTCGCTGAACAAGCCGGAGGATTCCAGGCAGATTCCTCTCAAACGCAAAAAAGCCCCGATCTCTACGCCAGAATCCAACTTCTGCATTTTGGGTAAGGTCTTATCGATTAGCGATAATGCCTTTTGATAATTCCCCTGCTTCATGGCCAGTTCAGCAATATGACGGATTGGCCTTAGAGCCAATAATGAATCCGGCGACATTTCGAGGGCTTCATTTACAGCTTTATTAAGTATCTTTTCAGCCGGCGCGATCTGGCCGGTTTTAACCATTAGCTCTCCTATGTATGTTAGATAGATCACCTCTTCCTTGCGCATGTTATTGTGCTTGATAAAATTCAGAGCTTTGTCAAGAGTGGTCCGGGCTTCATCAAATCGTTCCAGCTGAATATACAGATATCCCAGCGACAGATAGGCTCTGGCCAGTTCGATTTCATCATTAAACTCTGAAGAGAGACCTATATTTAGTTGAAGCTGTTCTTCAGCGGAGTCCAATTTGCCCAGCAATGTATATATTCTCCCGACGTTTCCGAACAAATAAGCCAACTTCTTTTTGTCATTGCATTTTTCCGCATATTTGATGGCCTCGATCATGTACTTCAGAGAAGCGTCGAGGTCTCCTTTGCGAAACAGGATGCCCGCGAGGCGATTGAGCGCGTCACCGCACCCAGAGACGTTGTCATTTCTTCGGTGGATGGATTCGGCATCGCGGTAGGCTTTTTCGGCCTCATCGTAATTGCCAATTTCCCGCATGATATTGCCCAGCATTATGAAGCATTCGCCCAATTCCTTTGATTCACCCTCAAGATGAGCGAAAATATGAATGGCAGTCCTGATAATGGGCAAGGCAAGCGTGTACTCGCCTGACAGATAATAAGCTTCGGCCCCAAGACGCATTATAGCGCCATTGACCGGGTCATGATTGCTGTCAACGCTCTCCCGGAAAGATTCAAAGTACCTGATGGCTGAACCAATGTCTCTGCGGGCCAGAAGCTCTGTCAATTGACTATGACAACGCTTGTGGTAGTCTAAACTTTCGTTCAAGACCTGGTCCATATTAATTACCTCTCTGTCTTTTTCCCGGGATAAATGTTGAATTTGTAAATATGGAATTAGTGGGCGCCAAATCATTAATCTGATTGGCGGAACCCCGGATTAACGGAAGGTCGTTTCTTGTTCCGGTAAAGAACATCATTCTGAAGAAGTCAATAAATGATAGCGGTGTACCAACGAATGCCAGGCTGAAAGTACCTCCAAAGTTATCGTTGTTTCCACCCGCCATGAGATCCCCTCCCCAGGGGTGGTCGTCCAGCTGTCCCGGGTTGCTTCGATCAAACCACGGAATTTGCCGACCGAAGGTCGGGCCTGCCATGGCGAAAACCATGACTAGAGTCATGATCAGCCATAATTTTCTGGTATTCATGCCAACTCCTTGAATAATGAGTTTATGTTTAAGTATAGCTCACATTTTCTCTTAAATATTCGGTGAAGGAGGGTCGGAATAAGGCTTAGACCTCATCTTAATTTAAGATATGGATAATCTTAAATCCTGTCAAGAGAAATTATTATATTTCAACATCTTACGACACTGCTGTGTCCCATGAGTGCAAGTTATTTGTGATTTATCCACTTGGCAACCGGTTTCTTTAATGATGACAGTCAATTCTGCAAAATCGCCGCTTAAGGTGCTTGACATCCTTAAATCTCAGAATGATATTCAGGGGGCTTCTGCCGATGGTATGGAAGTGCGTAGGAATTTGAATATGGCGAAGAGGAATTAAAGGAGTGGAAATGGCGAAGAATTTTGCAATATCCGGAGTCGCGGGTTATATAGCCCCAAGGCATCTTAAGGCAATCAAGGAGACGGGGAATAGACTCGTTGCGGCCGTTGATCCGAATGATTCTGTGGGTGTGCTTGACAGTTATTTTAAGGACGTGCGATTCTTCACAGAGTTTGAACGGTTTGACCGCCATATCGACAAACTCCGCAGAGCAAATCAGGATCAGCAGGTGCATTATGTAAGCATTTGCTCTCCCAATTATCTTCATGATGCTCATGCCAGATTCGCCTTGAGAATTGGAGCTGATGCTATTTGCGAAAAACCAGTCGTACTCAACCCGTGGAATATCGACGCCCTTCAGGAACTGGAGCAGGAAAGTGGCCACCGCATATTTACAATACTCCAACTTCGCGTGCACCCATCGCTGATCGCGCTGAGGGAGAAAATTCAAAGGGAAAAAACCAACACGCGACGAGATATTTGCTTAACCTATATTACCTCCCGCGGACCGTGGTATCTGGTTTCATGGAAAGGACAAAAGGACAGGTCCGGGGGTTTGGCGACCAATATTGGCATACATTTCTTCGATCTGTTAATATGGCTATTCGGCGGAGTGGAGAGGAGCGAAGTTCATGTCGCCGATGCCACCAAGACCGGGGGATGCCTTGAGTTAAAAGGGGCACGGGTCAGATGGTTTCTTTCGATTGACAGCAATGACCTTCCCGAAGAGGTCAAGAGGCAAAATAAGCCGACCTATCGCTCCATAACAATTGACGGGGAAGAGGTGGAGTTCTCGGAAGGGTTCACCGACCTCCATACCATCGTCTACAGGGAGACGCTTGCGGGGCGAGGCTTTGGGCTGGAAGAGGCCAGGCCGTCGGTTATTCTAGCGCACGATATCCGCGAGGCGAAACCGATTGGGATTACTCCAAATTCGCATCCCAAATTGGAAAAAGGTATCTAATTAGATATTTTTTTGTTTTCCATTATTCCGTAATGCCCCGGCCCAATTCGCCGCGTATGTTAGCTTTCAGGGGCGATTAATACAGAAATAACCTGTTGGATTAGTCCTTAAATCGACCGTGAATTCGAGAATCGGCTCCCCTTGCGGAACATAAGGCTCTATAATTCTTATCGTGTATATTCCAGGGGTAAGATAGCTAATTCTATAATCGACATCGAAACGACAAATACAATCACACCCTCCGTTGAGAAGCGAGTCAATTTCCTCTACAAGAATCAAGTTGTTATTGACCTGCACATTGGCCGCAATCACCGGGCAGCAATTGAAGATCGCATTGATATGCTTCATAGTCAATAGACCGGATCCGTCATAGCTGTACGTGACGCAGTCTCCGACCAGAGAATCTCGCTTTGAATCCAGCGACGGTGTGGAGTCCTTGCAGGCAGAGTGACCTATTAGAGATCCCAGTGGACCGTTATCGGGACAGTTCAGCTGTCCCCCCTTATAGAGGAGTATGATAATAGTCGTGATGTCTTTCATATTAACGACGCCGTCACCGTTGGCATCGGCGCATTGGAGAGGGACCGGGGCAGAACCGTGCTTGTAGAGATAGCTTATCAGGAATGTTATATCGAGAATATTTACACGTCCATTATGATCCGTGTCGCCGCAAATGCAGCCGGTTGAGCATCCGATACCAAACGCTCCGATAAGGCTCTGACAGGAATTATTGAGAGGGGCGCAGGGCGAACTCATGCCAATATGGAAATTGTCACTGGCTATGTCACAGAAGACGGGGTCAAGCGAAAAGTTACCCATCGTATCTCCCGGCAGGCCGATGCCTCGCCAATTGCCACTGTCATTACCAAAAGAATTATTGCATCGCACTGCAAGATTGAAATTGCTGAACCAATCATAGAGTTCGGCAATGCCATAACCGTGATTGAAGGCAGAAATACAATTCGTTATGATTGTCGAATCCCAGACTTTCTCTCCGGATTTAGGAAGGTCACCTACCAGCAGAATTCCTTCGCCGCCATTCATGATAAAAGTGCTATTGGATATCTTGACTCCCCCGCCGCCGAAGTGAAGTTGCAGGCCCTGCAGACCATTATTGCGAATAAGGCAACCCGACATTTCAATCCATGAAAATGGCCAATTCTGTCCGCCGACCAAAATGCCGGCCAGAGAATTGTCTGATATTACACAATCATATATTCTGGGTTTGGCATGACTCGCGCTGTATATCCCTATATCATCGTTCTGCGTAATTATGCAATTGCGAATGGTGGGAGAGGAATAACTCAGATTGATGGCACCGGATTCGTCTGCCATGGCGCCTTTTATCGTGAATCCGTCAACTACGGCAGTTGTATCTTCATTATTGATGAATCGGAAAGCCCAGTGTGCATTCATATAACCGGCCTGACAGTTTATAATAGTCTGTTCAGGACCGCTTTCGGAGACCAGAATAATATTCTTTCCCTGAAAATTGATATCGCGATTGCCATCACCTGTATAAGTTCCCGGCGCTACCCGAATCGTGTCGGCAGATACGGACGCATCAATACCTGCCTGAATTGTCTGCTGATCGGCAGGGACATGAATCACATTGGAGAACGTGGTTATCACCGATATTAAAATTAGGCCCGCCGCCATCGAAAAGACTTTGAACGTGCTCATAAAAACCCTCCGTGTTGAAGCCAATTTAGATGTCTAAAGTAGAACCTGTGATATCTATACAAAGATAGCGGGTCAAGATAATGTGTCAAGGAGAAAATCCGAAAGTGGGGCAATATTTAATCGTAATGGATGCTACATGAGGGTCAGATTGACAAAATCATGACATAACTACTCAAGTTTGTACGTCGCTCTCACCGTCACCGTGATATCTTTTTGCTTGGTTTGCGTGTTGTACATTCCATAGTCGCTGACTTCATTGGAGTAGGGTTCATTTATCTGAAATACACCTGCCTTGAGGGATGTAACTTGGCCGAGCGTCGCGCCTGAGAATTTAGCTATTTCTTTGGCTCGCATGTGGGCATCTTTGGTCGCTTCCGAAAGAAGCTCCATTTTAATGTCCGACAGCTTCGAATTCAAATACTCCAGAGTCGAATTCTGCAGAACCACTCCTTTTTCCAGAAGCGATCCCGGATCAAGCGCCAGTCCTTCAGCAGCCGCGATATCCGTGGTGACAACAAAGAGGCTCTGTAAGATATTATAATTGCTGGTCTTGCCGGTTGCGCTGTAAACCGGTTCAGTATTGATAGGCTGAATTGAAATATCTTTTTCATCTATTTTCAAGCTGTTGAGAAGCTCTCGAAGCGTTTTAAGGTCGGCCTGAATCAGCCTGTAGCCGGCGCTCATATCCTTTTCCTCGGCGGTACGGCTGAGGGTGATCCGCCATTTTACAATGTCCGAATCGAATCGTTTGGTCGCCGCTCCGACGACATTGATAGTATTATCCGTCACCCGGGCATTATAGAAAAATATCCCAAATATAAAGAAAGCGATTATAAGGCTGCCACCGATCAATAATGCATGGCTTGTCTTCATAAAATCTCCTTTGGTTTTATGCTGGCAATATCGCCGAATCCGGGAACCATGGGCCGTTATTGCGGCAACAGACCCTTCTCGTTCAGCAGTTTTTTAAATTCCGATATGGCGGTACCATCGCCGTCATAGGTGGCCATATATTCAATCAACTGGTCGAAGGACAAAATTTTCCCTTTGAATTCGAAAAATAATCCCCTCCACAATCTTTGCCAGGGCTCATTACCGATGCGATTCCGAAGGATATTTATCACGTAGGGCCCTTTCCCGTAAATGATAGCTCCCTTTTCTTTTGTATTAAGAAAATCGACGTCGAGGATCGGAATATCTTTATCAGTGCCGGCTATAGGCCGGTACGCATTATAGGAATCGTTGAGAGTCTTCTGAAAAGCCTGTTCACCTTCGACATTTTGCAGATACGTCATTCTCAGATAATGCGGCATCGAAATCGACATGAACCAAAATCCCCGACTTGGGAATTGGCTGAAGATTCCAGCGCCTATCCATTGGTCGGCAACCGCCAGATCAATCTGGTCCTTATTTCCAACTTTGAAGGCCTCTATTTCGTTTTTGCCGAAAGTGATAATACCGGTGCCGATATTGGTTCCCGGAAATTGCGGCACCTCGAGTAACCGCAGGGTATTGTGACCATACCCTCCGACATATTCGGAATAGAATTCAAACGAGCGGCAAACTTCATCTATCATCGATTGCGCGGTAGCGCTGTCCGCGCTGACATAGTACAGGCTGATCTCTCTTTCATTGCCGCAACTTCTTGTGATTTCCCTGTAATATCCCCTTCTGGCAATGACCAGGGGAATCTTGAACACCGGAAATGCAGTTTCCCAAACTGTCCAGGTCGAGTCAGTCATCTGAGTCATAGAAGTCATATCGCCGGCTGAGAAAGCCTCAAAATCACCTGTGGTCGTAACGGTCAGATATAGTCTGGCTATGTTGTCCATAATGAGAGGATACCATCGGTGCCCCCGATCAATAACCAGTGGAATATCAGTCGGCTTGCCTATGGGATATGAATAATAGAAATTGAGTGAGAAGCGGCTGTCGCTTCTCAACGATTCCGGGAATCTAAGCTGAAGAGTATCCTTGCCGGTGAATTCGTGTGGGATATTGAAATAATTACCCCCCGCATCGGCGATTATAGAATCCAGCCGAACTGCAGAATTCATAAGCAACAGCAACAATTCGGTTGAGTCTGTTTTGTCGACGGCAAGCATTGCTTTTACATTCAATAGTCCGGCGGCAGTATCCAAGGTTGCGGCTATATCATAGTTGTTGATACGAGTCGAACTTCCTTGTCCACACACAAACTGGACCGGAAGTATGAAAGAGATAAATGCCAGAAGATAAGTTAGACGGCCCTTCATAAGCGCCTCCAGATTAACTTGTAAGCCTATGGCTTTTTAGATTTCTTCCATAACCTGGCAAAATCATTAGGCAAAGTCAAACGAATTATATTATTTTTTCCGGAGCAACAAAGTTGCCGACGATATTTGTTTAGCATGGAGTGTACACGATGGCAGAAAATGATAAGTCACACCACGGCGTCGATGATAAGACCGCCACTCACTATCCCAACGAAACCATGCGGCTTCTATTGGAGCGGGGGAGTTGTCGCTATTTCCTCGACAAGAAAATTCCGCCGGATGATCTGAATTTAATACTTGAGGCGGGGATACGCGCCCCTACCGGCGGCAATTTACAACCTTATTCAATAATTAAGATTGAAAATGATGATTCCAAAAGGAAATTGACAGAGCTCTGTGGGGATCAGCAATTTATCGCCCATGCACCCGTTAATTTGATGTTCTGTATCGACTGGCATCGAATCAGGCGCTGGGCGGAGCTTGAAATTGCGCCGTTTACGGCGACGTCATCTTTCCGCCATTTCTGGATTTCTTTTCAAGACACGATTATTGCGGCCCAGAATATTTGCACCGCCGCCGATGCTATGGGGTTGGGGTCGGTATATGTAGGCACGGTTCTCGAATGTTTTCGCGAAATCCGCGAATTGCTGGGTCTTCCCGATGGCGTGTTTCCGGTAGTGCTTCTTAGCCTTGGGTACCCGAAAATCAAACCGCCCATTAAGAAGAAGCTTACAAATAAAATGATCGTTCATAGCGAAACATATCGAATTGCGAGCGACAGGGAATTGCTGGCGGCTTTTAATGACAAATATCCCGACTGGAAAAAAGATATTACTCCCGAGAGATTGGAAACGATAGAGTCAGTCTGCCGGACCGTTCATGGCGCCAAATTTGCTGAAAGATGCATCGCCCAAATTATAGAACAGGGATATATTAACGTCGTACAAAATTATTTCGGACTCCATTACCGGGCCGATGAGTTACCGCAGAGAAATGATGAATTTCTAAAAATAATGGAAGAATTCGGGTTCAGGTGGTTTAAGGAATATATGGCCCATAATCAATAATCTGAAGACTCTAGTACTGGTTTGCATGAATATGATTACGATTATTTTTCGAATCAGTACTTTAATTAAAGTCAATTATTAATTGGATTCGTAAGTGACAACGAAAATTAAGGTCATACTGCTATTACTCATATTGGTATCGCTGATATTTTCATTTTTTCCTCAGTGGCATTGGTGGGGAATTGACACTGCGAAGTCATTTCCGATCTCATTGCGCATTTCCCTCGCTGTGATATTTATTCTTGCGTTGGTGCCGGGAATTTCAAATCGGCTGGGTAGAGGAATCGAGGTGATTTCGGGTCGTGGTAATGGGTGGAAATCATATTTGATGTATGGAATTCTATGCGCCGTCCTAGTAATTCTCTTCGCGTCGCTGTCCGAAAGGAATTTTCTTCTTGGCGATGGGTATAACGTAATTGGGAATATTGCTTCCGGGGAATCATTTTCAGCCACAGAACCCCTGGATTATTTCTGGCATCATTTGATCTATTCAATCACCGCCGGGGGTAAGGAGGGGGCTATTATCTCCTATAGACTTTCGTCATATTTCGCCGGGTGCATCTTTTTAGTGGCACTGATCATATATTCGAGAGAGAAAAGGACCTTCCTGATCGGATTGGCACTGGCAGTTTGTTTTGGAGCGTTTCAATTCTTTTTCGGTTATGCTGAGAGCTATGCTCTTTCATTTGTCTTTGCCTTTATCTACATCTTGTCGGCTCGAAGCGACCTGCAGTCGAACAATATCTCGCCTTTGACTATTCTATGGCTTATTCTGGCGATTGGATTTCATCTGATGAGTGCGGTGTTGATACCCTCATTCATATATCTCTGGTTCATGCGGGTAGATTCACGATCGATTCGTATGACTATGCTGGGGGGACTGGTTCTTCTGGGAATTGCGGGCCTTTATTTTATCGGGAAGCATATGAGCCTGCAGCAGATTTATGTTCCCCTGTGGGCGACCGATTATAGTCCTTATCATCTGTTCTCAATAGCGCATTTGAAAGATTTGGTGAATATTTATTGGCTTAACTATCCTCTTCTTCTGCTGGTTCCCTTCCTCTGGAATTCATCGTCATTCAATCGTAAGCAGTTTTATCTCTGGGCGCTGATTCCAGCGATACTGTTCACGATATTCGTCGATCCGAAGATCGGTGCATTTCGTGATTGGGATCTTCTGGCAATAGCCTCGGCTCCGATTCTTGGGTTGCTTCTGACTGTTGACGGAATCAGACGGAAAAACCGAAAGACATGAATTCAACGCACTGGTAGCGCCGCTTCTGATTTTCGGTATCCTGCATACCGGTGGCTTTGTCTGGCAGAATACTCATAAGGAGGAAAATTATCCTTTATTCAGGGAGATGGTGCAGGAGGATCCGCATTATTCAAGGGAGTATTATCAGGCGTATCGTAATCGTCCCTGGGGGTTGATAGCGAGGGAGGAATATGGCGATATTAACGAGGCAATCCGCGCCTGGACGCTTCGGTACCAGGCCGATCCAAAAGACGACCAAAATATCGCTAATCTGGCAGGCTACAAACTGGATAACAGCGATACCACTGGCGCGGTTAATCTCCTGAGACAAGAGTGGCCCTCCTTTAAGAATAACCTGAATATTTTGTCGCGCGCCATTGACATTCTGCTGGCGGCGCGAGATACCGCGACTATCAAGACAATTTATGATGCTTTATCTATATCAGGTCGAGTTGATCCACAGACTTTATATACTCTTGGGGCTATCAAGAGAGTTCTGGGAGATATGGATTCGTGCGTCTATTATTTTGATCTCGCCTTCCGGGAAAATCCATCGGCTCCAATTGATCAGGCATTCATATTTTATTCGCTGGCCTTCAAGCGAGGTTACAATCGAGTTGCCGGAGAAGGGTTGTCCCGGATTCTCAATCGGCTCGATGGGAAGGACAGAGGGGCCGCGCAGAAGATGCTTGATTCAATACAAGCCATGCAAAACAATCGCTAAACCGGGTAAGCCCCCCGGCGTATCGATCTACTTTCGATGCGCGGAGGCCTGAATGTAGGGCGAGAAAGCATCGGGCTGGCCGGGGGGAGCGATTTCAAATATCATCGCGACGCTTTTTTCATCTTTCATTTTATATGTCAGGCGGAAACGGGGCGCCGAAGGCGAAGGGGCACTAACAAATACCGCGCTCTTCTGATCAGGGGTTGCCTGAACCGTGTAGTTTATAACATGCCCTTCGTTATCCCAGTAGGTTGCCCGCATGGTGTCGCCCGGCTGCTGATATATTACGGTCAGATCGTCGTGACGAAAAGCCGGTTTGTCTTTGGTGGCCGGGTACTCAGCATAGCTTTTACGTACCATTACTTGACCCTGCAGGTCTTTGCTGAATGAAAATCCGCCCGCTCCCTGACCCGGGTCGCCGCCGCCTTCGCCGATCCACTCGCCGGAAAGAAACGATAAACGTTCGAGGTCTGACACAGGTTTGGTGTCCTGAGCGGATGCCGACATGGCGGCAAAAATCAGCAAGGTTCCAAATATCATGAACCAGACCATGCCTTTCGAAATTTCAAACTGAGAATTGTGATTAGTAGCTCTCATATCATACTCCTTATTAACATAGATCGTTGCTTTTGAGGATAAGGGGGAGATGCACGATATGTCAATCAGATTCTTGTGAGGAATTGAATTTGTGAGGTTGACTTTCCGGTTCCGTCAGGTTCTTTTTCCGATTTATCGGGAATGAGACCTGACGGCGCCCGGAAATATATTCCGGAAAAATTGATTCCCGAAATCAAGGAAGAGCAGTACTGCTATTTGAGTTTGACCATTCTTATGGTCGAATCGTAATCGCCGGTCGTCAGGCGACAAATATAAACTCCGGATGACGCGGGTCTCCCGCCGCTGTCATTTCCATCCCATTCGACCGAATAATGCCCGGCTTTGCGGTACCCATTGGCCAGAGATGCAATGCGCCTTCCCAGAATATCGAATATCTCCAAATTAATATCGGTTCCGGTCGGCAACTCGAATTCAATGGTCGTTGAGGGATTGAAAGGATTGGGGATATTCTGAAAAAGAATGAATTTCTCAGGTAGGCTGATATTTTGATCCGTCGTAACATCAAGCTTGGAGGTTAATTTATACAAATACACTTTATCCCCGTCCACTTGAAT
Organism: uncultured candidate division Zixibacteria bacterium; assembly: GCA_963813655.1. GTDB lineage: Bacteria > Zixibacteria > MSB-5A5 > GN15 > PGXB01 > CAWEZN01. Next base: position 206,792 of record CAWEZN010000010.1, on the reverse strand, counting down.
TAGCTGAATAATAGAATCGTCAAGAGGCAAGAAATGCCCTTCTGACGTATTGAGACCCTTCCTCAGGCCATTTATCGTGCCGATGATGGAGCCGTCATCACCGGAGCGAAGAGAATATTGATCATTGGGAGTGGATGCACAGAAAGTGTGGGGGATGCTGGGAATCGAAAACAGATTTCTTTCATACTCGGAGGCGTCTTTTCCCCACAGAAGTCGAATTGAGTCTCCGACATAACAGAGGCAATAAAATGCATATTGGCCTGACGGATTGAAGACGGTTGAATCAATTGAAAATCCATCCTTCAAAACGATTATCTTCTCGCCTGCTGGAAGGGAGGAAAAATGGCCAGTAATGGCTGTCATTTGGGTTGGAGCAAAGGAAGAGAAATGAATATTTCCCCTGCCGTCAAGTACATCGAACAATTGATAGACACTTGAATCGATGCATATATCATTATAAGGATCCATACTGCAATTAGCCAGGTATGAATACCAAAAATATCTGCCCCATGCTATGATCTCAACTTTGCCGTCTCCATTTAAATCATTGAATAAAGTATTTTCGCCGTTGGGACGACACGGATCCCATTCGCGAGCCCAAAGATGCTCGCATTCATTATTCCATATACGCGACCAGTCATTGGAATTTAAGATCAGCATATCGCCGGAATAAATATATTCATAGCTCCATGTTATACCGTCAAAATAATAACCCAATCCGGTCACAATCAATTCATTTTGGAGATCGCTGTTTATGTCACCAAAATAGAGTGTCATTCGAGGTTTACCCAACCCTACATAATGAAATCCGGTTAGAATCCTGGAATTATGTTCTACGAAGCCATCTTGAATCAACAAATCTCTGTTATAATTTGTGAGCAAAAGATGCTTATTGGAATCCAAATCATAGTTATCCACGATTAATCCGCCACTAAAATGATAATTACCTGATGTATCGGAAAACATTATTGAATCAAGTTGGAAAGAATAGAGGTAATAGCAGGATTCATATAGAGCGAATATTTCGTCAAGACTATCACCATTTACATCATAAATTTGATACCGCACTAAGCTGTCGTCAGTGGAAAATATGATACTATCGGATTGAATAAAATAGTAGTCGCTCCCATGAGTTTGCGTGCAGAAGAAAAAAAACAGGATTAGCCAGAATTTATGGATATTGATAAATCTGCGAAATCTCATCATCCCCTCCCGCATATGGGATATTGAATTATCTACTCCAAGATAATGACGATTTGTCCCCCGTCAATAAAAATTATTATTTCACTCGCTCCGCTATAATCCCCTCTAGCTCGGCAATCTTGTGCCGCGTTTGCGCCATGCTGTCACGGTCGCGGATGGTGACGGTATCATCTTCTTTGGTTTGTCCGTCGATGGTGATACAGAACGGGCATCCGGCTTCGTCCATGCGGGCGTAACGCCGTCCGACCGAGCCGCCGTCGTCGTAGAAGACCTTGAATTTCTTCTTTAGATCGTGGTACACTTTTTCGGCAATCTCCGGCATCCCGTCTTTGTTGACCAGCGGGAGAATCGCGGCTTTAATGGGCGCGATCTTAGGGGAGAGGCGAAGAACGGTCGATTTGTCGCCGCGCGAAGGGTCTTCGTCGTAGGCATCAACCAGCACGGTCAAGAGTGTACGGTCGCATCCGGCGGAGGTTTCGATTATATACGGGGTAAATTTTTCAGGGAATCGTTCGTCGAAGTACTGACAAATCTTTGCCGGTTGCCTGCTGATGACGAGACAGATCAAAATCGGTGCGGTTATGGACGCCTTCGAGTTCTTTCCAGCCGAAGGGGAATTCATATTCGATATCGTATGCCTTCTTGGCGTAATGGGCCAGTTCGCCCGGGCCGTGCTCGTGCCAGCGGATTCTTTCTTTGCGGATACCAAGCTCCAGATACCAGTTCCATCTCTGCTCGCGCCAGTACTCGAACCATTTTTCATCCTCAGATGGATGAATGAAATACTGCATCTCCATTTGTTCGAATTCACGGGTGCGGAAGATAAAATTCCCCGGCGTGATTTCGTTACGGAAAGCTTTCCCGATCTGTGCAATTCCGAACGGGACTTTCTGCCGTGAGGAATTTTTCACATTGAGGAAATTGACATATATCCCCTGCGCGGTCTCCGGTCTCATATAGACAACGGCGGTGCTATCTTCCACCGGCCCCATGAAGGTCTTGAACATCAGGTTGAATTGCCGCGCCTCGGTGAGAGTTTCATTGCCGCAATTGGGGCATCGCGTCTTCCCGGCCACTTCATCGGCGCGGAAACGGGCTTTGCACTGCCTGCAATCGACCAGCGGGTCGTGGAATTCGGCCACATGACCGGAGGTCACCCAGACCTGCGGATGCATCAGTATCGCCGCATCGAGCCCCTCGACATCATCGCGGCGGGCGGTCATCGCCTCCCACCAGAAGGTCTTGATATTTCGTTTCAGTTCGGCGCCGAGCGGGCCATAATCCCAGCAGGAATTGAGTCCGCCATAGATTTCGGATGACGGGAAGACATATCCGCGCCGTTTGCACAGTGAGACCAGTCGGTCCATTTTGTCGTCAGTTTTTTTTGCCATTATTCTGTATCCACTAATAATTTATTTTCTGTAATACCGAGGGGATTTAATAAATTAGACCCCTACAATTTTGCCTTCCTCAGTTTCTCCAAGAATTTAATCGAATTCAATTCTTTCGTTCCGGTTTGAAAGCGCATAAAGTCAGTAAGTAACTCAATAATTTCTTCAGCCTCATTAAATCCGTGTCGTAATCTTCCGGCTTCGGCCAATGAAGAGGTCTGCAATCTATATATCATCTCCAGCCGCTCAAATTGAAGCTTAATATAATACTCTCCCATCTTTTGGCAAGCCGAACATATCAGCCCGCCCCGTTCAGGCGTGAAGAAATAGAATTTGGTCGATTCTTGATTTTGCCCATTATTTCCGGCAATGGCTGAGGATTCCCGGTCTTTTCCACAGCTGACGCATCCCGAGAAGTTGGGTCGATAGCCAAGATATGAGAGGGTCTTCATGAAATAAGCGAGAAAGAGGGATATCAACCCGCCTTTTGACCCTGTATCTATCAGGCGAAAGAATTGCAGGGTAAGATCGTAGAGGTCCGGATGAGGTTCGTCCTCGGCCAGAAGGTCATAAAGGATTTCAAGAGCGGCCGAGGCGAACGTCAATCTTCCCAGAGCGCCGTCTTTTTCGAAGAGAAATGATTCGAGCAATTCAACTTCGGATAAATATCCCATGCCGGATTTTTCCGATTTGAAATATTCAATCTCGAGCCGGCTGAATGTCTGAAGCCTTCCCCTTTTGGATTTGAGGGATCGTCCTCCGCGATCGATTATCGACTGCCGCCCGGCATTGTCGGTGAGGAAAGTGACTATCCGGGAATTCTCTTTCCAGTTGACGGATTTGAGAATTATCCCTTCTGATTTGACCTGAGGCATCAGGAATTATTCTTTAAATCGGTAGATAGTCTCCCCCGGGCGGGAGAAATAATGCCGGGTGCGGGCAATATATTCGAGATAATTGCGGTCATTTTCGAGGCGGTTGCGGGTGATATCGGAGCTGATCAGTTTAACCAGCAATTGATGATTCGCTTTTATGATTTTGTCTTTCTGGGCGTGAAGTCGTGCTATTCGCAGGAATCCGTACGTTCCGCCGAAGAAAGTATATCCGAGGAAGAACAGGGCGAGCACAGCCAGAATCCTAAACATCGCCCGCCTGATTCGGTTGCCGCTGTTGGACAGCCTCTGCATCAGGTCCATGCGCACGACTGAGTGCCCACCCTCGGAGCGAAGAGGGAGGGAAATATGTTTCCTTTTCTTTTTCCCGAACATCCGTGTACTACAATTGTATTAAAGTATTACTTGATATAGATTTAATTGATTTTGCTATTTTTTGCAAGAAATTTTTTTGTTAGATTGTCTCTATGATATGCCGGATACCCAAGAGGCTATTGACAGACCGATTTGGGGATGAAGTTTGAGCTGAACCCAAGTGAAATGGATGAGTCATGAATGATAAATTGAAAGAGATTCCGCGAGAAACACTTGAAAGCATGCTTACGGATTTTGCCAAGAACTGGTTGGCGCATGACGGGCTATGGTTTCAGGCGGTGGAGCATGAATGCGGCATGGAGACCGCTATAAGGTTGGACACAAAGACGTGGCAGGAATTTACAAAAATAGAGGCCAAACGGATTATGGAACGCCATAATATCCCCCCCGGGAGCGGTCTTCAGGCGCTAAAAAAGGCGCTTGGATTACGGCTCTATGCGTTCTTGAATGAGCAGGTCTTTATCGATGAGGGAGAGAATTCATTCGTTTTCAAGATGGTCGATTGTCGAGTGCAGTCGGCGCGCAAACGAAAAAATCTGCCGCTTTTTCCGTGCAAGTTGGTCGGGATTGTCGAGTACACCGAATTCGCGAGAATCATCGACCCGCGAATAAAGACCGAATGTATCGCCTGCCCGCCCGACGAAGGCGATCGAGATTTCTATTGTGGCTGGAGGTTTCGAATTTAGGGGCAGATTGGGTCGGGGCCGCCTTTATATAAGAAATTTATCAGGTAAGTCACGTCGAGAGCATTGATTACCCCGTTGCCGTTGATGTCGCCTTTTACAAGAGGATTCGGTGCGGCACCTTTCTTGTAGAGGAAATTGATCAGGAAGGTTACATCGAGGGCATTGACTGTTCCGTTGCCGTTGGCGTCGCCGCATGAATCAGGGGTAACATTCCAGCCGTCAATTTTGGCCATCATCCACCAGAAGGCCTTTCCCTTCTGGTAGCAATTGAAACAATGCGAATGAGCACAACTGCTGCACGCCGGGCAGGAATGTGTGGCGCACCATGAACGCGCACCAATTACAGGCATCGCTGTCATCAGGGTAATAAGTCGCCGTCAGGGTCGAAACTTTCGATATCAGCAAAATCAAAGAGGATTTTATTATTGGTGGCGCAGTAGTTTCTGATCTGATTGTTTCCCCTGTATAACTCACCAGCGGGGCCGGTTCCGTCAAGATGGCCGGTCATATAGATAAAGGTCACGTTCGGGTAAGCGATCGCCAGTTGATTCATGGCGTTAAGATAGACATTAATTCCTGCATCATCATTGGTAGAGACTCCTCCGCACCATGACCAGATAACCATATTAATATTATTTCCGGGCTGGTCTAACGCCTGGCGCGTAATCGGCACCCAAGTTGTATCTCCAAGAGTGCCGAGGTCATCGCCATATTCCGAGATTGACAGGCTTCCGGTTCCGCTGTTGAAATCGTAGATTGTATTTTCCGCATGTATCATATCCATTCCGGTCGTAATCTGACTGCCATGGGATGTATGGCCATAAAAGATCTTGTAAGTCGTTTTGATATGCTCAACAATGGACGGGGGGATTTGGTCGAATGCCGGCAAAACGGAATGATCGGCGATAATCGGATCCGCATTCGCTAATCCGAATCCAAATGACAAAATCAATAGCCCCAGGCCGAATATTTCAAGAATTCTGGTCTTACGCACTGGTCCTCCTGCGAGGTACAAATCGGTAGAAAATTAAGATTATCTTAGCTAAAGGATAGAGATTTCTGCGCAAAAGGCAAGGCTTTTTTGCCTTGCCTCTGCAAAAATGTCGGCTGATTCTTCTTAGAAATCGGCGCCAAGTGAAAAATAGTACTTCGGATGCGGGGCCACCGAATTAAAATCTGTCCGCCATGCCAGGTCATAGCGCAGTACAAGAAATCCGAGATTGGCTCTCACGCCAAAACCGAAAGATGCTTTGATATCCTGCAGATGTGCGCCTCCCTGAGATGATCCTCCTTTGAACATCCTGTCATTCTCCCAGGCGGCGCCCAGATCGTTGAAAATTGCGCCCGTGACATAGCGAATGCTGAAGGGGAGAGGGAAGTTCATTTTCAAATAGTCGATAAAGGGATAACGGAATTCAAAATTGGAGAGAAAATATCTGGTACCGGAAATCTCGTAATAATCCAGTCCGCGCAAGGGAGTGACGACATCAGAGAAATAAAGATTTTCGACATCATATACTTGCGCATTCACGACTGCCTGACCTATCCAGTTAGTGGTCCCGCCCAGAAAATATCTTTTGGGCGTCTTGCCCCACGAGGCTCCGCCAGAGAGGCGGTAGGCGACGGAAAATAGGTTTTTGATATGCCAATATTTCCTATAATCAATTTCCGTCGAATAGAATGACATGTGAGTGCTGTCAAAAAGGTCAGCCGCCGCGCTGAAATTGATCCGTGCACGTCTGCCGTTCAGAGGACCGGTCACGCCCCAGAGAATGTTATCCTGAACGAGCGAAATGGTGCCCATGGTGACTTTCGTCGAGCGTTTGGGGCGGGTATCATTGGCGTCGAGGTAGTTTCTATCAATGAAATACTGTGATCCGATCAATTCTGCCCGGAAGAATTTCGAAAAAGGATGGGACAAATATCCCTGAAAGCCGTAGAAGCGGTCAGAGAATAAATGATCGAAGCTGTCTATATAATAATTCTTGGTATGAAATAGGCCGAAACCGAGGCTGGTTCTCATTCGATTATAAAAATAATATAACTGGAGGTTCGATTGATCTATAGTGTTCACAAGATCGGTCAGGACGTAAATTTGGTGGTCGCCCAGATAATCGGAAAAGACGAAAGCAGATTGCCCGCGCAGGCCAAAAAAGGTATCATAAGAAAATCCCCCGGTGACATAATCCGGAGTGAATTTGACCCGGTAGTCGTGGACTTTGTATTCCCCATCAGGGAGTTTGTTGGTATTGGCGACAGAATCAAAAACCGCCTGTTCCTCTGGCGTGAGATAATTTTTGCCGCTTGAGGTCGTATCGGCGACATCCTTTAATATGCCGGATAGCGGATTCTTCTTTTTCTTCTCCTCTTCCTTTGAAACAAACACATAATCGCCACCCTCGATCCGACTGCTGTCTGTGGCGGGGGTTTTTATCGCAGTGGTATCGGCGGCCTTCCCCGTACTATCGGGTTTTTTCCCCTCGCCCGCAGCGATGCTGGACGCGATTGACGTATCGCTGGCTACTTTAAGAGTGTCCTTAATTTCTTCCGGCGAGGGAGCTTGTTGTTTCTTACTGTACTTGCCCATTGCAAAATCAGTTGGCGACAATATCCCATTGATTCCGGCGGCTTTGATGTCAGTAATGAGAAAGATATCAAAAGCGGCTTTATTGAAAGACGAAAAGGCTATCTCCTTGCCGTCGGGAGACCATGATGGAGAATCGGCGCCGGTCAAAATGTCGGTGATGGCAAAGGTAGTCAAGGAATCGATATAGCTTATATAAAGATTATCAATCCCATTTCGGTTGGAAACAAAACATACTTTTTTGCCGTCGGGCGAGACTGCCGGTTCACGGTTTTGCCCGGATCCGGCGTGGAAAGGAGTTATCGAATCGGTCTCCACATTGAGGGTGAATAGGTTGTAATTCCCATATCCGAATTTGGTATAGAGGGTGCTATAGTCAACCGAATCAGCCGACTTGGATTGCAGACTATCTAGTATCCGGATATTGTCAGGATGGGGGCGATCGGACGAGAAGAACAGGGTCTTTGAATCGGGGCACCATGAAGGATCGACGTCATCATATTCGTCCCGGGTGAGATTGTATGTGGTGTCGCCTTTTAAATCATAAATAATTATATCTCTTCGATCTCTATCAGTCGCGGAAAAGGCAATCTTGTTACCGTCAGGCGACCAAACCGGAGACAGAATGCTGTTGAAATTAAAGTATTTTCTTTTATAGATATCATTATTTTCTACATTCAAAAAGAACAGGGCATCTTTTCCGTCAGATTTGGCCACAAAAGCTATCTTCTCACCATCAGGAGAAAAGGTAATACCTGAGAGATAGGAATGGAGAGATTCCAGGTCACCGGTCCTCTCCGCTTTTACAAGTCTTTTAATAACTTTTCCGTCCAGGGCTGAAATCAAGTATATCTCGGAATAATCGGAGCGGTCGGAGAAGATGGCCAATCGGTCGCCTTTGGGTGAGAAGATAGGCTTTTCATTTAGATGCGAGCCGTCTTTTTCATGTTCAGTCAGCGCCTTGCCGATTTCTTCCGGCTCTTTTCGCTTGGAAATTTCCGGCCAATAACGACGTTTCATTTCCTTCGAGAATCCCTTCCACAATTCCTCCATGCTCATATTGTTGGAGGCTTTGAGCGCCTTATTCATGGTCAGATGGATTTTCCCTTTGACCAGAATCTCGCTCAGCTTTCTTTCGCCGTAAGTATCGACGATATATTTAATCAGCGCCTGGCCTTCTTTGTATGCCAGATAGCCGCCAAGATAATCGGGAGGCTGGAGATAGTTGTTGATAGTCGCGTCGCGTACGACCATATCGGCAGAATAATCCCAGCCATAGCGAGAACTATATTCGGCGAACCCTTCGGCAAACCACATTGGCAGATCAAATAGTCGTTGGCGAGATAGAAGGGAAGAGAAGATGTTTCCATACAGCATATCGTAAACCACCGCATGAGTCAATTCGTGGTGCAAAACATGCCGAAATTCTTCGCGCGATCCGTTAAACGGGATCACCATTCTATTCTTGAAGGCCTCTGTGAAGCCCCCGATTCCCTCCTCAATTAAGTCCGGGATTATATTGGTTTGCTGAAAATCATTTGGAGAGTTATAGAGAAATACCGGGATCCGGCGATGAATCCGATAATGCAATTGTTCAGAAACGGTTACGTAGGCCGATTCGAGAACGTCGGAGGCGAATTTGGCAGTTTCATATTCGTGATTATAGAAATAGATGTCAAAATGAGTCGTCTGAATATATTGCCATCCGAATTGTTTGTATTGTACCTTATTCTTGCCAAATTGGGTTTCCTGCCCGAAGCCTGCGACGGCAGATGATAAAGAGACAAAAACCAATAGTATGATAATCTTTTTCATATTAATCGCCCGAAATATTTGTTGTTTATCGAATACTACAACTCATCCGTCTAAAACTATTTTCCTCTAGCTAACTGACTCTTTTGATATCGGCCCCAAGCATAGAAAACTTCTCTTCCATTCTGTCATAGCCCCGATCAATATGATAGATACGCAGCACTTCGCTGACTCCATCCGCAGATAAACAGGCCAGAACAAGACCCGCGCCAGCCCTTATATCCGAGGCCATAACGGAAGTTCCTTTCAATTTTTTAACGCCATTGATGATAGCCTCGTCGGAGGTGACAGATACGTCAGCCCCCAGCCGGCGCAATTCCATGGTATGATTGAACCTGTCCTCAAAAACCGTCTCCTTGATATTGCTTGTACCCTCAGCCACCGTGGCCAGGGCCATTATGCAGGCTTGAAGATCGGTGGGAAAACCCGGGAAGGGGAAGGTCACGACGCGCACCGGCTTAAGTCTTGCAGGCCCTTGAACTCTGATACTGTTTTTGCCTTCAGTTACTTCACATCCCATTTCGAATAGCTTGCGAGAGACCATGGTCAAGTGAGACGGGTTGATTCCGACGATCTCTATATCTCCTCCGGTAATTCCCGCCGCACACATAAATGTGCCCGAAACCAGCCTATCGCCGCAAACCTTATATTTTACCGGATTAAGACTCTTGACCCCCTCAATGGTGATGGTCGAAGTACCGGCTCCATGTATTTTGGCTCCCGCCAGCTTGAGAAAATTGGCCACATCAACTACTTCAGGGTCGCAGGCGGCATTGACGATACGGGTCGTGCCCTTCGCCAGAGTGGCGCCAAACATGATATTTTCCGTGCCGGTATGGGAAGGGCGGTCAAAATGAATGGTCGCTCCTATTAAGGGGCGAGCTTTTGCCACGACATATCCGCCTTCTTCCTTGATTTCGGCACCCAAAGCCTTGAAGCCATTGATATGATAATCAACCGGTCTCGCGCCCAGCGAACAGCCGCCCGGCAAGGATACCCTGGCTTCGCCCAGTCGCCCCAAAAGGGGTCCGAGGACTAAGAATGACGCTCTCATCTGGCGCATCAATTCGTAGGGCGCTGTATTCTCGTTCACGTTAGAGCTTTCAATCTGCATTTTCATCTTCTTCGGATCATAATCAACCACAGCCCCAAGATGTTCCATCATTTTTTTCAGCGTAAAAATATCCCTCAAGGGAGGGATATTTTCCAGAATTGTTTCTCCTTTGGAGATCAGAATTGCCCCCGCAATGATAGGCAAACCGGCATTCTTGGAGCCGTCGACTTTCAGACTTCCCTTGAGCCTATTGCCCCCCCTTATTACGAATTGATCCATTCTAAATCCTTTTAACTACAACGGAGATATTTCGTTCCTGTTTATTTAGACAAATTGTCCGGCCTTTGGTCTAGTTAAAGGATAGAATATCGGATAACCAATGGCAATATAAAAGATGGATAGTGAGGATATTAAGATGACTCATGTCCAGCGTAAAAGCACCCGGCAAATCGTGCGAATCTGCCGGGTATCACTTGGGGGAGCCTAAAATGCGAAATCTACGAATAGGCCAAGATTGTCCTCTTTTAGCGGATTGCCTGAACCTGTCTCACGATGCATATATTCCGCGTGAAGGGCAACGTTGACTGCGGTCCAGTCTCCAAGATAGTATCTTATAAGCGCCGAGAATGCTGTCACTTTCCTATCCTGATTATCGCTGGGAGGATTTACCCAATTGTACATCGACGATAATAATAACCTGTTATTCGGAAGAGCTGAAAAATCCAGTTCTACAAACCCCCCGGTGAACTTATAGTCTTTGGATGTATCAGCCAAATTCAGAGCTTTGTTATCTACTCCCTGCATGAAGAAGCCGCTTAAGTTAAGCGTCTGATAATTGAGGCTGATATCTGCGCCGAGTCTGCGAAATGGCTTGTTTACCGTGCCAACCTGATTTCCCATGGCAGTTACAGAGTCGGATGGAAATTTAGTCGGCTGCCGGCCGAAATATCCAAAGAAACCGATTCGCTGGCCGGCATTCCGACCCTCACCTCGCATGAATATTTGGCTGATATTCAGGTAAAGATCTTTGAATTTGTTATTATCCGGATTCGGTCCGCTACCATTAACTATGCCCATCCCATATCTGAGGCCGCTGCGGAAGTGACCAGTAGCCTCAATTCCAGCTTGATTGTCGTCAAAGACAAAATTTCCGGACAGACTCGAGAAGGCGTATATCTCATAAGGTGCGATTAGATAAAATGAGCGCTTTGAGCTGATGCCATGAATGGCGGGTTCAAATCGTCCAATCCTCAAATTCAAAGCATCGCGAACCAGATTGCTGAAGACAATATTTCCTGATTCGAGTGTTCCCAGTTGACCAGGCGCTGCGCCGCCCCCGGTACCCCTGAAATCTGCCGCCGGTTCATCGATTCTGGGTTTATAGATCATCATGAAAGACACATTCTTGTGCAGGACTCCAGCTGCAAGAATATCAAGGCCAAAAATATCAAAATTGGAATTATCACCAAGCTGGGAATGTGCTGCGGCCAATCCTACCGTAGTCCTGAGCGCCAGAGGAATCCCAGTTTCGAAAATATTCTTTTCGCTTCCTTCCTGCCCGGGTATTTGATATCCATAGTCTCTAAACTTTTGGCCAAAATCATTCAATTTTGTGAAGGATACATGACACATATTACAGTTGAAGCCATACTTTCTTGCAAAGGCCGGAATAGAGAACGATGTTTGGGGAAGGAGATATATCAAAATTAGCAGCGCCATCGTGACCGTACAGAATTTCTTCATAGTATTCTCCTTCACTTTGGCAATTCGGTTGAGGGTATCGGTTTTTCATCGGCTACCTCGGGGTTGGTGCTGACGATGGCCCGTTTCATAAAGGCGACCAGCGCTTCTTCCTCATATTTGGAGAGACTCAGTGGTTGCATCAGGGGATCAAGATTGGCAGCATCATCACCTCCGCCCCTATTATAGAGCTTGACCAATGCTTCCAGGTCCTTTTCGGAGCCGTTATGCATGTAAGGAGGACGCTTGGCGGCATCTCGGACGGTGGGAGTTTTGAAGGCCCCTTTGTCGGCGGGATCTTTGGTGATCTCGAAACGACCCTGATCCGGTTTGGCTGGATCGGTCGATTTGACTCCGAGGTTATGAAACCTTCCGTCGCTGAAATTACTGCCCCAATGGCAGGCAGTGCAGTGGGCTTTGCCGTTAAATATCTCGAGACCTTTTTTCTCCAGAGGGGTCAGGGCGGTCTGGTCACCTCCGGCAAATCTGTCAAAGGGAGAATCGGTGGTAACAATCGTCCTTTCATAGGCTGCGATCGCCTTAGCCACTTGATCCACTGTTATTGGTGTCGTACCGAATACAGCCTTGAATTCCTCGACATATCCGGGAATATCATTGACAGTCTTTATCATGACCTCGTGAGTATTCCCCATTTCAATGGGATTCTGTATCGGACCCTTGGCCTGCTCTTCTAGATTGGGAGCTCGGCCATCCCAGAATTGAAGAGGACTATATGCCGCGTTTGATACCGGTGGAGCCCGGCGTCCCCCCTTTTGGCCATTGATACCCTTGCTTGTTGGCCCCTCATCCGACCACCCCAGGGCCGGACTATGACAGGTGGCGCAACTGATAGTATTGTCCTTTGAGAGGCGCGTGTCAAAATACAGCTTTTTCCCCAGAAGAATCTTGGCCGTGGTCTGAGGATTGTCCAGGGGGGCAATCACAGGCGGTTGAGCGCTAACCCTCTCGGGGCCGATTGAATGAACTGCCACAGCTGTCAGCGGAGGGGAATTGTTTTCTGCGCTGGCGAACGCGGGAATAGCCAGAATGGCCAGCCATAAAAAAATATTCCTTCCCATCATGCTAGAACTCCTTTCTACTTAGAGTTAATGAGCATAGACTAATTTGTCCGTATTAAAATTAGTAATTACTAGTATAAATTGTCAAGCCATTTATCAGTGCACAAACGGAAAGGGTGGTCGATTGGTTATCGACCACCCTTTGGACTAGAAATCCTGATCAGCGTCGTCTATTTGATTGTCTCTATAACAACCCGACGATTCTGATGTCGCCCTGCAGCAGTAGCATTATCCGCGACGTAATACTTCGGATCCATGCCAAGACCTGTTGCGGTCATCCGATCAGCAGCAACACCCTTCGAGATAAGATAAGTCTTAACTCCGTCGGCGCGCTTCTGAGACAGGGTCAGATTGTAGGCTGCCTGTCCCCGGTTGTCAGTATAACCGCGAATCTCGAATTTTTCATCGGGATAAGCAATCATTTTTTCGGCGACCGAGTCCAATTGAAGTTTGCCAGTACTATCGGGCTCAAACGAATTGTTGGCGTAGACGATATGCAGGGTTATAGCTTCGGTAATTTTCGTTACAATGGGACACCCCGTGGCGTCAACTTTCACTCCCTTAGGTGTATCGGGGCATTTATCGAGATAATCCGGCACGCCGTCCCCATCCGAATCGAGAGGACATCCGTTGGCGTCTACCTTCACGCCGGCGGGTGTATTCGGGCATTTATCCCTTATGTCGGGAACGCCATCATTGTCGGCATCAGCTTCTTCCGGCGGGCAACCTGTGGCATCAACCTTCACTCCCGCTGGAGTGTTGGGACATTTGTCTATTCCATCAGGAACCCCGTCGCCATCGGAATCGATAGGACAGCCTCGCTTGTCGACAATCGCCCCACGTGGAGTATTCGGACACTGGTCGATTCCATCAGGAACGCCATCCCCGTCAGAGTCGATGGGGCAGCCATCGGCATCTACTTTCGCTCCTTTGGGAGTGTTGGGACACTTATCCATTGAGTCAGCAACGCCGTCACCATCGGAATCAGCTTCTTTCTTGCCGAAGAAGTAAGTCAGGCCAACGGATGGTTCCAGATATCCGTTGAAGGGGCGAGTGGCTCCATGCTTCCATTCGTTCGCTCCATAGAATCCGGTTTGAATATTGGAGCTTACCTTGGGGATCTGGTTGGTCATCTTGACCTGCAGATCAAGGGTGAATTTCTCACTAAGCCAGAAATTTACGCCCAGCCCATACTTGGCGGTAAAATCCTGGACGCGACCGTCTAAAATGCTCTTGTCTGCGGGATATTTCGATATTTTCCAGAAGTCGGTCCCTATTCCCGCGAGCAGATATGGCTGCACCTTTTCCCCTGGACGGAAATAGTACTGCAAGGTTACTCCGATGCTCAGCGCAGTGAGTTTGGCATAGGCATTGTCTTTTTTCTGAAAAGATGTCGAACGACTGCTGGTCGCGCTGGTGTCGTCATAAGTTTTGAAAAGAGCAGCCGTGGTCGAAAGCAGAAGGCGGTTGGTTAGGCCATATTTGACTTCCAGGGCGCCATCCAGTCCCATCATAAACGGTTCATATTGCTTGCCGAATTTGACAAATTCTGATCCTCTAAACATCGGCATGAAGACCGGACCTCTGATGCCGACACCGGTCATCCCCTGCCAGTCGACTGCGAAAGTTGAGGCGGCAATTAATAACAAAAGAACTGCCGCTAAAATGCCTTTTCTGTTCACAAAACCTCCTTGTAATAAATTGCTTTTAATTAATTCAAAATTCTAGTTGCATTTTGCACAATTAGGCGTGTGTAAGTCAATAAAAAAATACTTAATCTACACTTGCGTGATTAAATATCACCACATTTGGCAGGATAATATTATTTGAACGAATTGAGTAAGTTGCTGTATTATAATATGTTGAATGACATGACAGCAAGACTCTGGGGCCGCAAAAAAAACCAGATTCTCACTTTGGCCGGCGGAATTCATCGACTATAGCCTTGACAGCTGCGATATGCTCGGGGGTGGTACCGCAACATCCCCCTATAATCTTTACTCCCAAGTCGAGCAATCTCGATGACTTCTCTGCCATAAATTCGGGGGTTTCGGGATAACTTACTTCATCGCCATCGATTTCCGGAATTCCGGCATTCGAGCGAATGAGAATTGGCAAGTTAGTATATTTTTTGAATTCCTCCGCGACCAAAAGCATGTTCTCAATTCCGTTACCGCAATTTGACCCGATAATATCAGCCCCCGCCCCGGCCAATTGCTCGGCGGCCTGTCGAATCGTAACCCCCATGATTGTAAAAAATCCTTTTGGCGTCAAATCAAAGGTCATGCAGGCGGAAACGGGGATAGAGGGGAATTTGTCTTTAGCCGCCTTTATAGCTAATTTTGCCTCCGTGAGGTCAGTCATGGTCTCAATCGAAATCATATCGGCGCCTGAAAGAATGAGGGCATTCATCTGCCTTTCAAAGGACCTGTAAACTTCTTCCGGTTCCGTATCGCCATATGGTTTGAGGATTCTTCCGGAGGGACCGCATGATCCCGCCACGAAAGCTTTCCATCGTGAAGCTCTTTTTGCGATCGTGACTGCCGCGGTATTTATCTCTTCTGTCTTATTTTCAAGACTGTATGGTTGAAGTTTCAAGGGAGAGCCGCCAAATGTGTTGGTTTGAAACAATTCGGCCCCCGCCTCCACATATAGTTTGGTCACTTCCTCGACGATTTCGGGGCAATTGATATTAAGCCTTTCAGGGCAATCGCCCGGTCGCAATCCTCGCCGAAACAGCATTGTTCCCATGGCGCCATCAGCGACTATTACCCTCTGCTCTTTGAGAATGTCAGCGAAATTGGCCATATCAGCGATTTGCCATATATCCCTTGGCGCAATCGATGGCTTTCATGCCGTCAAAACAGTAAGCGTCGGCGCCGATTTGTCTGGCGTATTCCTCTGTCACCGGGGCGCCTCCAATTATTATTCTGATTCGCCCATAAATTCCCTCCGATTGCGCCAACTCCACGACTTTTTTCATCATCGGCATGGTGGTAGTAAGGAGCGCCGATAGACCGATTATATCTGCTCTTTCGTTTTGAGCCGCCTCGATGAATTTCAGCGGAGGCACATCATGGCCGAGATCGATCACTTCAAATCCGGCGCCTCTCAATAGGATCGCCACCAAATTCTTCCCGATGTCGTGCAAATCCCCCTGAACGGTGCCGATTACCACTTTCCCGAGCGTGGGAATCTCTCCCTCGATCATGTGAGGTTTCAAAATATCTATTCCGCAGTACATCGCCTTGGCCGCCATAAGTACATCGGGGAGGAAAATCTCGTGCGCCTTGAATTTCTCACCAACGATCGACATTCCGCCAATCAGACCGCGGTTTAGAATTTCGAGGGGTTTCAGACCGCTCTGCAATCCATTTCGGGTCAGGAATGCAACTCTTTCGGAATCCCCATTTTCCAGACTTCTCGATAATTCTTCATATATATCCATAATAACTCCAAAGTGCGTCAATATTGTCGTATTGCGTCGATGTCAAAATCCTCATCTTCGTGGTCGTCGGGATTTCAATCTATTCTACCTTCCTTCGGTTTCGACAGGAATGGGTTTGGCAAGCTTCGCAGAAGGAGAGATTGTCGTCAAAATCAAAAATGTCATTCTTTCCGGCCACAATGACCCCGCTGATTGATTTTAGCGGTATCATCAGGAAGCTTTCTCGCAGAGAGATGCCGATTTCGTCAGGCTCCAGGTATTCGAACAACTTCTTTTGCCCGCTGATATCCCATCCGCAATAACCGGGGCTGAAGCGAAGAGTGGTCGAGTGGTCTCTAAATTTTCCGGCATCTATCAGGAATTGCCGATGTGTATTTTCCAGAAATGCGGCCGACTTTTCTGCTCCCTCAGATGCAGTCGAATCCAACATAGCCGCGACCGCGAATTCCTGTTTATCGAAGAGGGCTAAAATTTCATTGGAAATTTTTCCCCCAAGAGTAACTGCAAATAGAGTCAGGCTGTCGGCGGATTTATATATTTTATCTAATGGGGCATCATCTGCATTTTTCCCTTCACCGCCGAAAACCGTGGAGAAATCCTCTTTCGATATCGGCATTACTATTCCGCCCGGCAAAGCATTTTGTTTGAATAGGGCGATGGCTTGATCCAGTAGTTCGCAAATTTTGATATCATCCGCCTTGCCAGGGGGGATACCTTGAGCTTGAAGGATCTCCCGTGCGGAAGGTACAATTAAATCCAAAGGAATTGCAAGGCTCTTGCCCATTAAATTATTTCCGGGAGCTTATTCATGCCGAAGCTACGAGCTTCCGACTCCATCAATTTTTTCAATTCCTTCCTGGTCTCATCAGGAAGTCTGACTGGCTCATAATGTTCTATTATTTCGTCAACCTCTCGTCTCGCCCTTTCTTTAAGAGTGAGACTTCCTTCCTCGTGCCACCGGGAACGATTGGCCCGGTCAATTACCCGCCCGGGGAAACGGATCTCATCTTTCAAATACTGGCGGGTATGTTTGGAAATCAGAAGATGTTTTTCGGTCAACAATTCCTCAAAATGCGGAAGGGAGGGGAAATCGTCCTTCGAAGTAATGCCTTCAATCATCCTGAATGTCATCCCGCATATTTCATTGTCCAGGACAAGTTTTTCAAGACTGAAACAACTTTCGAAATCAAGCATCCCCGGTCCGGCGATATTATTTATTCCCGCGAGTGCCGCCATGACCGCGCCCATTGAAGTTTCCATCCCAGCCTGAGCATCCAGCAGTTTGGAGTCGCTTAATCCGATATAGGCTTGAGTGGGCAACTTGAGAAATTTGCCTATTTCATTATAGGCGCAATCTATCATCATGGTCTCAATCGCTCCCATGGGAGTGGTCTCGTACCTGATGTCGAAGATAGCGGGCGAGCCGCCGTACAAGACAGGCGTTCCCGGATTCGCCAATTGACTGATTATTATGCCGCTTAATGTCTCGGCAGTGTGCTGAATGAGGGTTCCTACGAGAGTTACCGGTGCAATAAATCCCGATAGCGGCATGGCGATAAATTCGACGGGAATCGAATATTTGGCACAATCCACCAGATTTTGCGACGTAACCTCACTCCATTTTAAGGGAGAAGTGGGACAACAAGAAAACATAGTCAGTGGCTTTTCAGCCAGGGCTTCTTTTGAACCGCGCACCGCAATCTGCAATTCCTTCATGATTTCAAAAGATTCAATCGTGAAGGCGCCGGTGACTATCGGCTTTTCGCAGAACATCAAACTTAGATACAAACGGTAGCTGTCGGAAATACTCTCGTGAACATCGCATGGAATCATTGCGGTGGACTGCGTGGCAATATATTTCAAGCGGGTCATCAACTTTGAGTATCTGATATAATCCGCCGTGTCCGGCCTGCGGATTTTGTCGGTCCCTGATTCGAGAATATTTATTGCCGCCGATCCGGGGGTGAAGTGGACATTGTACCCTTCAAAATCGGTAGATTGACTTCCGGTGGAATCGTAGAGCTTAAAAGCGTGAGGGGCATTTGCCAGGGAATAATCAATGAGATCATCGGTAAAAGCGACCATCTCCTTTTCAAAATTGACACTGGCGCCACGTTCGGCCAGCATGGAGAGGATATTACGATTATGAATTTCAACACCGAGTTTGCAGAGTACTGTTCGCGCCTCATCAACTATTTTCTCAATGAGCTCGTCTTCAAGAAACCTGACTTTTGGCCGCATAAGATCCTCCTTCCCCGCACCATTTAAAGATCCAAAGAATCATTAACTGCAAGTTAGAAATATTTTCCCTAATTATCAAGTTCTTAAGGCGCCGCCCAAAAATGTGATTCCCTTCCCGTAGATCTAATATTATTATATAATTGATCGATTGAATCCGCAAATTAGGATAAATCGTCGGATATCGGCGATAGGAGGCTTTTTTCAATGCACTATACTATTCGAAAAGGTGATACGTTGGGGAAGATCGCCGAAGCCAAATATGGCGACGCTGCACTCTACAAGAAGCTGGCGGCATTTAATGGAATTCTGGATGCCAATAGAATCTCGGTCGGACAAGCAATTGAGATACCGCCAAAACGCATACTGTTAGGGGAGAGCGTAATTGAATCGGAGGAGTTGGAAATTTCGCCGCCAAATGGTTTGAATGAAATCATCGCCATTTTCGGGGACTTATATAGATACATCCGAGAAGATGGCACTATTCACCCCAATTGGGAGGCGGAATATTTATCCCTTACCGCTCTTCCTTTTCCGATTCCCCTTTCATGGAATCGGGAACAATCGGTACGCAGGATTCTTTGCCATAAAAAGCTGATAGAAGTGTTTGTCGATACTTTTGACGAGATAATAGAATCGGGGGCTGAAAAAACATGTTGTATCATTTGGCGGCTGCTATAATTTTCGGACCAAGCGGACCTCAGGGAGGCCCTCAACCCACAGTTGGGGAATAGCTATCGACTTAAACCCTGACTCCAATCAGCAGGGCACGCCCGGCGACATGGATCCGGGAATCATCGATATTTTCCGAAGGCATGGTTTCAGATGGGGAGGTGACTGGCCCGGCAGGACAAAGGACCCCATGCATTTTCAGTTCTGCACGGGGTATAAATCAAATTGGGCCGCAAATGGTCAATATGGAGATTGGTTATACTCCGGGTTTTTTTCCATAGACCGTGATACTTAACACCGAGGCACCGCTCTTCTTAAAGGAATCCATTTGGGGCCGGCTTAGATATTGAGCCAGAATCTCATCAGGGATTTCGATCTTTCGTTCCTTGGCTACCGTAACCTCGCCAAAACCGCTTTTCTTAATAATGGAAAGGTACTCTTCCTTTTGAAGAGCTCCTGCCACGCATCCGACATACATCTCGGCCGCTGACGCGATATTGGCCGGAAGCTCACCCTGAATCACAATATCGGAAATGCTGAAATGGCCTCCGGGTTTCAGCACTCTGGAAATTTCCTTGAATGCAAGGGATTTGTCCGGCACCAAATTGAGGACACAATTGCTGATTACCACGTCCGCTGTGTTGCCAGGGACGGGCATTTTCTCAATATCCCCCTTTACGAATTCGACATTAGTATATCCAAGCCGAGTGTTGTTATCTCTGGCCTTTTCGAGCATGGCATCGGTCATGTCCAGACCGATTACCCGGCCGGTCTCGCCGACCAGCCGACGCGCTACAAATACATCGTTGCCTGCCCCGGAACCCAGGTCCAACACAGTGTCGCCTTTCCTAATCTGCGCGAATTCGGTGGGAATACCGCATCCGAGTCCCAGATCCGCTTCGCTGGCATACCCATCCAGCTTGGAATAGTTCTCGTTGAACACAGTGTAGTCCGTGCCCGAGCAACAACCCCCCGCCCCGCAACAGGATGATGAATTCTTCTGGCGGCTTTGATGCGCTATCTGGGAATATTTCTCTGTAACGAGTTTTTTTAGGCTATCGGATTCCTTCATTCTTTCCTCTCCTTCCGGGTTGTAATAATATTAAAGGTGTCCTTGCCGGGATCACCGGGACCGAAAAATTCAGCGATGAGCCATCTTAGTTCAGCGATTGCCTTTTCATCTATACAATAACATGATGTGGGGCCTTCGACCACACCCTTGATCAGGCCTGCTTCTTTGAGCGCTTTCAGGTGCTGGGAAACTGTCGACTGCGCCAGCGGCATAACCTCGACTATCTCTCCACAGATGCAGCGATTGCGCTCCATCAAGGTTTTTAAAATTGTTATCCTCGCCGGATGCCCGAGCGCTTTCGACAATTCGGCCAATCGGGCTTGTCTGGTCTCAAAACTGTTTTTCTTACTGTATGCCATAATCCTCAATCGGTTATCGTAAATATACGATTAAACTATCTTATGTCAAGTTATTTTTTTGCCTCTGCACGCTTGGTGGTCTGCCAGCCCGCTATAGCACTGGCTCCCACAAAGAAATCCTCAAGAGCTCCTTTTGCTAAGGGGAATCATGATTTGTCCCGGATTGATTATCATATTTGACGACTGAATTAATTTGTTGTGGATAAAGCGGTTAGTGATGGCATGGTCAAGATGCGATTTGACCGACGGTATCAAAATCGAAATTGTACATTAAGTCAATGGAGATTGAGCCATTTTGTCCCATGCTTTAAGTGAGAATAATTGCGAGACGCCGAAGAAAGTATCTGATCATCATGCAAAATTGCGGAATTATGCCGATAGAATATCAGAAAGGCCTAACCTGTTTTGGATAACGGACCTACGAGAATTGAATGAACCGATCAACATCATTTCATTTTGCTGCCAGATATTGGCATTTCCTATCCCACTCAATTACTCTCTTCTTCCTCAAAATTGCGTCGATGAGGCATAGATGATGACTGACCTGCGAAAAAAGCGGCTGATTTACGGCATCATCTTCGGCATGGCCGCGACACTTGCCATAATTATCGGCTTTAGCGTGCGTGCCGGCTCCCAATTGGGGAGCAAGTATACTCCGCTGATTGACGCCTGCATGGTAGTCAAGGCGGAAGCGGCCAAGGCTATGGTTTGCTTCGATGAGATAATTTTTAATGATAAACGAGCTGATCCCGGTGAACTTGACAGACGCCTCAAGGAAGCCGAATGGTATGCCCATGCGATTTGGCACGGTGGATCGAATTGGGAAAATAATTATCAGGCTGTCACTGGCCCCCTCTTGATCGAGAAAAGCGAACAGCTGTCAATCTCACTCGAGAAATATCGAGATGGCCTCGAGTCAAGCATGGAGGCGATGAATAGGCAAATAACTGACGAGAGATTCGATAATGTGACAGATTCCCTTTACGCGCAGGTTCAGGCGCAGGCCGACGAACTCGAGGAGATGATTCAGGCTTCCTGGAAAACAGATTTAGCGAGATTCAGGTCCCTGCAAATTGCGCTTATTTCCACGTGCGCGATTCTTGGCCTATTAATAGCTATTCTCCTTTTCGGCTACGAGAAAACCAGAGCCGCGACCCTTGCCCAATTAAAGCAGGCCAATAGTGAATTGAAAACGGAGTTGGGTGAGCGTCAGCGAGCCGAAATGGCATTAAGAACTATCTTTGATACCGCACCGGGTCTTATCATAATATTGGATGAGATCGGCAAGATAATCGATTGCAATGAGAGCGTGAAAAAACTTCTTTTGTTTGAATCTGATGAAATTTTGGGCAAACCTTTCGATACTATAGTTCACGCTGGTTCGTCTGCGCGGGCATCTGCCAACCTGCAAAAGACTGTCGCTCAGGGATACTTGTACGGCCAAGAATACAAATTTATCCGCAAAAACCTCGATATAATCGATGTTAGGATGAATTCGTCATGCATCCATGACGAAAACGGACATCTGATCAATATTGTCTGCGTCGTGGACGATATCGGCGAGGCAAAGACGCGGGAAAAAAGGCTTCTGGATCAGCATCAGTTGCTGAGAACCACCATTGAATCTCTAAGCCACCCGTTTTATATGATTGACGCGAATACCTACCAGCTTATTATCGCGAACCGAGCTTCCGGTTACAATGTAGACTCCGATGAAACCGCAGGCCCACAAACCTGCTATGAGCTGACCCATGGATCAAGCATCCCCTGCCATCTGGCCGGAGAAACTTGCCCGATAAATGCAGTCAAGAGCAGCGGTCAGCCGGCCATTGTCGAGCACAGGCATCTCGATAATAACGGAAATCTCCGATTTTATGAAGTGCATGGGTATCCGGTTTTTGACGCAGAGAACAAGGTCAGTCGAATTATCGAGTACCTGCTTCGATATAACCGACAGAAAGAAATTCGAAGAAGAACAAAGGGAACTTCGAGAAAGACTTCAACGGGCCGAAAAAATGGAGGCCTTGGGTATTCTGGCCGGAGGGGTGGCTCACGATTTGAATAATATGCTCGGCCCCCTGGTGGGGTACCCGGAATTGATGCTGATGCAACTGCCTGATGACAGCCCCCTGAGGAAGAAACTTCAGATTATGGCCAAATCCGCAGGGGATGCAGCGGCAGTAATTCAGGATCTATTAACTCTTGCCCGGCGCGGGCGATGTGAACTTACGCCGACAAATCTAAATGATGTTATCGAGAATTTTCTTGAATCACCGGCCTACAATACCCTGTCGACTGGAAGGCCAAATGTGCGGTTGGAGTTATCGCTCGACAAAAGCATTTCGAATATCCTTGGGTCAGAGCCACACCTCGCCAAAGTTATCATGAATCTCGTGGGCAATGCTTACGAGGCCATGGCTGAGGGCGGGATATTAGCCGTTCGAACCGTTCAGTCTTATGTTACGTCTTTGCGCTGTGGATTCGATAAGATTGCTCCAGGCGAATATATCTCGTTCAGCGTCAGTGATACAGGAGTGGGAATTCCTAAGGCGGACATGAAGCGAATTTTTGAACCGTATTTCTCGCGCAAGAAAATGGGGAAGAGCGGCAGCGGGCTTGGCTTATCAATTGTCTATGGAATCGTGAAGGACCATAAAGGGTATTATGACGTTATATCAGAAGAGGGAGAGGGAACGGAATTTGTGCTCCATTTTCCGGTCGCCTCGGTCGGAATTTCCGAGAAATCCCGATCATGTTCAAACCCCGCCGGGCATGAGGCGGTATTAGTCGTAGATGATTCAGCGGAACAGCGGGATTTAACTCTGGAAATGCTGCGAGTGATGGGATACAAAGTGGCCACGGCCGGAAATGGTTTGGAGGCCATCGAATACCTGAGGAATAATCCAGTGGATATATTGGTGCTTGATATGCTAATGGAAGAAGGGTTCGGAGGGTACGAAACATATCGAGAGGTTTTGAAGATTAACCCAAGTCAGAAAGCTATTATCATTAGCGGGTACTCTGAAACCGATCAAGTTCGTCAAATGCAGGAATTGGGAGCGGGAGCTTATATTCGAAAGCCTTTTTCGTGTGAAACTATTGCTGGAGCCATTCGCGCCGAGATGGATAGAAAGCGGTCAAATTCAATTGAAAAATTGCCGGTGATGAGTTGACCGCAACGCGGATCACCACGTCGTGCATTACTTTACACATCTAATGAACCTACCCGAAAACGCCGGAATTTAAAGGCAGAAGCATTCAATTTCAGCGGGCTCAGTTTCTCGCCTACGGCAATACAGATAACTACCTGGTTTGGTTAATAAAGATTTCTTGAGTCAGATCATTAGCTGAATTGACATCATCGATGCTTCTTGTTCGAGGAGGGGCGTTTTTGCGTGGGCAGGAAGGGGTGCCCTGTTCGTTAATCAATTTTTCGTTTCAGTCGCACCCACAATAACTTCCGGTTCGGGGTTTGAGTATTTTCGGACTCTCAACATATCAAAAAACTGGCGGGTACGTCCGAAGGCGCGCAGTGTTACTCTGTCGCAGATGCTTCCATTTGCCGTTACATTGATTGAGTCACCGTTGATGACAGCCCTGCTGAAGGCGCCATTCCAGAAAATCGTCAGGGGGTACCATCTATTCCAATTTCCATTTTCGAGAATTTGAAATGAGCCATTGAACCATTCGAATTTTGGGGTTCCTGCATCATTGAAAAAATATAGCGAACCGTCCGACTGCGTTTCGGTGAAAGCGATTGATCCCTGAGGCTGCTTAATGTCTAACCCCCAGTAGTCACTGATATTCCACAAAATATCAATGGCGCAACTGCCAAAATTATCAAGATATTCGGCGAACTGCTCTCCCTTATTGGCTGACAGATCGAAAAGAAGGCCATATTCGCCGCTGTATCGCGCAAGAGGGTCTCGGGTAATTGATACGTTGTCCGAAATTATCCAGGGATCAGCGCCTCCCCCCTGATCAGCCAATGGATCATATTCTTCCAAGTATCCGCGGCCGACCGGGCAGTTTACCTTATCTCGTCCGCCCGCCACATAAAGTTTGCCATTTATGACCCCGCAGCCGACGCCGTCACGCGGAAATTGAGCCGATGATTTTCTTTCCCAACTATCATTCAAGGGATCATAGGCATAGTTGGAAGCAAAAAACCCGGCGTTGTGACCATGGGTTACATAGATTTTGCCATCTATGACCGGATTTTCTATTGTCGTACCATACCTGACAATTGGCGCAGGAGATTTGGTCGTCCATGAATCAGAATTGGGATCATAGCACTCATTGGCATCTGTCGCTCCCCCCGGGGTCGTAGCTGAAGCCCCGCCGATGATGTAAATCTTATCCTGAACTAATCCACAGACTCCCCACTTTCGTATCGTCGGAATATTTGCCCGCGGTATATATTTATCCCTGACCGGATCATATTCTGTATTGGCATTATGAAAAAATAGATAAATCTTATTCTTATACCTTACCCCCATTCCTCCCTGTCCAGCCAGTCCCCCCTGAACATTGGGGGCTATCGTCCAAGTGTCATTTGCCGGGTCATAAATTTCGTGAGCTTCCTCCTGACCCGTTCCTGAACTTCCGGCGAAAACATGAATCAAACCATTAAATTCGACTGCCACTGCTCCCCAACGGGCCGTCGGCATATCGGCTTTCCTTATCCATGTATCCGTCAAGGGATCATAGGCATAGGTTTTATTGAGAATTATCATGCCGCAGCTTCCCGCCGAATCCCTATCATACCCGCCAAAAAGATATAACTGATTATTCCAGACGGCGGCGGCAACATCGGCGGTTCTCACGGGTATGGGATTCCTGGTTGTCCATCCGGTTTTCCCGGTATATATTCGATCGAAGGTATCGACAAATTCAAAGGTTTGACTGCTGTCGCCCATATATCCGGCCTGCGGGTTGCCATGATAAAGATAGAGACTGGTTTTCCCCCGGTCGCGGATGACCGGAATTTTCACCCAGACAACGGCGGACTCGGCGGCGTTGTCCCAATATTCAATCCAATAGTGCAATGCCGAGACGTCGTCACAACCGGCAATTCGAATATCTTCACCATTCGATCGTGTAGCAGAGAAATCGAAATTGGTTTTGTTGAGAACCAGCCTTACCTGATAATTACTCAGTCGATTCGTATTATGTGAATTGTCAACCGTGATGCTCGTTCGATACCCCCATCCCGAAAAGTGCCATATTTTGACAGGAGAATTACCTGCGGAGCATTGCAGACAGGCAGCGAGAATGGGAATCAGGATCAGGCAAAATAGAGAACATCGTAAGCCCGCGGTCCAACAATGCGATTCTTTTGCCTCACTTGACATCATCGATGCCCCATACCGTCGTCTGCCGAAAGGAGCCTTTTGTTATAAAAATGCCGAAGGGGGGATTTGAACCCCCACGCCTTGTGGGCACTGCGCCCTGAACACAGCGTGTCTGCCAATTTCACCACTTCGGCAAAAAGCGACAGTCAATATAATCGGAATATAGTTGACGGCAATAGTTTTTTATTATTCCATCTCCTAAAATTGGGGAAATAAAGAGGATGGATCATTGCCGGCCGTATCAATGTTGTCTGCCGGCCCCGGAAATTTTACGTCCGCCCTGAAAAGTTCTGCCATAGCCATGAAAAAAAAGTCGCCACTTACGCAATAGAGATCTTGCATCATTTGAATATGCAAACTGTGATAGGCTGAAGTGGCAGGCATTTTATGACCCAAGCAGTAATAGCTGGTCTGGTTCTCCCGGCGATATTGGAGCAAGTAATATTTCAGGGTAGTGAGAGAAGCGTCGTATACCCTCTTGGCTCTATAGTCACCCGTAACCCGGTAATATTCATATACGCCCATAATCGCAGCGATATAACCATTCAGGGTTTGTCCGGGTTTGACATCATGGGGATATTCCTCAATCCAATAATAGCGCAAGCTGTCCAGACGGGCTACCCATGGAGAGTTTGATTTTCGAAGTTGAAGAAGAGAATGGAAAAGTTTATGAGAGAAATCAAGGTATTGGGATTTGCCGGTGATTTCAAATAATCGAATGGCGATTGCCAGATTTACGCCCTGCCCCATGCCTGAATACCAAGGGGGATTGAATGTCAGGCCGGAATCACTGTGCACGCAATATTTAAACATATAAGGCAGGAACGAAGACTCCCCATATACTTGAGCGAGAGACATCAACTTTAAGATGTTTTTCTCCGCACGCCGGACGTATTTTTGATCTTTTGTCAAATAGTAGGCGAAGAGCATGATCTCGGACCGATGCCCCAGGAATACGGGGTGATAATATTGGCCCCCTCCATATACAAAAAGCTCAATACTGTCTTCATCGAGCGGCTGGAAGAAAGTATCGGCATAAATAGAGCTTCCCCTTGAAGAAGGCAAACTATCGAAGGAAAGGATTCTCAAGTTTTGGCTAATGCAATTGGCCTCAGATAATTCGTCGGGGGAGCCGAGGAGGCTTATCTCCGGGCCACAGCCAGATGATAATATCAAGAGGAATAATATTATCAGAATATTTCTTCCCATGGATTAAATAGTATGATAAAGGCCAAAATATGTCAACGGTGAAATGAGAGAACTAAGGCTCGACAGTTAACTCGCGAGCAAATGCTTTGTCCAATTCGCCTCTTTTGTCACTTGTCATGCTAACCCGGAAAACATAGTTGCCGGGACTGATCGGAATCTCAGTTCTGATCACTATCAGCTGGCCGGATAGCCATTCCATAGGGGGTGTCGGGGGACTGAGTAAAAAGGAGTATTCTGGTTTTACAGCGTACGGACGAGTAGCGGTAACGGCAATTCGATAATTTTCAAGGAATCGATTTTCACCCATAAAAGCCAGTCGGAGGATGGTTTTTTCGGTCTGTTTATCTTTGTTGACCGTAAGGTCGGTTAATTTGGCTGTTCCATTGAAATCGTAAATAGGCTTCAGATTCACAATTTTGGAGAGTTGTCCTCTAACAGGCTCGAGGAGAGGTCTCAGAGAATCAGCAGAAGGACTTGAGAGATATTTTATGGCCAGATCCAAACGATTATATTCCGCAACAATCGAATCAATGTTTGTTGAGTCATATGGGGCAGAAAAAATGTCGGTGATTTTGATTTCAGGAGGAATGATTTCAAATATGGGGGCGGGGCCCTTAAATGTGAAATAGGGAGATTCGAGAGTTGTTTTAAAAGGCAATTCGAAGTGGATGCGCATGTCGGTCACATTAAAATAGAGTGGAGTAACATCAAAATAGAGTACATTTCTTGTCTTTGTCCATCGGCAGGTACAGGTAATCTACGGTATCAAAGCAGTTTCTTTTGAGCAAACAGGCCACCTGTGCCGGATCGGAAAGTCGTTCAAGGTATTTGACGAAGTCGATTCTTTGTTCGAAGCGTGACGCAGAATGTGACGCTGCGCCGGTGGGTGAAAGGAAGAGGTAGTAGGGGAGATATATGGCTTCCATATAGTGGCTAGTCAGGAATACTCTTCCCCGATAATCGACGGACTTGAAGAAACCGATGTCCTTTTCCGAGACGCGGCTATTGATACCGACGACATACATTTGAGATTTCAGGACCTGTGATTGCAGATTGCCAAAATAGAGTACCAGCAGCATAAAAATGGAGACAAAAATAGCACGCCCATATCGGATTTTCCTGATTATCAGGCGATAAATGAAAACCATTCCAAATCCAGCCGGTATAGAGAGGAAGACAGGCAGCAATTCGGTCAGTTTTCTGGTCTGGATGGAGATCTCAAATAAACATAGGAATCTGTCAATCAGCATTAGAATTGGTATAGTAAGAAGGATCAGAATATATGATGAATGAATACGTCTTCGATAGTGGGCGAATATATATATCAAACCTATCAAAAAGGCAAAGCTCACGGCGGAAACGTTGAAGATCGGCACCGCCATATTTAAATAGGCCGACTGGAACCACTTTGTCTGAATAGGATGGTATCCGTACTTGAAGAATGAGAGAAGCAGCGGAAGCCAATAGACGGATGAGAAAATAAGAACCAGAAGGCCGATAATGGATTTGTAGCCTATCCCCGTAGTCTTGAGGTAAGGTTTTTCGCCCGGGAAAAGGATCATGATTTGCCTGAGAATGATTGTCATTATTCCAAGGAAGAACCATGTATAATAGGTCATGAAGAGAAGTGCCCCCAGAATGCCGGCGGTCAAGAACCAGATTATCCCCCTTTTCGTCTTCTTGTTAATGTTTTCTACATAGTAAAGCCACCAAAGAATAAAAAGCGAACATGTAATGTGCTCGTAGTAGACATAATCAAGGTAGACGTCGTGGAGAAAGACTATAAGAAATGTTATGACAAAGGCTACCGAGCGGGAGGTAATTCTGCTCCAGCAATAAAACAAAACAGGTGGATAGAGCGCGTAGATTACAAAATACCCCAGCTTGATGGTACGGTAGGCTTCAATTCCGAAAAGCCAGGCCAATTTACCGGAAATAAAAAACCACAGAGGGGGATAAAAAGAGGGAAGATTTTTATGGTACCAGTCTTGAAATATTGACGATGGGAAATCTCGAAATTTCTCTATTAGCGCCAGGCGATTTGCGTTGTCGCCCCACGGGCCGTTCAAGCCAAAATCCGTCCCTTTATACAGAAGGGAATATAGGATTACGAAATAAACAGACAGATTCAGAACCCAACCCCATAATCTATACTGGCGCGAGAGGCCGGCGCGATATATAAATACCCCCATCAGGATTGAAAGAAATAGCCATATTTTGGCTTCGAGAAGATCGTGCAATTTCTGGGAAGACGCAGCATCATAATACCCGCCGCCCGATAGGGCAAAATAGAGGCCGATTAGAAGATATATCGCTCCATATATTAGAAGGATGTAATTATCCTGTTGATGCTTGCGGTTCAGTTCAGGATGAATTATTCTATTTTCTTCCATAAATATAAAAGATAGGAAATCATAAATTCAACTGCAACAAGAGAGAAGGTATCGAAGGCATCATTGCTGACGGCATTTTGCAGATTTCTCGGATATTTTGGAGGAGAAAGCAAATATATGATTAATAAACCGCGGGAACAATGCATTTGACTTGGGTCAGATTCTTCATTAGTATTACCGAGGCAATGAACCTTAAAGAATCCTTATATCAAAAAGTATGCGCAAGGTGCTCGGGCTTAGATCTGACGGCACTGGCAATCTTCATTTTTGCTCTCGCTGTCAGGCTCTGCTTTCTGGCAATCCTTCTCGCACACTCGCCGATAGATAAGCTGGCTTCTTCTCCACCGGATACACTTAGATATATGCAGCTGGGCAATGATTTTTACCATCTGACCATAAAAGATGAAAACAGTCTTTACATGGTCGGTTTCGGCTATGGCCTCTTTCTAGCCATATTATTCCTCATTACCGCAAAATCATTAATGATCTCACTAATTCTTCAGTTAGCCGTCGGAGCTGTATCAACCGTTTATCTTTACAAGATAGGGATGCGGATTTCCGGAAATAAAGCGCTGTCAATAATAGCCGCTTCTATTAATGCGGTCTCTCCAACCTCATTATCCCTGGGGACCTCATTTCTTTCGGAGACTGTATTCTTTGCTTGCATAGTTGCTCTCGTATACACTTTTATAGGCGTTTTGGAATCCCCAACTCGAAGGAAATGGATATTATTAGCAGCAGTTGTGTCCTATGCCACATTTACAAGATCGGTGGCACAATTTCTGCCGTTGGTTATTATAGGTGTTGTTCTCGTAATTCCGAAAGGGTCTTTCTCAGTTGTCAAGAAGACAGTTATCAAGGGCTGTACAATATCTATGCTGGCAGTGATCGCATTGCTTGCGCTCTGGGCGCTGCGCAACTATTATGTCAATGATCTCTTTGTTGTCGCGGGGACCGGTCCGGGAGCCGCTGCCGCTTATCTTGGTACAAAGGTTGCAACCGAACAATCTGATTCGCTCTCGTTCAGGGACAATATCATAATTTTCAATCAAGAATTGCGCGACTGGATGAAGGTGGCTCCCGGCTCTATGAAGAGATACAACGAGTGGTGTGTTCAGAAACTAAAGAGTCTCATTAGAAAAGATCCATTATCATTCGTACATAGTTATCTCCTGATAGTATGGGACAATGTAAGAGCGTACGATGAAATACCTCAATATAGATTCCCTATATATAAGAGGGCGATTGTCCGTTATACGGATCGTGCACGGAAATATAGGCTGGATCTGATACCATTGATTCTTGCGACGGCGGGTTTTGTTATTTTTCTATACAAGAAAAAGATTCCGATTGCCATTTTCCTGGCCTCGATTTATGCATATTTTGGGCTGATCTCCGGTTTTACCTGGGGACAGGGTTCAAGGATATTTTATCCTGCCCAGGCGGCAGGGGTCCTCTTCATAGCAGCGGCCATATATTATCCCTGTTCGTACTCCTGGCGAAGACTTCATGAGATTTGGCGGTCAAAACTTTATGAGTCAGCGTCCACGGTCTTCAATTTTATAAGGAGAATCCTCTTTTATCCCAACCGGCTGCTTAATGCCCCGGTATCGGCGTATCGCCGTTTTCTTACTTTCTTATTTTCTCTCATTTTCGCTATCATTTTAATTTTCGAGGTCATCGTTCCGGGGCTGCGTGGGCCCCAATATAGGATCATTTCGACCGCCGGCACAGTCCCGGTTTTTGGCGATCAAATTGTCCTGTCGCAGGTGCGCCTCGAAGAAAAAGACAATGCGACCAGTGCCATAATTTTTGACTTTTATCCGACCATGAAGATAGAGGATGACTATCGAGTTTTTTTTCATCTCTACCCTAAGGGGGGGAAAATGATCAATCGCGATTTTGCACCCGAACCTCCCATTCCCTATTGGGAACCATTCGTTATGGTCTCGCAGAGACGGGACCTGAATCTCCCGCCAGGCGAATACGCGGTGACGATGGGAATTTTTTATAATGTGCAAAGGTATCTGGGAGAGCCTTATTCGTTCACGATGATAATAAGATGACAGGCAATTAAAAAAGCCCGCCATAAGGCGGGCTTTTGAATATTCTCTGATATCCTGCTAATTCAGATATGCCCTGAGGGAGCGACTACGGGAGGCGTGCCGCAGACGACGGATCGCCTTCTCTTTGATCTGACGGACACGTTCCCGAGTCAGCGAGAACCGCGCTCCGATCTCTTCCAGAGTCAGAGCCTTCTCGTGATTCAATCCAAAATAAAGGCTGATTACCTCGGCTTCTCGCGGCGTCAATGTATCGAGGGCCTTTTCGATTTCAAGCTTTAGTGACTGATCAAGCAATTCCTCGTCGGGCGCCGGCTGAAATTCATCCTCGAGAATATCGATGAGCGAATTATCTTCCGAGACAGAAAATGGGGCATCTAGTGAGAGATGCGAATTGGAGATCTTCAATGTATCGGAAACTTCCATTTCGGAAAGATCAAGCTCACGCGCTATTTCGTCGGGGGACGGTTCTCGCCCCAAACCCTGTTCCAATGAACTGGATACTTTGCCGATCTTGTGAAGGGTCCCAACTCTGTTCAACGGCAATCTGACAATACGGCTCTGCTCGGCCAAAGCCTGAAGGATTGCCTGACGGATCCACCATACAGCGTAACTGATAAATTTAAATCCACGCGTTTCATCAAAACGTTTAGCGGCTTTTATGAGCCCGATATTCCCTTCGTTTATCAGATCGGCCAGCGATAAACCCTGATTCTGATATTGCTTGGCGACCGATACGACAAATCTGAGGTTGGCTTTGGTCAATGCTTCCAGCGCAAGTTTATTCCCCAGCCTGATTTGCTTCGCTAGTCGGACTTCTTCCTCGGCGGGAATCAGCGGAGTTTCGCCAATCTCTCTCAGATACAAATCCAACGATCTGTCTTCATCACGATACTTTAGCGATTGTTTTGCCACGGTGAATTAAGACTCCTCTATTTATATTAATTACCGGCGTCGTCCCGGTGACGCCGGTTATTTTCTACTGCTGTCTTATAGCCCTGTATTCGATGGAGCCCCTTGGGTCAACCAATAGAATCGGAATCGCGGTCGTCCGACTCTGGAGGTCGCCGGCCATGGCTTGAAGTCCAGCCAGATTTCTGACCTCCTGATTGTCCACCTGAGTGATGACAGAACCCGGTAATATTCCCGATTTGTCCGCCGGGGAACCGCGGTTTACTCGGCGAACATAAACCCCTTCAAAAAACTCCATATTATTATTACGTGCTATATCCTCAGTATAAGTAGTCAATTCCATCCCCAGCCAGAGAATGGCGTCATTTTCTGCCAAAGGCTCCGATTTATGGGCTGTCGCGTACTGCTCTCGATCGACAATTTGAGGTGATAGGGACAATTTCTTGCCATTTCTTATAAGATCAATCTTGGCCTCTTTGTCCCTGGGGGCCGTGGCGATCAGCACCGATAACTGGCCGGCATTATTAACTTCCTGGCCATTGAAATCGGTGAGGACATCGCCTCGCTTCAATCCGGCCTGGTCTGCGGGGGAGCTTTTGAACACAGAATCAACATAAACACCTCTGACCGCATCCAATCCCAGCTTTTTGGCCTCAGCTTCATTTACATCCTCAAGCCAGATTC
Organism: uncultured candidate division Zixibacteria bacterium; assembly: GCA_963813655.1. Lineage (GTDB taxonomy): Bacteria > Zixibacteria > MSB-5A5 > GN15 > PGXB01 > CAWEZN01. Next base: position 173,571 of record CAWEZN010000010.1, on the reverse strand, counting down.
CCAGCCAGCCCCGCGAAACTTTCCCGGTGGCGATCATATCCGGGACCACGGCACGAGCCAGATTAATGGGGATTGCGAATCCTATGCCGACCGATCCGCCTGAAGGACTGGAGATAGCGGCATTAACTCCTGTTGCTTCCCCTTTCAGGTTTAAAAGAGGACCGCCCGAATTCCCCGGATTAATTGAGGCGTCGGTTTGAATATAATCCTGATATCGAGGTGATTGAGACCCAAAACGAAGATTAGTCCGCCCTTTGGCTGAAATAACCCCTACCGTGACGGTTCTGTCAAGTCCCTGTTGAGGAAAAGGATTACCGATCGCGATAGCCCAGTCGCCAACTTTGATTTCATCTGAATTGCCGAAGGGTATAAAGTTGATTTTCTCTTCCGGGGTCACTTTTAGAACGGCCAGATCGGTTTCGGGATCAGCCCCTATCACCTGAGCGTCATATTGATAGCCGGTTGAAGTTCTAACCACCACTCTCTTGGCGTTTTGAACAACATGATTATTGGTAAGAATGTAACCGTCATCGCGGAAAAAGAATCCCGATCCAAATGAAAATGACGGGCCTTGTGGCACTTCAAAGAAACGCCAGAAGAAATCGTCATACACGACCCGCTGTGCTTCCTGTTCAACGGAAATGTTGACGACAGCATCTTTCACCTTGTCGACGACAGCGACAAACGGCGAAACATATTCACCATCCGGAGATTGAACAACCGGGGAAACATCTGGCGCCGTAGTGGCGACGGATTTTTTTGTAAAGTCCAGATTGGACGCAATAATTACCCCTAAAATGGCAAAAACGACTGCAACCATTCCGAGAGATAAATATCGCCCACCTGCCCCTTGAGGGTTTCGAAACCTCCCCATCAATTTTTACCTCCAAACAATAAAGCTTTGTATTATACGTCTCTTCCAACTTTTTGTCAATAGAAATCTTAAGAGATCAGTTTCCTGAGATTTCTATAACATTTATACTTGTCTATTACGCTGCAGGTTTCCTTTTTCTTTTGCCGCCGGATTCTTATCCAACTGAGATACAATCTGTTATGTCTCTCGTCCAATATAAGATGATTTTCTCTTTCATTTCCGTTCAAGTTGACTTTTGTCCAGAGAATGGATAAATTGTTGGAGTTAAAATGCTTCAATTAACTGAGAATCAGCAGATAATCAAGTACGGTCGTCTCTTGTACGAGAAGGGATTCTTGGCTGGAACTGACGGCAACCTTTCATCAAGACTGCCTGATGGAAATATCTTGATTACTCAATCGGGAGTCGCCAAGGGTTTTCTCCATAAGGATGAGCTGGTGATTGTGAATCTTGAGGGAAGAAAAATCGCGGGCGAAGGGAGGGCGTCGTCAGAATTACAGATGCATCTCTTTGTCTATCGTGAAAGGCCCGATATCAAAGCCTGCTGTCACGCCCATCCACCTTACGCAACGGCCTTTTCCATAGCGGGGAAAGTTCTCCCATCTGACATTCTCCCTGAAGTCATCTTGACGGTCGGAGAAATCCCGATGACGGCCTACGCGGCACCGGGAACTTTGGAAGTGCCTGATTCGCTCAAAGATTACATATTGGGACACAACGCATTTCTATTAAGAAATCATGGCGTGCTCACGATCGGCCGGACATCGGAGCAGGCGTATCACAGGATGGAAATAGTTGAACATTATGCCAAGATTATCTATATTGCAGAAAATGCGGGTAATTTGAGTTTTCTTGATATCAAGGAAGTGGAGCGCCTGCGGAAGATAAGAGAATCCCTCAACTCGGAAGAATAGTCGATGATTAAAAAGGTTGTTCTGGATAAAGCCGATCGACTCTACCATTTCCCTTTTGACATTGAAGATTATTTCCCTCGAAATCCAGGCCTTCGCCATTCCAGCCGACTTTCATTAATTGATCTTGGACATTTTGTCTGGCCGGCCAGCAGAGAATCTTTTGTGGGAAATGAAGACGCAATCGCCATGGCTGACGCAGACGATATACTATCCCTGAAATCCTCACTATCTGATTGGCTCATTAAGACTTTTAACTTATCCGTTGACCCGCGCAAAGAGATCTATATTGGGCAGGGGATAAGAAGAATAATTCTGGATCTCTGTCTGGCCTTTGTAGAGCCGGGAGATATTGTCTTATGCCCTGAGCCGGGGCATCCAGTCTATCGACGCCATGTAATTGCTGCGGGTGGGATTCCGGTCGCTTATCCCCTGACCGAAAGATCAGAGTATAGACCCAATCTAAAGCGATTGTCTCCCACTCTGCTCAAGAGCGCTAAGATCATGATACTTAACAATCCCGGCAATCCTCTCGGAGTGATGCTTGACGAGACAGCCCAGGGAGAATTGATTAGGATCGCATCAAAGGAGAACCTTTTTCTGGTGAATGATGCGGCCTACTGCACGCTCGCGGAAGAGAAATATTTTTCGCTTCTTTCGATCAACAGAGCGGAAAGAGTGGCGCTCGAAATATTCTCGATACCGTACAGTTTCGGGCTTCCGTATTTTCCCCTTGGATTCGCCGTCGGCTCTCCCGAAATTATTGGTGGTTTGGAGGCGATCGCAAAGTCGATGGGTAATTGTATCCCCAGAGGCTGGATTACACGCTCTCTAAAAGGAATAGAAAGTTATCCCTCCGATGACCTGAAAAAGATAAGGAAAGAAGTCGTCCAGAGCAGGCTTGCAGCCGTTCAAGTCACGGAGCAATTTGGTTGGCGAATCTCAGGCGGACATGACTCGCCGTTTCTTTGGGTAAGAATCCCGGATCGAAGGCAGTCTTTGTCTTTTGCTCGCGCCCTTCTGCGAAGACGCGGCATTTTAACTTTACCCGGAAACGCATTCGGTGATGCCGGTGAAGGGTATTTGCGGTTGTCCCTTACCGCTTCTTCCGACGATTATGGAATGGCGAATGAGAGATTGAGGAGAAATGTAATTATTCGTATAAAAGATAAAGAGTGAAACAAATGGATGTGATTCGACTCACAAATATGGTCTTTTACGGTTATCATGGCGTCACTGCTGCCGAGAAAGAGACTGGTCGTCGATTCGAAGTGGATTGCGAATTGGAGGCTGATCTCGCTTCACCCGGAAAGACAGATTCTCTGAGAGATACCATCGACTACGAAGCGGTTTTTAAGAAGGTGAAAGTGATTGTAGAGGGGAAAGCATTCTCGCTGGTGGAAAGCCTTGCTGTCTTCCTGGCGGATGAGATCCTAAGGGATTTTCCAGTTTTCGCCGTGACTGTCAGAGTAAGAAAGAAAATTCCTCCCATTGCCGGTATGATAGACCATTTCGAAATTGAGGTTTCACGCCGGCAACCTGACCCATCAAGGATTTTGGCCGATAATAAGGATTAAAAGGAGAATTTTTTATGTCCAGAACTGTCTATCTTTCTTTCGGCTCGAATCTTGGGGACCGCGAAAATAATCTTGTCCGGGGATGCGAGATGGTGCGCGCTCTCGAGGGATTCGAATTGATTATCTGTTCGCCCATCTATATCAGCGAGGCGGTCGATATGAATGGGGTTTCCCCGGAATTTCTGAATATGGTCGTGAAAGGTGAATACGATTTCACTCCGCTGGAACTTCTCAATAGTCTGGAGATGATCGAACGCCGCCTTGGTCGAGCAGAAAAAGGCCAATACAAGCCACGTCCCCTTGATGTAGACATACTTTTATTCGGAAACGAAATTATAGCTTCGGAGCGTCTGACGATCCCGCATCCCGGGATAACGAAACGGCCTTTTATTTTGGTACCTTTGCTTCAGATAGAGCCGAAGTTAATCCATCCGGTAACCGGCGAGAAAATGGCCTCATATTTGAAAAAAGAGGACGGCAGCCAGATTCTATTATATAAAGAATATGCAAATCGGAAAATCTAAGCCTCAGTATATCGCCATAGAGGGGATCATTGGCGCCGGGAAGACGACTCTGGCGAAAATGCTGGCGGAAAAAATCGGCGCAGAGTTGCTGCTCGATGACGCCATGAATAATCCTTTTCTGGTGGATTTTTATAAAAACTCGAAGCGATATGCCTTTTCGGCTCAGATTTTTTTTCTTCTGACGCGATATCAGCAGCAGCAATCTCTAATGGTTCGCGACCTTTTCGCGCAGAATATAGTGGCCGATTATTCTTTTGCCCGCGATCGGATTTTCGCCTCGGTCAACTTATCCGAGCGCGAAATGATCCTATATGATAAGATTCTCCCGCTTCTTGATGCCAATATCCCGCGCCCGGATCTGACTATTTATCTGCAGGCTTCGATTCAAGTGCTGAAGGAGAGAATCCGTAAGCGAAATTTCGGCTTTGAGCGGGGAATCGATGACGATTATCTTCAGCGACTAAGTGACGCATACAATTATTTTTTCTTCCATTATGAAGAATCCCCACTTCTGGTAGTTAACACTGATGATATAGATTTTGTTGAAAATAAAGCCGATTTCGATAATTTGGTTGATATATTAATGAAACCGATTTCGGGGAAAAAATACTATGTCCCGGCTGGAAATACATCATCCAAGGAATAACCATATTTGCCGAACCGCAGTTCGGAATCTCCTGTTAGTCAATAGCTTGCATGGCACAGGGAACGTTCGAAAATTGCTTCGGGGGGAAAGATGATAAATATGTCCCAATCGATTAATAGAAGAAAAATGACGGTCACCCGTTTCATGGATAAAAAGGTGAAAGGGGAAAAGATCGCCGTACTGACGGCTTATGATTTCTTCACCGCCCGCACCCTCGACAAGGCTGGAATTGATTCTCTTCTGGTCGGCGACTCGGTCGGCATGGTTATGTACGGTGAGAAAGGAACTCATCCGGTTACAATGGAAATGATGCTGGCGCATACCAAAGCGGTTGCAAAGGGGAGCGAATATGCCCTGGTCATTGCCGACATGCCGTTCATGTCATATCAGCCCTCGATGGAAACTGCTATAATAAATGCCGGCCGATTTGTCAGGGATGCCAATGCCGAGGGAGTCAAATTAGAGGGTGGAGTGGAAATGGCCGGAACCGTCAGGAGAATATTCGAATGCGGTATCCCGGTAATGGGGCATATCGGAATGACTCCTCAGTCGATTCATCGTTTCGGAGGAGCCAGAGTTCAGGGAAGAAAAGAAAAATCAAGGCAGTATCTTATCGAATCTGCTCAGGCGCTTGAAGAGGTGGGAGCATTTTCGATCGTACTGGAATTAATTCAATCAGACACGGCAGAAGAGATAACCTCGGCCATACATATACCGACCATTGGCATTGGTTCGGGAAAGCAGTGTGACGGGCAGGTGCTGGTCGTGAATGACATACTGGGATTGTATGATATCTATACGCCCAAATTTGTCCGCAAATACGCTGACCTTCCTCCCATAATTGAAAAAGCGGCGAAAGGCTTCGTGGATGATGTAAGATCCGGCAATTATCCGTCGGATGAGGAATCTTTTATGAAGAAAGAGTAGATTAATAGTCATAGGAGGGAAAATGTCGATCAAGATGACAAAAATGGAGGAACTTATTCCGATCTGCCCGCACTGCGCAAAAGAGCTTAATGAAATCTATTTTCGCTCTAAAGGTCTTGGATGGGTTGAGGCTCAACATGCCGTCTATTTCTGCCCCCACTGCCGGAAAGTGCTGGGGATTGGCCAGAGCCGGATGATGTAAGTGCTCATATTAGATTAATGCTCCACTGGAACGAATATATTAAGATTTTCATCGCCGTTATGGTGATCGTTGACCCGCTGGGCGCGGTGCCGGTTTTTCTGGATTTAACCGGGAGTCACTCCAATGCCGAGCGAAGAAAAATCGCCGGTACGGCCGCCTTTGCTATGGCAATAGTACTAATTGTCTCCTGCCTGTTCGGCGAAAAGATCCTGAAATTCTTCGGCATCAGTATTGCCTCTTTCAGAATCGCGGGAGGAATTCTTCTGCTGTTTCTGGGAATCGCCATGATGCACGCTCGCCAGAGCGGAAGCAAACATACTCCCGAGGAAGACAAGGAGGCGGTCGGGAAAGAAAATGTCGCCGTAGTCCCGCTTGCGATGCCTCTTCTGGCCGGCCCGGGGGCGATTAGCACCATGATAATCTATTCGCAGGATGCGGCAGGCTGGGGGCATAAGGGAATTCTGATAGCCAGCAGTATGATTGCCGCCATTGCTATCTGGATTGCATTATTGCTTGCTATCCCGCTCAGCAAGCTGATGGGGAAAACAGGAATCAATATTGCCACCCGTGTCATGGGGCTAATTCTTACGGCTATCGCCGTCGAATTTATTGCGACGGGTCTGAGCCAAATTTTTCCGGGATTAGTGGGTTAGACCGAGTTTTGAAGCGGGGAAGTGACTCATCGAATCTCCGGAATTTGACGAATCCATTGAGGATAAAATCATGATGGCAGATCTCTACTCAAACTCCATCTTCTTCATCGTCTCCCTGACCTTGGTCAGAAATTCAATTATATTCGGCTCCTGATAATCCGGATATGTCCAGGGGAGAGGCTTAAATTGCTTCTTCTCATAGATAAGAGTTATTTCGGCATAAATTCCATCATTCAAATAAATCCGATGAGAAAAATCTTTGGTTGAGGCCAGAGTCAGGCCGGATAAAGTCATGATGCCCGGATCGAGATTAACTGTACGAAAAACAAAATCTCCGGTCTTATCGCCGAACTTTTCTTCAAGTTTATTCGAGAACAGCTTAATATCGCTCAGTTGATCCCGTCTCACCATTTTTTCAAAAGCAAAGAATTTGCGCTTTAATTTATCTCCCATCTCCTCCCGATAATAGTCGGTATGGGCAAAATCGAGAATTTCAGTCTCCAATTCAACATGACCGAATTTCTTCTCAAACTTCATAACAGCCGATTGCAATGCTTCGGGCGACGAATATATGACCGAAAGGATCAATTTCCCCGGCAATGGAGTTTTTATTCTTCCCATTTTCTTAATCTATTAGAATCGTTCTATATCAAGTCCGCGCAGGTAGAAAGTGATGCTTCAAGTTCAGCTATGACTTTTCCCTCTGCACGGTTTCAAGCATAATCCGCATATATACATACCATAATCATTCTCACGCGCGAATTTATGAACCTGCTCCGAACAAGCCGCGAGATTAAAATCCTCTTTTCGCATGGAAATGGCCTGCGCCGGACACGCTTTAAGGCAGGCGCGGCAATCCCCGCAATTTTCACTCGAGATATTGTCCGGTTCAAGTTCAAGGTCTGTCAGTATTGTCACCAGTCGCACCTGCGAGCCATATTTAGCACTCACCAAAAGATTATTATTCCCCCACCATCCCAGGCCCGCCCTATAGGCGATGTCGCGATGAGAGAGATGCGCTGTCATCGGGTTCCGCTTCAGCACCATTGATGCCGGTATCGGCAGCGCCCTGTGGCCAAGTCGCACGATCTCGGAGGCAAGGAGAAAGGCGGTGTCATCAAGAACAGCATTTGCCTGCCGATAGTGGGCCTTGTAAATCATATTGGGGCGATCGACCAGCGTTTGCAGGACTGGACCGGCGAGGGGAACACCGATCGATATGGCAGTATTAAGTTTTTCCGAAATTTTCTTAATTTCGTAATGGAACTGCTCCCTTAGTTCATCTATCCGGCAGACCCCAAACAGCCGCGCGCCTTTGCTGTCGGCCATCTGTCGGAGTATGAATTTGGTTTCGCCGACGTTCATGGGGCTGATTATAATCAATATAAGTTTGAAGTCAATTATTGCTTTTGACGCGATCTCAGATTCAGGTTGCCAAACTCCGCATAAAAAAATATATTTACCCGCTAATAAAGGAGCAACCAAAATGAAATATGTCCCGGTGAAGGCCGCTCGCGGAAATAAGATTACCTGTAAGGGATGGGCTCAGGAAGCCGCCCTCAGAATGCTCAATAATAATCTCGATGAAGAAGTTGCCGAGAAACCGAAGGAATTAATCATTTATGGAGGCTCTGGCAAGGCCGCCCGTAACTGGGAATGTTATCAGACCATCGTTAAGTCGCTGAAGTCGCTTGAAAATGATGAAACTCTCTTAGTTCAATCCGGCAAGGCCGTGGGAATATTTAAAACCCATGAATATGCTCCTCGTGTTCTAATAGCCAATAGTCATCTGGTGCCAGCCTGGGCAAATTGGGAAAAATTCCGCCAATTGGAAAAACTAGGGTTGACCATGTATGGTCAAATGACTGCCGGAAGTTGGATTTATATAGGAACGCAGGGGATACTTCAGGGAACCTATGAGACATTCGCCTCAATCGCCGATCAGCATTTTGCATCTGACCTCACCGGGCGGTGGATTCTCACCGGCGGCATGGGAGGGATGGGTGGCGCTCAGCCGCTGGCAGCGACAATGAATGGCGCATCAATAATGTGTGTGGAAGTTGATGAAGAAAGGATTAATCGCCGGGTAAAGCTTAATTACTGTGATGTCAAGGTCAAGACCCTCGACAAAGCAATAAAGCTGATTAAAGACAGCATGAGAGAGAAAAAGCCGATATCGGTCGGTCTCGTTGGCAATTGTGCCGAGGTTTTTCCGGAGATATTTCGTCGCGGAATAATTCCCGATATCGTTACCGATCAAACTTCCGCACATGATGAATTAAACGGATATATCCCCGAAGGTCTAACCATCACCGAGGCGGATCGTCTTCGCCGGACCAGTCCGCGTGACTATATCGCGCGCTCTTATGAATCGATGGTCAAACACTGCGGCGCTATGATAAAGTTTTTGCGTGCCGGTTCCATCGTGTTCGACTACGGGAATAACCTTCGAGGGCAAGCCGAAAAAGGCGGATTGAAAGAGGCATTTGAATTCCCGGGTTTTGTCCCGGCTTATATTCGTCCTCTATTCTGCAGCGGACGGGGTCCATTCCGATGGGTGGCTCTTTCCGGCGACCCCAAAGATATTTATATCACCGATGATTTGATTCTGAATGAATTCAAAGAAAATAAATCTCTCTGCCGTTGGATAAAAATGGCACACGAAAAAGTCTCTTTTCAGGGACTCCCGGCCAGAATCTGCTGGCTTGGTTATGGTGAAAGAGCTCATTTTGGAGAATTGATCAACGACCTGGTGAAGAAAGGGAAGATTTCGGCGCCAATTGTCATCGGACGCGATCATCTGGATTGCGGTTCTGTGGCATCGCCATATCGAGAAACTGAGGCTATGAAGGATGGTTCCGACGCCATTGCTGACTGGCCGCTTCTCAACGGCCTGCTTAACGCTGTTTCAGGGCGCCAGCTGGGTTTCCATTCACCATGGTGGAGGAGTTGGGATAGGGAATTCCATTCACGCCGGTATGGTTGTTGTTGCGGACGGCTCAAAGGAGATGGAGGTTCGATTGAACCGCGTATTGACTAATGACCCCGGAACCGGTGTCATGCGCCACGCTGATGCGGGGTACAAAGAAGCAATTACCTTCGCCAAGAAAAATAAAATCAAACTCCCGATGACAAAATAAGGCCCGATAAATCAGCCGGAATCCATTCATAATGTATAAGCGGGATTCGCCTACAGTATCTTTATTCGAAAGTCACCCTGAAATATAAAGCCCATAAAAATGATTGACCTCGAACCCCGTTAATATATATCTTTTAATATGGCACCCGAAAAGAAGGCAACTCTCCTCATTAAGAATATAGGCCAGCTAATCACAATGGAAGGCCCCGTTCCCCGTCTTGGGGGAAAGATGAAAGAAATCGATCTGATCGAAAATGGCGGTATCGCCGTCGCTGGAGATGAAATCCTGGCGGTCGGCAAATCCGATGAAACCGTTGGCCGCGTCAGCCTGGCCGAGGGGTGTAAAGTTATCGATGCTAAGAAATGCGTGGTTACTCCCGGTTTTGTCGATTCCCATACGCATCCGGTTTTTTCAAGAACACGCCATGATGAATTCGAAATGAGAATGGCGGGAAAGACTTATGCGGAAATCGCCGCCTCGGGAGGAGGGATTAAGGCCTCCGTTCGCGATCTTCGCGAGACCCCTCTCCCGATTATCACAGAGAAAACCACGCGCCGTCTGGATATGATGCTCGCTTCCGGCTCGACCACAATCGAGGCCAAATCAGGCTACGGGCTTTCTACAGAGGCTGAAATCAAGTCGCTGGAAGTTCTCAAAAATATTAGCGAGACTCATCCGATCGAGATTATTCCTACATTTCTGGGCGCACATGAGGTCCCGGATGAATATCAGAATAGCCGCGGCAAATATATCGATCTCCTTGTTGATGAAATGATTCCCAGAGTTGCCGATGAGAAGTTGGCCGAATTCTGTGATGTTTTTTGCGAAAACGCTGTTTTCACTGTGGAGGAGTCGCGCCGTATCATGAGGGCGGCGGTCGATCATGGATTGAAGCTTAAAATTCATGCCGATGAACTGACCCCAAGTGGAGGCGCCGAGTTGGCGGCTGAGATGGGGGCGGTGTCGGCTGAGCATCTCGTTTTTATCTCCGAAAAAGGGGTACAGGCGCTGGCAATTTCGGGAACCGTAGCGGTTCTGCTACCGGGCACAAGTTTTTCACTGAATACCGGTCACTATGCGCCGGCCCGCAAAATGATTGAAAGCGGTGTGATTGTGGCGCTGGCGACAGACTGTAATCCCGGTTCGAGTTATTGTGAATCCCTGCAGATTATGATAACTCTCGCCGCTCTTCATTACAAGATGTCTGCGGCCGAGGCAATCTCTGCCGTCACAGTAAATGCCGCCCACGCTGTCAGCCGTGGCGATCGCTTGGGCCTGTTGAGAGTTGGCCGTATCGCTGACTTAGTCCTATGGAATATGAATGATTATCGGGAACTGCCGTATCATTATGGTGTGAACTTAGTCAACAAGGTGATTAAGAGAGGAAAAGTCGTTTTCGGCTGAAAGTAGTTGGAAACCCGATTAAGGGGCGAATGTTTTATCCGAGAATGAATCTCAAATCATTATTTCTCTGCGGAGCTTTGATACTATGCATATCCTCCGGATGCGCCATATATTCCTTTTCGCCGGGGGGCAAATCGTCCATTAAAGCTATCGCAATTCCCCCTTTTGAAAATAAGACCGTCGAAGCCGGGCTATCGAATCGTATCACGGACCTTGTCATTAATGCTTTTATTTCCAACGGAACCATGAAAGTGGTATCATCTGAGGGAGCCGATGCTATCCTAACAGGAACTCTAACCAACTATGAAAGAAGAGCAAAGAACTATGACGAGGCCGATAATGTAATCCAATACGCCGTATATCTCACTTTTGATATTTCACTCAAGGCTGCCGCAGGGGAAAAAGAAATCTGGCACGACATATTTTATTCCGAGGGGATTTATGATGCGAAGTCCGAGACAGAGGACGATGGTCAGGCGCGAGCTGCCGATAAATTGGTCGTTGATATCATAAATAGGACAACCAAGAATTGGTAATTTTTGTTTGACAGCGCCCGACTTTGGGGTATATTGATTGAGCAATAGAAAGGAATTCAATGAAATCAATCCGACATTTGGCGATTTTGGCTCTGGTTGTGGCTTTGTGGGCAAGTATATCATCTACGGCCTTGGGCAATTCCCGTGTCGGCACCCGGGTTTTCAATTTTCTCAAGATAGAAGTCGCCGCCCGTCCTACAGCGATGGGAGGAGCATTTACCGGCGTCGCCGACGACCCCGCCTCACTATACTACAACCCCGCCGGCGTCGCTAACCTCGCGGGCAAAAATTTCATCGCCGCATATCACAATAATATTTTTGACATGCAGTCCGGATTCCTGGGATATATACATCCGATGGGCGAAGGAAAGAAAATTTCCGGCTACATAAATTATTTGAATTATGGCGATTTCACTAAAACCGATAATAATGGCGTGGAACAGGGCACTTTTTCCGGCAGTGATATGCTATTTGCCGTGGGGTATTCCTGGACTCTAAAAAATAATCTGCAATTGGGCGGCATGGCCAAGTTCATCTATGAAAAAGTGGAAAACTATTCTGCGACCGGCGCTGCAGTCGACCTTTCTGCAAGATGGGGATTGAAAAACAGATTAACAAATTTCGGGCTGATGGTTCAGAATCTTGGCGGTCAATTGTCCGGATTCACATCCGGTTCTAAGAAGAATTCTTTACCCTTAATTTTCAGGGGCGGTATCTCCAGCCGACTTCGCGGATTACCGCTGCTCATAGCAGGGGATATTGTTGCCCCGTCGGATAATGACATCTATGTCTGTATTGGCGCCGAATATCTAAATCTAAAGCCATTATTTCTCCGTCTGGGGTGGACAAGTTTTGGCAAGAACTATAAGACCGATTCGAGTAAAGATAATTTGGCCGGTTTTTCCGGCGGCTTCGGCATCGAATATCATCGAATGCAGATCTCTTATACCATTTCTCCACAGGCCGAGCTCGGGACAAGTCATCGGGTGACTCTAACAGGGGGAATCGATTAGTGTGATTCGCAGAACCGGCATCCTGAGCAAGGTATTTATTGCGGGTATTGTGTCTCTGGCTCTATTGGGCTGCGGGCAAAAGGGTAACGACTCGCCCAAGGAAGTGGTCATCAAGTTATTCGGCGCCATGGAAAGAAATGATATCGGCGCAATTGCACATCTGATAGATATCCCTTCTCTCATGAATATCCGAGGCGAAGATTATGCTCTTGCGACCGATACTCCCCGCGTTTTCCATAACCCGATGGACTTACTGAATGATATGACCGGCGAAGGCCTTACCAAGGCCCGGTGGTTTTCAATGCAAAGGGTGATCGGGGCGACTGAGATAAAAGGGGATACTGCATTTGTTGAAGTCTCCTTCATTAATAAGAAAATCAATATGCAGTACTACAATAAATTCGGGTTACATCTGGTTAATGGAAGGTGGGAGATTTACAGTTTTAAAACTGTTACAGGTGGCAATTAATTTCTGAACCCGAGCGCACGGCTCGAGGCTTTAAAACATAACATATATTGGTCGATATTTTTGGTGAGATATCTACTCAACCGGGATGACATCTGTTATGCAAAAAGGAAAAATTAAGTCTATTGATCGCCCGAAGGGGTTCGGCTTTATCGAGACAGACGAGGGAGCCAAAGTATTTTTCCATCAGAGGTGGTTGCGGAAAGTCAAATTCAAGGATTTGAATTTGGGGGACGAGGTGGTCTTTGAAATCAACCCGGGACCGCGCGGTCCGAGGGCATTTAATCTTGAATTGGCTTCAGATATGGAGGAATTTGCTGAAGCCAGACACGGGAGTGATATTTTCAAGGATTAGGGGATATAGTCAATCCGCCAAAGGGATTGTCTTCGGAGGATATCGCGGCACCTGGAGTGCCAATATTGGATGGCTGGTGATAGCTTGTCTATCTTGGCAGAAAAATCTATACACATCCGGCCGGTTTAGTCAGCCCTGCCACTTTGCAGGCACCTTTTGCGGGGCCGGACGGAAATAATTCGTATATATCTTTCAACGAGAATCCAGTCTCTTTGCATAGGCGTCGGATCATAGGGGCCATGCCGAACTGCTGATAGTATCCCCGAAGATAATTAATTACTCTCCAGTGTCTTTCAGTCAATTCCGGGACCCCATCGGCTGAGGCAAGCGCCATTGCCACCGTCTCATTCCACTTTTCGGGCTCCTCCATGAAGCCATCATCATCAATATTGATCTTGATCCCGTTTTTTTCAAATACCGGCATCACTGCTCCTCTTCAATTATCTATTCAATTTCATTTGTTTCAATATCAGCGCCATTCCCATTCAAGAAATGGCTTTTTCAGTTCAGGCATAGCGTTTACCACAAGTTCCGCCAGCCCACCATATAGAATATTACAGCGTTCAAAAATCTTGTAAGCGGCGAACATATCCCGAAATTGTCCCTTGCAGTTGGAACACGGGGCGCAGACATATTTCTTATTATCGGAGCCCATTACGTCCTGAAAGACATTGAGAATCTGTCTCAATTTCATTCTTCCAGCTATAGAATGCCGCCAATCAGGGAAATTGGCAGTATCTACTATTGCAAAACCGCTTCCACCTCCACAGCAGTAATTATCGACCCCGTGAGGAGTCATTTCCCTGAATCGGGGTGCCACCGTCCTCAGAATTTCCCTTTGTGGCTCCACGATTCCCATCAGTCGAACCATATTGCAGGGGTCATGCAGGGTAACAAAGATATCTTCATTACGAGACTTATCCAATTTTAGTAGCCCGCGTTTCACAATATCGGCCAGTAAGGTCAGCGAGCTCTCGCGCGGAATATTTTTGTCGCCTCCGAGAATTCTGTCGGCAATCACGGTCAATGCCTTGTGAGAATGACCGCATTCACCAATGACTATTTTCTTAACACCAAGCTTCTTCGCGATATCCATATGTTTCAGAGCCACTCTGGCCATCTGCACATCATCGTACCAAACTCCGTAGTTAACCGCATCGTAACCCAACAGATCACTCGACAGCGTGTAACTGATTCCGGCCGCGTCCAATATGATTGCGAATGCCTCGGGATTTTCCGGCCATGCCAGGAATTCTCCCGCGTTATGAAGAAGAAGAATATCGGCTCCAGCCTTGTCAATCGGCCATTTGAATTCAAGCCCCGTGCGCTCTTTAATTTCGTTCTCCATAAACACGACATTATCCCTAAAGGCCGCCGGGGTCATGCCCGTGGATGATCCCTTTTGAAGCTGTTGAGATGATCCAAGTTCGTGCAGTTGCCTGATATTTATCCCCATTTCCTGGCTGAAGAGCTTACGCAACTCACGGGTGACCAATCCATTGTCGAGGCCGATGGGGCAGGCTTGCGCACAGCGACGGCAAATCGTGCATCGATATGACAGTTCTGCAAGGCGAGCAATCATTTCCCAGTTGACATCGATATTTTCTCCGGTCAATTTGGCAGTAATTCTGCCTCCCGGTTTAACATATTTTTTGTAAAGCCGCCTTAAAATCTCGGCCCGATATGTGGGACGATAGATCTCAATGCCGCCGGATTCCCCAAAAATGGGGCAAGCCCGCGAACATGTCTGGCATCTGGCGCAATATTCCATTGTCAGAAGCAAGGGTTGAATAAAACCCCAGTTGTCTTCCTTGCTGAACAATTTTCTCAACCCTGAATATAAATTTGCCTATCATCGCCTTTTTTTCTTCATCTGTGCCGGGTTTGGGCAACGCAATAGCAGAGACGCCATCGAGATCGCACTCAAGTCGAAGTCTTTGTGTTTCGGATAATGGGTTAAGCGTGAGTTCAGATTCCGGTCGGTCATAGGGTGGGGGAAGAGGCAAAAGCTGTGACCGGCCAATCTCAATCAGCTTTCCGTTTTGCTGTGAAATATCGGATGTCTTTATTTTTAATTTGGGCACTTATTTGATCTCCGGCTCACCAGTATCTTTTGCCATATCACTCCATCTATTCCCCGGTTTTATATGGGGAGCAGACCATGTGAACTTATAATCCAGAGTAACTGCAGCCGATTTTTCAATCTTGCTTCCTCTGGTATTCTTGCGATCATCCCACAGGACTCGATGAAATGTAAAGTATTTTCCCAGGAAGTGGGACATCTGCGTAAAGGGAAGATAAAGACAGAAGAGGGACGCGAGCGCAACGCCGACTTTCAGCGCAGAGGGCAAGTCGGATGTCGGCTGGAAATAGATAAGGTTGGCAGTATACCCCCGTAGCAAGTCAAGCGATCTATCGGCGGTCGCCCATCCGACGAAGAAACAGATAAAGATCATCAATAAGAGGAATAAATTAAAATAATTTGTCCATACGGAAGATGATCTCAGTTCAATTACAAAAATCCGCTTGGCGATCAGACCGGCGGCGCCAATACTTCCCAACAGACAACCAGTGACGGCGAATGTAATGGACAGCGAATATATTACTCCCTCAAAGGCATTTGGTGAATGAAGATTAATCATTACTCCATTAGCTGACATGAGCGCCCCGACAATTAGTAATACGACCAGAGCCGAAAAAATGTACATACCAAGATGAAAGGGAAATGAGAATATCCAGAGGGAGCGATTACGGTAATAAAGAGTCTTTATAAAGAAAATCTCTTTGCCAGTTGCAAGTATTTGAAACAATAGGGAATGGTCTTCTGATTTATTCCACCAGTCAACCTCTTCGAAATAGGATCCACCATATTTACTTTTCTTCCTATTATTTGGGATAGGATATAACTCCCAGCGCAGGTGAATCGGCATTCGGGCGATTCTGACTACCCTATAGCATATGCCTGCAATCATTGCCAGGATTGATAAGTAAATGAAATACTGCAAGATACCCATTATTTGCGCCGCCTGGGACAAGCCTTAGGCCCGATCCATGGATCTCCAGAACAGACGATATAATCTTCTCGCAGCATTCAAAGAAAAATATACCCGGATAATCTATAAGGTCAATTCTTTATTTTAGATTTGCCAATCTGTCGATCGATCAATGACAACTAAGTCGCTGCAATATATAGTCCCAGCGATTCTCAATCTTCCTGACCGTTTGGAGCAAAAATCATCCTTCAGAGAATTAAAAACTTAGGCGTATCTGCCGAAATTGAAGATAGGGTAGTTTGGACTACGATTTCTGCATCAGAGCCAAATGTCTGTTGGATGCTATTAAATTTGCCGGCTGACAACAGGAGTCGCGCGAGAAAGGTAAGCTTTAGAAAGAGTCGTATCACGGGCAATATGAGACAATCAAGATATAGAGTTTTTAAGCTCCAAAGACGCTTGCCGGCGATAAATGAGACTTTCCCGATGACGGAGGTACTGAAATGAGCGATCAATTGCACGTGCTACTCGTTGAGGATTCGGAAGAAGACGCCTTCCTCAACGTCCGCTTTCTCCAGAGCGAGGGGGCATACTCAGTTTCTTTCAAACGAGTCGAGAGTGCGTCAGAGATGAAAAACGCCCTCAAAGAGGATGATTGGGATTTGATCATCTCCGATTACACATTGCCTCAGTTCAGCGGATCGTCAGCTCTGGGAATTTTGCAGGATTCGGGGCTGGACATCCCTTTTATAATTGTCTCCGGAACGATTGGCGAAGAGACCGCGGTGGAGGCTATGAGGATGGGGGCACATGATTATATCATGAAAGGGAACATGTCTCGATTGCTGCCTGCGGTCCGGAGAGAATTAAGGGAGGTTGAGGTACGAACCGCGCGCAAGCGGTCTGAGGGCGAATTGCTGACCACCCAGCGTTCACAAATGGCCGCCGAACTGGCGACCTCTATCATACATGACTTAAGAGGGCCAATGCAAATAATCACTACAATGACCGAATTCCTCCTTGCCAACAGGTGTTCAGACGAACAGAGGGAAAAATATTGCCGGACTATCGATGGTCAGATTTGTCGAATGGATTCCATGACCCGCGAATTCCTAGATTTCTTGCGTGGCGAAATAATTTTGTCTCCGGAAACTGTTGACCTGCCCAAGCTATGTGAGGAAATCGCAGATTCTCATAAAGACTACTTTGAAGGAATTGGTATAAATATAGTTTACACATGTCGGCGTGAGGCACCCGTATCTCCAAGGGTCCTTCTTGACAAGGAAAAAATGCGGAAGGCGGTGATAAACCTCGTTAACCTCGTCCATCAAGCTATGCCTTCCGGCGGCGAATTAAGAATGAAGCTTTTGATGGATCCATATAAAATCTGTTTTGAAATTGGGGATTGCAGGAATGGCATTTCTGGTCTGATCCAAATTCAACCCTTCACTAGCCACGGAAAATGCGGAGGAACCGGCCTTGGGCTGATGATTGCACAAAAAATCGTGGAGGCTCATCACGGGAATATAGAGGTGATCTCCACCCCGGGTGTGGGTTGGGCATTTGTAATGACTATCCCCCGAAGGAATTCATACGAGAGGACTGAAGAAACCGGCATGCTGATGGAAGCGGCGCAGTCATGAAGGGCTTTCGATTGAGATTCAAATAGTCGGGGGCCAGAGGAAAGGGATCTTTTTGCCAAGGAAATCAGAACGTGCCAGACTCCTGTCGTGCAAGCACCTGTAGAAATAAATTTAGGTTCCTATTACTTGATATCATCTTGACAGTCAATTGCTTATCTGGCCAAAGCGCTATCTGCCCGCAGTCCTAAAGCTGAAATTTCTTTCGCCAAAAAACATATTATTACGGGTTTGAAAGGAAAACGAAATTACCGATAAGTCATATATGTCCCCTCGCGTTTACAGAATCGTCTCGACTTTAATTTCGACACTATCGCTATTCTTTGGTTTTTTATATTTCTGCGCGGAATCCGGCAAATCACAGAGCCCATCTGATGATCCGCACAAGGGAGCCTCCTGTTCGGATTGTCACGAATTGGTGGCCAAGGTAGGCGGTGTCGGTTTCTCCAGAGATGATCTCAATAGAAAATGCAGTCAATGCCACCAATATGCTATGCTTCAAAAATCTGATAGGGGCCTCGGCTTCCATGGTGATCCGGAGAGGCCGTGCCTTGATTGCCATTCATTCCACAGGAGTTCAACGATTAACGCCCGAGGACGCGAATTTGTGGTTGATGATGGGAAAAAGTTGCAACCCGTCCTGTGTCCTTCATGCCACGCCGCAAACCAGAATATCAACCTGCTTTCACCCGGCCACCGAGAGGCTGCCAAGATCTATCATTCCGATCCAAAGTTCACTTATGGGCTCTCCCCGTCCCAAACCTGTCTGCTTTGTCATTCAGAGGAATCCAGAATAAATCAGGAATTGGCTGGAATAGGATACATACCGCGTTTCAGCGAGCACAGTAATCATCCGGTCGGAATTGAAATTGGCTCGCAAAGCGGCGGGAGTAAAATGATAATGCGGGATAAAATCGACTCGCGACTTCAATTGCTCAACGACAAAGTTGAATGCCAGACCTGCCATTCTCTAATATCGCGCCAAAAGAACCTGCTGGCCGGTTTTGAATCGACAAATGACCTCTGTCGAGGCTGCCATCTGATAGAATAACCAAGTTGGTTTAAGGCGCTCAAATAAGACCACGCTCTCATATATTATCAATAATACCTGACGAATGGGGCTCGTTGCGTCATCAACTGAGCGACAGCGCCCCGATAGAAGCGATTCGGGTCTTAAATAGCTCCAGATAGCCCTTGACAAAGAGGACTTATATTGTTATAATTTTCACAATTTTATGCTTTGGAGTGATTTAAGATGATGCCATTTTCCAGATCAGCGATAATCGGTTTTTTATTGCCCCCGTTTGTTACTATTTTCACAAGCCTTGTGTCTGCCCAAGCCGGTGATTCTCTTCAGGCAGATACATCAAAAAGCTATTTCATAATAGAGACAAGGCACCGGCTTTTCCCCAAATTTCTGGAGATCGATACTGTCAGACTAAATCAGCAATTCTCAATTGGAGAAGAGGAATACAGGGCTGAGGTAATTGATTTCAATCCGTCCTTTTTGATTTCTGATAGCGGGCAAGTATTTCAGGAGTCGGACACGCTCTATAATCCCGCCGTTAAGGTGAAGGTTATTCTAGACAGCACAAAGACTCAGGAGAGTTGGGCCTTTTATTATGGGGACGCGCCCCATTTTCGGCGTGATAATCTATTGGGTTTCAAATTGCTCGATTTCAAAGTTGAAGGAAAATACATCAAGCCGCCGGACAAAAAATAGCAGGATAAGGAAGAAATTTGCTGTCTCGTCTATCATATCCGGTATTGATTGTCGGAGCGATACTATTTTTGTTGCTTGGTATCGTTGTTCCGGCCAATTCCGCCAAAACGTGTTACGATTGCCATCAAGCCCAGAAGAAGGAGTATTCGTCCAGCAAGATCATTCATAAACCTGTCAGCGAAGAAAATTGCGAGGCCTGCCATAAGCGTCACGGTTTTTCTCAGCAACTGATTTTGAAGGATGATACATCGGAATTATGTTACGGCTGTCACTCGGATCTCAAGGAAAAATTCTCATCAGGCAGTAAACACTTTCCGCTTGAAAAAGGACTATGCTGGGATTGCCATGATCCTCACGCTTCCAACAAACCGGGTCTGATAAGAAAAGGTCCCGAGGGCGCCGATGATCCCGGCGGATGTTTAATCTGTCATAAGAGCGACCTTGCTCAATCTTTTGGGGCTTCCACCAAACATCCCCCATTTGAAAAACTTGAATGCTTGACCTGTCATCAGCCTCATAATTCGGCTATTGATGGACTTCTCATCTCTGAATCATCGATACTCTGCTACACGTGTCATAAGAAAGATGATAAGAGACTTATCGCGGCGCACAAGGACAAGAATGCGGCGTCGCTACAATGTGACGATTGCCATACGGGGCATTCAACCAATAAATCGGCGTTGCTCTCGGGCGGCACTCATGAGCCGTTTGCCTCGGGCGACTGCAACATATGCCATTCGCCGCCGGATTCATCGGGGAAAATTGTTTTTGAAACCGGAGTAACGCCGGGCGGACTGTGTGGCACTTGCCATGATGCGCAAGTTCAGGCCTCGAAAAAGACTTATGCTCATGCCGCCGTCACAACTGATAACTGCAATGATTGTCATTCACCTCATTCCTCCCGTTTCGGCAAGCTTCTCAAAAAGAGTGAGCAAGACATATGCGGCGAATGTCATCAAGATATATTTACTTCTGCCGGAAAAATCCCTCATCAGCCCGCGCTAACAGGAGATTGCCACGAATGCCACGAAGTTCATGGCTCCGATAATAAGGCCCTGGTTAAAAGCGCGGACGCCAGCCTATGTTTGGGATGTCATAAGGAGTTTGCGGCGGCAAAAGATTCGGCAACGCTTATACATGCGGGCGCTGACAACTGTCTCGATTGCCACGCGCCTCATGAAGGGGAAACATCCGCATTACTGAACAAGTCTCCGCAGAAAGTCTGTTTGGAGTGTCATGCCGTCGATCAGCAAGCTTTAACCAGTGAATCCGGACACCAGCCCTACCTGACCGGCGACTGTGGTGAATGCCATCTGCCTCACTACAGCAAAACTCCCCATCTTGTGCGACCGGGAGGAAACGATCTATGTCTGAAATGCCACGCAGACATTGGCTCTCGAATCAATATGCAATATCCTCACCCGCCTGCCACGGAAGATTGTCTTAGCTGCCATACACCGCATTATTCTCAAAATAGGAATCTTTTATCGACGCCGGAAAAAGAGATGTGCGCCAACTGTCACGATTATGACAGCTTGAATATAAATAAAAAATATGTGCATCCTCCGGCCAAAGACGGTGATTGTTCCGGATGCCATAATCCGCACGGTGCGACCAGGGCAGATCTGGTCACCGGACGCATGTCGAAGACTAATATTAACGGTCAGATGATTGGGCAGTTGCCGCATCTCACGGGCAAGACCTCGGATCTTTGTTACACGTGCCACGAAGACCTGGCGGAGAAATTCCGCCGTCAGGGAGTACATGCGCCGGTCGCCGATGGGGCATGTGATGCCTGCCACGCGGCTCACGGATCGGATCACGAGGGCTTCACAAAGGATACTCCGGCGGCCCTTTGCGGAAGCTGCCACCCCGTCGACAGTACCTTGAATTCAAAACACGCCAATTATAATCTCGCGTCTGCAAATTGCCTGGATTGCCACAATCCGCACATTTCGGAAAAGCCCAAACTCCAGAGGGCATTTGCACATCCGCCCTTCGAGTCCAAGGATTGCGAAAGTTGCCACACCCTCGGCGCGGGAAATACGGTTCAGCTCTCGGGCAATGTCAATGAAATATGTTCTACCTGCCACGACAACATAGCCGGCGAAATGAAAGAGAAATATCTGCACGCACCGTTCGGCGGCGGCGACTGTGTGGCATGTCATTCCGCGCATGAAGCCGATAATGCCAAACTCCTCCGAAAGAGCGGAGACGAGCTTTGTTTTTCGTGCCATGATGAAATCAAAAATCAATCGACTCTGGCGGTGCAGCATAAGCCGTTCAAAGAGGGGAAATGCCTTGACTGCCATAAACCGCATTCATCAAATTATGCGGCATTGATAAACAAGCCAAAGGAAAGCTTCTGCCTGAACTGCCATGCTGATCTTAAGGCGGAATTGGAAAAAGGATCGGTCCATCAGCCGGTGAAAACCGGCGACTGTGGCTCATGTCACCTGTCACACGCGGGAACCTTGCCGTCACTCCTGACCAAGCCAAAAGAGCAATTGTGCGGGCAGTGCCATGACCTAACCTCACCGAAGATAATAGCTGCCCACAGCGGTTTCAATATATCGCAGAGCGATTGCCAGAATTGCCACGCTCCTCATTCCGCCGCAAGAGGGACTCGGGGACTTCTGCTTCCCGATGCTCATAAGCCATTTGCGCTTCGCAACTGCTCCGCCTGTCATGCGGGAACTCAGAGCGACCAATTCATCTCGGATATCCAGAATTTGTGTACATCGTGCCATAAAGATTTCCCCGCCAAGCTGCAAAAGCCGGTCATTCATGCCGCCGTGACCGCGAAAGACGGATGCGTCAAATGCCATGCCCCTCATGTTGGATTCGGAAAAGCTCTACAGACTAAGTCGGGAGTCAAGACTTGTCTGACATGTCATAATGCCAAAGAATTCACGGGGCAATTCAAGCATAAGGTCGCGTTTGAAGATTGCGCAACCTGCCATCAGCCTCACTCAGCTGATTTCAAATTTCTGCTTGATACTCGGAATATTATGGATTTGTGCATGAATTGTCACCCTGACGCGAAAAAATCGCATTATCATCCTATGGGCGAAGGGATCACGGACCCTCGCACCCGGCAGCCGCTCGATTGCGTCAGTTGTCATTCACCTCATTCTTCGGATTATGCTTCGATTCTGGTCGCGGATAAAGATCGAAAGCTCTGTGTAGTATGCCACAATGTCGCCAATGAATAATTTGCATATTATAGCTTCGAAGCTGCTGAAAACACGACCCGCAAAGATCTTATCTTTCTGTGCGGTTATACTGCTGCTTTTGGCTGCGAATCTCTTTTCTCAGACATTGGAGAAGATTGTCAGCAATGTTGCCGGAAGGAGCATAACCGGCGATCTGGGGCGACTGGCTCTGGCGCCCGCGGGTGACAAATTCGCCCTTACCGATCGTTTTGCCAACAGGATTTACGTTCTGGACTCCGACGGCGGCCTTCTTTGGACGGTCGGCGATAATAGGGCCGTGAATCGCCCGCTTGCAGTCTGCTTCGATCGCGATGATGAACTCCTTTTCGTAAATGAGCATAGCCGATCCGTTTTGAAAGTCTTCGAAAAAGATCCCAACAGGATTGATACAGTTGTCTCTATCGATCCAGTAGTCGGCGGGGATGAGAAAATTGTTCAGCTAATGAAACGACATGACAGTTCATATATTGTACTTGGCGAAAAATCAGGTAAAATCTATATTTTCGACAATAATTGGAAAAATACAGGAATTATTGGCGAACATGGTCAGGGGAAGGGGAAACTTATTTCGCCTACGCAGTTCGACATCATGCCGTCGGGCAACATTGTAATCGCTGACCGAAAAAATTATCCGGTGCAGGTGTTCGCAGAGGATGGAAAATTCCTGTTTTTTGCGGGATGGAACGATCCTCGCCTTGAAAGGGGATGGGAAGCCTCGGCGATGGGTATTAGTCGTCAGGGCATAATATACGTTGCCGACTTGACTAACAGGGAATTCCGAGAATTCGACCAAACCGGGCATGAGACGGGCGCTTTTCCCTTTGATGCCGGTATGATGACGCCAGTTTCGATAATAATGACTATTGATGATAAAATGATCGTGCTGGATGAAAATAACGGAATATTTATCTATACTTTCTCTTGAGACTTGATGCCATGAGATTCCCTTCTGGTGCCGTTCTATTCCTGACCTTTTTGGCGTTGTCGAGTTTCGCCGGAGACTGGCACGTCGGTTCAACCTCGGATTGCGATGATTGTCATCTCCAGCACGCCAGCAGCGGGGGACAGCAGTTGCCCGGAGGCCCTTTTACTTTTCTATTATTAAAGAACTCGGTGAATGAATTATGTCTCTCCTGTCATGACGGTTCCAATCCTACCGCCCCGGACGTCCTTACCCCGGTTGATATGTACAGCTTAACTGAATCCAGAGAGGGAGCCGCAGGGTGGTTTACGCCGATTGGAGAGGAAAACATTCATGGCCATACTTTGGGTTTGGACATGCCGACTCCGTTGCAGGTTTCGGCCAAAATCGTTGGATTGAACTGTGCCAGTTGCCATGCCGTGCATGGGAATGGGAATTATCGAAATCTCCTCTATGATCCCGCGGGAGCAGGTGATTCCATAAATTTGATAAACGGAGTTGATCTATTCATGGAACATCAGCCCGATAATCCCCCCAGCGCTCCCGGCGCGGTAACCGCATATAATCGAGGAAATATCGGCTACAAGTCAGGATTTTCGCAATGGTGCGCCTCATGTCATGATGTGCTTAATGCAAATAGTCCCTCCGCGCCTCCCGCTCATTTTAATGGGCACCCGAATGATGTCGCCCTCGACGAATATTACGGCGATCTTCACGCCGATCCAGCGCATTGGGTAAGTGGTCTGGGTGAGGGGTTTATCAATACTCCCGGCGCGACTGAAGGAATTCCCAGAGTACCTTTCGAATCACCCCTTGCTGTCGATTTCATATCCTCCAAATTGCCTCAGAGTTCAAACAGAATCTTTTGCGGAAGCTGTCATAAGTCTCATGGCGGCGGAAATGAAAAATCTTTACTATGGCCGTATAAAGAGGGCGGCGATAATTTTGTCGCCGGTTGTCAACAGTGTCATAATAAATAACCGATATGCATCAGAAAAATAGCAGATTAAATATTATTGTCGCGGCATGTTCTATAATTTTGATCGTTGTCTTTGAGATCTGCCTGTATGCCGGCAACGGGAAGTATAGTAATTCTCCCCACGGTTCACCGGCAAACGGGATATTGCGTACTGCCGATTATCCCCGCGGAAGTTGTGCGCAATGTCATAGTACACATCCGGAAGGGATTCTTTCCCCTTATGGCCTTTTTCAGGAAAACAGCAACAGACTCTGTTTTGTAGCGTCGGCGGGCGGATGCCATGCGGATCGCCCCAGCGGAGCAACTTCGGGGTATGCGGCTCAGGAATCGGATCGCATGCCGACAGGATCATCCGATCCGGGGTATTTCGAATATAATGGTGGCGGCACAGCAATTCCAGGTGTCGCAAATCGCGTCCGCTGGCCAGGCCAGATAATCTGGGAAAATAGCCTATTCTCCACTCATTATTCCGATCCCAACATGCCGATCAAAGATGCTTTCGGAAATGGCTCCTGCAATAATTGCCACGATGTCCATGGTGGAATATCCCTTCATGATCTGCTGGATTCCGCCTATTCGGGGATAGTCGGGTCTCAATCGGGATTCGTTCCACAGAATTATAATCTCTGCTTTTCCTGCCATAGTATCAATGGTCCTTCCGGAATGAGTGATTCATCCAAAATGATCGAGTATTTTTACGATCGTTCCATAAATCCGGGAGTTGGCAGCGGTCACGGAGTCTCTGTGGGAGGCGGCTATGTTCCCTCCGGCGCTCGCCTTCCCTGCTATGATTGTCATAATCCGCACGGATCAGCCGGTAATGGTGGACAGGGCGCAAATGATTTCTTGTTGAGTGATGAGAGACCGGGTTGGGACAATTTGACTGATATAAGAAATGATAATTTGCAAGTTCGTCGTTTCTGCTTTGGATGTCATGTTTCATCTGACGGAATAGGAGGCGGTCCCGTTGAGGGGATGACTCTGTCTCCCTTGCCGACAGCAGTGACGGCGCACCAGCGCAACAGTGCCGACCATTGCTACAACTGCCATGGCAGAGACTATTCCACCCCGGGGGGCAACAATGTTCACAATCCTTCACCCGGAGGTGATTGCATTACCTGTCATTCAAGAGCTCAGGGGTCCAGGCGTCCAATTTTGCCCGAGTTTGACCTCGGCGCGCATCATGCCGTGGCTGTGGGGCAGACAGGCAAGGTAACAAATTATGACTGCGGGGTCTGCCATATGGAGGGGAATGCCTCTTCTGGATCCATCGAGCCTGATTATCATAGAAACGGTCAAATTGAATTACGAAATCCAGATAATGGAATGCCTCTTACCGGATTCCCCAGTTTTACGCGGGATATGAATTCGGCTTTTCTTGAATTCTGGGTGACTGACGTTCAGAATAATTTCTGCTTGAAATGCCATGATGGCGACGGCGCCCTTTCTCCGAGCGCCAGGGTCCCATCAGGAACACCGTCTGCGCCTTTCTCGGATAGGAACGCCACGGTGATAGATATTGCCGACCAATTCAATCCATCAAATGCGAATTATCATCCCGTGATAGCAGCAGGGAACAACCCCTATACGGTTCCGGGTTCCGTCAATAATTTTAATCGACTAATGCTTCCACCATTCAACCAGAGCTCGAATCATGATCTTATAAGTTGTTTTGACTGCCATGAAACAAGCGGTCATGGCGGATCCAACAGCGGCATCTTGAGGGAAGAAACATATTTCCGGTATCCGTCGCCGCAGGGAGGTTTTGCCAACGCCCAGAGAAGCTTCTGCGGAAGATGTCATGATCTCAATGTTTATACATCCAATTCGGAATTTTCCCGCTTCAAGGGGCATGTCGAATCGGCACATCTAAATCCCGGTTCCAGTGACGAAAACAGTATGTCGTGCCGCGGATGCCACTCCGGAATTTATGACCTTGATCAGAATGCTGCCTGCAGCAATGGTTCGGGCGCAGGGAGTATACATGGAAGTAATTATACAAATCCGGCTTGCTCCCCGACACCGGGGACCCAATCCCCTTCTTTTATTTTTGGTGGGTATATCACCGGATGGAAAGTGCAAGATACGCAAAAGAATCTCTGCTATGCTAATTGCCATCATGCGACGGGACAGGAGTATTAATGAGGCTATTTCTTCGATTGGCTCCACTAGGGTCCGCTTTATTATTGTTCGGTACTTCGGCAGAGTTGGCCGCCGAAAGGCTTTATGGAAATGCTTCATTCAATTATCAGCATGTCAGGGAATCCAATCAAGATATAAGAACCGATAATCTAATGCGCGAAACCCTGATTATTGGGTATGAAGATGCCCTATTTACCAAAAATTGGATAAGGTTGGCGGCTAATCTATATCGCCAGAAATTCTCCTTCACTGACTACTACGAATTCCGTTCGATATATTATTTTGATTTGAGAAGCTACGGATACACCATTAATACCAGCTATTCGCCATACAAGAGGCTCTATTCGCACGAGGGCGGCGTAGGTGATTTCTACATTTATAATCGGGAATGGAGAAGCTCGCTTCAACTGAATTATCCCAAATGGCCGATTGTTGGGATTATCTATAACCGAAATTCTTCTTTTGATCGTGAGGCAGTGAGGCGAAATAACGGCGTCAGCAGAAATTTCGTCAGTGACGCCACCTATAATACCGGCCCGTTTACGCTTCATTTGGGATACAACGATCTTAAACAAGCAAATAATATCACCTCTGGCTACAATAACCGGTTAAAGACATATACGGCTACAACAGGGATAAATAAGTCTTTACCTCGCTATGGATTCATGACTGCCAACTATAACTATTATGACACTCGCCGCTATAACTATGGAGTGTTTGACCAAAAATCACTGACTCACTCGGTGAACGCCATGCTGGGTACGGTCGAGTGGATGAATTTGAATGCCAATGTAAGTTACTCCGGAAGGTTCTTCAATTCCAATCAGAGAATTGCCAATTTTCGCAATATGAATCAGAATCTATCTGCTCAGGTAAGCTATTCGCCAACCGGATATCTTGCTATTCAAGGAATTAAAGGATATCAGATCGATAATGAGGTTGGGCGAAATCAGGTAGTGGAATATATTGCTTACTCGGCAAGCCTTAACCGTTATCTTCGAAATGGGGTCGATACCCGGCTGACCTACAATCGCACCGTCTATCAGCAATCCAATCGAACGATAAGTGTCTACGATACCTCTGGCGCTGTGATTCAAACAATTAACAGGGGAAGATATAATCTCGATACTTACTACGCCTCAATCAGCTTCGAGCCGTATAATTATATAAAGACTTATCTTGATTTGTCATTAAGCCGAGACAGCGATCCGGTCGATGCATCGGCCAGATATCAAATGACACGCTCCGTTGACACTCGTGTCACCCTTTCCCGAACCCTGGAAGGAAGATTCAGCTACGGCAATCTCTATCAAGGAGATAAACTTAGATGGGGAAGAAGCTATTCCGAAAATTATAATCTGGGATTGACATATATCCCGCAGAGCAACCTCAATTTTAATCTGACCTATATATACAGTCTTTACAATGTTGGGGTCTCAACCAGTAATGGGGCGGTCACCGGATACGCCAGTTATACCTTCAGGCGGGCGTTTAGTATCTATTTGACGGCCAATCAGCAGACCCAGAAACGCCAGGAGATTTCAATCCTTCAAGCGTCGGCCCCGCAAGAAATAATTAAGCCATACGCTCTGAACGGCCAGTTATTAATTTACCTTAGTTCTCGGACAACTTTTTCGATAAGTTATTTTTATAATAAGACCCAAAATGCATTGGAGCAAAACATGATTAGTGAATCATTACAGGCGATAATAAATATTCAAATCTGAGAGCAGGAAAATCGATATGAAACATCTGATTGGGATATTATTTGTAATTGTATCGGCGATGGCGATTACATCATGCGCCGGGCATCACCCTTATATCAACGCGGAAGCCGATTTTGGATTTTATAAGCGGGTCGGAGTCATGCCGTTTTCCAATTTCAGCAATGACAATAACGCTACCGGAAAGGTGACATCCAGTTTTGTGACTGAGCTGTTGCTTACGAATACGGTTGATATTGCCAATATGGGAGATTTTGAGAAGACGACCCGCGCCATCCTGAAGGATGCGAAGGCGGACCTCTTGGAGGGACTCACCAGTGAAGAAGCGATTGCAATCGGCCGAGAAGGGAAGGTTGAAGGAATTTTTGTCGGGGCTGTGAAAGATTATGGCATGGTTCGCTCCGGGCAGGAAGAATTTCCTCTCGTTTCCATAATTGTCCGGTTGTTCGATTGTCAGACCGGCAAAATCGTCTGGACTTATGATATTACCATGAAGGGTGGCCCCAAATTCCCGATCTTTTCCTTCGGCGAAACACATACAATGGGCGAAATGACAGCCAAAGTCTGCCGGAAGGTCGCTCAGGCCTTCGCAAAGGTGACGAAGTGAGAGTGATTAAATGAAGCATAGATTAGTCAGATTCGCATTTCTTTGCCTTCTATCGGTACTGATAGGATGTACCTCCAACATGGTCTCCCGAAAAATGGTTAATTCCTCTTTTCCATTGTCGTCGCGGATCGCTATTCTCCCTTTTGAAAACCTGAGTGGAAAAGAAAAGGCGGGAGAAAAGATAACCGAATATTTCCAGGCCATCATGGCCGGGGAAAATAGTTTTATTTTGAGCGAATACGGCTCAACCTATGATATCCTGCGGCAATTTCGCATTCGTTCGTCTACTCTGTTAACCGACGCTCAAATAGACACTCTGGCGTCCAGACTGGCGATTGATTTCATATTCACCGGTTCTGTACTAGAATTCGAGGAATACGACAACACTTATCTCGGACGAATCCCGCAGATATCGTTCAATTGCCGTCTGATTGACTGCAAGACCAAGAAAAGCGTCTGGGTCGGAGTCTTCAATAATAGCGGAGACAAGGGGGAAGTTCTCTTTGGGATAGGCGCAATCAGATCGGTTGACGAACTTGCCCGCAGGATGGTGGCATCCGCTACGGACGAAATATCCATGCTTTTCAAAAAATAGAGAATTCCGAGCATGCGACATCTCCGATACATTTCTTTGCTGCTGATCTTATCTATTCCCCAGATTGCCCGGGTGGAGGAATTCTCCAGCAGAATTGAATTTGACGCCCTCATTTTCGACGACGGCATGGGAGTCGCGCTTCGCAGTCCCTCCTCCATTTTCTTCGACCGCCGCGCTCAAGAAATCCTGGTCGCTGACGGAGGAAATAATCGAGTTATTATCTATGATAAGGATCTTAGGCTTCTTTACACGTTCGAGCATTTTGTCAAGGACCGCTACTCAGATCGGATGATTAAAGGGGAACCGAAGGGGATCGCCACCACCAGCGCAGGGGATATCATTTTGATTGATAATTTGGCAAATTATCTTGATATCCTTGACTTTCGCGGAAATTTCCAGGATCGCATTTATCTGAACACCCTGCTGGGAGATACCAGTCTCAACATACGCCCCGAGTGCATAGCTGTCGACGAAAATGACAACTTATATGTGGTTACTGCGGGAGATATGACTACTGTGGTTGTGCTTGACAGGAATTACGATTTCAAGAGGACAATCGGAAAAAAGGGGGGTGGGGAGAGCGAATTCAATACTTTGGTGGGAATAGCTGCAGCCAATGGCCATGTTGTCGTGAGCGACATCTATGCTGTCCCCGCGATGAAAATCTATGATACCACGGGAAACTTTCTGCTTGGTTTTGGGGGGCACAATGTGGAAAGATCCGATGTTTCGCTTCCCTCCGGATTGATGATTTCGGCTGATTCTGTCGCAAGCTCTGAATTGATTTGGACTTGTGATGCTCTCAGGCAAGTTGTCAAGGTCTTTAATATGAAGGGTGACTTTGTGGCGAATATAGGAGGATTTGGGTATAGTTTAGGTGAATTTCGTTACCCTGCCGACATCACTGGGGACGGGGAAAAGATATTTTATATTGTCGAAAAAGTTGGTGGGCGGATTCAGCGTTTCGAACTTAAGTAATTGTCATTATATATCTTACAAAAAAGTAATCTTTTCCAAAGAGAACCAAAAAAATCTATTATTATTTTAGTTTTTGATCGAATATAATACTTGACAATAATAATAGATTTTGTTATATTTTTCACAAGTTGCAAAAATGGATTGTTGCCCCGGGGGTGCAATTTACCCCCAAAGAAGAAACTTATTGACTTACTGCAGGTTAATTCCTCGACTAAAGCCAGATTCAGCTTAGAACATAAGAGGCTAGCGGAAGAAATGGGAAGCAGACAAAAGATAATTAGGGCAAAATATATCCTAATCATCTTCAATTGTCCTTCATTCAATTATTTTCTATCAGGAAATTCGACCTTAACACTCTGAAAAAGGGATGCATCATATGAAGACCAACATTTTTTCGATCAAAAAAAATCTATTGAAAGGAGGTGAAAACGAAACAACTATGAAAAAGGTAATTTTCTTGGGAATCGCTTTATCAGCATTTTTGATTAGCGGCGCATTCGCGGGCGATTATCACACCGGATCAACTCTCAACTGTGCCGAGTGCCATGTCATGCACTATAGCCAGAATCACGGTTATAACAGCAATGGCGGCGGTACCACCGTCAACCTCGGAACAACTGGTCCGTATGATTATTTGCTTCGCAATGAAGTCAATGAACTGTGCCTATCCTGTCATGACAACCAGACTTTCGCCCCCGACGTATTAGCGGCTAATGGCGGCAATGCTCCGACCAATGGCCGTCAGGCGGGAGCCCTTAACCGTGATAACACAGCTCCATATTTTGACGCTGACGGTCATACTCTTGGCAGCACTGACGTGGCTCCAGGGGGAATCTGGAGTAATGCTGACGGCTTGAATTGCGTAAATTGCCACTCTCAGCACGGGCGGACGAATTCCGATGGTTCAAGTTCATATCGCAATATCCGCGGTATAAGCTATGCCGTTGGAACCAACGATCTGGCCAAAGATATATTTGAACTTTCGGCGACAATGGGCGGCGATCATTATGATCTCCAGAACGTTTTCTTCAATGAGCCTAACACTGCCGGATCAGCATATGCGACATTCTGCAAAGGATGTCACACTGATTTCCATGGTTCTTCAGCTGACGGTAACATGAGGAATACAGCCGGCGCCGCTGGCGAGGAGTGGTATCGTCACCCAACAGCTGATGCCAATATCGGCGCGACCGGACATGGTCACTCAAGCACCACTACTTTTGGAGCCAAGGCTTATCGCGTACAGGTGATGAGTTCGACTGGCGACTGGGGTACATGGGGAGCCGCAATGACCACCGTCCCTACCGATCTTACACCGAGTTGCATGTCTTGCCATAAGGGCCACGGCAACACTCAGGCTTTTGGCCTCATTTGGGCGACAGGCGCGGCGAATTATGGCGAAAATGGCGATGGCGCCAGCTATAAGGCCCTCTGCGGCCAGTGCCATACACAGGTTAATCTGTAGTTCGTCTTATATAACGTTTGAGAGGAAGAGCGACTTTTGGCTCTTCCTCTTTCATTTTGGCGCCAAGAATTCCTTACATTACATAATCCATTGATCTGCGAGCTCCAATCAAGATTTTCTTACCACTGCAAATTTATTGGATTCGCGAGTTTTATTGGGGGAGAAAATGAGTGAAATTCCCAAAATATGCTTCACAAATTCAGGGCGAAGAAACTGAAAATGAGAATAAGCAGCACAATCAGGGTAATAACCGCATAGATAAAGTCTCTCTGGCGCAGGAAAGCGACTACTGAGAGTATCACCCGCGCAATCGGTGTGGCAATCAATAGCAAGAGCCCAAGCTGGATCAATCCTCCGGGCTGAAACTTGAACGCCTGAGCTAAAATTCCTTCGATGCTTCTCAAAGATTCCGATACCAATTTGAAATTGATATAATCGGGGCTCATCGTTCCATATTTGATCAAATAGAGGATGCCCCCGAATAGAACCACAGCGGCGGCGAGAAGAACACCATAGCGAAGAAGATAGCCGATAGTATTCTCCAATTTAGCATCGGTGAAATTGTCTTTCTGATCTTCCATTTCAGATCTTTCCGGTGATGCCATTGTAAATCATTTCCACGGCGAGAATGAAGACGACAATGCCAAAAACGATGCGCAATCTTGAGGTTCTTGTCTTTACCAGTACTTTAGCCCCGGCAAGTGATCCTGCAAGGACTCCCAGCACGACCGGCATAGTCAGACCGGGTCGAATATACCCTCCAGCCAGGTATATTCCCGCGCTGGCAGCAGCCGTAACGCCTATCATGAAATTACTGGTCGTCGTGGAGACTTTGAACGGTATACGCATTACCTGATCCATCGCCAAAACCTTCATCGCGCCGGAACCAATACCCAGAAGCCCCGAAAGCGCTCCGGCGATAAACATCAAGCCAAATCCCTGAGGAACATGTCGGACTTGATATTCTTTGATTCCGTCCAATGAAGGATATGAACCTTGCAGGTGCAAGAGAGTCGCAAGCCTGTCGGGGTGGTCCGATAGGGCCTCATCTTTCCTTGGCCTTGAAGAAAGAAACGCCGAATAAAGAAGAACAATTCCAAAGATGATGGCTAATAGCTCGGTTGACAGTCTTGGGTGCATCATGGCGCCAATGATAGCTCCGGTCGTCGTAGCTATTTCGAGGAACATCCCAATCCGAATATTGGAGAAACCTTCCCTGACATAGGCCGCCGCGGCTCCTGAAGATGTGGCTATAACCGAGATAAGCGAGGCCCCGATGGCGAGCCGGATATCGACTCCAAAAAGAAGAGTGAGCATTGGGACAATTACAACTCCACCGCCGAGACCGGTTAGGGCTCCCAGAAAGCCGGCCCCAAAGGATCCGAGACAGATGAGTGAAGCGAATTCCAGTATGTTCATTTGCAACTGTTTAAAAGCTAATTTTAATCGATATTGCAAGACGAAATTATCGCCTCTTCCGCCATTATCCAATAGAGAAAAAGGGGCCAAGATTTATACCCCTGACAATGTGGGAAAGGCTTGTTTTCAAGCGGCGGAACCGCTATATTTTGCCAATGTCGGAAGTATCCCATCATCATTATCATACCCATGAGAAGAAGACGCGTATGGTCGTCTATTTGACGGCGGCAACGATGGTGGTCGAGATAGCGTTCGGGTATCATTCCAAATCGATGGCGCTTTTGGCGGACGGGTGGCATATGCTGTCGCACGTGATGGCTCTGGGGTTGAGTTGGATCGCATATATTTATTCGCGTCGTGAAGCCAATAATACCAAATTTCGGCAGGGGACCGGCAAGATACTTTCGCTGGCGGGGTACACCAGCGCCTTAATCTTGCTGGCAATAGCAATCATGATGGCGATAGAGTCGACTCAGAGGTTTTTTGCGCCGCAGGTGATCAGATTTCATGAGGCGATCTGGGTTGCCATTGTCGGGCTGATAGTAAATGGTGTCAGCGCGATTTTTCTGCGCCACAAGGAAGAGCATAGTGATCATAATATTCGGTCTGCGTATTTGCATGTGATCGCCGACGGGTTAACGAGTGTCACGGCTATCATGGCGCTTTCGGCGGGGATGTTTTGGCGGCTCTACTGGCTCGATCCGGTGAGCGGGATATTCTCATCAATATTGATCACACGATGGGCAGTCGGGCTGGCGGTTAATTCAGGGAGGGATTTGTTGGACTATGGGGCGAAGGGGTAAGAGGTAGGTAAGTCATTTAAAGCGGTTGAAGATTCTACCTTTTTGCTTCTTGCCACCAAGCTTCCAAGTCGGCGAGGGTGAAATCGTCGAAACGCTTGCCGGATTCTTTGACTTTTTGCTCGATATATTCAAATCGTCTCGTGAATTTGGCGAGAGTTTTGTTTAAGGCTTGTTCGGGATTGATTTCCAGTTTACGCGCCAATGAGGCGGTGACAAAGAGCAGATCGCCAATTTCCTCTTCAATATGATCCTTATCCTCTTTGGATAATTCAGTTTCTATTTCCTGCACTTCTTCTTTGACTTTAAGCATGACTTCCCGGGGATCTTTCCAATCAAACCCGACGCCTCCAGCTTTCTCGCCAAAGCGGAAGGCCTTTATCAATGCCGGGGCCGATTTGGGGATGCCGGATATGACGGAATCTTTCTCGCCGGAATTTATTTTTATTTTTTCCCACTGGTCGCGAACCTCTTGAGGTTTGAGGTCTTTTTTCTCGCCAAAGACATGCGGATGGCGGTTGATTAATTTTTGAGTTATATCATTGATGGAATCATCGACATTAAATTTTCCGGCCTCTTGGGCCAGTTGGGCGTGGAAGACAATCTGGCAGAGAAGATCGCCAAGTTCTTCCTGGAGTTCTCTGTAATTATCGTTTTCGACCGCCTCGACAACTTCATAGGACTCTTCAATGAGATATGGAAGAAGTGATCTGTGGGTTTGCTTTCGATCCCAAGAGCAACCGCCGGGGGAACGGAGGATTGCTATAATTTCTCGTAACTTATTGAACGGCTCCTTATTGGTAGACATATATGATTTCCCTTCTCATTTTTATCTTTGTGACGATAATATGCTAAGATATGGCGGCACGTTCGGTTATACAAAGAAAAATGTCGGATTGTCCTTCCCACGGCAAATCGGGGGAATCCAGCGTCCGACTTGCTGAAGCTTGACAAAGGGAGTTGAGGACGGTATACTTTCTACCTTAAAAAATATGACTACAAAAGAAACAGCCAAAGAAAAGCCAAAAGCCCAGCCGTACGACCCCAAGACGGTCGAGAATAAGTTGTATGAGAGATGGTTAAAGGCCGGGTATTTTCGGGGTGAAGTTCATGCGGATAAGAAACCTTATTCGATAGTTATTCCACCGCCGAATGTAACAGATATTCTTCATCTGGGGCATGCCCTGAATAATACGATTCAGGATATACTAATTCGCCAGAAGAGGATGATGGGGTACGAGGCGGAATGGCTTCCGGGGGCCGACCATGCCGGTATCGCCACTCAGGTGGTGGTGGAAAAGCAGTTGGCCAAAGAGGGGAAGACTCGCCGGGAACTGGGACGGGAGAAATTCCACGAGAGGACCAAGACTTGGGCATATCGGAACAAGGATTACATTTTAAATCAACTGAAACGTATCGGATGTTCCTGCGATTGGGACAGAACCAGATTTACGATAGATGAATCTCTTTCACGTGCGGTCACAGAGGTCTTCATACGTCTCTACAAAAAGGACTTGATTTATCGGGGGAATAGGATTGTCAACTGGTGTCCGTCCTGTCAGACTTCATTGTCGGACGATGAGGTTGAATATGAGGAAAAAGACGGCCAGCTGTGGTATATCAAATATAAAATGCAGGGGAGCGATGAATACCTTACGGTCGCCACGACACGACCGGAGACGATGCTTGGAGATACGGCGTTGGCGGTTAATCCTAAAGATGCCAAGTACAAAAAGTTTGTCGGCAAAACGGCTATATTGCCGATACTCGATCGTGAGATTCCAATCATTGCGGATACCTATGTTGATCCGGAATTCGGGACTGGTGTTGTCAAAGTTACGCCGGCGCACGACCCGAATGATTTTGAAATTGGGAAACGTCACGATCTTGAAGAAATCAATATTTTGAATATTGATGGGACTTTAAATGCCAACGCGGGGAAATTCAGAGGGCTTGACAGGTATGATGCCCGTAAGAAGCTGATTGCCGAACTCGAGAAGAAGGGGCATCTGGAAAAGATCGATAAATATCATTTGGCGATAGGGACGTGCTATCGGTGCCATAAATCCGTAGAACCGTTTTTGTCGGAGCAATGGTTTGTCCGGATGGCTCCACTGGCCAAGCCGGCAATCGAGGCGGTCAAGAGCGGCGAATTGAAATTCCATCCGGAGTATTGGTCGAAGACCTATCTTCACTGGATGGAAAATATCCGCGACTGGTGCATATCGCGTCAATTGTGGTGGGGACATCGGATACCGGTGTATTACTGCGAGTGCGGGGAAATGATAGTCTCCGCCGAGAAACCGTCAAAGTGTCCCAAATGCTCCAGCAGTGAGATTACCCAGGATGAGGATGTTCTGGATACCTGGTTTTCGTCATGGTTATGGCCGTTTTCGACCTTCGGCTGGCCTGAAAAAGATCCTCTACTTGAATATTTCTACCCGACCAAAGTATTGGTGACCGCTTCGGAGATTATCTTCCTCTGGGTGGCGCGGATGGTTATGGCGGGGTATGAGTTTATGGGGAAGATTCCGTTCAATGACGCCTATATTCATGGCACCGTGCGGGATGCCAATGGAATCAAGATGTCGAAATCTCTGGGAAATGGAATTGATCCATTGGAGATTGTTGATAAATATGGGGCGGATGCACTTCGAATCTCGATGGTTCTGGCCACTCCTGATGGGCAGGATCCATGGATTTCCAAGAATACATTTGAGATCGGGCGGAATTTCGTTAATAAGCTTTATCAAGCATCGCGATTCGTGATGATGCGTGTTGGGGAAAAGAAGTTCGATTACAATGCCATCTCAAAAGATGAATTGGTCCTCGTTGACAAATGGATACTGAGTCGTCTGGAGCGGACAATCGAGATGGTGAATAGGGATATCGCCGATTTTAGACTCTCATCCGCGGCCAAGAACCTATACAGCTTCACTTGGAATGATTATTGTTCATGGTACATAGAGCTGATTAAACCTGACGGCCCAAATCAGGAGATAAGTGAAACATCCCTGAAAGTGGCGGTGCACGTTCTTGATAAAATATTGAAGCTGCTTCATCCGTTCATTCCTTTTGTTACTGAGGAAATAAATGACAATCTTGGGCAGATTTTCCCGGAAAAGGAAAAGACGCTGGTTTTAGGCCCCTGGCCTGAAGAGACTTCTCTCTACAAGGATGATAATCTTGAGAAATCGCTGGAAGCAATTCAGACCGTGGTCAATGCGGTGCGATCGGTGCGCTCGGAGATGAATGTGCCACCGGGAAAACGGTCGGATTTACATATCAGGATAAAGAATAAAGAAATAGCGAAATTGCTGAAAGACTATCAGGATTATTTTAAAAGCCTGGCCAAGATAGATAAGCTTGTGATAGGAGAGAAAATAAAGAAACCGCCCTTATCGGCGTCCGCCATAATCTCGGATGCTGAGATATTTGTTCCGCTTGAGGGTCTGATAGATATAGAGGCCGAAAGAAAGAGACTGGAAAAGGAATTGGGCAATCTTAAGGATCAATTGGAAAAACTCTCAAAAAAACTCGCCAATGCTGACTTTCTGAAAAATGCCCCCGAGGAAGTAGTAGATAGGGAAAAAATCAGAAAGGCTGATTTTGAAGAACGAGTCGAAAAACTGAATAACAACCTTGAGCAGTTGATGGGCTGGTAATAGTCCAATTTGAATAAGAAAATAGTGGCCGCCGATTAGGCGGCCTTTTTCATATGATTTTCGTAAATTATAGTCAGGAAATCTTAATCGGCGAATTCATCAAGATAACTGGAGAGCGAACGAGCACCCGCCGCATCCGGATAGGAGGATATCTCTACCGGTATCGGACACTCGGCCGGTTTCCCAAAATAATTGGCACAAAAGGAATAGAGCGCATCCGATATTCTTTTTGCAGCGGCCTCTGCTCCCTGGCGGGATGTTTCTGGAAAAAGAAGCCCGATTTTTGCGTGTCCGGAATTTGAAACGGCATCAATTTCACGTACTGATTTCTTGACTATGTCGCCAACTGCCTTGAGAAAATCCGCTCTCT
Source organism: uncultured candidate division Zixibacteria bacterium (assembly GCA_963813655.1). Classification (GTDB taxonomy): domain Bacteria; phylum Zixibacteria; class MSB-5A5; order GN15; family PGXB01; genus CAWEZN01. The sequence continues at coordinate 135,106 of CAWEZN010000010.1, read as the reverse complement.
GACGGCTGACTTCAATTCTATTCAAGAATTCCACAATTGGGGTCATATTGAATATTACCAGGGAAACAAAAATACGATACCGCTCCGCCCGCTTCAGTTCATAATTGATCCGCTGGGCAAAACCGTTGGCTTTCACTTGGTGCTGACTGTCTGTTGACATAGACTAATTCTCAAGCGGCCCGTAATAGGTTTAAAAGCTCTTATCCCTTCTCATCTAAGCAACAATCATTCCATAGTTGTGCGAGGATTGGACAATCCCAAGACAGCCAATTTTTGGAATTTCATCGCAAGTATTAATCCCTTTCGACTCAATGGATTATAGCATATAAGAGTGATCGGATTTCAGTACTTCGCATGCGTTCGAGATTCATTATTGCCGTTGCTATGCAAAATAGTGCCACAATAGGGCATGAAAATATCAAAAATGTGTAATTAGAAGCACAGTGACTAAATGCTATTTTGAAGCATTCAGATTGTATTCTTTGATTTTATATAGCAGTGAACGGTAGCTTATTTCGAGCAGATCAGCCGCTTTTCGACGATTCCAATTGGTTTTATTTAGAACCTCTCCGATCAGCTTCTTTTCCTCTCCGGCTACTGCCGCCCCAACTCTTCTTTTCAGTGAAAAGATATTATGATTGTCCGTGGCCACTTCAGAGCCGACTGAGGAAAATCCCTCAGAAAGCTCGTGATTGAAAGTCGGTTGCTCAGCACTTAATCCGGTGTAAATAAGTTCACTGATCATCGACTCATCTCCCCGGACCACTACCTGCTTAATGAGATTTTCCAACTGCCTGACGTTGCCCGGCCATGAGAAATTCAGCAAACTGGCCACGGTGTCGGGAGCAAGTGAAGGATAATTTTTTTGATAGAGAGCATTATATCTTTGCAGGAAATGATTGACGAGGAAAGGAATATCATCTTGCCGCTGTCTCAAAGGAGGTAAGAAAATAGTTATTTCATTCAGACGATAAAATAGATCATCTCGAAATAGTTGTCGGCGAATGGCGTCCTCAAGATTCTTGTTTGTAGCGCAAATAATCCTGACATCAACATGAATGTTATGGATCCCGCCCACCCGCACAAATTCCTGCTGTTCCAACACTTGGAGAAGCTTAGACTGGAGTTCCAGGGGCATGTCGCCTATCTCATCAAGGAAAATACTTCCCTTATTGGCTACTTCAAACCTCCCGGGTTTAGTCTTGTGGGCGCCGGTAAATGCGCCTTTCTCATACCCGAAAAGCTCGGCCTCGAGAAGATCCCTGGGAATTGCGGCGCAATTTACTTTAGTGAAAGGCTCATCTGTACGAGCCGAAAGATTATGAAGCATCCGCGCCACTATTTCCTTGCCGGTCCCCGATTCCCCTCGAATGAGAACCGTCAGCTCCGAGGGGGCTACTTGTTCAACGATTGCCCTCACCTGAAGCATTTTGGGAGAATCACCAATGAATTGCTCGTATTGATTCCGGGATTTAAGTTCAGATTTCAGTGTCTTGACTTCTTGTCTTAGTCTCCCACGTTCGATGACTGCATTAAGATGTATTTCAACTTCCTTGACATCAAAAGGCTTGTTAATAAATTCTGCCGCGCCCAAACGCATTGATTCCACAATATTCTTTGTCTCGCCATGCCCCGAAAGCATTATAACATCTGGCCGAGCCTGAGCTTTATTGAGCTTTTCGAGAACTTCCAGCCCTGTCATACCGGGCATTTTTATATCCAACAATATGATATCCGGTTTCTCAGTGGAAACCATCTGAATTCCTTCAGCTCCATCGCGCGCCGAGACAAAATCAAAATCTGAGGAAAGCCCCTCACTCAAGATCCAGCTGACTTTGGGATCATCGTCAATAATGAGAACTTTCATTTTCTCTTTCTTCACGGTTATTGTACCACTCATGGTAATTTATCGTCAAGCTTTGCCAAATATATAGTAAAAGACAGCAGAAATTGTGCTTTTTTTTGCAATTTCTTGCAATAAATTTAAAAGGGAGATAAATAGTGAAATCAGTGCCCTTGCCGACAATTGATTCCACCCTTAGAGTTCCGCCGTGGGCTGCAATAATTCTTTCAACTACCGCCAGGCCAAGGCCGGTGCCTGATTCCTTTGTGGTATAATATCTATCAAAAATCCTGGAGATATTCTCCTGCTTGATTCCGTGTCCGTTATCCGTGACAGTAATGGCCAGAAAATCAGTTTTTTTGAACGATGGACGCCCTTTCTCTCCCCGGACAGACAGCTTACCCCCCTCATCCATCGCGTCGACGGCATTGAGAAATAGATTGAGGAAGACCTCCAAAATCTGATTTTTGTTGACCGGTATTTCCCAATTGCAGTTTTCGAATTGATAAAAATATGATATCGATTTTTTCTTAAATTCCGGAGCCAATAACTCGGCAGCTCTTTCAATAATTTTTCTCATATCCCGAATCTCAGTTTCATATTTGTGGGGACGGGAGAAATCAACTAATTCCTTGACAAGATCATTTAGACGATGAATTTCCTCTTCAGCCATTTGAAAGAATTCAGCGTCGGCTGCCAGCTGGGGCCACTTCTCCCGCAGGATTTGGATCCAGCCCTTCAGATTGGTAAGAGGTTTCCGCAGATCATGAGATATCTCGGAAATCATGTTGCCCATGGTCAGTAACCTGGTCGCATTAAGAAGAGCCTTTTCTCTTTCATAGAAACCAGATGCTTGAGAAATAACCAGACGGGCCAGTGAAATCTCCTGAATCGAATATTGTCTCTCGCTCTCGGAACCAAGGCAATAAATATGTTTCAATTCATTTTCTTGAAGAACCGGAAGGGCGGTAAAATTAGGACCCGGATGAGGGTAAGCCGGGGATTTCATCAGCAACGTTGCCATATAGGAGGAAAGAGCCGGGATGTTTTCCAAATCGATTTCATCTATCTTAATATTCTCCAGCGTGATTTCCTCGCTTTTGATTTTATCCAGATTGATGGATCCTGTATCGGTGAGGGGTATTTTTGTGCCGGTGGCCCCAACTGGCTTCAAATTCTTGCTCAGGGGCAACCATTCAAACCAGAGAGCGAAATCGATCGGCATTAATTTCCTCAGGTAATCGAAAATTACCCGACGCATGGCTGACACCGAACCGACTGAAGAGAGCCTCTGGGAAATCTCGAATAGAATCGAAAACTCCTTGAGCTTCTGAAGATTGTTTTCAGACTGACGGGCATCATCGATAGCGGCGGCAGCTTGCGAGGCGAAGGTTGTCAAGAGCTTCAAATCATGCTCCGAGAAAATCTCTCCGTCCCGCTTATTCGCCATATTTATGACACCCAGTACCCGATTGGTCACCTTCAGGGGGACGCAGAGAAGGGAAGACGAACTATATCTTTCCTTATTGATTCTCTTGAATCGTCCGTCTTTTTCGACATCGTCTACGATCAAGGGGGCGCCTAGTTTGGCAACATACCCGGCAATTGACGAACCAATCGGAAGCTTTACCGTTTCGACCAGATCCTTATCAAGCCCGATGGAAGCCTCTATCGTTAGATACTCACCCGATTGATTTATCAGCATGAGCGACCCGACCTCAGCCTGTGTTACTCCAGCGGCGAGCGAGAGGATCTTATTCAGGAGCTCTTTGATTTTCAAAGTTGATCCAATCGATTTGCCTGCTTCAAAAAGAGCATTAATTTCCTGAAGTCGGTTATTGAGATTATAATTTGCAAGCTCGAGATCCTTCAATAGCCGCTTTTTGGCGAGCTCAGCTTGACGCTTCTCCAAACCCCTCCTGACAGATATCTCCAGCTGGGAATACTCGACTGGCTTGAGCAGGTATTCGAAGGCCCCGTTACGGATCGCTTCCAGAGCAGATTCCAGAGAAGCATAGCCTGTCATAAGAATGACAACTATTTCCGGATCAGCCGCCTTGACTGCTTTCAATATTTCCAGGCCGGAGACGTCCTGCAATTTGATATCTGATAGAACCAAATCGAAGGGCTCGGATTTAATTTTTTCGATGGCATCAGTCCCCGACTGGGTTGTGATCACTGTGTAGCCATTTCCGGAAAGCAGCTCAAAAAGCGACTGACACATTCTTGTCTCGTCGTCAACCACCAGTATTTTCTCAGATGCGCTTTTCATATTCCAATTCCCGATTCCCTATAGGCAACCGTATCTCAAAGTAGCCCCCTTCTCGCTTATTACAATACTCTATCGACCCATTATGATTTTTAATTATCCCGTAGCATACCGACAGGCCCAATCCAGTGCCACCTCCGGCTTCCTTGGTCGTGTAAAAAGGTTCGAATATATGGGGAACATGCTTCGGGTCGATTCCAGGCCCGCTGTCGCGGACCCTTACAACGATATCTTCCTTCAGGCAGCTTATTATGACATTGATCTCACCGCCGTTTTTTAAGGCATCTTTGGCATTAAGAAACAGGTTGATAAAAACCTGCTTAAGACCGTCGGGCCACGCCGAGATCATCGGAATTTTCTCCGGCGCCGACAGTATTAATTTTATATTGGATTCTTCCAACTGACGGCTTATCAACGCAATGACCTCATTGATAATTCTGCTCAAATCCGTTTGCGAAAAACTGATCACCCGGGGTCGATGAAAATCAAGTAGCTGTCTTACTATCATGGCAATTCTATCAATTTCCTGGCTGACCACATCGAGATATCCCGATTCCTTCCCGATTTCAGCGGGTTTTCTTCTGATTAGCGACAGATAATTTTTAATTATGCCGAGAGGATTATTAACCTCGTGGGCGACTTTAGCTGAAATCTCTCCCAGAGCCGCCAATCGTTCTGATTGAAGTAACAACTGCTGGGCTTCTTGAAGCTTGTTAAGCGCTTCCATTTCCGATTCATAGAGCCGCGCATTTTCGATTGAGACGGCGGTCTGATTGGCGAGAATAGAGAGAAATTCAATATCATCGTCCTGAAATGGCTGCCCCGATGCTTTGGCAGATAATATCAGAATCCCTTTCAGCCTGGTTTGAAAAATTAAGGGAATAACCAGACCGGAGGGGAAAAGGCCGGCAAAACCGATATCGTCAGATGCGGAGAATTTTTGGGCCATTTCATCGGTCAAAACGGGTCGATTGAGAGCGGCGATGTATTTACCGAAGGGGCCGTCGGGCACAATAATTATTTCTTCTTTCGGAAAAGGCGGGGAACCTTTTACGCGCGCCAGATGAAATTCCTTCTTCCCGAGTTCCAGTGGAAGATACAATGCAGCCTTGGCGGCTCCCATCTGCCCCATCGACGTCAGAACGAATGAATCGAGCAGAGTCTCATAGTTCAAGACAGCATTAAAATTTCGGCTCAGCTCGAAAATCGTGTAGAGATCAAAAATTTTCCGCTTGAGTCGCCGGTTGGCATCGGTCAGTTCTACTATTTTCCGGTCGACCTGCGCTTGAAGCGAGCGTACCGAATCTGTCCTGCCCTTTTTAATTCCCTTTTTTACCGGCATATATCTTATCCTGATTCTCTATAAATTCACCGACACCATAATGTGAGCCACAGATGACTATAATATCGTCAGGACTGGCCGAATTAATCAACTTTCGAGCTGCCGAAGTAATAGATGCGGAAATGGTAACTGGGAGCCTGTGTTTGCGAAAAATTTTGGCCATATCTTCGGGTCTCGCGCTGCGATGGGATTTAAGCGGGGCTACAGTCACACTTCTCGCAATAGGGGGAATACACGCCAGAGACTTCTTTAAATCTTTCAAATTTACCATCCCGACTACTATGTCCGCTTTCCTCTTGGAATAAATAGTCTTGTAACAACTCACCATAGCCTTAAATCCAGCCGGATTATGGCCTACATCAAGTATAACCGTGGGTCTTTCTTTCTGTTTCAGAGTCTGAAACCGACCCGGCCATTCAGTCTTTTTCAATCCCTTCCGAATATCTGCCTCAGACACCGTAAATCCGAGGGTTCTTAACATTTCAATAGCCTTGACAGATAAGGCGGCATTCAGAATTTGATGTTTTCCCGGAAGAGATGATTCCAATCCGTGCAAGTTCAGACTTCCATGATGGAAGTCAAAAATAAATGGCGTTGCGGTTTCTGAAAAATTGCTCTCCGAAAGCATCTTGAGCGGCGATCTTCTCTGTCGGCGGATACGGTCAATTGCTCCCATAGCAGTTACTGGAAGCATGCCGGTAAGAACCGGGACTTTTTCCTTTATAATGCCAGCCTTTTCGAAGGCTATTTTATGAAATGTATCGCCGAGAATATGAGTGTGATCATAGGAGATATCGGTGATGATTGACAGTAGCGGAATAAGAGTATTGGTGGCATCAAGCCTTCCTCCAAGACCCGTTTCTATTATGGCAATATCAACCTCTTTATTGGCGAAATAGTCGAAAGCCAGCGCCGTGCAAACCTCGAAAAAAGTAATCTTCTTCTTGGAGATTATCTTCTTATGTTTTTCAATAAAACCCAAGACATATTGTTCACTAATCAGGCGGCCATTGATTCTTATTCGCTCCCTGAAATCAACTAGATGCGGTGAAGTGAAAATACCCGTTTTATATCCAGCCTGCCTCAGCATCGAATCCAGATAGGCGGCGGTAGAACCCTTGCCGTTCGTTCCCGCGATGTGCACGGAGGGGAATTTTTTTTCCGGATTTCCGAGATATTTCAGCAATTCTGAAATATTCTCAAGCCCCAACTTCATGCCGAATAATTCGCGGGATAGGATAAATCTCAGGGCCGCCTTATATCCGCCAATAGTTTGCTGCATGTAGATTATCTCTGGAAATATTTTAGCAGGAGAATCAGTGTATCCCGAAGTTGACTACGTTCTACGATCTTATCCAAAAAACCCTTTTCCAGAAAGAATTCAGATGATTGAAATCCGGGGGGAAGGTCCTGTCCGATGGTCTGCTGAATGACTCGCGGACCTGCGAATCCAAGAAGCGCCTTTGGTTCAGCAATTATTACGTCGCCGAGTGACGCATAGCTGGCCATAACCCCGGCAGTGGTAGGGTTGGTCAAGACAGAAATGAAAGGAAGTTTCTTATCCGCCAGTCTGGCGAGGAGAGCGGAGGTTTTGGCCATCTGCATTAAAGACAGAATCCCCTCCTGCATTCGCGCCCCTCCGGAACAAGAGACAATGATAAGCGGAATCTCCTTCTCAATGCCCCTTTCGATGGCGCGAGCCATCTTTTCGCCGACCACCGATCCCATCGAACCGCCGATGAATTCAAAATCCATAATGGAGAATGAGACTCTGATTGAATCGATGGATCCAATACCACAAATGACTGCATCTTTGAGCCCCGATTTTGCCTGAGCTGATTTGATTCGATCAGGATATTTCTTCGAATCTTTGAATTTCAGGGGATCCATCGACTCCAAATTAGTATCGAAGTCTTCGAGTTCCCCGCCGTCGAGAAGCATTTTTATATATTTTCTGCTGGAGATTCTAAAGTGGAATTGGCAATTGGGGCAAACCCAGAAATTGGCTTCAAGCTGCCGGGTATAGATTATTTCGCCGCAGGCGGTGCATTTCGACCACAAGCCGTCAGGAATTTCCTTTTTTTCCTGGCGGGTCAATCCCTCTTTGGCTTTTCTAAACCACTCCATAAGTCGTTATTATTCCCCAATGAGATTTTTCACCATTACGATGGCATCCTCAGGTGGAATCCGATAATAGTTCGGTCTCCTGTACAGCTCCATAAATCCGGATTTGACATATAGATTAATGGCGGCCTTGTTGCTTGGCCGCACATCAAGAAAAATATAATCGCATCCGGTCTTTCTACCGATTTCTAAAATACTATTTAATAGATTTTTGGCAACAGATTTTCCCCTGAACTCGGGAGCGACTCCGATGTTGGTAAGCTGAGCCTCACCGGCCGCTATTATATATCCGGCATATCCGGCCAGCATATTATTTATCTCGGCGACGATCACTCCTCTATTGTCCTGCCCCAACTCTTCTTCGAATGCCGCCATAGGCCAGGGGTCGGGAAAGATTCTGGTTTCAAGCAAAACAATTGGGGCGATATCGGACCGAATCATCGGCCTGATCGTCAGATCCGCCACTGCATTTTCTTTGGAATTCATTTCGGCTTCGGAGTTGCGAATTTTTGCACGTACAAAGGTTCCATCAGCAGTATATCATCGGTGTCGCCGGCTTTAAGCTTACGGCAACCGGCCATGAACAAATCATTCATGTTAGGTTGATCGTCCGGATTAACTATTATCCTATCCTGAACCTCCTGAAGACTATCATTAGTGCAATCGACGCCGAGAACAGACTTATCGCCAACGAAATCTTTCAATTCTCTTGAAGGAATGACCGCGATTTTACTCTCCTCGAATTCGGGCGATTCAATCATACCGACATAGTATTCCTCCCGGCGGGACGGGATGATGACGGCCGTATGGCCATATTTCCGATATAATTTATCAGATATCGCTTTGAAAATTGAAACGCCGACCACAGGTATGCCGAGAGCGGTCGCCAGTCCCTTTGCGATGGCCATGCCGACCCTTAATCCCGTAAAAGAACCAGGACCCGTGCAAATGATGATTGCATTCAGTTCTCCGATTTTCAGTCTCTCTTTCTGAAGCAAATCATTAATCATTCTGATAATCATTTCCGAATATTGAAAACGCTCATGAATCTCGAGGTGAGTGACATTTCCTTCAGACGACGACAGTCCGATCCGCATCACGGCGCTCGAAGCGCTGTCAATCAGAAGAATTCGGGGAGAATCATGTTTCATGTCCCCAATCCCTCAGGCTGGCGTCGGAATTCGATACATAATTTCCTGCTGTTGTCACCGAGAATCTCGATCGCTATCTCAATTCTCTCTTCGGGCAGAAAATCCTTCGCCTTTTCGCCCCATTCTACCGCCATAATTCCATCCCGCATAAAGTAATCGTCCCAGCCGATATTGTAGAGCTCCCTGGGGTCCCTCATTCGGTAGAGATCAAGATGGTACAAAGGAAGCCCGCGGCCGTAATATTCATTAACGAGAGTGAAAGAAGGCGATTTGACATCATCCTCATTTATGCCAAGACCGAGCGCTATTCCTTTGATCATGCAGGTTTTCCCGGCTCCAAGAGGCCCTGAGAGTGTTAGAATGTCTCCGGATTTAAGCTCCAGAGCCAGATTCCGGCCGACCTCGATTGTCCGTTCCAGGGAATCGGAAACGATAATGCGACTCTCCCTCATAGTCATTTATTTAGGGGTCATGATGGCAACAGGTACAACCATTTCTTCCAGCGAAATCCCGCCGTGCTGGAAGGAGTTATGAAATTGTCGGATATATTCATTGTATTTATTCGGATAGACAAAGTAATAATCCTCTTTGGCGATTATATAGGTCGTCGCGAGATTCAATCGCGGCAGGCGATATTCTGCGGGATTTTTTATTAACAGGGCATTTTTGGGGTCGCAATTGAGATTGTCACCATACTTATATCGAAGATTCGTGGATGTATCTCTCTTGCCGTGCGCCAGGGTACCGCGCGAACAAAGAACTGAACCGTGATCGGAAGTGACTATGACTGTAAATTCTTTTCTTTCGGAAAAAGATTTTATTATTGAGAAGAGGGGTGAATAGGTAAACCAGCTTTTCATAAGCGAGCGGAAAGCCGCCTCGCTTCCGGCAATTTCCTTGAGAATTATGTTATTGGAACGACCGTGAGACAGGATATCGAGGAAATTGAAAACAAAAGCGACAACTTCTGACTGATAAAAATCGGATGCTCTTTTGGCCAGGGCCTCGCCTTCGGTATTGTCGAATATTTTTTCATATCTGACCGCCGTTGTCATCTTTACTTTTTCACGTTTCACATAATCGGTCAGAAAGACATCTTCGTTTCTATTCAAAGATCCCTCGTCGCCGTCTCTATAGTTGTCGGGATATTCCCGTGCGATATCGTCAGGGAAATAACCCGAAAATAGGGCGTTGCGAGCGAAAGGTGTGGCCGACGGCAAGATGGAAAAATAGGTGTCTCTCTCAATCGTGTAAAATTCAGAAATTAGCGATTCGACCGCCATCCACTGGTCGAGCCTCATGCAGTCGACTATCAGAAGGAGTACCTTGCGTCCCGATTTCAGTAAAGGTATCATATATTTGTTCAGCACGTCGGGGGAGAGGGTAGGGCGATTATTCGAACTGAGCCAGGCCTTGTAGTTTCGGTCAAGGTACTTGGTGAATTCATTATTCCATTCTTTCCGCGTGCCGAGATGTGTCTGCATCAATCCCGCATCGGGAGAATTATCAAGCTCCAGGTCCCAACTGGCCAGCAATTTCGCGGCCTCCTGCCAATCCTTTGGCTCCATCGATCCGAAAAGCTTCTGGTTGAATCGATTAATTTCGGTTATATACCGTTTCATCTGGCTTTCGGAAATAATCTTTTTGGTGTCAAGAATGCGCTTTGCCACCATCAGGACCTGCGAGGGATTTACCGGTTTGGTCAGATAGTCATCGATTTTTTGCCCGATCGCATCATTCATCAGAGTCTCTTCTTCCGACTTGGTGACCATCACAACCGGTAAGTGCGGATTTATTTCTTTTATTTCTTCCAGAGTGGTCAGGCCATCTTTTCCCGGCATCATTTCATCCAGAAGAATCAAATCAAATGACTCTTTACTCACCATTGAAACAGCTTCGTCGCCCGATACGCACGTAGTTATTTCCAGTCCGCGCTGCTCAAGGAATAGAATGTGTGGCTTAAGGGATTCTATTTCATCGTCAACCCAGAGAATCTTCTTTTTTATCATATCTTCCGTCTTCTGCCTTCTTTATTAACTTTACTCTATCTAATATTCCCCAATCGCGGTTTGTTCCTCTAAGTAACGCAAATAGCAAGGTCGCTACTTTTTGAGCGGAAGGGTAATCTGAAATACTGTTTCACCCGGTCGGGATTTGATTAACGCTATTCTTCCCCCATGATATTCCTCCACGATTCGTTTTGCCAGAGTCAATCCCAATCCCCAGCCGCGTTTCTTGGTCGTAAATCCCGGGCGAAAAAGCTTTCGGGCATAGGCAGGAGGGACCCCGAGCCGTTGTCTATGGTCTGAATCACCACCGATCGGGATTCCTTTCCCATTGATGAAAGCAATTCAATTCGGCCATTTTGGGGATCGACCGCTTGCAGACTGTTTTTAATAAGATTTTCGACCGCCCAGCAGATCAACTGCCTGTTGGCCTGAACCGCGGGGAGAGGCGATAGTTTGCAGTTTATTTGCGTTCCCCGGCCACCGAAAGGCAACCTCTTGCGATAGTACGAGGCAGTTTCTTCGAGAATACCATTAATATCAGTCTCTTTTAATTCCGGCATGGAGCCGATCTGGCCGAACCGATTGGCGACATTTTGAAGCCGATCGACATCGGTTTGCATCTGCCGAAAAATCTCTTCATCGCTCAATTCGGCGAGTTTATCGTCAGACTTACCTGTCTTGCATCGTACGAAAATAATCTCCAGCCACCCCATCAGCGACGAAATCGGCGTGCCAAGCTGATGCGCCGTCTCTTTCGCCATGCCGACCCAAATATGCCTTTCTTCGGAGCGGCGAATATTCTGAAATCCGATAAATCCGACGAGGATAAATAATCCAACCAAACCGATCTCAATAAATGGCATCCATTGAAGCTGTCTTATGACCGGTGAATCTCCATAGTAGAAATAATTTATGGTCTTATCTCCGTACTTGAGAGGAATTTCCCCGCGTGATTCTTTTATTCCGGTCAATAGCAGTTTCACTTTGCGCAGAGACTCAGGCGAGGGATCATTGTCGGCTATCCCCTCAATATTTCGCCAAAAAATCGGTTTATCTTCGAGGTCGGCAATGATAACCGGGAAATTCGCCTTCTTGATTACTTCCTCAAAAATTACCTGCACCTCGCCGCCCGATGTATTATCACTGGCGGCCAGTTGCCAAAGTTTTACATATGATGTTACCATCTTTTCAGCGTCCAGCTTAAGCTGGGTTATGACATCGAGGGTGTACCAGACAAATACAACTGAGATTAGAATTATTCCCGTGATCAGGAATAGCTTGAATAATGTTGTGCCGCTTATCGCGAATTTCAAATTGCTTTTTTTATCCACTCTTGGTTATCTCTGCAATTTCGCCCATATACGAGCGGATCGCTTCCGGTATCAGTATGGTACCGTATTCAGTTTGATTATTCTCCAGTACCGCAATAATCAGGCGGGGGAGAGCGACACCTGAGCCATTTAACGTATGCACGTAGTGCAGCTTCTTATCTTTATCACGAAAACGAGTATTCATTCGGCGCGCCTGAAATGATTCAAAATTTGAGACTGAAGACACCTCAAGATATTTCCCCAATCCGGCTGACCAGATTTCTATATCGTAGCATTTGGCGCCCGCAAAAGAAAGGTCCCCTGAGGCAAGAAGCCTTATACGATAAGGAATTTTCAATGCCTGAATGATTTTCTCCGCCTGCTGAAGTAATGTCTCATGTTCTTCATACGATTTATCCGGATGGACCATTTTGACCATTTCTACTTTATCGAACTGATGCACTCTAATCATCCCACGGGTATCTTTGCCGGCAGCGCCGGCCTCACGGCGAAAACAGGGAGTGTGAGCAACATAATATAGAGGCAATCGGTCTTCGGAGAGTATTTCGTCGCGGTGGAGATTGGTCACCGGTACCTCGGCCGTAGGTATCAAGTAGAGGTTTTCGTCTTGTAACTTGTACATATCCGCGGCGAGCTTAGGAAGCTGGCCGGTGCCGGTCATGGTTTCGGAGTTGGCAAGATATGGGGCATGAATTTCTGTGAAGCCGTCCTTTATATGGGTGTCGAGCATGAAATTGACCAATGCCCGCTGGAGTTTGGCGCCGAGTCCTTTGAGAACGTAAAATCCCGAGCCGGCGATTTTGGCCCCCGCCGGGAGGTCAAGAATATTGAATTTCTCGCCTAATTCCCAATGGGTAAGCGGCTTGAAATTCATTTGGGGAATTTGCCCCCATTCTTTGACCGTGATATTATTCTCCTCACCGCCGACCGGTACAGATGCGTGCGGGATATTGGGCACCCATTTGAGAAGCTGATCTAATTGCTCATCGATTCCGCGAAGGTCATTATCAAGGGAGGCGATTCTTTCACCGACTTCTTTCATGCGGGCGATATCTTCGGCGGCATCCTGTTTGTTTCTTTTCTTTAATGCTATTTGCTCGCTGACAGAATTGCGAAGGGCCTTTAGCTTTTCGACTTCGGCGATAATATTTCTTCTTTGCTGATCGATTTCCAATATCTGGTCAATATTGGCTGATTCGTTCTTGTTCTTGACTGCGGTCTTGACCAATTCCGGATTTTCGCGAATAAATTTGATATCAAGCATATAAATTCCAAAGTGCCAAAATTATCTAAATACTTTGGCTCACAGGGTTATACATTTAATTCGGCAAAATATCGGATTTGGGGAGAAGTGTCAAGGATATGTAAAGAAAAGCGTTATTTGATCTCCGAGGCCATTCTATTGGCAACGAATGAATCGGGAATTGCAATCGGTCGAAAGTGCCTTTCCTGAAAAAGTCCTTGACGAATCGTCGAAATGTCCATATGTTGTCAATGGCTTTTTAAAGTTTCATAAACCAATTTTCTTCATTAACCTCATGCCGGGAGGAAAGCATGTATCAATCGTTGAGGAGAATCGCAGCCTTGATTGTTCTTGCATTCTGTTTTGCAAGTTATACCTCGGCTGGCGAACCGCTGACGTTAGACGGGAACAAGCGACTGGATGGCGGAAGTGGATCAGCGGCTTCAACTTCCGAAAGAAATGTGGCTGAATTTCTAATGTCAGATGGAAGTTTCGACGTTGGAGCCGCCAATGTCGTTGATTTTCAGGGGCCTATCGATACGAGGGGATTTGCGATAGCGCTTGATGAGGTATCAGGGGCACCAAAGTTTATATCCAATGCTTCGTCAAATGCTACGAAGAGCAGTGAGGACGACAATTGGTCGACCCTGGAGACGGGGATAGGTAGCGTAGTTTTGGCACTAGCAGTCTATAATGGTGCATTAATCGCAGCGGGGGCGTTCACTGAAGCGGGTGATACGTTGGCGAATCGAATTGCATCATGGGACGGTTCATCTTGGTCAGCTTTGGGGACAGGAATGAATAACATCGTTCTGTGCCTTGTTGTTTATGACAATAAGTTGATAGCAGGGGGCATGTTTGACACTGCAGGTGGTGTGAGCGCAAGAGAGATCGCCTCTTGGAACGGGTCAACCTGGACATCACTTGGCTCGGGCATGGACTCCGCTGTGTATGCTCTGGCTATCTTTAAGGACACGTTGTACGCGGGCGGTATTTTTTCAACTGCTGGTGGAATATCAGCGAGCCATATTGCAAAATGGGGGGGAACAGCTTGGGGTGTATTGGGCGTCACTGGTCACCAGGGGACCAATGGCGATGTTAATGCTCTTGCCTCCGCTAATAATAAACTTTATGTCGCTGGAAATTTTAATACTGTCTATGATGGCTTCCCTCCTTATCCTAAGACAGCAAATTTCATCGCAAGTTGGACCGGCTCCGAGTGGGTGCAATTTAGCGGTGGTACAGTAAATCATGAAGTATATGCTCTTACAACATATGCGAACAATCTAATTGTTGGAGGAAATTTTGATACTGCCGGCACAATCGGTGCCAATAAGATAGCCACTTGGAATTGGAGCCAATCCACTTGGTCTGCACTGGATGTTGGTCTTAATGCAGAAGTACATGCACTTTGTACATATTTTACAGACTACCTTTATGTCGGAGGGGATTTTACGACAGCTGGAGGAAATGCCGCAAGCAAGATTGCGCAATGGGACGGTTCCTCATGGGAGTCACTGGGTTCCGGCGTAAATGGCGCGGTTAAGGCTCTGGCGACTCATGGCGACCACTTGATAGTGGGGGGGTATTTCACAACCGCGGGTGGAAATTCAGCCAATTATATTGCGCGGTGGACGAATTCGCCGGATATTACAAATTGCCCGGATACTTCTTTTCACACCCAGCATCATCTGGATTTTTCCTACGGTTTTACTGCAAGCGACCAGGAAAATGAGCCTATCTCATGGGAGATTGTTTCAGTACCGGGGTCCATCAATTCCTCTACCGGTGCCTGGACATGGAATCCGCCCTGCGATTCCGTCGGGAAATCAATGAGTCTGGTTGTCTGCGCGAAGGATTCGGTTCATACATGTCCAACGGGGAAGGAATGCACCGTGAGCGTTGAAGTCCAGAATTCGGCTCCCGATATCGGCGGGCAGTGTGGCAAAACGATTACTATTGGCAGTGCCCCAGGTACCGCTACATTTTCGGCAACTGACCCAAATACAAGCGGTGACTCGAAATCTTGGTCTATCACGGGTGTTTCGCCCACTCCTTATGGATCATATAGTATCAATTCGAGTGGCGAATTGACCTTCGATCCGGAATCAAGTGACACGACAAATCAGGATTTTGTATTTGGCGTGCGGGTAACTGATTGCGCTGGCGCGTATGACGAATGCAACGTGACTTTCCGAGTCTGCGAGAAGTTTCCCTGTCTGCGCGGAGACGCAAATGGAGACAGTACAGTTAATGCCTTGGATGAAACATATTTGATTAACTTTCTCTATAAGGGAGGGCCTGCTCCAGCCACATGTCAGGGTACCAATCTCGGCGATGCCAACAATAGCGGCAGTGTAAATGCTGTCGATGTAACATTTTTGATCAATTACTTATATAAGGGGGGTGCAGCGCCAGTGTGCCCTTAAGTCCTGCATTCTTCCAATCTGCGCAAGAAAAATCAGGGTCAGGCGTTAGCTTGACCCTGCGCACTCAAAATCAAAGATGTCAGTCATTTTATATACGAGGCTAGCTGGGGGAATAAGCAGGATTATTTTTCCCCGATAAGCTCCTTTACATATTCCGGCAGGCAAAAAGCGCCGAAATGCGTGTCGGCGTTATAATAATTGTTTTTCAGCTTTAGTTTTTTATAACGGGCGGCATCAAAATCGTCAATCGGATGATATTTCTTCGAACAGAATGCAAATGACCAGTATGACGAGGGATAAATAGGAACATGGGCGGTATACATTTTCACGATCGGGAAAATGTCGCGCAGATTTCTATACATCTGTTTAACCGTTTCCTGATTGAAATACGGCGATTCCGACTGAGCGACCATTATGCCATCATCGTTAAGAGTGTTATAGACTCTCTGATGGAATTTTTTCTGGAAAAGATCGGCTGCCGGCCCAATAGGGTCGGAAAGGTCAAGGAGTATGATATCAAATTTCTGTCGGCAGTTTTCAATGAATTTTTTGCCGTCCTGAAAAACCAATCTGGCTCGTTTATCCTTGAATCCAGGGGCAAGTTTGGGGAAGTGCCTTTTGCAGACCTCAACAACCATTTTGTCGATTTCGCACATTGTGGCAGATTTGACTTCGGGATGCTTCATAACATTGGTCAAGGCGCCCCCATCACCGCCTCCGATAATCAATACCTTATTCGGTTTGGGATGCGTAAAAAGCGGAACGTGAGTTATCATCTCGTTATATGAGGTCAAATCGCCGTCGGCAACCATCATGGAACCGTATAATACCAGCATCTTGCCAAAATCTTCGGTGTCGAGGATATCAATCCGTTGAAATTTGGACTGGGTAGATTCCAAAAGTCCTTTAATCTTGACAGTCAAACCGCTTTTGCCCTGATGCAATTCTGTCATCCAGAGGTCCCAGAGGTTTGTCATCGAAGATTCGACGATATATTTGTCTGATCTTTTCTTGCCACTCTTAATCGACGACAATGTATTCCGCCTTTCTGAGACAATTGAATGAAGATGACGAAACGGCGCAGTAGGCGCCCATGGCGGGGAACATAAGGAGGTCGCCGACACCAAGCGGCGGGAGGACAATGTCGCGGTAGATGACATCGAATGAGTCGCAGGTTGGCCCGGCTAATACCGAACGTTTCCAGGTGGTGTTGCGGTTGGTCAGAATTTGATATTTGCAATGATCATAGAGTCTCCCCGAGAAAGAACCATATAAGCCGTCGTCAAGAAAATACCATCTTCTTCCGGAACGGACTGATTTGCCTATGACCGACGTAACAAGTGTGACTGCAGTGGCTGAGATATATCTTCCGGGCTCGCAGGCTAATTTTATGTTTGGATCAATCTTTTCGGCAAGCCTCTGGCTTATAGGGCGGCAGAACTCTTCGATGGCCGGGACAAGACCGGTGTACGGGACAGGAAATCCCCCGCCGATGTCAAGAAGAATAGTTTCCAAGCCGCGTTCCCTTAACTGCGAGATTAGGTCGGCTGAAATATCAATCGCAGTCAAATAGACACTATTAGTCATGCACTGACTGCCGACATGAAAAGCAAGACCATAATACTCGAGGCCGCAGGCCCGGATTTTCTCCGCTAATCCGATAACCTCACTGGGGAGACATCCAAATTTATAGGAAAGATTGACCACGGCCTGATCATTTTCGACCTTGAAACGAATCATCAGTCGAACTTTGCCGGCATAAGGAATAAATTTGTCAATCTCATCAGGATTATCCACGACGAATAGTTTGACGCCGGCTTTGACCGCATCGGCGATTTCATAAGGCGATTTTATCGGGTGCGAGTGAATCTGTTCCTCTGCATGAGCGCCCGCTTCGACAGCGAGTCTCAATTCCTGGAATGAAGAAACATCAAATTTGTGGCCTGTCCGGGCTATTTCCTCAAGAACCGCCGGATGGTTGTTTGATTTAATAGCATAATGAATAGCGATACCCGGAAGCGCAGCGGCGAGCCTCTCCAGATTTTCTCCGATTCTTGACCGGTAAAGAATCAAAATTGGTGTCCTGACCTTGTCGCCGTCGAGGAATTCCGTGGCTCGTTCGAATTCAATTCCCCGCAGGGTTGATCTTTCCCTGGGATTTCTTACGTCAATTGCCTTGATCATTTCAGTTCTCCCCAAATTAATGAGTGAGTTGATTGTTAATCACGGGAAAAACCGCGTTGGCTTTATGGGCAATAATCTCGTCTGAAGCCGAGGGAATGCCCCGATTGAGGTCTCTTATATTTATCGATTTGCAGTCGAGCGCCGCCCTTATGTACTCGAGCGCCTTGGTAGGATCGACACTGGATCCGCAGGTAAAGCAGTCGACCGCGGCATAGCCGTATTCCGGCCAGGTATGAATGGAAATATGGGATTCGGCTATGACAACAATGCCCGATAACCCCTGTGGATTATAATGGTGGAATACTGAATCCACTACTGTGGCTCCCGAACGGCGCGCAGCCTCTTTCATGATTTTTTCCAACTCCGGGCGGTTATTCAGAATAGCATTGTTGCACTCCGTAAGTTCCGCGAGGAGATGACGGCCGAGAATCTTCAATTTGGAGCCTCCTTCTAATAATTAGAGGTTCATTACATCTGTGGCGGTGCAGTAATCCACAAAAAGTTGGTTGTTACTCTGCCACGGTTAAAAAATTGATGAGGCTGATCAGCTTCAAAATAGAAGCAATGACGCGGAGAGATCTTAAAAACTTTCTTGCCCACCGTCAGGGTCAGGACTCCGGATAGGACATAACCGAATTCCTCACCCGCATGGGGGCCATCAGACGGCAAAGATTCCCCCGGAGCCATACCAATCATGATCGGGTCCATCAGGTTATTGGTGCTTCCCGGAATAAGGATTTCAAATTTCTGAATTTCCTTATCTGTGACGATGATCCGCTCTTTCGGAGAAAAGACCACGCGTGACTGTCCAATATCTCCAAAAAACTCAGTGATTGTAACGCCGAGCGCCTCGAGAATGTCCAACAGCGAATCGAGCGAAATCGAAGTTTGGTCGCGCTCGACCTGGGAAATGAACCCCTTGGTCAGCCGCGCTCGCGCCGCCAGTTCCGATTGGGTCAACTCCGACGCCAGTCGCAGGGCTTTGATTTTCTCTCCTATTTCCAGTCTCATCTAGTTTAGCAAAAAACAAGCAAAAGTTTAATAAAGTCTCCCTATACTAAAATTAATTCGGATGATGTCAAGAAAAAATTTGACAAAAATTCAATTTTTTTCTCGATTTTCCGCTCACCAGAGAGTATATTGGACTGTTGTAGTCGATAATTGTTGGAATAACGGTATATTATACTTATAGTTACTTTATCATAAACGATCGAAATCAAAAGATCCGATTCGCGGTAAGCAAAAAATATTTTTTTGAAGGCGAGAATAAAACTGCGAAAGTGTTATCAAAAAACTTGACAGCCCTCGTTCTACTTGCGTAACTTGAAACCAATTAATAAATTAAATGCTTCATGCTAATGGAGGAATGATGAAAAAACTGCTAATGCTCTTGTTCCTGGCCGCCTTTGTGCCGACTCAGGCCGCCCAGTTTGGAGTTGGGGTCAACGGCGGAGTAAACATCCCGATAATCCAGGAGGATCAGGGCTCAGGAACCATTTTTGGTCTGAAGGCTAAGCTGAATCTTCTGCCGGGAATCTCTGTTGAGCCGAATCTCAACTTCGCCAAATTTGGCGACGCGGTGAAGGATTTCGGAACCAGAAAGGGGTCTAAGATAACCTCCTATGGAGTCGACGCCATATTGGGTGCTGGTCTTCCGGGCGTTGGCGTAAAGTTGTATGGGTTAATCGGCGGCGGTATTTACTCAACGAAGCGGGATCTTGATGCAAATACCACCAAAGTCGGCTGGGCGACAGGATTGGGACTGGAAATTGGCTTTACGGAAAAAATCGCTGTTGACATCAGAGGCAAACTGAATGTGATCAGCTCTGAAGGAAGCTCGACCAAGAAATCGGCCGCAGTGACCGGCGGCGTTAATTACTACTTTGGATATTAGGAGGTGGTGGCGAATGGTAAAAAAAATGATGATGTCTGCCCTGCTCTTCGCGATTCCGGCCATATTCATCTTCAGCGGATGCAATCTCGTGACCGGAACTTTCGTGATTGATATAGCGATTAACCATAGCGAGATAGTTCCGCATGGAAATTTCGAGTACTTTGCAGTCGACCTGACAAAAGAGGATACCTGGGACAAGCACAAGGACAATATTAAAAATGTTGACAATGTCGGGTTCCAGCTCTGGGTAACGAATAATGGGACATCCGAGGTAACCTGGGAATTTTACGCCGATACGACCAAACCCCCCCATACCGATATCCCTGCGATCAGATCTCATGCTAAACAGGTTTTGGCGGGACTATCGCTTCCCCCCGGAAAGACTTATGTTGATTGGCCAACTTCACTCATCTATTTGAATACCAAGGAACTCCCCCTCTTCAAACAATGGGTTGAAACGGGGAAATTTGACATATACGCCCTCACGGATGTTCTTCCATATAATATAACTATTGACTCTGCGAAAGTAATTGTCACCGTCACGGCGGGACCGTAAACACGATAATCTTGTCTATAAGCCCACCCACGGGGTGGGCTTTTTTTCATGCCTCACTTTCAGGCTCACCACCGCAAAAAGCGGCGCAACTTTGGCGATTTGGGCCATCCAGGGCAGACTTCTCGCGCAGATTATATTAAACATAACCAATTGAATGATAATGAAATAATTAACAGATCGGCGAATCTTAACCAAAATCATCGCAGTTCCTGCGACAAATCAGATCTAGAATGACAATGGGTTGGCCCTTTTCATCATTTAACATATTGCAATATTTGTACTTATGCCAAATCATGGGCTGGGCGGGACGCATTGGCACAGGAATTGATTATAAACAAGCTGAAGTTAGTTACTCTTAAATATATATAGTATGGCGGTGAAGGGTATTTAAGAGGTGGGGATGAAGGAGCTCCTTAAGTGAGGGAGGAGCTCCTTTTAGTTTCGCCCTTCTTAGACTTTCGCCGCCAAATCATTCTCCCAAAAACCTCAGGGTGCATTTAATATTGGTATTTGTTGACCGAACGAGTCCTCAATGATATATTCAGTCTATGAATCCTGAACAGACGCCTGATAAATTTTCGGATCGCAAATTAGGAGATGAATGGATAGATTGGGACGGTCGGTCCTCGACCGAATCCTCAGAAACGGACTATCGCCTGTTTTTGGGTTTGGCCGTGCTGTCGACCGTTTTTATAATTCTTGCTTCCGGGTCATTTTTATGGCTGATTTATCCTCGGCTTATGGCAACCGACCGGGTTGTCGCCAAGGTTTTTTCTATATTATTTTTATCATTCAGCGTGGTTTTGGTTTTCTGGTTAGTCCTCTTCGTCCTTTCCGCATTGACCAGATGGCCTTCGACGCGCCTGATTGTAATGCCTCGACTGGTCAATAAGCTCCTGGAATTGGCGATTACGCTGGGCAGATTGCTGGGAATCTCCAGAGATAGGTTAGCCAATTCGTTCCTGAAAATACACAATATGATAATTGGCTCAAAGCCGGCACATACCGAGCCCGGAAGACTTCTTGTGATTATGCCGAGGTGTCTAACAAAAGAAAATAATTTGCGACTTCGGGAATTGAGAGATCGATTTCAATTCCATATGGCGACGGCAGGAGGGGGTAGCGAGGCGCGATTGAAAATCCGCGAAGTTCGTCCCAAGGTTGTAATTGCTATTGCCTGCGAGAGAGATCTTCTTTCCGGCTTTAAGGAGGTCAATCCATATATTCCCGTTATAGGTTTTCCCAACAGGCGGCCCGAGGGGCCATGCAAAAATACATGCGTTGACTTGGACAAGATTGAGGAAGCTATCAAAAAGTGCCTGATATGATCCTTTGATACGGTAATAAAGGTTTTCAACGCCATGGGGCCGGCAATGCTTGGGACAGAAAGCGCTCCTTCCCGCAAATTCATTGACAAAATCTGATAAATACATAAATTGTCATTTCTAGAGAACGTAATGGCGGTGTAGCTCAGTTGGTTAGAGCAGTGGAATCATAATCCACGTGTCCGGGGTTCGAGTCCCTGCACCGCTATTTTCAATTTATTGCGACGCAATTACTTATGTTATCATTAATAGAGTAAATTGTCTATGTTATTCCCCTGTTTCATAGGGAAGCGGGACGCGTGCCAGGGTCGCGAGTCCTTTCAGGGAGATATCGTTTTGGATAACAGGATGGATATGTTTATGGATCGTGTTGGGTACTGTTGCCTCGAATGATATAAATTATAATTCTGCCTAACGAGTTTTCATTTCGGAAATAATGTGAGATTTAGATTTCTTATATGTTTTTGTGCCTATTTTGAATTGAATGCCGGATAAAAAGTTGAATCGGTCGAAAAGATATTTCTGGGATGAATATTCGCCCTTTAACCTGTAAGAGCATTCCCCTCTGTAAGTGCTTTGAAGGCACATCTTGTCGAACTGATGCCCTGCGGCTAAAGACTGCTATCCGATTCTGACCAGATTGCCGAACATTGACGACAAAAGTAGCCATATAAACCAGAGATAACTTACGGTCACGATCGCTTTCTTGCGGGGAATGCCGGATACGACGGGAATCCCGATCATCAAAAGGGTGGCCATGCAGACGCTGGAAATATTCAATCCATCGATGAATCTGAAGAGTATAGAATCGATCCATTCCGAGGGAAGAAAAGCCGCTGCGCTAAGATAGATATGAGTTGTCTCCTTAAAATTTACCAATGGAATCTTCAATAGAGCTTCGAGAATGATTATAAGGAAGGCAAAGCTCGCCAGAGACAGAATTGAGATGAATCTGGCTTTTTGGGGATATAACTGCAGTGCCAGCCAAACGACGAGAGCTACGCCAAATAGTTTGACTGTATGGACACCTGTGAGAATCGCCAGCCCAAGCCCGAGCGCCTTGACCTGAATACCCTGCATTGCCTGTGAGTCGATATTTTCAATTCGTCTCTGCGCTTCTTCAGCCGAGATGGATTGATCGGTCCGGAGATTTTCTTTTAAATCCGCCATTCGATATTGATTTGTTGTGGCCTCGTAGATTAGAGCTGTCAGGGCGCATAGGATGAAAGGCAGTACCCATCGGGGTTTGACTGCAAGTGAGGAAAATGATTTTGTCGGGGCGCTGAATAGATTGATAATCATTCTCGGATAGGAATCATGATTGGATTCATTTTGTACTGCCTGCGGTAAAGTCAATTCTTCGTCGTGCATATTATCCCCTTCTAATATTGTGCCAGGGAACCGACCTTTCTTGCCTGGTTGAATCCCAGCCTGAAGATAATAAATCCTAACGGTACCGTTATAAGAGTTATTACAAGAAGCAATGTCAACTGCGGCATAATTTCCGCCATGCTTGCATTTTTTATCAGAGCCATCCGGAGGGCATCAAGGGCGTAAGTGGTCGGCAGTACCATTGAGACTGCCTGAAGATATTTGGGTAAATATTCGACGGGAAATAAAACGCCGCTGAAAAGCCCGGTCAAAGTGGTAAACGCCCATGTTATCGGGTCGCCGACTTTGGTCATGATAATAACCCCGGCGCTCATTAGCCCAATCCCGGAAAGCGAGGTGATGGTTAGTAACATTGCCAGCACGGCCGCGGGAATATTTATAGCCATCGGGATATCAAAAACGAATATTACGACTGTCAGCAAAATCGCGACATTCAAAAAGGCCTGCAAAAAATTTATCAATCCGGAATACGCAAGAATTAACTCAATGCGAGTGTTACTCATGAGAAGATATTCCAATGTCCCCATCTGCTGTTCCGAACGAATTGTGCTTTGAAAGGAACTGAGAGCCACACCAAGAAAGCTGGTGAAAGCCGTTCCGATTATTAAATAGGCCAAGAGATTCCCGCCATATTTTTCCAAGGCCGGAAAGGAATTGCCATCGGTCAAAAATCTTCCCATAAAGGAAAATTGCAGAAGTCCAATGAAGCCGCCCAGCACTCCCAGCGCCAGCGCGGTTCGGTAGCTGAACACGGTCACGATAAACCGCTTTAGAAATAGATATATTTTAAACATGATATATAATTATCCTGCCAATTTTATGAAAATATCTTCAAGCGACGGCTCGATTGTATTAGTTCTTATCGCATTCAAACCCTCTTCAGCAACGAGACCGAGAACATGGCTCATGTCAAAGGATCCATTGTAATTGATGACAAGGGTCGAATTGTTGATTGTCACTGATGCAAGAGGCGAAATTTCAATTATTCTCCGAATGAGATTCTCCATGGTCACAGCGCCGGATAGGCCGCGCTCTTCTGCAAATTCGATTTCAAGTCGTCTCTTCTTGATAATTCCCTTGAACTCTTCAAGCGTGCCAATCTTAATTAACCGCCCCTCTTTGAGAAATCCGATTCTGTCCGACATCTTCTCGGCTTCATCCATATCGTGAGTAGTTAGCAGGATGGTGCGATAATTTTTCTTCAGGTCGAATATGATTTCGCGAATGGTTTTGGCCGATTTGGGATCGACGCCGCTGTTCGGTTCGTCGAGCAGTAGGACTGGCGGGTTGTGGAGAAGCGCCCTCGCCATGCTGAGCCGTTTCTTCATGCCGGTGCTGTATCGCATATATTGGAGCCTGGCGTCGTCCTGAAGACCGACCATCTCAAGAACTTCACGGATTCTTTCCTTTAGTTGCGGCCGTCTCATACCATACAATCCGCCGAAGAATTCAAGATTCTGTGCCCCGGAAAGACGGAAATAGAAGGTTCGCTCGTCCCCCAGAACAAGCCCGATTGCTCGGCGCGCTTCGTATTCGCTTAATTGCGTGTCATGGTTGCAGACGGTTACATTTCCCGATTGAGGTATAATCAGCCCGGAGAGAATCCTGATGAGGGTAGTCTTTCCGGCGCCGTTGGGGCCGAGGAGGGTGAAGATCTCGCCCGGTTTGATTTCGAATGAAATATTGGACAGGGAGAAGTCTTTCCTTCGGGGGTAATGGAACGAGATTTTACTGAGCTCCAGCATAGTTATTCGATATCGGCAATATTTTGTGAATTTGGGGTACCAAATTCTTCATTATTTAAGCTCTGGGAATTTGGCTCATATCGATTTCTGTATCGATACCCCAGGAGAGCGACAATAAAATAAAATATTATGACAGACATTCCGGCAGTGTACCCCAGGTATTCGCCCAAATTAGTCATCACGTGGGCATATAGAGGAAAGAGAATCGACCCGGTAAGCAAGTAAGCAAATCCAAACACCAGGCCGATGGACAATACAAAATTGGTCATATCAAATGCGGAGTGCGTCGGAATGTGAGGTATAATAAAGACAATAGTGCTGATTATCACGGCCAGTATTCGGCCTCTTCGAAAACGACGAAACATATATACCAGTCCGGTGATAAGCATCACTCTACAAATCAGTTCCTCCATCATAATGCTTTCAATTTGAACAGGGTCCCAAAACCAATGGCCTAACCATGAAAATTTCAGATCCGAAAGATAAGGGAGAGTCACAAGTATGCATAATAGCAGACTGATCCAACACCCCTTGTCGAGAGTAAAGCCCCAGGTAACTGTCGTCGTCCGCCTCCTTAATACACTAATGGCTATGACAATTATAATTCCGGTGATAATGGCGACATGGCTCATTTGCAAAATAAATTGGGCCTCGTTAAGTTGGTGATTCGTGAAATAGAGGTTAAAATAATTGCCAAATGTACCATAGACCATATAGACAAGTGACCAACGGATGAACAATTTGCTTATCTTCTTATCATCAATGATAGATCGCATAATCAATATTATAATATGTGGGGGCAATTGTCAAATTGCCCCCACGATGTCCCGTCAATAAAGAGCGCCATAAGTGGCATATACATTTATTAGGCAAGTACCTTTCTTGCCAGATGTGTTTAGAAGGCAGAAATCGCAATTACACCCCTGTATTAGGCATCCTTGCGGACACAGATCGGTGTCGCAACCATACAAGGGATTGGAAAGCACATTCATTGGTTGTACCAGCCATCTCATAATTTAATTACTCCTTTCCTTTTTAGTATTTAGCTTGATGTGAATAGGGCGTACCGCATCCGCCTGTGTATCCCGAGCAATTCACGAAACAATCAATGATGAAGCATGCCTTGCTGCAACAGGTCTGCACAATGCAACCTGATGTAACGATATCAACACTTGTCGGACTAATGATCCACCTCATCTCTTCCTCCATTTCCTGCATAAAATTTTGTAATGGGTCGAAGAATATTATGCTTTTTCTATTTGCATTTCATTAATCACCTCCAATCCCTATTAATCTTTGCATACGGAAATCTGGTGGCGAGACATCGCGGCACACGCCACCTTCAGCATAGGCTTCAGATTGTATTTCCACCATATGCAAGTGTTATTTTCAGGATTGTCTATTTTTGAGAAATATAATCTTTTATAGGGACAGCCTCCCATACAGATAGGCAGGACAGGGCAATTTTCGCACTCCTTTGAAAATGGAGACCAACCCACCCATTTAGTATAGTTAGAGTCAAAGCGAATGCCGCTCTCAGTAAGTACGCCCGATTTCAAGTCATCTTGCCCCACTGTATTCCAACAAGTCTGGAATGTTGCATTTGGCTCTATGACCGCGGAATTTATTGATATAGCCCCGCAAAGGCCGATATTTAATTTGGGATACATGCCAATATTGAATCCTTTATCCAAAGCGATCATATACGCCTCGACCATGAATTCGGAAAATTCCTGCGTCACCATGCATTGAGAAGCAATATCAGGGCAGGAGTTGGCGTAATGGACGACCTGGCTAAAGTAAACAAAAATATTCTTGTGATTGTGAAATCCTTTGGCCTTGAAATCTTCCAGCAAAGGCAAAATCGACCCGCTGTTTCTCTTGTCGATATTAACCCTTATCGAAACCCGGAAAGGGGAGCCTTCTTCAATATTGGATAGATTCTCCATTATCCGTCTATATGTCGGGCCGCCGGATTTAAGGCAGCGCCGTTTATCGTGAATTTCTTCAGGACCGTCAACAGTGACCTGGGCAAAGGTGACCCCGCAATCGATCAGAAAGTCAAGGTTCTCTTTCGATAGCAGATAACCGTTAGTGATTATGCCGGCGTAATATTTGCTTTCTTTTGATTCGCAAATCCTCTTGAATTCTTTGGTCAATTTCCCGATTACGTCTCTTGCCAGAAGAGGTTCGCCGCCATACCAGGTTACCGTGAAGGCGGATTTTTGAGGAAAAACGTGATGCAAAAGTTTTTGCGCCGGATTTGCGGATGGAGATTTAGTGGAATATCTGCTTATTGTAACGGAAATCCGTGCATTCAAGTACAGGCAATTTTATAACGGGATTCCATCGCCTCGTGGATCAATTTATCTTCATAGATACAGATCGGGTTACGCCTCAGTCTGTTAAAAGCGCAGCCACCTTGGCAAATTGGGAGAAATTTGCAGTGAATGCACTTGGAATCTGAGGAATAAATATTAGGATCTACCCATCGGGCAACTTTTTTGTCATCCAGTTCGGCAATTCCTTCCGAAACTAACTGACCGATACTCATGTCTTCATGATTTGCGGCCAGGTCGCATTTCCATAGCAAGCCATCAGCCCCGATTATCAAATAGTGTTTATTTTGAGCCGGGCACCAAGTCCTGATCGGCCGGGGCAATGGATTTATCACCTGAATATTTTCCATTCGTCCCAATTTACTGAAGGCGTAGTGAACGAGTTCATTCTGAATATACATTCCTTCCATTATGGAGCAGATAGGCAAATCATTCTCTTGAAATTCGCCCTTCCATATGGACCTGAACGCGAGGAGGAATCGATGATCGTCTCCAAAATCGTCAGTAAAAAGATCAATAAATCGATACATACTCTGGATATTTTCTCTGTGAAAGTTAGCCCGAATCCTAAAGAGAAAATCGCCATCGATCTTCTTAATTTCGCGCAGATTATTCCAGATTCTGTCAAATGTCCCGCGACCATTATGCAATACTCTCAGCCTGTCATGTTCATCTTTTGGGCCATCAATAGTCACCTGAAAAAAGCGGATTCCATGCTGGATAAAACTTTCAAAATTTTGACTTGTGAGCAAGAAACCATTAGTAGTCATGCGGCCATCAAAGGCTATGTTCCTCTCCTGTGCAATGATAGCCAATTCCGACATCAATCTGATCACCGTCCGCTTTGCCAGAGTGGGCTCTCCCCCGTACCACGCAATGTG
The DNA here is from genome assembly GCA_963813655.1 of uncultured candidate division Zixibacteria bacterium. Lineage (GTDB taxonomy): Bacteria > Zixibacteria > MSB-5A5 > GN15 > PGXB01 > CAWEZN01. The sequence continues at coordinate 107,049 of CAWEZN010000010.1, read as the reverse complement.
GAGAGACTTTATGTCCTTGGACAAATGGCCGACGAAAGCGATGATATCTTCTTGTACAGATGGGGGCATTACTTGGTCCCTAAGCTTCTCATAGCAATATGGACATCTGAAATTGCAGGTTTCGGCCGGCAATATGGTAATTACCAAATCATTCGATTCGATGCCTTTTTGAAATGAGCCGAGCACTTCACTGAATTCATCAATTGCATTATGGACTATGAATCCTCCTTCAATTAGGTCCAAAAGGAGTTTCTCATCCGGCGGAAATTCGTTCGGGGCATCCAGCATTTCTTCAACAAATTCGGGCATTTCATTTTCAATAGCAACAAAGGCCCCCGATCTTGTATTATAAATTAGCATGCGATTATCGGAGGCAATTAATTTTATATTATATATTGACTCCTTATACATATTCTCTCCTAAACCAAAGTTTTTCTACTGGGCAGATTTGTGTCCGTTATCCAGTTGCGCAAAATAAGATGCATATATTTGATTTCTGGCAAATAGGGCTTGATGATTGCCCTCGTCGATTATTCTGCCATCATCCAGCAGCAATATTTTATTGCCACTCAGAATGGTAGAAGGCTTATGTGCAATTATGAAGACTATTGCCGACTCGGTCATTTTTTCTATACAATCCAGCGCCAGTCTTTCCAGAGTGGGGTCCTGCCAAGAGGTGGGCTCATCTAGCAAAACTATTTTGGGTTGGTTGAGGAAGACGCGCGCCAGGCTCAACGCCTGTCTTTGTCCGCCCGAAAGTCCTCGCCCCAACTCCCGTATTTCTGTTTCATATCCACAGGGCAGTGACTTGAAAAATTCAGCCAAGCCCGCCCTCACCAGAGTTTCCTTTATTTGAGCTTCATTTCTATTTGGCGAAAAGAGTTTGAGGTTGTCGAAGATTGATCCCTTCAGCATAAAAGGCTCTTGTGGCAAATATGTTATAAGCGAACGGAGGGCTTCAAAACTTAGTTCATTAACTCCAAGATTCCCAATAAGAATCTGCCCTTTTTCGGGGTCATACATCCGATTGATAAGTTTGAAAAGTGTTGTTTTACCTGACCCGCTGTGACCAACCAGAATTGTTTTTTCTCCCTCGGAAACAGAAAAGCTTACGCCTCTCAGAATATAAACGCTTTGTTCTGGATATTTAAAATCAGATTCCGTTGACTGTCATCTGCATTTTTTCACTGCCGTTCAGCAGCTTAGACGCGTCAATAGCCCCTTCTTTAATCTCAGGTTCCTTTTCCAGAATGTCAAAGACTCGCTCAAATGAGGCAAGCGATATGAAGGCCTGTTGGAGCATGGTAGCGAGTTGCAGGAAACTGTTTAAGAAATATGTTCCGAGTTGATTGAGAGCAATTAGATCGCCGACGGTTCGTTCCCCTCGCACAATTGCTGAGCCCAAGATGACAAAATTGACTATGAAAAATGGTATGGATGTGCCCTCCAGTGCCGTATCGAAACCGATTCTCCATTTGATCAAACTGATAATTGAATGGTAGACTTTTTCATTAGCTTGCTTGAAATTGACGTATATCTGATTCACTAAATTGGAGGACTTGATCTTCTCAACGTTTTGAATGTACTCCTGAGCTTGTTCGGCAAAACGAGAGCGAGCTTCCTGTGAGTTAGTGCTTTTACTGATAATTTTCTTTCGAATTATGGAAATACCCCAAATCTCAATTGGTATATAGACCAGAAAGATAAAAGCGCATGGAGGACTTATTCGAAGAAGCAGAATAAAACTGATGACACCCAATGTTAGCGAGCTAATAGCACCGCCAATTTGATCCACAAGAAGATCCTTGAGATTTTCAACTTCATTTAATCTGGCGACAAAATACCCCGAGCCCTGTTTTGCATAGTACCCAAGTTCAATATTCATGAAGTGATGAAAGAATAAATTCTTGAGACGAACAGTCGTTTTTTCTCTGTATTTCTGTGTAAGAAACTCTCTAGTGCCATCGCCGATCTTTACAATCAAATAGGCGACGGCCAGCCATATACTGGACGAAAGGATTTTGGAGAGCTGGGGGGAATAGGCGAGGGAATCCACCAGGTTTTTGAACATGAATGGCAATGGGATGTTAGCTAATGGCAGGACTAGGGAACAAACAAAGACAATTACACTTGTACGTCGTTCATGCCACAAGAATCTTGCGAATTTTCGAAGTCTCCGCATTAATTTATTTCCATCTTCAATCATATTTGCCCATTTTATAGCATGCCGTCTCCGGAAAGGAAACTTCCCGGAGAGGCATTTTGCACTTGGCGGAGTCACTCAATAGACATGATTACAGCATAAGCCATTAATACATACGTATCCATTGCCAGAGCGCGTTTCAAATGAAGGGTCCGAGGGTTTTTGAATCCATTTCATATTGTGATTTCTCCTTTAAGCGATTCGATAATTTATGGAAATACATTGTCACTTCAAAGAAAGAATAATAATGAGTTAAGTAAATCCCGTACAGGAACAACATAGACTTCCCCTTTCCGGAAAATAGAATGGCAGGCAAGTGATCATGTATGGGCACCCAAAACATTTAAAAGTCTGATAGCATCCACTATGCCGAAATCGATTCGACTTTGGTAAAAGATATAACTCGTTGATGTCAATAATATTACAAGTCGCCGAACTAGAGCTTATAAATGGTTGATTTGATTTTACTGCGTAGACTACGCAGTTGGCCTTGAAAAAATGCGAAGTCTACGCAGTATGGCGCTTCGACAGGCCATGCTTCTTGATAAGATACCGAACGCCACCTTCGGTCATATTAGGTCTTCGCGCTGACTCGCGCTGATTCCAGTTGGTGTCAATGAGAGTATTTTCCAATATCTCGCGCTCGGAGAGGGAAGGGGCTTTGATTAATTCGGCCAGGCGGCTAAGGTCGTTGCCGGTTAGGGCAGATTGAAACTTTATGAAATTCTCCAATTCGCGGATATTCCCCGGCCAATCACGTGACGATAATACCGAGCAAAGATTTTCGATAGTATCTCCTTGACCATTATGAGAAAATTCAAAACCTCTTTCCTTGAGGAAATATCTAACCAGTTCGGGAATATCCTCAAGCCTTTCAGATAGCGGGGGAAGCGATATCTCAATCTGATTAAGACGATAATAAAGATCCGACCTGAATCTTCCCTCCGTCATACAAGCCTGCAAATCCTGATTGGTCGCCGCGACGATTCGGACATTGACCTTCTTGAATTGGGTCGAGCCGATAGGACGGATCATCTTTGATTCCAGAAAGTCAAGAAGCTTGACCTGAAATTGAATCGGCGTCTCCGCGATTTCATTGAGGCAAAGGGTTCCGTTTTCCGCCAGCCCAATCAAACCCGGCTTATTGATGTCGGCGCCGGTGTAGGCTCCTTTGCTGTACCCGAAAAGCTCCGATTCTATCATCGTATCCGGAAAGGCGGCGCAATTGAATGACAGATATTGGCCCTTCCGGCCCGAGGCCCAATGAATATATTTGGCCAATTGGTCTTTGCCGACACCAGTCGGGCCGGTGATCAAGACCGTATAATCGGTCGGGGCGAAATGCTCGGCCTTCTCCAAAATTTTTCTGGTTTTGGGAGAAACCGCGATGAATACCGGGGCGCCATTCTCTTTTGGCCTTGTGACAGTCTCCGATTTACCGGACGTCGCCAATTCGGAGTCTATTTTATCGATGAATGGCTTTATCTCTTCCGATTCGAAATACTCTTTGGCCATGTATAGAAGGGCGATACGTTCGTTATTACCAACAAGACCCGATGTGGCGTAAAGATACCGGGTGACGGCCAGTTCGTAGCGGCTTTTGATCATGGCAAACAGGTCGATTGCCTTCTTGAACCAATCTCGGGCTATGTCATTCTCTATATTATGCATTGCGACCCGGGCAAAGACCCGATAGCAAGCGGCGATTTCGGCGCGTTCGTTAATTTTCTCGGCGACGACGAGGGCTTCTTCGGCGAATTTCTGGGCAAGGTCGTATTTCTTAAGCCCGAGGTAGGCGTCGGCGAGAAGGCGCTTGGTTTGGGAGATGAGGTCGGAATCCGGGGCGATTTCCGAGGCAAGTTCCATGCCCTTTCTCAATTTTGAAAGCGCTGAAGTAAAGGCCCCGTCCAATATGTAAATTGCTCCCAAGTATTCAAAGCAGAGAGCTATCTCCCTTCTGTACACGCCAGTTAGGGAGTTAGCTTCATTGGCCATCTCAATTGCTGACTCTACTTTGCCAACGCTTGCCATCGCCAGTGAATAATTCAGTAAATAATGACATTTAACGTCGACGCTGAAAGCAGAGATGGATTCTTGGCAAGCTCGGTACTGTTTAATTGACTGTCTGATCAGCCCAGCTCGAAAATAGACAGCCGCCAAATTGTTCGAAATGGAAATCTTGTTCTTTGGATCATTGAGCGATTCATAAATGGCCGAGCATTGTCCGAGATAATTCACTGCGGAATCGATGTCGCCCGATAATTGTGAAATGTACGCAAGTCTATTCAATGCTCGCGCTGCACCTGTCGTATCACCAGATCGCTTGAAATTCAAATAGGACTCCATCAACGATTCTCGAGCTTCAAAAAGCTCTCCCTTTGATTCAAGATACCAACCCTCGAGAAATTTGGCGCGAGCAAATTTTTCATTATCCGTGCTGCATCTATAATGTTCAAGAGCGGAAACTAATAAATCCCCTATATCATATTTGCCAAGATATATGAACACTTCAGATTTCAGAAGACAAAAATATGCCAATTCTGAGGCCGTCAGGGATTGCCCATTGGGCTTTTCCAGAGCATCCGAGGCTTCAGAAAATAGCTTGTTGCTTATTAAATTTTCAACGCCGCAGAATAGCGGCGTTTCTAATTGACGACTCATTTCCAAATATTACCCAATTTAAATAGGTTACCAAACCAGATATTCCACTATCGAAAGTATAGACCTGAGCATTCAAATAAAAATAATCCCAGGCCGATAGCGATGTGAATTGCTCTGAGCCAAAGCCATATGTATATTGGGGATGCCCACTATATGAACTAAGGGGTTGGTCCCAAGGAACACCGTACAACCTCGGATTGCCGAGGGACTGTCGGGTAGCACGTCCTTCGGGGGGCCAAGCGGCCATGGTTGCGGTTGAAAAGAGCAGGCATGCGGTCAGCGCCAGTATTGCCAAAATCAAAAACTTTTTCATAAATTTGACCTCACTATTTGATTGCTGTGAGGAACTCTCCCAAAATATATATTGATAACGTCTATCTATATTATCGTCCGGCGGAGGTTTGTTGTCAAGAAATATATTTAATTATCGGGGATAAATTGGGGGAATTTAGGGGTTGAAACGGTCGGACTGACAGAATCTGGCAGTGTACCGCGCATATTTGTTCAGTTTAACAATTCGCTCTCCAAATTGATTCATGAGTGAATCGTACCAGCCTACTCATCATTTAGATTGCCAAATCCAGTGGATCAAGACTCCAATCTATCGGGGCCGATTATTAAAGTAAATCTGTGCATGGAGACATGGACAGATTCTATTCAGGCAGCTAAATTTGATGGCGCATTATATACTAACACCGTCCATATTTAGTTCAGAGATTTATGCCCATTTTGTGTCCATTCCAGATCAAAACAGCTCAAGATTCATTAGAAGAGATCAAACTATATCAAAGATGGAATTTATTGATATTCAAGAGGTTACTTCGCAGTTTTATGAATCTCAAGGGGTTGCCGAAAAATGGCCCGGGGGAATCCGGGGTTCGAGTCCCTGCACCGCTATTACTGATTCAATGCGGAGGCAAGCAGTATGATTCACCCGCAGGTTAGTAAGGCCAGCCTTACTTCTGGGTGTCAAATTGGATCGGGAGGCGTGTCTCGCCGCGAGCCCTTTCAATGGAATTGCCATTGCCACAATAGATTGGAGAAGTTAGAGCCGGTCCGATATCGCTAAATGCCATGACAGCTGATTTGACAAGCCGACAGAATGCATTATATTAAAAAAAAATCGACAAATATATACATCAGTCTCATGACATGCAAATTTGAAAAGATCATTCTCCTATTGATGTTAATATTTCTGTGCAACTCAGTCTCATTTGGGGACGATGTTCAGATAGTAAATATTGATGCTTCAGTCTCGCCCGATAAACTTCGATATCTTTTCAGGGAAATAAAGTCAGGCTTTATGAGCTCATCCAAGATTTCGCAAGCATTTCATATCGGTAGTCTGAATGGCGATACAACGGATCAGTTAATCTGGGTTTATTCCCAGTGGGAGGGTGAAAATCGATGGAGAAGCGCCACGCTTTGCTATTCCGATCCGATCAGAGTCAGTGTCATTTTTCAGGAAAATGGCTGCCGATCCGGGACATACATTGGACGCGATTGTCTTCTGGATGTTATGGGTGGTGCCGGAAAGGAAATAATCCTCGTCAAAGAAGTCTCTGACTCAATATTCTTTGAAATTACTACTGTAGAAAATAACTTCGCCAAGGAAAATTTTTGCTTCTTGGCGGATATTGGCAGGGAAATGGGACCAGAGGATTCCTGGCACGATCTTAACATAGAGCCTCTGGCTGGTATTGATTTAAATGGAGATGGTTTCAGGGATTTCATCTATTCTCAAAGCGCCAAGCTCAGCCGGGCATACAATCCCGACAGCGCCCTGGAACGGGGTGTCTGCGCCTATGACATAAGAAATCATAAGAGGCTCTGGTTCTTTCCTACCGCCGACGGCGGCGGTGCCGGTAATTTTCATACCATTACCGGACCTAATGGAACTACATATTTTATTTTTGCCACAAATGCCAGTAGTAATCGATATTCATCCAACGGGATGAATAGTGGGGAATCATACATGTTCGCCATCGATCAAGATGGGTGCGAAATCTGGCGCAGGACCATCGGTTCCGGATTTTTCTACCCGGTAACCTTTTGTATTGACATGGATGGGGATGGACGGAAAGAGCTCTATTTGATCTCCGATGCCAATATGGCGGCTGACAGCATGACCCGGATTGAGCGCTATGACGCGGAGACAGGGAATCTTATCGCAAGTTCCCGGGGTCTGGAAAAGGGACGCTTTCTAAATTCCACGTCATACATTGTTCCAAATTCCGGAGATATTCAAATTCTGATTAGCTTCCTCACGGCGAAGAGATCATACATTTATGGCAAAGGACTGACAGAGATTGCCGTCATTGAAGGGGTGAATTATATTTCGCACGCCTTCGATATAGATTATGATAGCCAACTGGAGTATGTGGCTACTCTTCCCAATGGACACCTGGCAGTGCTGGATCACAATTTTAAGGTTATGGCAAGCGGCGAATTCAACCCGTCCAGAATTGTTCCCTATCACGGATCCGGAATCCGTGGTCTATTTCTTGATTACGGCACCGACGGATATAAACTGCTGCTACTGGAAAGACAGAAATTTATGGCTCTGGCTTATGCCCGCTACAAATGGTGGCTGGCAGTTATGGTGGCGGGAATTCTGTTTGCAGGCATATTTTATTTTATCCGCTGGCTCAGCAAGCTATACCTTTCCGCGCAGGGGCTTCCCACTCTGGACAAGATCAACGCCCTGGCGATGATGCTTGATAGAAATGGCAAAATTGTTTTTGCTAATAGCAATCCGCTTGCTCTTGCTCTTCTGGGTGCAGGTTCACTTCGGAATAAATATTATCGCGACACTTTATTAAGTAGACATCAGCCATTGATCGAGGCGGTCGAAAGATCATACATCCAACCGTTTGTACATCTACAGGGGAAATTCGATATTTCAGATGATGGTAAAGGGCAGGAAATCGAGTGGGTAATCTATCCTCGCGTCGACAAGAACAATAACTTCCTCGGCAAGATTATCATTGCTGAAGACACTTCAGGGAGAATCAGCTGGCAGAGAAAAGTTGTTCTCGGAGAAGCCGCTCAAAAGTGGGTGCATAAGCTAAAAGGGAGCATGGCCACTGCCAAAATTACCATTGAAAATCTTGAAGAAGACCGGCGCCTTACCGCAGTCGTGGATAATAATCCAATCCTATCCGGATATCTAAGCACCATCAAAAATCAGATTCTGGAAACCGCCGACACCGCCGGGAAAATTCTCCGTTTTGTACGAATCACCAAACCTCTATTGATCGAATGCGACGTAAATCAGCTTATCGATCGTGCAGTCGGGCCATATATCGCCAATCCCCGACCGGGAGTTGCTGTGGCAAAAATGCAACAATCTGGTCTTCCCAAAATCAAGGCTGACCCGGAGCAAATAGTCGAGGTTTTAGATAACTTATTATCAAATGCCATCATAGCGACCAGAAATGGCGGCAATGTGAGTGTAATTTCTCGGTTGGCAAAAGATTTGCCATTGGAAATTACGGCAGCAGAAGTCATTATTGGGGATAATGGTTGTGGAATCGAGGTGGGCGATTTGGAGAGGATATTTGCCCCGGGGTTCAGCCGATCACCCAATGGTACTGGAATTGGATTGGCCATAGTGAAGGAGATTATCGAGAATCATGGATGGAAAATCAAAGTGCAAAGTAAACCGGGGGAAGGTACATGTTTCATAATCTATATACCGCTGGAGAGACAATGACTGTCAGTGAAATTTCTCCAAACCTGGGACTGATATTAGTGGCCGACAATGATCCCTCGTTTCGCGACGCTTTTTGTCAGATGTTGACTATCAGAGGGTACGAAACCAAATCCGTCGGGGCGGTTGAACAAATCCTAAAAGAAATATCGAGCCGAGAATATGACTTGCTGACTCTTGATCTCGATTGGGGAATGAAAGATACCAACGGAATCGATATTCTTCGCCGGGTCCAGAAAATTGATTCTCTTTTGCCGGTAGTGATGATTACCGAGTTTGCATCTATAACCACAGCCATCGAGGCGACCCGGTTGGGTGCGCTTAATTACATCGAGAAAATGCTCGACCGCGAAAAAATTTTGATTACCATTAGAAATGCGGTCGAGACCGGACGGCTGAAACGTCAGAATAATGCTTATCTGAGCGAAATCAAGAATCGCTATGAAATTGTCGGAACCAGCCTCGGTGCCAAATCAATATTAGAACAAATACAAAAAGTCGCCCCCACCGATAGCGTCGTCCTAATTTGTGGCGAAAGCGGAACCGGGAAAGAACTGGTCGCCCGGCAAATACATTATAACAGCAATCGACGCGACAAGAAATTTGTGTCCATCGACAGCGGAACGCTGGCTGATACTCTGGCAGAAAGTGAACTATTCGGACATCGCAAAGGCGCCTTTACCGGCGCCATGCAGGATCGCAAAGGTTTAATAGAAGAAGCCGAGGGGGGAACGCTGTTTCTTGATGAGATCACCAATGCTTCATTGACCCTTCAAGCGAAACTTTTGCATCTGATTCAGGAACGGGAATATCGACCCGTCGGCGAAAATGAGCCGCGGCATTGCAATATCAGAATAATCGCCGCCTCCAATCAGAGCCTTGAGCTGCTGGTCAAAGAGGGAAAATTTCGCAATGATTTGTACTATAGACTAAAAGTCATCGAGATCAATATCCCTCGGTTAAGAGAGCGCAAGGAAGATATTCCGCCTCTCGCGCAACATTTTGCAAAAGCCAAATCGCTGAAATCTTTTGGGAAAGAGAAAAAACTCTCGCCTGAAGCGATTAACCTTCTTCTTGATTATGAATGGCCGGGGAATGTCCGCGAACTCGAAAACACTATTGAAAGAATTGTCGTGCTCTCGTCGAATGGCGAAGTTAGCGCTGATGAAATAAAATCAATTCTCGGAAATATCTGGCTGGAAAAAATATCATCGCTCAAATCACTTAATGAAATGACCCGCGACTTCCGCCGGGAATGTATTGTCAAGGCTATAAACCTTGCCGAAGGCAAAATCTCCCGGGCCGCCGAAATCCTTCAGATAGACCGCGCCCATCTATATAAATTAATCAGCGAATATCAATTAAAAGACTTAGAGTAAGATCCATCCCCTAATCATCATTCCAATAGGAAAGCTTTTTGTGGTGTCAGAAATCCCTTCCTGACACGCTTCTCCTTTGCGTCCACTTCGTTTCCGGCAGACGGTTGAAGAAAGTCCAATCATATTTACTCCTAAATCCGCGGTTCCGAATCCGGTCTTGTCGCCAATCTGCGACACCGATCCCCCCGCTTTTGTTGCCGAAAGGCGACAATATCCTTCTTGAAATTCCAACTATTCTCTGAATTCATTATTGCAGTCAACCAGTTACACCTATTCCCACGGCAGACAATAATGTTGGCACGCCGATTGCAAAACCAATACCGGAAAACCTATAACCGGCAAATCAAAATGAATTTGGAGGAGAGGAAAATGAGAATCAAAACAGCTACTGCAGTCAGCACCATCGGCTTACTGTGGCTTGCTTTCAGTATCGCCACGGCTAGGACAATCTGTGTCAATCCAACCGGAACCGGCGGATGCTACAGCGCCATTCAATCGGCAATCAATAGCGCCAGCGCAGGGGATACAATTCCCGTATCTCCAGGGACATATCGCGAACATATAGTAATAAACAAATCTATCAAGGTTATCGCCGTGGGCGGACCGTGTGAAGTGAATCTCTCCGCCGATACAGGTTGGGCGATCTGGTTTGTGGCAGGCGCCACCGACGCAGAAATCAAGGGTGTCACAATTGAATCAAGAGATAAGGGAGCAATTGCCTGTGAGGCTCCGATTAGGATTTTTGTATTGAACTGCCTTATTAAAAACTCCGCACTTGACGGGATCTACTTCAGCAATGGCAATGGAACTCTCTGCGCTTACAATAATGTAATATTCAATAATAGCAGATATGGAATCTATGTGCCGACTGGGAACTTTCAGATATACAGCAATATCATTTATGGAAGTCACTCGGGGGGATTTGAACGTGATTATTATTCAGCGGGGAAAAATGAATATAACTGCCTCTATTTGAATACTCCAAATTACGCAGGATATGCTGCCTCTGGATTCGGTGATATTGAACAAAATCCACAATTCATCGACCCCGCAAATTGTGACTATCACTTGGCTCAAGGCTCGCCCAGTTTTAACTCGGGCAGAGAGGGCAGTTCATTTCTTGATTGCGACGGCACCCGCAATGATATGGGCATTTACGGGGGGCCGGATGCCATCTGCGACCCGGGACCGGTTGTGACCAGTCTTCAACTAGTCCCTGCGACCGTGGTCAAAGGCGAGAAATTCGAAATTCAGGCCACCGGCGCCGCAAGATAGGGGGTAAATATGAAATTCTCTAAAGCCATATTGAAAATCCCTCTCGTCGCTTTGGCCTGCCTGATAATGCAGTTAGTATTGCCTTTCTCCTCCGTCGCCAAAAATCTTACCTACGCTGAATATTTTATTGATACTGACCCAGGCCAGGGGAAGGCGAATTCAATCTCGCCTTGCGATGGCAAATGGGACGAAGCGACCGAAGAATTTTGCATAAGTAATATCTCGGTTCCGCCTTTATCCGACGGCAGGCATACTTTCTACCTGAGGCTAAAAGATTCCGAAAACAAATGGGGAATGCGACGGCTCGACTTCTATTACGCTTCCTCAAGCCCGTATGCCGCCAAAACCATTACTGCCGCAGAGTACTTTATTGATAGTGACCCCGGTCAGGGAAATGGCCTGGCGATGGCTACCGCCGACGGTGCATTCGACGAAGCCAATGAATACATTTTGAAGGAAGGAATCGAATCTTCAGACCTGACACTGGGGAAGCATTCCCTTTTCGTGCGTATACAGGATTCATATGATGTCTGGAGTACACTCCGTCGAATCGATTTCAATGTAGATTCAGCGAATTCCCATAAGAAAATCATGGCGGCTGAATATTTCATCGACAATGACCCGGGAAATGGAAAAGCTAATTCCTTGTCGGCAATCGATGGAGCATTCGATGAATCAAAAGAGGACGCAAATAAGCACAGTATTTCCACTGCCGCTCTAACACCTGGCTCGCATACTGTCTCCGCCCGTTTCAAGGACAACTGGTCGTCCTACCCAAAATTCGACGGCTGGGGGCTGACTTCTGACGCGGTTCTATGCATTGTAGAAAAACCAGTTCCAATATCACCTGAGGACGGCTTCAAGATGAAAGATACTATTGTTGTTCTCAAATGGGAGCCATTGATCGAAGCAAATTCATATGAAATACAAATCGCAAGTACCCTACTTTTCACAGATACAATTTTTTTAGGCTTATCCAATGTTGATAGCATAGTAGTACATGGCCTGCCTCCCGATAGCTTGCTTCGGTGGCAAGTCAGAGGAGTCTATTCGTGCGGTACGGGTGTTTGGTCAGGGGCAAGGGAACTTAATACTCCCCCGCTTGATGTCAGGGAGAGAAAGGGAGAGGAGCTTCCTCTGTCTTATCGGCTGCACCAGAATTTCCCCAATCCTTTTAATCCTTCTACTTCTATCGAGTTCGCACTCCCCCGCTCTGCCGACGTGAACATAAAGATCTATAACATTCTTGGCGAGGAAGTGATTACTCTGGTTTCGGAGCGTCTATCCGCAGGGTGCAAATATGTTGAGTGGGATGGCAGAGATAATAACGGCCACCCTGTGGCGAGTGGTATCTATCTCTATCGAATTCAGGCGGGTGAATTCACAGATACCAGGAAGATGGTATTGTTGAAGTAACCAGAATGGGATAAAGAGGTGCGGCACACGGAAACATGTGGCGCACTCAAGTGCAATAATGTAAAGAGGATGAAAAAATGAAAACCAGAGTGTTCCACACGATTACATTAATGACAGTGGTAATGATCGCAATGCTTTGTTCAGGGGCGGAGGCAAGAAGATATGTTGGCTTCTGGCTTGGCAGTGGAGTGACATTCCCATCGGGGGATTTCAAGATGGGGGAAATGGGAGGAGACGCCGGGATGGGGCCGAGGCTTTCAATCGGCATTGATTTCTATGCGCAGCAGAATCTTTCCATAGGGATCTTTGGCGGCATAGACGGTCCGGGCGCCGGGGATAGGGCGGTTATCATCAGCCCAGACTGGATGTATGGCGATCCTATCGTCACCAAGGTAAAAAATTATGGTGTGTTTGAGGCTGGCGGAATGATCAAATATTTCTTTGGCCAGAATCCGAGTCTGGAGCCTTATGGCAAATTATGGTATGGTGTATCCGCAACAAGCATAAATGCCGAGTACGGAAGCGCAGATGGCAAAGCCGGTGCGGCTTATGGTGCCGGGATTGGGGCGATGATCAGGCTTCTGAATCAAATACGGCTGTCGGCAGATATCAACTATAATCATAGCAAGATGGATAAGAATGACGGGGGTAATTCCTCCCGCATCAATCTCGGGATAGCATTGAATTTTTTGTTTGGGAGCTAGAATAGATCAATACGGGGAGATGTGTGGCCATGCCCGGCGATGTCAGTGCTCGCACCGCCGGGTTTATTGTGTCCGTTCTGTGTCCATTTCAGATCAAAACAGCTCAAAATTCATTAGAAGAGATCAAACCACATCAATATTAGAATCTATTAGTATGCAATGGCCTGTTGCCTGTTTTCATGAGTCCCAAAAAGTCGCCCAAAATGGCCCGGAGGAATCCGGGGATCGAATCCCTGCACCGTTATATTAAACTTTGTTATCCAAATATTTTTCCGCTTGTCGAAGTGAGCGTGAAAACATATCATAAACAAAAACCAATTAAAAGGGAGTACCGTTATGGGGGAAAGTAGAAAGATCCGGAAACTGATTAAGAGTAAGCCAACCGTTGAGGGAGCCGGTGTCCACCTTAATCGGGCTTTTGGATTTGGGAATGAGTCTGATTTTGATCCATTTCTATTGCTTGATGATTTTCGGTCAAGCAATCCTCAACATTACATCAAAGGCTTCCCCTGGCATCCTCATCGGGGCATTGAAACCATCACTTACATGCTTGCGGGGAACGCCGAACATGGTGATAGTATGGGGAACAAAGGGGTAATTGGTCCCGGGGATGTGCAATGGATGACGGCCGGCAGTGGCATCATTCATCAGGAAATGCCCAAAGGAGATAAATCAGGCCTAATGGAGGGTTTCCAGCTGTGGGCTAATCTTCCAGCATCCCATAAGATGATGAGTCCGCGTTATCGCGATGTCGCAAGAAATCAAATACCCGAAGTAACAGTGGAGGGTGGCGTAAGAATCAAAATTATCTGTGGCAAAATCGGAGATGTTGAGGGGCCTGTCAAAGATATCATAATCGATCCCGAATACCTCGACGTGACAGTGCCCAAAGACTCGGAATATACTCACCCCACTAGACCAGGCCACACTGTTTTTGCATATGTTATTGGTGGAAAAGGGCTTTTCTGCAGAGAGAAGAATCCGTTTTCCTATGAAGTTGAAGGCTCCAATTATTTTGACATGCAGAGAGATTCTCTGGTGGGCAGCGGGAATTTAGTCCTTTTTGACGATGGAAAGGAAGTGGCAATATCTACAGCGGGAGAGCCAGTTCGTTTCTTGCTCATATCCGGAAAGCCGATTCGTGAACCGATAGCATGGTACGGTCCTATTGTGATGAACACACAGGAGGAACTACGAGTCGCATTTGATGAATATCGTAAAGGCACATTCGTGAAATAACGGAGCATCGATTTCGCCGATACACGACAATTGGAAAGATACGGCCTTTAGATTGCCTGATACTTATACTGATGCATGTGACTAAAATACGACTGTGATTAGGCCCGATCCACCATGGCCGGTTTGAATTATGCCGATATTAGATAGCCCAGCCTCGGGCTCAAGGCGGGGAATTATGCATAGATTAACTTCAACCGCTCAATACGACCGGCGATATTGATATCACGGACGCAGCTTGCCGTGCATTCCTCACACCCATAGCAATTCTGAATCCCGCTTGCTGTTGGAATCGTATCCAAAGTAAATCGAGCCTGATGGTGATTACCATACTGTGCCGCATACATATAAACCCTCATCAGCGTTGGTATCTCGACATCATTCGGACAGCTTGCCAGACACCCATCGCATTGATGGCAAAAATTAAAACCGATAGTGGCGCCTCGTGCAGCCAAAAACTTCTTTTCCTCCTCCGTATATTCCAGGTCACGGGCAACCGCAAAATTTTCCCGCATATGGTCAAAATTAGTATAACCGGGAATAGTTGTGGTCACATAATTCTTCTTAAGAACCCATTTCAAACAGGCCGAGGCGATCGTGCGGCTGGAAAACTCTTTCAGGAATTCAGCATTACTCACGTCGAGTTGATCGGGCCCCCCCCAGAATGGCTTCATCGCGATTATACCAATTCCCTTATCCGAAGCGGTCTTCAGGGCGTCAAAGTAATCTGCATACTGTGACAGGGCATAATTGATGATCAGTAGGGCGACATCATAATACTCCCCTTTTGTTACTTCCTTGATTACTGCAGTCATCTTGCTGTGCGAGGAGACTCCCGTGAAACGGATCTTCTTCTGTTCCTTCAGATAATTCAGCCCCTCAATGACACCCGGATTGTTGAATTCAGCGGGATCGGTGACGCCGTGAACATATAGAATATCGATATAATCGGTCTCGAGTCTACCCAGGCTCTCCTCAGTTTCTTCAATGATCTTCTTTCTGGCCTCTGCCGGCTTCAGGTCGGCCCTTACTCGATCAGAAAAGATTTTGGTAGCAATAATAACTTTATCCCGCGTCCCTAATTTCTTGATTACCCTGCCTACCATGATTTCATTCTTGCCCCCCTGGTAGACCGCTGCAGTGTCAAAGAAACGGACCCCCTCTTCATACGAGGCCTGAATAACTTCCGGAATTTCAGCATTCATCACACCCATGCCAACGACCGGAATCTTTATGCCTGTTCTGCCCAGCGTTCTATAAATGATTGGTTTCTTTTCCTCGGGAAGAGACATCTTTTTGTCAATGCCTGTTTGCGCCAGTATTTCTACGGCGGGAATCGCAGCAAGTCCCGCCGCGAGCCCAAACGCTTGATCAATAAATCCCCTTCTTGACACTCCATTATTGCGATTATTCATGACTCTCTCCTATAATACAATCCTCATCTGTGGCCTAATATAACTGCCGGAGGATTATTCGGACAACAAAAAAGCTCTTACATATTTATAGCCGGTTCTCCGACATCGACAGAATTCGTGAAATTCAAAAACTGGGCGCAGGCCGCTGTATACAGTCTATCCCGCAGGCCGACTCTGTCAGCCCTTTAAGAATCCAATTAACCTGGCGCAATAATCGTCCAGCTGGCGCAATTCGTCATCTGATGGAAGAAGGCGCGCGCGGTAAATCTCATCAAAGACTTTCAACTTTAATCCGCTCAGTCGCTCGGATACAAGCTTTGTGCCTTCTCCGCTCCAGCCATAAGAGCCAAATACGGCCGCCTTCTTGCCTAGACTCCCCACGGTCGCAAATAGATCTACCACATCCCAGATCGGTTTTACAGCATCGCCGTTGAATGTCGGTGTCCCGATCAATATCGCCTTGCTTGCCTCGATGCTATCTCTCACATCCTGATGGTTGCACTCGGCGGCGTCAATGATGGAAATATTGAATCCATTCTTTCTTATGAATTCCGCTATTCGACCCGCGAGCGACTTCGTGTTCTCGTAATTCGAGGCATATATAATCGTGACAAGGTTGGCTTTCTCGGTTTTGTCGGCTGCCCAATCCTTGTATTTCTCGATAAAGAGGCGCGGTTCCTTCCGGATTACTGGCCCGTGCGACGGCGCGATCATCCCGATATCCACCGAATCCAATTTCGGCAGATTCCGTCGGATATAGCCACTGAAAGGACGCATGATGGCATCCCAGTAATAACGGAATTCGTGCTTATAATCCTGTACGGCTTCATCAGAATATAGCGAATCACCGCAGAGGTGAGCCGCAAAACCGTCACAGGAGAATAGTATCCGATCTTTCGGCAGAAATGCCATCATCGTATCCGGCCAGTGCATATATGGCATTATCTTAAAAATCAGTTTCTGTTCACCGAGATCGATAATTTCATTATCCTTCACACCCTTGATCGCGATTTCCCGATTGATAACATTCTTAACGAATGGCACAGCCGACGCGGCACAGATTATTTGGATTCCGGGATTCTCATTCAATAGTACAGCAATCGCCCCGCTGTGATCAGGTTCGGTATGATTGATGATCAGATAATCGATTTTATTTAGCGGCGTAACCTGCCTGATATTTCCCAGGAATTCCTCGGTAAATCCCTTTTTCACTGTGTCAATGAGCGCGGTCTTTTCGCTTATCACCAGATAAGAGTTATATGTTGTGCCGTATTTCAGGTGCATGATGATGTCAAATTTGCGGAGGTCGGGATCTTTGACACCTACCCAATATGCATCATCCGATAATTTGATAGCGCTCATCCGTAATTCTCCATCGAATATATTCAGTGTTTCACCGAACTCAAGCCTCTCAGCCAATCGAACCATTCTTCCAGCCCGGCACCCGTTCTGCATGATAGCTCAAACACCTTCAGGCCTCCATTTATCTGCAGAGCGTTCTTCTTTACGCGGATCATATCGAAATCGGAAAAACCCAATAGATCAATTTTGTTTATTACCATTACCGATGATCGTCGAAACATCGCCGGATATTTAAGCGGTTTGTCGTCCCCCTCAGTCGTACTTATGACCGCCACTTTCATATCTTCACCCAGATCGTAACTTGACGGGCAAACCAGGTTGCCGACATTTTCGATGAGAAGCAATCGCACATTGTCAAGATTCATTTTGGCCAGAGCCTCAGTCATCATTCGCGCGTCAAGATGACAAGCTCCGCCGGTCACAATCGGACGGACAATTTCGCCTCCAGCTTTCTTTAGACGATTGGCGTCGTTTTCGGTCTGCACATCGCCGGCAATCAAAGCCATATTTATCTGATTTCTCAAAGCGTTCAGTGTCTTTTCCAGTAGGGATGTCTTCCCTGAACCGGGCGAACTGACCAGATTCAAAGATACTATATTCCTTTCCTTCAGGCGTCGCCTTATATCTCCAGCCAGCCGATCGTTTTCGGAAAGGATCTTCTTTTCAATATCGATTTTTTGTGTCATGTGGAAAATATACGAATTTTGAATCTCAATTGTCAAAAAAAGGGGCTTGATGCATTAGGCGGGCGGGAAGATAAATTAAATGGCAACAAAAAGAATCCTTAATCGCGGCGAGTTTATCTATTCTGTCTCCAAATATATAATATCCAGTTCTTGGCCCTTTTGAATCTCTATATCTCCCGAAGAACAATTCGGGCAGATGAAAATACATTCCTGCACCTCAAACGATTTTTTACAGGAGCGGCAAGTGCCGCTTGCCGGAATTTCTTCAATTCTTAGACTAGCCCCGGACAGGGGAGTATCCGCTGTGATTGCCTCGAAACTGAATTCAAGCGCTGATGAATTTACGCCGGAAAGAATTCCGATCCGAACTCCAACGGTCGTCACCTTAGCGATTCTATTATTAGAACATTCCTTCAGGACGATATTGACAATCGACTCAGCTATCCCTAATTCATGCATTGCGATCTTCAATGTAGCAATAATTCAGATTAAATCACACTAATCTTTTTTCTGCCGCAATTTATAAAAAAGGCCTATTATATTATCAAGGAAAAGTTATCAAATGCTTTGGAGGCTGAGGAAGTTAGGTTATGGCGAGGCATTCTTCGGTTAGACCTTCGATTGCCCGAATATCTCGTTCTGTCCCTGCTTATTATTTTACTGATAGTGCACGCAACTGCGATCTGCGCAGCAGGCGGCGGTAAGCAACTCAGCAAGCTTGATAAAGTTGCCGATACGCGCGGCATGGAACCTGGTTTGTCGAAATGGATCGCAGATATTTATAACACCGACTACTGGCTATATGGGGTTCTTGTTGTCTTTACCATGGCCTTCATCGGGTATATCATTGGTTATGCGACAGATAAATTGATCGCTCTTCTTGGAGTTAATTTGGGCAAACTTCAGCGACGCGACGAATAATTTCTGCCCCGACGCTGAATACCAAAACATGGAAGCCTTCAATATATATTTCCCCATCGCCGGAGTGGACTTTAATGTCCTGCTCCTCCTTTTTATTGGGGCGACAGTTGGCGTGTGTGGAGGATTTTTTGGGATCGGAGGCGCGTGGATAGTTACTCCCGCCCTCAATATTTTCGGGTTTCCCATGCCTTTTGCCATTGGTACGGATCTTGCCCACATGGGGGGAAAGTCCATCGTTTCAACCATCCGGCACGCGAAATTTGGAAATGTCGATATCAAACTTGCCCTCTCCATGATGATAGGCACTACAGTGGGAATGGAACTCGGGGCAAAGTTGGTCATGCACCTGGAGAGTCTGGGTTTGGCAGAATCGGTAATAAGAAAAATCTATATCGTTTTCCTGTTTCTGATAGGCAGTTACGTTCTATATGACTACTTATCGCACACGCGGAACCGGAAAGCGAATTTATCTCTAGACATGTCATCCGGCAAAAGAAAATTCGTCGTTCGCCCAAAAGCTAAACAGCCTTAATATCCCGCCGATGATTCACTTCAAAACTTCCGGGATAAGATGCTCTCTATGGCTTCCGATTGCGGTTGGCCTGACGACTGGCATTGTGGCCAGCGTTCTGGGGGTTGGCGGAGGATTTATCCGGATGCCGGCCTTGATTTATCTGATTGGCTGTCCGACTCTGGTCGCAGTCGGGACTGACCTATTTGAGGTAATGATAACAGGCGCCTATGGCGCTTTCACCTACGGTATAAAGGGACGCGTCGATCTCATGGCGGCGATATGGATGCTACTTGGCGCGGCGGTCGGCGCTCAACTTGGTACTATAGCTGTGAAATATGTTCGCGGATATTCCATACGCGTGCTTCTGGCTTGCACAATTTTTGTTGCCGGTGCTTCAGTCCTTATGAAACAACTGGGACTGCAGACTATTTCTTCAATACTGATACTGTTTGCCGGTGTAGCTATTAGCTCGGTTATTGTTTTCTTTTTTATTCGCGGGGTCTTAAGGGAAAGGGCCGCCCTCCGAATATCGGGAGGCTCGCCAGGTTGAATGATGAATTTAGGATTACCGGGCGATAATTGGCGAGTCAGGCTGGAACAGTTCAAACAAATAGACGATCTATTTCTTATTCAGCGAAAGATTTCCTTCGGAGTCGTAAATCCTCAGCCAAAAAATTCTGCTATATACTTTACTGCAATGAACAGCACGCAGGATGTCAACAACGCTTTTATCAACCTCGCCGGCATAAACTTCTGCATACGGGCGCCAAGATACATCCCGACCATACCGCCAATGCCAAAGAGAATCCCAAGTGACCAGTCAGGCGTTATCGCCAACTGGGTATCGGAATAAAATGGAGAGATTACGGCGTATATAATCACTCCTGCAAACGAGGAAAGAAAAGTTCCCATCAGGGCCGCCCCTGCCACAGAATGCACCGGCAGACGAAACATCGTGACGAGGAAGGGAGCTATTATAGCCCCCCCGCCGATACCATAGGTGCCGCCCACGACACCCACTATCAAGCTAAGGAGGAATAGCCAGGGAGTTGAAGCATAATACTGAATGCCATTAAACTCATAGCCGATCCTCTTCATATTAAATTCCAGCGGAGTAACATGAAATTGCCCCGAATTAGTGATCTTATCCATTATTGGCCGGCGCCTTTTTGATTACATCTAGCAGAAGCCTTGTGCCCACATACAAAAGCACCAGTCCAGCAAATAGCTTGAAATCCCTGGCTTCGGGTAAATATTTGATTCTAATGATCGCTCCGAGGAAAAATCCAGGCAAGGTGCCGATAATAATTGTCCAGGTTAATGGCCAGACCATCCGTTTCTCGCGATAATAGCGATAGACCCCGCTCGGAATAGCTATAATATTATATAAAAGATTAGTTGGGCTGACCGCCGGGCCGGTAAACCCAAGCGCGCTCACCTGAAAAGGAAGAATCAGCACTCCTCCCGAAACCCCTCCGGTGGAGGTCAAGCTTGAAATTGCAAAAGCGACCAGTGATGGTAACCACCAGTAGGTATCAACCCCGCTAATGGGGAAATGAATCATAATGCCCACAGTCAATATTTTGTTCAGTGTCCATGACTTGGGTCTCAATATCAGTCGTGGAGTCCTCCAAATCAAGCTTTTTGTCTCTACATGAGGCGAGGGATAATTGAATTGACAATATTCCATAAATGGAATATAATTAGCCGACTTTTGAGCTGAGGAGGAGAAGAATCGAATGGAGCATAGCTGCATTAAATGATAGAAAGAGATAGGTTAAAGACTCTTCTCAAACCCGTCGAGAGCGATATGTCAGCCTTTGACTCGCGCTTGGGATCTGTTCTGACGGGCGATTCCCCGCTTATAACTTCCATTGCCAAGCACCTGATGCGGGGTAGGGGGAAACATATTCGCCCGGCGATACTTTTTCTCTCTGCGCGGGCGGCGGAATATTTTAACGACCAGACTATTAATGGTTCGCTGGCTATTGAATTGATTCATACCGCCACCCTGCTTCATGATGATGTGGTTGATAATGCTGATATGCGCCGCGGGATTGAGACCGTCAATTTCAGATGGACCAATCTCATCTCCGTCCTGATGGGTGATTATCTCTTTGCCAAGGCCTTTCGCCTGATGGTCGCCACCGGTTCGATTGAGTTGGTCGACGCCATTTCGCGGGCGACTGAAAGAGTCTCAGTCGGGGAATTAAGGCAAGTTGAAGAAACCTCAAATTTCGATCTTTCCGAAGAGGAATATCTTAAGATCATTGCTGATAAAACTGCTTCTCTCTTTTCTGTCTCCTGTGCCACCGGCCCGATTCTTGCCGGGGAAGATGGTCAGATTAGGGATCGCTTCGCCTTTTTCGGAGAGAAAATCGGAGTGGCATTCCAGATTGCCGACGACCTTCTGGATTATGTTGGGGATGTTAGAATTACGGGAAAAGAACCTGGAAATGATCTGCTCAATGGGAAAGTAACACTGCCGTTGATATATTCTCTTCGGAACGGAGAAAAAGACAAAAATCGCGAGACGCTCAAAATCCTCGGAAATGGCATTAGCAAAGAAGGATTCCAAAAAATCCTCAAATATGTTATTGAATCCGGTGGAATCGATTATGCGTACCGCCGGGCCTCAGAAATTGCACAAGAAGGTTTAGCTTCCGTCGATGGCCTGGGTAAATCGGGTTACTACAACTCGCTGTTGGGTATGGTCGATTATTCAATCTCCCGGGCCGGTTAGGCCTATTTCAAATATCTTTCCATAAGGCCGGTTTTCAAAATTTGCGTATAAGTCATTATGTTTGGCATTTCAGAACTCTCCTTCAACCTGTTAACTGGCCACCCCTTTCTAACCTCGTTATTTCTCATATTTTTCGTTCTATTTGCGATCTATCTATATCGCCAGACCAACCCCCCGCTGCCCCCAATCCTCAGAATCTTATTAACCGCACTTAGAATAGCGGCTATTGCCGCTCTCTTCTTGGCCTTGTTTGAACCCGTTATGTCTTTTAAAAGGGAGTATGATCGCAAACCCCGCCTCACCATGCTTACCGATATATCCAAGAGCATGGACATAAATGAGGACGGTCGCACCCGACAAGAAAGAGTCGATTCGATAATATCCTCGAGCGCCTTCAAGGCATTCGCCAGCCGTTTTGATATCAATCAGAAAAAATTCGCCGGAGGAATCATGGAGGACGGCAAACCGATTGATGTCGAAAAGACAGCTCTCGGAGAAGCAATATCCCAATTGTCAGAGAAAGAAATAGCTCAACCTCCCGAATATTGGCTGATTTTCTCCGACGGAATATCAAACAGCGGCAAATCTCCTTTAACCGCCGCTTCGGATCTAAAAACGCCTATTTTCACGGTTGGCATCGGCAAAGATATCGCGGAAAAGGATATTGCCGTTTCTGAAATTGGACACAATCCAGTTGTCTTTGCGGGGAAACCGACCGAATTAACCGCGCATCTAGAATGGTCGGGAATGAGCAATGATTCGGCCAGAATTGAGATTGTCAATCAGGATAGGATTCTTCAAACCAAGGCTATTAAGCTTCCCCCGGGAAGACTGAAACAGGACGAGAAGATCAGCTTCACCCCCGAAAAGCCAGGGCAGCAGACTTTTCAAATTAGAATTCCTGAAATCAGGGGAGAGGTGCAGACCGATAATAATAGTCGTTCTTTTTCCATGACGGTTCTCAAGAGCAAACTCAAGGTTCTTATCGTTACTGACCGTTTGGATTGGGAATTTGCTTTCATGAATCGTTTTATTTCCAACCTGGCCAATATCGAATTAACGCCGGTGATTTCAAAGAAGGACGGAGGGTATCTCGGAGAGGTATTCCCGGCGAGGCAGGAAGAGCTAAATCAATATGACATGATAATTTTATACGATATCGATCTTGCACGTCTAAAATCCAAATCAGGGCTCTTTAAGTCATTCCTCATAGATAAAGGTGGCGGGATTTTCGCTATTCTCGGCGAGAATTATCTTAAGGGCGTCTTTCCCCGCTGGATTGATGATTACCTTCCATTTGCATCGACTGACAGACGGGCCCGACTCAATTATTCCAAATTTACCGGCAAACCAGTCGAGAATTATTTATTTCATCCTGCGGTCCGACTATCCGATAATCGGCAAAGCATTCTCGAGGGATGGAATAATATGCCTCCGTTCGAAACTATCATTTCAGTCGATTCTATTGCCCCCGGTTCTGAAATTTTGGTCAGTTCCGGCATAAGCGCGGCGGGGCGCGACTTACCTGTTCTGGGTTTTCGGAGTTTCGGGCCCGGTAAGGTTTTGGCGACAACAGCCGCCCCTTTCTGGCGCTGGCTTTTTTACGATTATGGTTTTGGGGGGGAAGGGAAGGAGTACCGCACCTTATTTGACGGTATTGTTAATTGGCTGGCACTCAGAGAAGATTCCGATCCGGTCAAAATGAATCCGGATAAAACTGTATATACCAGAGGGGAAAAGGTCGGCTTCTCGGCGTCTGTTTACGACCTGAGCTTCCGCCCGATCGGGGGGGCGGTCGGAAATGTGTCACTTGTCAATCAGGCAAGCGGTGACACAACAGCCGCACCATTTGTGGAAAAGTCGGAAGGTCAATATCGCGCTGAATTTGAAGTGATTTCTCCCGGGAAATATAAATACATCGGAACAATCGAAAAAGACGGGAAGAAATTAAGGGAATCTTCCGGCGAGATCGTCGTTGAGTCTTTCTCGGTCGAAGAATATAGGCGTCAGCCTGATTTTGGTGCCCTTGCGTCGATCTCACAATTAACGGGTGGGGCATTTTATCCTTTGAGTGAAGTTGATAGTCTTTATTCCAGAATGAGAAGCGACGCCATCAGGGTGTCAGTTCAAAAGGAGTTTGTTCTCTGGGATAAACTCTGGCTGCTGATTATTTTCATTTTTGCGCTAGCGACTGAGTGGTTTCTGCGTAAGCGATATCAGCTTTTATGAGTCAATTACTCGAATCTAATCCCTGCCCATCACCATCCCGCTTCAAATTCCTGTGGACAATCGACAGAGAGGATAGTAAATTGATGCTGAATTTAATGGGCCGGGTGAAAAGAAGGATTATGTACGCGTTATGAAAATTGCAGTTATCGGGTCGGGCTTGATGGGGCGCGCGGTCGTCTATGATTTAAGCTGTGCAGAGGGTGTCGAGAAAATCGGGCTATTTGATTTTGACGCCGAACTGGCCGCTGAGATTGCGCAGAAATATGGCAATGAGAAAACCACTGCGGCGAAAATTGATGCGCGTGATGAAGACGAAGTCTCCGCGACCTTGCGGGACTATGATGCCTGTATTTCCGCCGTTACGTATAAATACAATGAAGGATTGACTCGCGCGGCTATCAGAAGCAAGACTCATTTCTTCGACCTTGGGGGCAATAATGACGTCGTTCGTCTTCAATTTGAAATGAATGCTGCCGCCAGAGAGGCTGGAATAACTGTTATCCCTGATTGTGGTCTTGCACCCGGGATGGTATCAGTTCTCGCCGCGGGCGGCATCAAGGAATTTGACAAAGTCACTTCCCTCAAGATCAGAGTCGGGGGCCTGCCTCAGGTGCCACGACCGCCGTTGAATTATCAGCTCGTCTTTTCCTCGGAAGGTCTTATTAATGAGTATTGGGAACCGGTAGTCATCCTTGAGAGTGGTCAGCCCCGAACAATGAATCCAATGACCGGTCTCGAAAAGCTGGAATTTGACGGTATCGGCGAGCTTGAAGCCTTTTACACTTCCGGAGGCACTTCAACTCTGCCTCAGACATATAAGGGGATAATTGAATTCCTCGATTATAAGACAATTCGTTACCCCGGGCACTGTCGAATTTTTAAACCTATGCTCGAAATTGGACTCGGCTCACGAAGTCCCGTGAAAATTGGCGATATCAGTGTAGAACCACGGGAGGTTCTTAAAAAGGTCTTGGAAAAAAATCTCAGTTTTAATGAACCTGATCTGGTGTTGGTAAGATTGATCTTTGAGGGTATAAAGGGCGGCTCTCCCGGTCGGCTTGTTTACGAGATTATCGATCGGCAGGACTCTCGATCCGGATTGACCTCAATGATGCGCTGTACGTCATTTCCGGTGGCAATCATTGCCTGGATGGTTTGTGCGGGCAAAATAGCTCAAAAGGGCGTCGTCCCGCAAGAGCTGGCAATAGAACCGCAATTCTTTATTTCACAGCTTAAAAAACGGAATATCAATGTGATAGTCCGCTGATTTCTAAACTGGGTTTATAGACCCACCGGGTCATTTTTAGAGCATCTTCCTGAATCTCGTCCCAGCTTGTCCACAATAAATTGCTTATTTGCAAAAATTTTCAGAAAAGTCTTGATAAAGTTGTAGGAATTGTCCATATTATAAGATAATAATATCGTATATGGAATAAAAAGGGAATCATAGGGTTATTTCAATAAGGAGTCGCTATGCAAATCTCAAGAAAAGCCGATTATGCTCTTCGCGCCGTCATGCACTTTGCCGGCCTGCCAAAGGGGAGACTGTCCTCGATAGGGGCCGTAGCCAAAGCGCAGAGAATCCCCCGGGAATTTCTGGCCAAGATTCTGAAGGACCTTACCTGGGCCGGGATTCTTGTCTCATATCAAGGCGTTACGGGTGGTTATCGGCTGGCCCGTGCACCAAGAGAAGTTTCATTTCTTGATGTGATTGAGGCCATGGAGGGGCCTATTTGCCTGAATCTCTGTTGCGAAGGCGACAGATGTGAATGTGAGCATTACAAGGGGTGCAAAATGCGGGAATTCTGGATCAAACAGCAGGAGATGTTCCGTAAGGCGCTCTCTCTGGCCAACTTTTCGAAATATAAAGCGGTATTAAAGGAATCCTGATACCAGATAATATTCGGATCTTTGACGGCGGTAGGTTTTTGGCCTGCCGCTTTTTTTTGAGTTGATAATGTTTCCTTGATCTGGAGCGGTATAATTGGAGTTGCGATTTTTCCGGAAATATTGTTATATATTCAGGCGACAATTGCTGACAGGTAGCGTTCAAAGGTGAATTTGGGCGCGGGAGTGATTCGAAACCATTATTTCGTCGTATCCTGTATGTTGTTGGGAACAATCCGGCTTGCCGCCCGGTAAAGTGTATTAGAGAGGAGACATAATATGAACTTGGAAGATGAAGATTATAAGATCCGAGTCGGTCTTGCAGAGATGCTTAGGGGTGGTGTAATAATGGATGTTGTCACTGCGGATCAGGCCCGAATTGCCGAACAGGCGGGTGCATGTGCTGTCATGGCGCTGGAGCGCGTGCCCGCGGATATCAGAGCTGAAGGCGGCGTAGCGCGAATGGCTGACCCAACAATCATCGAGGCGATCAAGAAGGCCGTCAGTATTCCTGTAATGGCCAAATGCCGCATAGGACACTTTGCCGAAGCGGAAGTCCTCCAAGCTCTCGAAGTCGATTTCGTTGACGAATCAGAAGTATTAACGCCGGCCGATTATCAATATCATATAGATAAATGGAAATTTAGGGTGCCCTTTGTATGTGGATGCCGCAATCTTGGCGAAGCACTGCGACGAATCGCCGAGGGGGCTGCGATGATACGTACCAAGGGAGAAGCTGGAACCGGCGATATTTCGGAGGCGGTCAAGCATCTACGCGAAATCAATTCCGCAATGAAGCGTCTGACGGTACAGTCGGATGACGAACTATATGGCGCCGCCAAGGATTTATCATCTCCGCTCGAGCTTGTAAAGATTGTCGCCCGGCTGGGCAAATTACCCGTTCCGAATTTTGCCGCTGGCGGAGTTGCTACCCCAGCCGACGCCGCGCTAGTGATGAAGCTGGGAGCCGAAGCCGTCTTTGTCGGGAGTGGGATTTTCAAATCCTCCAACCCGGAGAAGAGGGCCTCCGCGATAGTCTCCGCTGTCGCGCAGTTCAACGATCCTAAGGCGGTAGCCGATGCCAGCCGCGGACTCGGCGAGGCCATGAAGGGGGTATCGGCCGCGGAGATCCCGCAGGATAACCTTCTTCAGATTCGATAGACTTTTCTTCTTTCATGCCTATGTTACAGAAGCTAAATGTGGGCGTGCTTGCCCTCCAGGGCGATTTTGAACGCCATCTTTATCGCCTTGATGCCCTCCATGCGTCGGGCCGCGAAGTCAGGTCGAATGTGGATCTGGATGGTCTCGACGGGCTAATAATCCCGGGGGGAGAATCTACGACAATTAGTCTTCTAATCGACAGGTTTGGCATGAGAAAAAGGTTAGGGCAATTCTGTTCCAATAAGGGTGTCTGGGGTACCTGTGCCGGTATGATTATGCTGGCCGAAGATGCTGACGATCCAAGAATCACTCCGCTTGGCATCATTGACATCACCGTGTCAAGAAACGCCTTCGGAAGGCAAATTTATTCATTTCACTCGCCCGTTCTCGCGGATCTCAATGGAGGCAAAGTGGAGCTTCAGGCGTCGTTTATCCGCGCCCCCATAGTTACGGAACACGGTCGCAATGTCAGAGTATTGGCAATGCTGAATAATTCCCCGATCTTATTATCTCAGCGGAATTGTCTGGTCAGTTCATTTCATACGGAGCTTGGCGATGATTTATGCCTGACCAAATACTTCCTGGAAAATTTCGTAGAAGTCTATAAACAGGGACAACCTCAGGCAAGAATCGCATGAAATCTGATTCAAAATTGCCAAAACCCTCGACCGATAGAGTAGCCTCACCGGAAAGATCGGATAGCTTGCCTCGTCTGCCTTCCTGGTTGAAAGTCGATGCTCGTTTCGGTCCCAATTATCATCGGATAAAGGGAATATTGACCGACAACAAACTGCATTCTGTATGTCAGGAAGCTTCCTGTCCCAATATTAGAGAGTGTTTTGGCGAGGGGACCGCCACCTTCTTAATTATGGGACCATATTGCACGAGAGGATGCGGCTTCTGCGATGTCGACAGAGGAAGACCTCTAATTCTCGATCTTGATGAGCCCGCTCGTCTGGCCAATGTGGTCTCTGAATTGAAATTGAAACAGGTTGTCATTACTTCGGTTACCAGAGATGATTTGCCTGATGGGGGAGCGGCTATCTTTGCTCGGACAATAGAGCTTCTCCGAGCGCAGGATAACGAAGTTCGCATTGAAGTTCTTGTGCCTGATTTCAAGGGGCAAATCGGGCCGATTCAATCTGTACTCGCTTCCGGCCCTGACGTTTTCGCTCATAATATCGAAACCATCGGGAAACTATATTCGCGAGTGCGTCCGGGAGCAGATTTTTCACGCTCACTTGAAGTTTTAAAAATCGCGGACAGATATCTGCCGCGCCGTGCCGTCAAGACAGGTTTTATGGTCGGGCTGGGAGAGAATTTGGCGGAAATCAGAGAGTTATTTAGCAGGATCTATGATACCGGGACCCAGATAGTGACAGTCGGCCAATACTTGCGCCCTTCCCAAAACCATCTTCCAGTGGAGAAATATTATCACCCGGATGAATTTCAAGAAATTGCGGTTATCGGGAAAGGTATGGGATTTCAGCATATTGAGGCGGGACCCTTGGTACGCTCATCATATCGAGCCTTTCACCAATCGAAGGGTATTCTTGAGGGGCGGCAATGAAAAGAATCATAATTGCCGAACATTTTGGCTTTTGCATGGGGGTGAAGAGAGCCATATCCCTGACCGAGGAGACGGGTGTGCTGGATAGAAAGGTGACTATACTCAAGCAAATTGTTCACAATGAGGCTGTCGTGGAGAAATTTAAGAGGGAGGGTGTCGGCCAAGCAGCCACGATCGACGAAATCGATGGAGGTACAGTAATAATACCCGCTCACGGAGCGTCTCCCGATATATTCTCGCGGGCACATGAGCGCGGTCTTAAAGTTATCGATGCCACCTGTCCGTTGGTGATTAGAATTCATAAAGTTATCAAGAAACTCGCGGAAAATGGGTATTGCATCTTGCACTTCGGCGATCATACTCATGACGAGACCATTGGAATTGTGGGGCATGCTCCTGACCGTGTGACTGTCATCCCAAACCTCGAGGCATTGCGTAGCATCGGGCAAGTTGACGGGAAGGTTGCGTTGACGTCACAGACGACCGCCCGTGTTTCGGATTTTGTAGAAATTGAAGAAGCGGCGAAACTCAAATTTCCGCAGATTGAAGTTTTTAATACTATTTGTAACGCCACAAATCAGAGACAGGCTGCAGTAATGGACCTTGCCCCTCATGTGGACATGATGCTGGTCGTCGGTTCAGTGTCATCAGCGAATTCTAAACGACTGGCGCAAATTGCCCGGGCCCTGTCTTCGCATGGATACTTGATTAATTCCGCCCGTGACATCGATCCCGATTGGTTTCGGCGTGATGGTCGATCAATTGAGATCGTTGGCCTTTCAGCCGGCGCCTCTACCCCCGACTTCCTGATTGAAGGAGCTATTGAGCGGCTTAAGGAAATCGCCGGGGGGACGGTGGAAGTTATTTACCCGCGACGAAAGGCCGCCAAGAACAGATTATTTCTCGAAGGTAATTTTATATAGAAGCCAAGAATCATCCTGATTCCACCGCTAAAATTTCCTGTATTTTTAATTTATCGAGCAACCTCTCGCAGCAGACATACGTTATTGAGATTGACTATTAAATGGCCGCAGAGTCTTGGAGAGCTCTCGCGAGTACGCTCCTGGATAGTTTATTGGAACAAAGTAGAAGCCCGATTGTTTGAAAGGACGAAGCGGTGTTGGACTGAAAACCAATTAATATTATATAACCGATAATTGAGCCGTATGAAGTGAAATCGACTCAAGAGCGTCTAGCTAATAAATATCGATGAGTAAATAGAATCCGCTGGCCCATTATTTCGATATGAAAATGAGACTTGATCTATAAAAAAATATTGAGGAAAGAAAAATGTCTGGACAATTTAGCAAAGCGACATATATTGTCACCCGCTGTAAGGGGATGAGATATAAATCCGAAGGTTCCCCTTACGGATGGTATGCTGGTGAAGAAATAAGGAGACTATTTCCATCCGGTTTAAATATAAAGCGTGGTTTTATGCCCATCTGGAGGTCTGATGCTTAGAAGAGTGGATTTCTATACCGATCCTGAAGAACCGGGTTGCGATGAAATAAAGGAATTCCTGACCACCTTGGATTTGGATTTGCGGATTCGTGATTTATCTTCGCGGCCGCTGGGAGCCGTTGAGCTTGAGAGGCTCATCAGGCACATCGACATGAAACATTTCGTGAACCCGGCGTCCAAAGCCTTCAAGAAATTCAGGCTTGACAAGGTGCTGCCGTCTCGGAAAGAAGTCATCGATCTGATAGCGAGCGATAATGAGCTTCTGAGGAAGCCGATCGTGGTCGCCGGCAGGCTGATGACGGTCGGGTGCAACCGATTCAAGATCATGGAAATGCTCCAGATCAAGAATAACGGATCGGACCCGATCGAGAATTCGAAGCCGAACAACATCGGCAGGGACGTCCGAAGACCCGAAGAATCCAAGGATTCCAAAGGGTGACGGACTGGTCATCCAGTATCCGGTTCCGAAAATATCTTTTTGGCATTTTAAACATTCTCCATAAATTCAGGGCGCGAATATGAATATTCAGCGTGAAACCCTCGAGGTTGACATTCTCGTTGTCGGGGCGGGGCCAGCCGGATTATCTTTTGGATACCATCTGGCCAACCTGGTCAATAAATCCGGCGGCAAGGTGGCCATGCCGGAAATCATGATTATCGAAAAAGGGTCTTACGCCGGGGCGCACGCCTTATCCGGAGCGGTGATGGATCCTAAGGGCCTGCGCGAATTATTGCCCGATTTTCTTGAAAAAGGATTTTCCTTCGAAAGAGAGGTCGGACCGGACACCCTCTATTTTTTGACAGAGAAATCGTCATTTAAGTTTCCATTTCTACCCAAGCCATTTCGGAATCATGGGCATTATATTATATCGCTGAACAAATTTGATGGCTGGCTGGCCGAGCAGGTTGAGGCGACCGGTATCAATATTTTTCCGTCCACAGGCGGATTTGAGCTTCTCATCGAAGATTCCAAAGTTGTCGGTGTACGGACGGTCGATCTGGGGCTGGATAAAGAGGGACATCCCAAACCTAATTTCGAGCCGGGGTCGCTGCTTAAGGCCAAAGTCACGGTACTGGCGGAGGGGGTGCATGGGTCGCTGGCCAAAGAGGCGATCGAGAAGCTGAATCTTCGCGAGGGGAAATTGCCGCAGGCGTATCTTACCGGTGTCAAGGAAGTGTGGGAGATTCCGGAGGGACGGCTGCGCGAAGGCGAGGTGATGCATACATTCGGCTGGCCGCTTCCGAGCGAAGAATACGGCGGCGGATTTATATACAGCATGAGCGGGAAAATGGCGGCGCTCGGGTATGCGCAAGGAATTAATTCGCCCAATCCGGCCAGCGATGCACATTATAAATTCCAGCTTTTCAAGACGCATCCTCTGGTACGCAAAATTTTCGAAGGGGGCACGATGCTGCATTACGGCGCGAAGACGATTCCCGAAGGGGGATATTATTCGATGCCGAGACTGTACCATGACGGTCTTCTGATGGTCGGGGATGCGGCCGGATTTCTGAATTCGCAGAGGCTGAAGGGGATACATCTGGCGATCAAATCGGGGATGATGGCGGCGGAGACGGTGTTCGAGGCTCTGGAGAAAAATGATTTCAGCGCGGCGACGCTTTGCGGGATGGAGACGCGATTCGAAAAATCGTGGGCCAGAGACGAGCTTTATGCGGTGCGGAATTATCATGCGGGATTCGAGAGCGGGCTTTTCATGGGGATGTTCAACTACGGAACGCAGATGATATCGCGCGGGTCGGGGCTTTTCGACAAGATTATCACCGAGCCGGATTATAAGCATATGATGCCGATGCGGGAATATATTGCGCGCCACGGCGAGGAGAATGTCCGCAAAAATCTTAAATTCGACAATAAGTATCTTTACGATAAATTGACGGACGTTTATCACAGCGGCACCAAGCATGAGGAAGAGCAACCGGCGCATCTGGTGATAGCGGACTATAATATCTGCAATACGGTTTGCGCCGAGACGTTCGGGAATCCGTGCCAGCATTTCTGCCCGGCGCAGGTTTATGAGATGGTGGATGACCCGGCTAATCCGGGGAAGAAGAAGCTTCAGCTGACACCATCGAATTGCGTGCATTGCAAGACCTGTGATATCGCCGACCCGTATCAGGTGATCAAATGGGTGACGCCTGAGGGCGGCGGTGGGCCGAATTATACTAATATGTAATATCGGGTTCGATCGCATTTTTTATATTCTTAAGGCGCACAGCAAGTTGCGCCTTTATGCGTTTTAAACGAAGCCATTTTCAAAAAGGTTAATTGGATGTAGTCCAGTGGTTTGGCGGGAATTGGGTTCGCTTTTTGAAATTTTTGTCGCGTCTTCGCGCGGGCGCAAGAATTTGCGGAACAGAAGGATACGCCTGCAGATTGACCCATTTTTCGATGGGTTCGATTTGGTAATCCCTGGGCTCCTCTCCGAGGAAAGGATGAGGAACAAACCCAAATAAGGCATGAGCCGCTACCGGGTAGAAGCATTCGTAGCTTTTCCCCTAGCACGCTCCGAATACACCCCCAAAATTCTTTTTTTGTAAAAAAGAATTTTGAGGTATCTACAGGGATCGACACACTAAGGTTCCGAACCCCTCACGACGCCTCCGCCGGTGATGAATCCGCATTGGCAGGCTGACGGGGGGTTGCAAGAGTGTAGGCTGGGGCAGATGTGGTTCCGCCTGCAGCGGACCGCTCACATAAATGGGCCGGATCGTAGACGCGGACGGATGACGCATTAAATTACCCTCGCCCCTGACCTCACTCCCGGTGTGAGAGGCGATATGGATGGTTAAAGGGTTTCTGTTATAGGGCTTAAGCATGGTTGGCACCGGTAAGATGGGGTCAGGGGTTTGGGTTCCCGTTGTCCTTCTAATAGATGCGTTGCTTTGATTTAGTAGAAATCTTCTATATAAAAGCTTCCTCAACGGGCTATGGCTGGCCCGATCGGAAGCGTTGATCTGTTTTTTGGTCATGGTTATAACCCTCACCCCAATCCCCTCTCCCAGAGGGCGAGGGGGATGGATCTTTGGGGGCGGTTTGTGAACCGCCCGCATTGAGGGGGTCTCGCGATAAGTTGTTTTTTGGTCACGGTTTTAAACATTAGGTCCTTCATATAAGGGGAGGGTTCCGAATCAACATCGGTTTGGTGGTAAATTTGATGGGGCTGGATCTGCTAAAGTGGCGCTAGATGTGTAAGGTAGTATGGGATATAGAGTTGTGGATATAATGGCAGTTACGAATAGTATATATACTATTCGTAACTGCCATTAAAAATTGGCAATATATTGCATAACTATCTGTATAATAATGACATATACGTAATAATATTTTAATTATATGGCTATCTATATAGTATATATACTATATAGATTGTCATAAGTGTACCCATTTAAAAAATTACTTGACAACAACTTGTAGACATCTATATTTAAATAACAGGCTGTTATCTATAGTATATATACTATAGATAACGCCCATTATCATATGCGGGAATCTAGACTCAACATAGCAAAGAATGATATTATTAAACTGTTTAATAACAGATCCCAAAGGGTATTTACCCCCAACGATATGGATGCAATATTGGCAGAAAATAGAGAATTCTGGCGATTAGCCAAGCGAACAACCACTAACCAATTCATTGACTATATAACAAAATCATCTTCTCTCAAACAAATAGTAATTCCATTCCCGTACGCCGACATAGAAAGATATATTTGGGAAGACGCAAGCGATTTTGAGATAATCCAATCTCTTAAGCCCAACTCCTATTTCTCCCACTATACGGCTATGTTTCTAAACAAATTAACCGTACAAATTCCGAAGGCAGTATACTTAAACTTTGAGCAACCACCAAAATTTCAGCGAGATACACAGCTTTCCCAGGGCCGCATAGATTATGCTTTTTCAAAGGCCTGCAGGGTCACGCATAATACAAGTAATTTCAATGGCAGAAAAATATACATCATCAA
Organism: uncultured candidate division Zixibacteria bacterium; assembly: GCA_963813655.1. Taxonomy (GTDB): domain Bacteria; phylum Zixibacteria; class MSB-5A5; order GN15; family PGXB01; genus CAWEZN01. The sequence continues at coordinate 72,521 of CAWEZN010000010.1, read as the reverse complement.
TGGTAAGAACACTGACAAACTTGGCGTAATCGAATTTGGGGGCGATAAAGGTGAAAAATTAAAGGTAACTTCGGTTGAGAGAACACTTATCGACATTACTGTGCGACCGATATATTCTGGCGGTGTGCATCAAGTGCTGGAGGCTTTTCGTCTTGCGGCAGAAAACGTGTCTATAAATGAGATAGCAGCTTTTTTAAAATCCTTGAAATTTACATATCCATTTCATCAAGCAATTGGATTTTATTTAGAGAAAGCGGCGAATTATAGAGAAAGCCAGATTGCTCTGATGGAGCAATTTGAGATCAAGTACAATTTTTACCTAACTCATCAAATGAAAGATACGGAATATTCAAAAAAATGGAAGCTATTCTATCCGAAAGGACTCTAATTTCGGTATTATTGATAATACAAAATCGAAATAGAAATCATAGTCTTTCAATTCCGTTATGGACAGTACTGTTGCTTCAACAGAAATGAAGTCGGATCTGTGAAATTCTCTATAATCGCCAATTCGCGCTAGATAGGACAGCGGAACACGCTTGGCCGAAAATACCAATTGAATCAATTCTAAGTTCACAGGGCTCATAAGGTTAATTTTTGCGTTCTGCGTCAGAGTATATATATCGAAAAAATCTCTGGCCCTGGCTGTCGGTTTTATAGTTGGCACAATTTTCTCATATCCGGCCATCTGCTGGCAGATAGCACGCAATTTCTCCACGACCAATAGTATTGGCGCATAAACATTGACAGTATAACCGTCGATATTCTTCTGAACTCTTGGCGAACAATATTCATATTTTGATATCTGAATTCGGAAAGCAGTGCTGTTTGAAGGATGTACCGAGATTGATTGACGTCTTATTGCATCCATGTTTCCATGCAGCTTTTCAAATCGCGCTTTTTCGATAACTTTGAATGTTATCTCATAACCACCCCAGAAGTCTGCCAAATGATCTGCAATTCTCTTCGGTCTTTCCTCCAATATGAAATCATGGACAATCATGCCCGCCTCCAAAAATGTATCTTTCAAGAGCTTTTCGACTTGATTCCTAAGAGCCGCCTGTTCGTTTGAATTAAAATCCCCCTCAATAGAAAAATCAAGATCCATAGAGGCCCTATTTGCAAATCGATGAATCAGATCTATCGCGCTCCCCCCTTTTAGGATAAGTTTCTCCATCAAAATATCATTGGAGACGATAGCCTGTATGGCCAGCTTTCTTATTTTTTCGATCTTAGCTAAATCAAATGGCATATTTATCCAAGTTCAGATGAGTTAATCTATTGAATATCATGATTTGAAACAAGAAAAGAAGACATAGTTTGAGCCGGTTCCTCAGCCAATTGTGTGTCTAGGTGAAGGGATTCATTATTCAGAATTTGTGGCAGATTCAAATCATGAGTAAAGGGAGAGAGCTTTTCTGTCGAGATAGTATAGCAGGGGAGGAAATCATGGCAGATACAAAAGCTCAGATGCAGGTTGAGGAATGGGTTCGAGAAACATTCCTTAAGAGAAAATTTAAGCGGCAATTTTCCAAAGACAAAGTGCCTCTCAGATGGGGCGGCAAGTTTGAATTTGACGCAGTCAGCGATGACGGGAAAATCATTGCATGCATATCGACGGCCAAAGCGAAAATGTCCAGTGGCAAACTCGGGAACTGGTAAGGTACAAAAAATTATGGCTGACACAATGTACTTACTTCATGCAGAAGGGAGTTTTGAGAAGAATATTAGTGTTCACCGAAACCGATATGCTGGGGGAATTTGAAAAGAGAAAGAAAATCGGCAGATTCCCCGGCAATATTGAATTGATTTTGGTGGACGAGTTGCCATCAGAAATTCGAAAGAGTCTGGAATCATCAAGAAAGAGAGCCTCAAAGGAGGTTTCGAAGGTCAGGATGATATCACGACTACGAGTCGGACTGACGTCAGATTCTGACCTATGAAATCTTAGTCATTAGAATTGAGTGGCTGCGGGAGATGAGGGGAGTGGATTTTTCGGTAAGGCCGCAGTCTTTGGCATGAGCGATAGTGGTGCGGAATTCATCGGGCGAAACATGGCTTTTCGGTTCGGAAATTAGAAGTGTCCCGCCGGTTTTAAGAGATGATGCAATTTGCGATAAGGCGGATTTTATATCGGGTATTTCATGCAGGACGGCAAAGGCGAGGGCGAAGTCGATTTTGCCGATGAGGTCGTCGATTCCAAGAGAATTATTGGCGCAGAGGCGGGTTTCGATTTGGTCGGTCAGTCCGGCTTTTCTGGCTCGTCGGTCCAGCGACTTGAGCATCTTTTCCTGAACGTCGACGGCGAAAATTTTTCCATTTGATCCGATCATTCGCGCCATCGGGAGGGTGAAAAATCCCATCCCGGGTCCGACTTCAAGAATTTGAATTCCTTCAGTCATATAAGGTTTGAGAATCGTGTTCGGGATTCTGCATGAGGCGTCGTAGAGGGACTGGCCAAGAGGTAACCTAACCACCAGGGGCAGATGTGAGTATCCATAGTCTGGATTATATCAAAAAATTATAGTTCGGGCGAGAAGAAAATGTTGAAGAAGTAGTGTAATTCCGCACGCCCGCCTTACTTTTCCCATCTTTATTGGCGCTATAGAGACATAGTAAATTTTCCGATAAGATTCATAATGGCAATCGAGTAGGATTGCCCAATCCAAGATGACACGACAGTCGTGAAGGCATGGGGTATGAAAATATTCACAATTTAACTCTTGATATATTATGAAATATAAGAAATCAACCAGCTACAAAGGATCGGGATTGGCGATGGCGCTGTGCCTGACAATCCTGATAGTATTGCCGGCGGTATCATCGGCGGCAAACAATCTTCAAAAATCGTTTGACGATTTATCGCAGTCGGTCGGGCGTTCGCGCGGACTGGCGCTGGCGATCCTTCAGCAACTCAAAGATCATGATGCCATATACCGCGACCGGGCGGGGCGTCCGATAGAAACGCAGATCGCTCAGGGACGGGCGGCGTTGAGCCCCACGGCAGGATTGGTGGCATCATTCGAGGGGAATTCGACGGAAGTGGAAAAGGGATTGATAGGGTTCAAGAAGGAGGTAGCGTCGAAGAAAGCATCGCCTGAACTGGTCAGCAAGCTTCAGCCGAAGGCGGTGGCGCTGGAAGCGGATTACAATAAGTACAAGGGGTATGTCGAAAGATTCTACGAGAGAGCGGTATCGGATTTTGGAAAGCCGGGGGAGTCGATGCAACAACTGGCGGCCTTGCCGCAGGGACAGAAGCTTGCGGTCAACGGGGAGGCGAACCTGCTGCTGGGAGCGTCATCGTACAAGCGCCCGAACACCAATCCGCTATTCAAGTCGAGTTCCACCGATCTGGGGTTTGGAGCGGATGCGCGGTATGTTCCCGAGGACAAGACCAATATCGCACTGAGTGTCAGTCATAAGAAGACGGTTGAGATACGGAAGATCAGTCTGACCGATGTGGCGTTGACGGGGACGCATAATTTTACGTCGAATCTCGCGGTCGGGACGGGAGTTGATTTTTCCGGTTTTTCGGATGCGGAGATCAAGGAGCTGGGGTATAGCGATAAGGGGGCGTTCGTAAGCGGGTTGTGGAATGGCGCCGGAATGAACGCCAACAGCAAATTGAGATGGTCGGGTCGTCACTACGGCAAGATCGACGGCGCGGATTATGGGGTGATGACGTGGAATAATGATGTCAAACTTCCGGCCGGGCCGGGGAATGTGGGTTTCAAGCTGAATTATCTCAAGCAGTCGTTTGATGTAAGCGAGGCCGATCATACAGATTTTAATCCGGCAGTTGTCTGGCAGTTTTCATCGGGCGGGAGTTCGGTCGAAGGAGATTACCGGAAGATATCATATCCCAATGTCGAGGGATGCCCTTTCGAAAGCCGGAGGATAAAGGGCGGACTCATGATGAAATCGAGTTCGGGTTCGAAAAGCAAATCGTGGGGGCCTCAGGTCGTGATGTATGATTATCCCAACGCGGATCTGAATAATTTCACGGATTTTAAGCTGGTTTCACGCAGTATGGGAAGAGATGAGAAATATTTCGTGCAAGCGACGTTTGATGTTACGTACCGTTCGTATTCGGATACATCGCAATTTGATTTCGTACAATTCGAATGGCGGATGGACAGGAATCCGTTCAGTACCGGGAGGTACTCGAAATGGAATGTGGCGGCGCGAGGGTATACGGGAAGTGTCGATAAGAATAATTATCTCAATGTCTATAATATTCATCCGCCTCATTCGGTGGACTTCTACTGGAGTTTCGGATGGACTAAGGGCAATATGGCCTGGTTGAAGGCGCTCACGGTGGGGCCGATTGTCGGGGGGCGTCTGCTCGTTGATACCGAGAGGGATAAATTTTTCAAGAATGATCTGAGCGGCGTCGATTATGTGTTTCGGAATCCGGAGAATAACGTTCGGGGGGGTATGGAGGCTTCGGCGCGGATGGGGTTCGGTACGGGTATCGTCTGGAGTGCGACGTTCTCGTATATTCACGCTTTTCTATATAATGCCAAGCCGGTAAGGACTTCGAGTATCGCGCGGTTCGAGGCCAAGGCGTCGTATCCGCTGCAGTCGAATTTCGTGATAGACGGGTACACGAATCTTCACAGCACCAAGGCGGATCTAAGCTCGGCGTCGGATCTTCAGAAGACGGATTTCGGCATAAAATTAAGATATTTATTTGATACAAATCAGTGATTTATTCATTTAGGGCAGAGAAGGTTGATATGAATACAAAAAGATTGATGAAGTCGTCGGGACGGCTTCTGGTCGCTTTCTATTTGATCATTGCGTGCATCGGTACGCCGGCGCCGGCAAGTTGTCCTATAGACAAAGAGTATAAGGAAGCTCTTCAGCAGACGGAAGACGAGTTCAATGCGTTCCGCGAGACGCTTCAGCAGGGAAGCGGGAAGCTCGAAGAGTTTGAAGGTAAGTACCAGGAGTACGAAGATATTATATTTTCACAGGACATGGAGAAGGGGATCAAGCTTGCCTGTGAGATATTCGGATGTGACCCGAAAGATCGAGCCACGGCGAAGAAATATCTATCGGATATGCGGGAGACATTCAACACGCTGGATAAAGGCGGGGTTAAGTCGAAGATGAAGCTGGCGGCGCGCAGGATGAAGAAGGCGGATAAGGTTGCCGGCGAGGTTGAGGGGGCCTACGAATTTGCGAAGAAATTTGATCCAGAGAATGCCAAAGAGAATCCAACCTACGGATTGCGGCTGATTGGCGATATTCTGACAGAGAGCGCGGATAAGATGAACAAGATTCCGCTGGTCGGGCGGATTCTCGGTGACTGGTTAAAAGCTTATGGGGAAGTGGCGGGTGATTTTGCGAACGCGCTGGATCGTTTAAGCGCCAAAATAAAGGTATTCCGACAGGGGGCGCTCTGCGCTCAGTCGGGATTGCTGATGGAAGAGCAAAATGCTTTTCGGAAGGCGCAGCAGGACGGGGGTGCATACGGCGGACAGGATTGTCTTACGTATTTTGCGGTCGATAAATTTCAAAGGCTTCGCGGTTCGGTCTTCGAAGGACAGGGAAATTATTTCTTGTTCGACCCCGAAACGTGCCGCGGATATTTTTCGCCGATCGGAAATACCGATCTGGTATATGATTGGCATGCCATGCTGGTAAAGCCTCGTCGCCTCACAGCTGACTGGCTCTCCAACCGAGCTCGTTCGCTAAACGATCAACTGATCCAAGAGGCTCGAAGCAATGCCAGCCTGATTATCGGGTTGGGCGATCAGACCAATAAAGGGTGGGTAATAATCGAGGCTCTCAAGTTGTTTTCCAGAATCCAATATTTTGCCAGCCTCGGCGAAGATGTAATCGTGGCGAATGATGTCATTGACAAAGATATTCATGATGAGATTTTGCAGATTGTCAGCAAATATAATGAGTATGTTTACGCGTCGGGTACCGTAAACGGCTCCGAAGGCGGGGAGAAGAAGCCTCTGGCGGGGGCATCAGTGGTTTTCAATCTCGCCGGGAAAAATTTCTCGGCCTCCACTAATCAGGAAGGTCAATATGAGCTCCTGATGAAAGGTGAAGTCGGCGCAAGTGTCGAAATTTCCGTTTCGAAAGAAGGATTCGATACTTATAAGACATCGGGCAAGATGCCGGAGAAGGTTGTGCTGGGGTACGATTTCAGTTTAGAGAAGCCGGTCAGTTCATTCACGATCATGGGGACCATATTCGACAAGAGTACAACGCCGCCAAAGCCGATATCGGGCGCAACGGTGACGGCCTCGGGTCCGGGGAAGACCGAGGCTGGGGAAACAGCATCGGGAGCCGATGGTTCGTACACCGTTACATTGACCGCGCCGCCAAATTCTCTCGTTAGCGTCACTGCGACCAAGGAGGGGTCGAGTGGAAGCAATCAGACAGTTGCCTCAGGGATGGCGAAATCGGGGATCGATATATTCCTTGAAGTAAAACAGGGTGCGGATACGACGACGGTTCTCGGCTGGACAATTACGGTGACAGTAATAGATATCAGCGGTAATCCGCTTTCGGGCGCGGTCGTTTCGGGCGGGCCTGCTGCTGTTACATCTGATGCGGCCGGAGTGGCGGTTATCGGGCCGATTCCATTAACATCACAGAAGAGTGACGAACCGGTGAGTGTGACACTGACCGCTTCAATTGTTACCCAAGACGGTACAACCATTGCGGGAGGGTCAGAGACAGTGACTTATGCCGGGGAATTGGCATCGGCGGCGACATTGAGTATTCCGGTCTTACTTCCGGTTGAGGTGACAGTCTCAGGGATAGTGACCGACGCCAATGGCGTTGCGGTTGAGGGGGCGGCGGTTGTATCCGGCACGGCCTCGACCGCGACGAGCGTCTCGGGGCAATATACGATCGGGCCGGTGAAAATGGTCGCCAATCAGGCGATCACGATAAACGCGACCAAATCCGAGGGGAAAAACAGTTATGGCGGAACGCCAGTGACGGTCACCTGCGACGGTAAGAGTAAGATTGCCACGGCTCCGGCGATTGTGCTAAGCATAATGCAGTTGCAGGAGGTAATCATTTCGGGGCGGGTGATAGGCGCCGATCGCAAGCCATTGAATGGTGCGGCCGTGAGATGCGCCGGAGTGAGTACGACGACAGATGCCGGTGGAGAGTATACTCTGCCTGCAGTTCGTCTGGAACTTGGGAAACCGGTGGAAGTGACTGGATCGATTGCGATGTTTAACGGTGATGTGGCTTCAGGTTCGACCAGCGTGACTCCGAATTCACCAACGGCCGGGGGCGCTCTGATTACACTGCAGGTAAATTCGGTTCCGGCCGATTCGGTTCAGTTCGGAAATTCGATCGATTCGGCTCTAAATGATATGGCCAATGATACAACGACCAGCCTCGACGCGGTTCAGGCTCGAATGGAATTTGATTTTCTGGTGGCGCAGATGGAGGGGATGGCGAACAATTTCTACGGGTATGCCGACAATTTCGACCAGCGTCTGCGTGAACTGGGGATGGAAGCATGCAAAAATCAGAGCGTGGCGTATTCCCTTTCGACGTCCGAAAAAATCCTGGAGCGGTCTCGAGAAATAATGGTCGAGATAAATCGTACTTATGGGATATTCAAAGCGGCCTTCGATGCCAATCCCTTTGATCCGGCATTTTTAACCGGAGCGGCAGACTATGGCTTAAGCCAAAATCGACTGGCCGCGATGGATGGAAGATATCAGAAGATGTTGGGGGATTTTGGGCTGTATCAATGCGACAAGAACGCGACCGACGTCAATGCCGGCGATGTGGCTCAGGATGACGCCGACCCTGATGATGTCGAAACCGGGGCCAATGCGGGTGGGGGAGTGGAAGTCTGTGGGGACGGCATCGACAATGACGGGGACAATTTAATCGACGAATGCGATGCGGGATGTTGCGACAAGAACGTTCAGTTGACCGTGACCGATTGCGGCACGGCGCCGGACGATATCTTTCTCGTTGCCATTGACGGGATGGAAGTAGGAGTCACGCCTAAAGGCAATGCCAATACTTTCAATGTCGAATTGAGTCCGGGCGGGCACTCGGTTACAGTCACCTGTCTTGATGACGGGGGAGAACCGGGAGTCGCCGATGATATCGGCACCGCCTGCGCGACGTTAGTCATATATGGCACCCAGACCGATATCGGCGGAGGAGAATTGGCGATAGGTCTTGCGGCGACACAGGACATCGGATTTACGGTTCCGGCAAGCGCCAATCCGCCGGCGTTGAATAAAGTATATGATGGCCGTACTCTGGTTGGTCTGGAGAGCAGTAGATAGTAAATAGCGGTACGGGTTTATTAAAATTAACCGGTTATCGACCGGCGGTAAGATCGGCCTGCTTTTTGGCTTTGGTTATATCATCGATGAGCGGTGGATATATAGAAACCGCTCGTTGAAATAATGCCACTGCTTTATCCAGCATCTCCTGATTACGGGTGAGCAAATAGAGTTTATACATCACCAGGCCATTATCGAATAGGATAGAATAATCATCGGGATAAATCGAGATCAGCTTTGAGTACGTAGACAGACCGGCATCCAGATTATTTGACTGAAAATAGCAGTTTGCCTGCAGAGAAAGGGCGGATTTATTTTCCGGGAATCTATTCAGGAATTTCTGCAAATAGTATAATGTACTATCATATCTTGCGAATCTGTAAAATGTCAGCGGCTCTTTCGAAGTCGTTGAGTTTGTAATCATGACTCTGGGCCTGGGCGGGTAATAAGTAAATATAGGCCATCACATCCCGAAACCAATAGCGCGCCAGTTGCACCCTCTGGGCAAGCTCGGGGTAATCCCTTGCGGCGAAATCCTCATTGGTAGGATCAACCGCCAGATGCGTGCATGAGTATTTCCGGAGAAGGTCGGGTTCTTTATGAGGCAAACCGAACATATAGACAAATGACCGGAGTTTATTATCAATTGTCAGAGCCTGAGCATACGGGCCGATTATGACGGCATCAGAGTTAACAATCTGCCCCAAATCGGCTCCGGCAGTTTTCAGGTCACAGGTGCTTTTATCGAACCACTTGTATATCCAATAGCCCTGAGTCAGGATGTACAATATAAGAAGGGCGATGGGAATAATATTTCGGTAGCTGATGAGTTTCATATACCGATTCCGGAATAATATCATGGTTATGGCTAAAACCGCGGCGGGAATAAGGTAGTACCATACCAGCGGCGATGACGGCGGCAGGGTAGCTGAATTGGGACTTGCGATAAGGGCAAATTGGGCGATTGTAAACCAGCAGAGGAGTATCAGAATGATGGTACGTGTGATTCCGATCTTTTTCAAGCCGGACAATGCAATCGGGTTTGTAAATATTGTCGAAATGATTCCGCTTGCGGGAAGCATGAGAAATAACTGGTAGCGGAGGGGCTGGTAGTTGAAAATCGTAAGAAGCAGGAAGCCACCGGCAAGCCAGGCGAGATTGAATTGAAGCATTCGGTTTGCGGGGCGGTCTTTCGATTTGTTGTTTGGTGCAAGCAGAGTCGCGGAGAGGAAGATAAAGAGTAATAAGAGGAAATAGGGGGCGAGGGAGAGAAGTCTGAATTCGCGGCCGAGGCTGAGGAGTTGGGGGAAGAAAGTCGTCGGCGACGATATCCATGCCGGAAGTCCGTAGGAGCCGATGGTTTGTTCAGATATGTATGAATAGACGGTTCCTATTTGGCGGCCATAGAAGATAATGGCCAAAAGAATTATTGAAAGAAATGTGGAGGCCAGAAATATCGCGATTCTCTTGAAAGGTACATTATTTCTATCGGTAAATAAGATGACTACGATGGGCATGACCATGACAATGCCGAATATTTTTCCTGATAAGGCGCAGAATGCTACCAGTACTGCAGATACAACCAGTCCCCAATTCCGCAAATAAAATTTCGTGAAAATATAAAAGAGAAGCCCGCAGAGGAAGATCAGGCCATTTTCGAGAAATGGGAAGCGCCCATAGACGAAGAGAGTCATATTGGCTGAGCAGCAGCAGTCCGGCTATGAATCCCGCCTTCTTTGATTCTTTGGCGATGCCCAAAGCGAAAAGGACGATGCCTCCAAGATTCAATGCTATTGCTGAGAGATTGGCGGTGATGCGGGATACACCTCCGATCAGGAAGAATATGTATGAGGCGGCCGAAGAGAGGGAGTACTTGAAGAAGATCCAGCGGGGATAATCAAAGATATCCCAATTTCCAAAGAGGACTTTATTGCGGGCGAAATAGGTGACATTATAGGGATCGGTCAAGAGGTCCTGGCCCGTTCCGGCAAAAAAATAGGGAGGATCGGCGGAAAGGTGAATAAATCTGAGGATGATAGAGGCGGCGATGGTTCCAAGCGATAGGAGAAGGCCGATAGTTTTTATGATATCCAGCTTCGTTTGGCGTTCGGTCATCATAAGTAATATATAGAGTAGATGGGAATATCAACAGGCGATTTTCTTAAGAGTCGCCAATCAAGAGTTTTTTCGGTTATTCGGCAAAATTGACGTGTCAGCGAGGTTTCAGTTTTTTCCTGGGAAGCGGCGACCACTGAAAGATCGAAAGATCGATGGAGTCATTCTTGCCGAATTTTATTCCCTCTTTTTTCAAAAATGCACGCTGGGTTTCGTAGCCGAGGCCTCGCTGAAGAGATATTTTCCCTTTGCTGCCGATTATTCTGTGCCAGGGAAGCCTATATTTATCTGAGCAGGCGTGGAGAATTCTTACCACCTGGCGAGCTGCCAATGGATTTCCCGACAGAGCCGCAATCTGACCGTAGGTGGCTACTTTTCCCGGGGGTACCCTTTTGAGGGTTTTAATGATCGCTGCCGAAAGAGGGGAATCGGGATAGTAGGATTGATATTTCTGAATCATGACCAAACCCAAGAAAGTGTTAATTCTCCCTAAATTATAAAAAAGCGATCCAAAAATCGAAGGATAAAGTGATTTTATTTTAGCATAATTCGGCCGCAAGAGACGGGTAGGGAAATGGCCGGAATTGGTGGGTCGTATTAATTCCATTAAATAACAACGGGTTATGCGGATTGAGGGTCGAATTAGGCCATTTTAAGGCTTTTTGAAGCGGATAAATTGAATCGTGATTTTTCGTATATCTTTCGGCGCCGCAATAAATTTCGAAAAATTATGTTGACTTCCAAGCTACAAAAATATACATTGAAATGAAGCTACCCACCTCCGCTACAAGGTCAGGTCTAGCTCAGAGCACTGCAAAAATTTAAAGAGTTTTTGGTTAGATTAAACACAAGTTTGATTTAATTAGTACGGCAATCTGGTACAATGTCCGGTTGACCTTTTTGTTGTATTATGACCAAGAACTGCAGGCAATTAAGTACTGTCGGAGGAACGATACAATTTCTAAGGAATGATAACAGGCAACCGGGGTGTGCGCAGGTTTTGTGTATGCTGCGGCGGCAGGTTCGTTAGGAATTCGAAAATTTGTCTGGTAGGGTTTTAGAGAATTGTTGAGGGGAATTTCTATATTTATGGGAGATTCCCGGGATTTCAGATTAAGGAAAAAAATATTTATTTTATATTTTGGGAGAGAATCATGAGAAAAGCGTTATTGCTCGGGGGTGTATTTCTTTTGATGCTGGCGGCAAGCGCGAATGCTGTCATAATCATCGGTCCGCCAGACGATCCTGTGATTATTGACGACAGCGCCGGATTGCCACCGGATTCGGTTCCAGAGCTGGCTCCGCCGCCGCTTCCCGCGTTTGTCGTCCCGACGGTGAATACGGTCAGCATTTCGGGGCTTGATTGTTCCGGTTTCCCTCTGATTTGCATGTATGTCGACATTCTCGACCAGAACGGAATTCCTATGGGCGGGATGACCGCCGATAGTTTCTGTGTCAACGAGGACGGGACGAATATCGGGTCGTTCACAGTCCAGCAGTTGAGCATGGATTCCTGCGTTACTTCCGTTTGCCTAGTAGTGGACATCAGCGGCAGTATGGCCGACAATCATAAGCTGGATTCGGCCAAGGCGGCCATGCATCGGTTCGTGAACAATATGGATCCTTACGATCGCACGGCGATCGTGCCTTATTCAAATTGTATCGGAACAATAACTCCTTTCACCAGCAATAAGACCACGTTGAATAATGCCATCAACGCCCTGACTTCAAATGGCTATACGGCCTGTTTCGACGGAATATACAAAGGGGTCGATCTGACCAAGACTGAGTTGGGAAGCAAGGCGGTCATTGCATTTACCGACGGATTGGAAAACAGAAGCAAGTCATGTTATCCGCCGCCCGATGGGGTGGACGATCATAAATATTCGGACGATTCGACCTTAATCTGTAATCTGGCCAGAGGCGCGGGAATACCGATATATACCTTCAATGTCGGCCCGATCGATGATACCTGGTTTAATCCGGAAGCATTGCAGGCTTTTGCCAATGGCACCGGCGGGTTCTGGAGGCATGCTCCGACCGGAGGTGATATAGATTCTCTCTATAGCGAAATCAAAGAGAGGCTATGCACTCGTTATTATATATGCTACAACAGTATAGACACGATCCAGAATGGGGATATTCATACTTCGATAGTCTGCCATAAGGATGGGGTCAATTGCACGCCGTGCGACACGGCTTCATGTCAGGAGCTGGCGGCTCCGGCGATAGTGAGAACAGCGGCGACAATCGCGCTCAGCAATAATTGTCAGCCCGATCACAACGCCATTAATGTATGCGCGTATGTGACCGATAAGGACACTCCGTACAGCGGCCTGACGGTTACGCTCTTTTACAGGGTGACCGGCCAGACAAGCTATTCGTCAATCTCAATGACGGCTCCATCGGGAGACAGCACATTTTGCGCGACGGTGGCGGCCTCAACATTGGACTGCAAAAACAATCTTGATTATTATATAACGGCATCCGATGGGCAGGCGACGGTTTCGGCACCGGCGTTTAATCCTCAGAATTCCCCATATGTCATAAATATTTGCCCTAATAATCCGCCTGTGGCCAATGCCGGCAGTGATCAAACGATCACCCAGTGCACGGTGGCACCGATCTGCTGGCCTGCATCAGGAAGCGATCCGGATGGGAATTTGAAGACTACCGAATTAATAAGCGGTACGGGGACATTCAACGGAAGTCAAATTTGTTTCACTCCCACCGGAACGCTAAATTATGAATTTGTTTTGAAGGCGACCGATAGCTGCGGAGCAATCGATTACGACACGGTTGTAATATATTATTCGATAAACAGACCGCCGGTGGCCGATGCCGGGCGTGATTCAGCTCTGTTCCTTTGCGCCGCCGCTCCGATATGCTGGCCGGCTCCCTGCAGTGATCCTGACGGCAATTTGACAAATTGCGCTCTTATTTCAGGGACGGGAACTTATAACAGCGGAAATATCTGCTTTACTCCGACGTCAAGCGGAGCGTATACATTTATTCTTGAGGCGACCGATGGCTGCGGCGCTAAAGACCGCGATACGGCGGTAGTACAAGTCACTATGAATTCCGCCCCGGTTTGTAATCTTCCAAGCAATGCTTCTTATTTTCAATGTACGCCGACCCAGGTCAGCCTTCCCGTTTCAGCGAGCGATGCCAATGGTAATCTGAATAATTGCTCAATCGTATCGGGTCCGGGTTCGCTGGTCGGGGGGAATTGGGTGTATACGCCATCCTCAGACCAGACGGTCAATGTGACGATCAGGTGCGAAGATTCATGTGGAGCCTATTGTGAAGGTCAGTTTACCGTACAGTTTGATATAAATCAGGCGCCGATCATCGCCTTTGGAAATGATACGACCATATTCCAGTGTTCGGCTCAACCGATCTGTTTGCCATATACCGTAAGCGATGCTGATAATAATATCACGCTCGAGCAATTGACGGGCGGCTCAGGGACCATAGATACAGTACAGAATAAAGTGTGTTTCACACCCTCGGGGGCGGGGATTTATACTTTTATCGCCGAGGCGACTGACGCGTGCGGCGCGGTTGATTATGATACGATAAATGTTACAATAGATGCGAATCATGCGCCGACGGCCAATGCGGGTTCCGATCAGAATGTTTTCCAGTGTACTCCCGCTCAGATTTGCTGGCCGGCATCGGGAAGCGATATAGATGGGAATCTCACCAATACCGCTCTGATCTCGGGGACGGGGACGTATAACGGGACTAATATTTGTTTTACTCCGGTGGGAAGCGGAACTTATACGTTTATTTTGGAAGCGACCGATGCCTGCGGGGCAAAGGGAAGGGATACGGCGGTGATTTCGGTGGCTCTCAATGCGCCCCCGGTTTGCAGCATGCCGCCAGACACCAATAATTATTCTCAGTGCTCTCCCACGCAGGTAAGTTTGCCGGTGGGGGCGACTGATCCCAATGGAAATTTCAGCCATTGCGAAATAGTAACCGGCCCCGGTTCGATTATCGGCGGCAGTTGGGTTTATACGCCATCGGGCGACGAATTCAGGAAGGTTGTGGTTAAGTGCCTCGATCAGTGCGGAGCATTCTGCGTTGACTCTTTCTTTGTAAATTTCGACATAAATGCTGCGCCGGTGGCCCATGCGGGATCGGATCAGGTTTTATTCCAATGTGCCCCTGCTCAGGTATCCTGGCCGGCGTCATGCAGCGACCCGGACGGCAATCTGGCTAATTGTGCGCTCGTTTCGGGAACAGGAACTTACAATGGCGCTAGTATCTCCTTCACTCCCACAGCAGGCGGAAGCTATTCGTTTATCCTCGAGGCGACCGATGCTTGCGGGCTGAAGAGCCGGGATACGGCTGTAATTACGATTAACTTAAATAACGCCCCGACAGCCAACGCCGGCTCCGACCAGAATATATTTCAGTGCACTCCCGCACAGATATGCTGGCCGGCTTCGGGCAGCGATATAGATGGGAATCTCACCAATACCGCTCTTATCTCGGGGACAGGGACATATAACGGAACGAATATATGTTTCACGCCGGCCGCGAGCGGCATCTATACTTTTATACTGGAAGCAACCGATGCGTGCGGCGCTAAAGGGCGCGACACCGCGCAAGTGACGGTAACGCTGAATGCGCCTCCGGTTTGCAATATGCCACCGGATACCAATAATTATTTCCAGTGTACTCCAACCCAGGTGAGCCTGGCGGTAGGAGCGACCGACCCCAACGGCAACTTCGCCAACTGCGAAGTACTCAGCGGACCGGGTTCGATAATTGGAAGCAACTGGGTTTATACTCCGTCGGGCGATGAATTCAGAAAAGTAGTAATTAAATGCCTTGACCAGTGTGGGGCGTACTGCGTGGATTCATTCTTCGTGAATTTCGACATAAATGCGGCTCCGGTGGTCAGTGCCGGTTCCGATCAGAATATTTCCCAGTGTTCTCCGGCGCAGATCTGCCAGTCGGTGAGCGTCTCCGATGCCGATAATAATATTCAAACGATAACGGTAACTCCGCCGGCATCGTACAATTCGCAGACAGGCCAGATTTGTTTCACGCCGACTAGCGGCGGTACTTATTCTCTGATAGTTACCGCCACCGACGCCTGCGGCGCGGTCGCCAAGGACACGGTGAATATTAATGTGGCGTTAAATAATCCGCCAACGGCTAATGCGGGTCCCGATCAAAATATTTTCCAGTGCGCTGCGGCGCAAATCTGCTGGCCGGCCTCGGGCAATGATGCCGACGGGAATCTTGCCAACGTTGCTCTGGTATCGGGAGTCGGCAGTTACAATGGGACGAATATCTGTTTCACTCCGACGTCAAGCGGAGCCTATGCTTTTATACTCGAAGCCACTGATGCCTGCGGCGCCAAGGGACGCGATACAGCGATTGTAAATGTCACTCTCAACGGTGCGCCGACGATCGCGTTTGGTAATGATACCACTCTATTCCTTTGCCAGTCTCAGCAAATATGTCTGGGATACTCAGTGTCCGATCCCCAGGGATTGGCTCGCCTGGTGGAATCAATGGTGTCCGGTTATGGATCAATTGACACTCTGAACAACAGAGTTTGCTTTACGCCGACATCGGCCGGTAATTATCAGATAATCGCCGGCGTGACTGATTCTTGCGGAGCCAGCGACGTTGATACGGTTGTCGTTCATGTCACGTTCGGGCAGAGTGCGGCGATAGATTGCCCGGTCAGTCCGATACAGGTTTCGTTATGCAACGCCGGAGCAGTCTGTCAGGCTTTGAATATTACTCCGGGATCGGCGAATGTTTCCGTGTCTCATGGGACGTTCTCTAATGGCCAACTCTGCTTTAATGCCGATACATCGGGGACATATAATATCAGGGTCATCGCATCATCTGACTGCGGCGCGGATACCTGTCAATTAACTTTTGTGGTGAATATCGGACAGGCTGCTCAGCTTAATTGCCCGGACACGCAGACGAAATTTATCTGCCAGCCGAGTTCGGTATGTATTCCGATTGGAGTCGTTGGCCAGGGCGCGACAGTGACGGTCAGTCCTATAGGGTCATATAATTCCGGCGACGTGTGCTTCACAGCGGATACATCGGGCCATTATGTTCTGACGGTTATCGCCTCGACAAGTTGCGGATCTGATACCTGCCAGATAATTGCCAATGTCACGATAAATTCACGACCGGTGGCGGTCAATCCATCAAGCCCAATCGATACATTTGCCTGCACGGCGGGACAGATATGTTATCAATTCTCCGCCTCGGATGTCAATGGCGGAACGCTGGCATGGAGTAAACTATCCGGAGATGGCGCGGTCAATTCGACCGGCCAGTGGTGTTTCACGACCGGGTCGAAGAGTATTTACAGTGTCTCGGCAGTAGTGGCCGATTCATGCGGTGGGGCGGATACGGTTTTTCTGACATATAATGTCAATCTCAATGATCCGCCGGTTATGGCGTTTGGCGCCGATACGACCATTTTCCAATGCGCCAGCCAGTCGGTTTGTGTGCCGTATACGGTGAGCGATCCGGATAACAATATTTCGCTCGAGCAGCTTGTCAGCGGCATCGGGAGTATCGATACAGCGCTGAATAAGGTTTGTTTCACGCCGAGCGGCGCCGGGGTTTACACATTTGTTGCGAAGGCGACGGATGCCTGCGGTTTGACGGATTTCGATACAATCAATGTGACAATAAATGCCAATCAATCTCCCGTGGCCAGTGCGGGGCCGGATCAGAGCGTATTTCAGAGCGTTCCGGCTCAAATATGCTGGCCGGCGTCTTGCAGTGATGTTGACGGGAATTTGACGAATTGTGCGCTGGTCTCGGGCACGGGGACATATAACGGCACGAACATATGTTTCACACCAGCCGGGACCGGAATTTATACATTTATCCTTGAAGCGACCGATGCCTGCGGCGCCAAGGGGCGCGATACGGCGGTCATAACGGTCACGATCAATGAGGCGCCGGTGTGCCATCTTCCCAATGATACATCTATTTTCCAATGCACGGGGACTCAGGTTTGCCTGCCTGTATCGGCCACTGATCCGAACGGGAATTTGAAGAGCTGTCAGATAGTCACCGGTCCCGGTTCACTGGTAAACGGCACCTGGTGCTATACACCGACCGCGGATCAGACGGTGAATGTCGTTATCAAGTGCGAGGATTCTTCCGGAGCTTATTGTCAGGATGATTTCACGGTTATATTTAACCTGAATCAACCGCCGGTTATGGCCTTCAGCGCCGACACGACCATATTCCAGTGCACCAATGAGCCGATTTGTCTGCCGTACACGGTGAGTGACCCGGATAATAATATTGCTCTCGAACAGCTGGTCAGCGGTACGTGGAAGTATCGATACGGCATTGAATAAAGTCTGTTTCACGCCGAGCGGAGCGGGAGTTTACACGTTTATTGCGAAGGCGACGGATGCCTGCGGCCTGACCAGTTCCGATTACGATACAATAAATGTGACGATAAATGTCAATCATCCGCCTGTGGCGAATGCGGGACCGGATCAAAGCGTGTTCCAGAGTACTCCGTCGCTCAATATGCTGGCCGGCGTCGTGCAGTGATGTCGACGGAAATTTAACTAATTGCGCGCTGGTTTTTGGGCCGGGGACGTATAACGGCACGAATATCTGTTTTACGCCGACAGGGAACGGGAATCTATACATTCATACTCGAGGCGACTGATGACTGCGCATCCAAAGTGACCGCTCGCGATACGGTCGTGATCACCGTAACGATCAATGAGGCGCCGGTTTGCCATCTTCCTAATGATACGTCAATATTCAAATGCACAGCTACTCAGGTTTGTTTGCCGGTATCGGCCACTGATGCGAACGGGAATTTGAAGAGTTGTCAGATAATCTCTGGACCCGGGTTCACTGGTAAACGGTACCTGGTGCTATACGCCGACGGCAGATCAGACGGTGAATGTCGTTATTAAATGCGAGGATTCTTCCGGAGCTTATTGTCAGGATGATTTCACGGTTATTTTCGACCTGAATCAGCCGCCGGTTATGACTTTCGGCGCCGACACGACCATTTTCCAGTGCGCCAGCGGGCAGGTATGTGTACCGTACACGGTGAGCGACCCTGAAAATAATGTCACGCTCGAGCAACTGGTAAGCGGCAGTGGCAGTATCGATACGGCATTGAATAAGGTCTGTTTCACACCTAGCGGCGCGGGGGTCTATACGTTTATCGCGAAGGCGACGGACGCCTGCGGCCTGACGGATTTCGATACAATTAATGTGACGATAAATGCCAATCATCCTCCTGTGGCCAATGCGGGAGCGGATCAGACCAAATTCCAGTGCATCGCGGCTCAGATATGCTGGCCGGCTTCGGGAAGCGATATAGATGGGAATCTCACTAATACCGCTCTGATTTCGGGGACGGGAACCTATAACGGTACAAATATTTGTTTCACGCCGACAGGGAGCGGAATTTACACATTTGTTCTTGAGGCGACCGATGGCTGTGGAGCCAAGGGTCGGGACACGGCGGTGATTACGGTGTCTTTGAATTCCCCGCCGGTATGCAATATGCCGCCGGATACGAATAATTTCTTCCAGTGTGCTCCGACCCAGGTGAGTCTTGCGGTCGGCGCCACCGATCCGAACGGCAATTTCGATCATTGCGAGATAGTAAACGGACCGGGTTCAATCGTGGGCGGCAACTGGGTATACACGCCGACAGGTGATGAATTCCGCAAGGTGATTATCAAGTGTGTCGACCAGTGCGCCGCTTTCTGTCTCGATTCGTTCTTTGTAAGATTTGATATTAATGCAGCGCCGGTGGCCAATGCCGGGCAGGATCAGAATGTGTTCCAGCTCACGCCGGCTCAGATTTGCTGGCCGGCAAGTTGTACCGACGTGGACGGCAATCTCACGGCCTGCGCTCTTATTTCCGGACCGGGGATAATAAATGGCGGTAATATTTGTTTCACGCCGCCGGCCGAGGGAAGTTATCTATTTATTCTCGAGGCAACCGATGGTTGCGGCGCGAAGGATCGCGACTCGGCGGTGATAAATGTTAACTTCAACGGCCCACCTGTCGTTAAAGGACCGCCGGATTTCACGGTGTATTTCGACTATGCCGATACCCTTTGCTTCGATGTCGATGTCCATGATGACGATAATAATATTGTCAATATCACCGTGACGCCGAACGGCGCCTATGATCCGGCTACGGGGCAGGTCTGCATTCCGGTCGATTCGACGGGAACATACTGCACGATCATAACCGCCACCGACGGCGGCGGGTTGGTCGGGGTGGATACGATCTGTGTCGATGTCCAACTTGACGAATGTATTCATGTCCAGATAGAAAAGGTTCACAATGCGTATCAGGGGCGTCATCAGCAGGTCGATATATTTCTCAATGGCTCAGGCAAACCTCTGGGCGGATTTGATTTCTTGATTACCTATGACAACAGCGCTCTTAATCCCGGCACGGTACTTGAGGGATCGCTGCTTGAGGAATGCGCCTGGGAGTATTTCACATTCCGATTTGGGGCGAGCGGAAATTGCAGTGTATGCCCGTCGGGGATAATTCGCATTGTGGCACTGGCGGAATCCAACAACGGCGCCTACCATCCCAATTGCTTCCTGAACGGACGCGCGGGGACTCTGGCATCGATTGACTTTCTGGTTTCGGCTGACAGAACATTAAATTGCCAGTTTGTGCCTATCAGATTCTACTGGATGGATTGCGGCGATAACGCCATATCATCCAGATTGGGCGATACGACCTGGATTTCGCGCGAAGTTTATGACTTTGAGCGCAATGTTATAACCGATTTCAATTACGATCTTCCCGGATATTACGGCGCACCGGATGAATGTTTGACCGGCGGCGGTCAGGGAAAACCGGCTCCAATCAGATGCATTGATTTCGTCGGAGGCGGGATTGATATAATTTGCTCCGATAGCATCGACCTTCGCGGCGATGTTAACCTGAACGGCATTCCTTTCGAAATCGGCGATGCCGTGGTTCTGACCAACTATTTCATATCCGGTCTGGCGGCCTTTACGGTAAATCCCGAAGGCCAGATTGCGGCATCGGAAGTTAACGGTGACGGCGTGGTGCTGTCGGTCGCCGACCTAGTGTATCTCATAAGAGTTATCATCGGCGATGCCGCCCCGGTGGCCAAACCGGGTCCCGATGTTTTTGCGCGATTCAGCGCGAATGGCAAGTCGGTTAAGGTTGAGACCAACACGCTAATCGGCGCGGCATTATTCGTATTCGACGGGAAGGCGGATTTGTCGCTCGCCGACAACTGCGCCAATATGGAATTGAAGTATGATTATCGGGACGGTATGACCAGAGCGTTGGTTTATAATATGACGGATAAAGGCGCGGGGATTACCTCGGGCGACGTTCTTCTTATCAGTGGCGGCGCCAAGCTGGTTTCTATTGATGTCGCCGACTATCATGGAGCAGTATTGCAGACTAACAAGGATTTCCAGCGCCCGACCGAATTTGGACTCCGTCAGAATTATCCCAATCCATTTAATCCTGTCACGGCCATCGAGTTTTCGCTACCGGCGGCCGGCAAATGGGAACTCAACATATTTAATGTGCTGGGTCAGAAGGTTGAAGGCTGGCAGGGAGAAGGGGGCGCGGGGTATTATAATGTGGAATGGAACGCCGACAGATATGCTTCAGGTATATATTTCTATCGGCTGACATCCGGTGATCTTACCGCGACCAGAAAGATGGTGTTATTGAAATAGTTTGAGAGAGGCCGTATAGAGAAATCGGCGATGGGTTTAAACCCGGTGGTACAAGCGATTGTACCCCCGGGTCTCTTTTTGGAAACTGCTCGAGATTTTGGAGGGGCCTTTGGTGTTAGCACGGGTATCGGCGGGAAGTTGACTTTGCGAAAAAATGTTTTAATTTAGACTGTGATGATTAGAGGGTATCGTTCATATATAATCCTCCTTGTCTTGCTCCTGGCGGTCTCAAGTTCAATTTTGACAGCGGCAGGAATCGACAAGATTTCGATTACGGACGAATTCGATTCGAAGCTTCTGCCTTATGATCTGATCCAGACATTTAAAGTCGAGTATGGGGCTAATCGCAAGCCTTTACTGAATCCGTTACAAGTTTACCGGGAAAAAACGGATGATACTTCCCATGCATTGATAATATCGGCCTTTAATAAGAATCTCAACGAGGACGGTCCGGCTTCAGTACTATTGATTGACCGCTCCACGATGGCCTGTATCGACGAAGATCCCGTATATATAACGATCGGCAGCTATTGCGTTCATAGCGATGCGGGAACGGGTTTAAGATCAGTTGTTGCGGGCTGTTACCGGCATGACTCGGCATTTGTCGTGAAGGATGTACCGGGCACAGGAAAGTTTGAATATCTTTTTCTGGCATCAGGAAAAGACTTCACGGGCAATGGGGAGTGGGAACCAACGATAAGCCATATCGCGACCGCTGATTATGATTTTGACGGTCATTCCGAGGTATTTTTCTTCGTGTTCCCGGGGAGAGACCGGGCGCCTCGTATTCTTTTCTGTATTGATGCGGACAAAATGGCTGTCGAATGGTCACTGCCGGTTGCCTCGTATTTGCCGGAGGGGTGTCTGTTAAGTTGTCAGGATTCCTTGAATCCCTCGGTTATTTTCACAACCTATGGGCCGTGCAACGGAGTCAATGATGCGAATTTTGACGATTGCTATGGATATGTCACCCGAGTGAATTCGCGAGGAGAGATTATATTTAATAAGAGGATATTGAACGACTATATCGGTACAATCCTGATGCCTCTGGATGAGGATCATTCTCGATTTTGTTTTTACCAGATGATTGTCGAGAAAGGAGACTCATCGTCATATCCCAAGGGTTTACTCACGATAATCGGGCAAAACGGGGAGGAGCTTAATTCGATAAAGACTGACGCTGTGCTGAGATCAATGTGGCTGGGAGACTATAACCATGACAATCTAGATGAAATATACTCGACCTGGAGCGACCTGATTGTCAGAATATATGATTCTAAATTGAATCTTATCGCAGAATCCGAAAAATCGGGGCTTGGGTCTTATCAGGGGCGGATGAGATTGGCAGGCTCTTCGGAACCAGTATTTATATTGGGAGATACGTACGGAATAGGTTTATATGATCAAAATCTGAGACATCTGGCCGCTTATCCCTGCAATGGTTCATGGTACCAGCCACTCGAAGTCGATAGCTCCGGTAATACGGTACAATTTATTCTGGGTGGTATGAACACCGGGTATATATTCGAGAGCCGAAAAAAGGGTTTAATGGCTTATGTCAGGGTAATTTTCTGGGAATATCAGCAATTCATAATTTCGGCGCTGTTTCTGCTGCTTCTCCTGCTGCTTGGCGTCAATTACTTCCGAAGAAAGGCCTCAAGCAAACTGGCGGCAAGTGAAGGCAAATACCGGACTTTGGTAGAGGGGGTAGATGAAGCGATCTTCACCCTTAACAGAAACGGGGTATACTTATTTATGAATGCAGCGGGAGCCGCGCGACTCGGGGGCAAGCCGGAGGATTTTGTCGGGAGGAAAATGCAGGATGTATTCCCCGAGGAGATTGCGAAAGAGCAGTTGGCTCTAATGAGGGAAGTCATAAATTCGGGCGAGGCCAAGACGTACGAGGGGATAACGGTACTGAAGAATGAAATTCGGCGGTACAGCTCCAGCCTCTGGCCAATAAAGGACAGCAGTGGAAAAATTGAAGCTGTCCTCGGAATTGGCACCGACGTAACCAGTTTATATGAGGCGAAAGTTCAACTCGAACGCGAAAAAATTTTCACGGAATCGATATTGGACACATCCAACAGTCTAATTGTCGGCCTTGATGAAAAGGCCAGAATAGTCATTTTCAATTCGGAACTGGAAAAAGTCACGGGGTACAAACGGGAAGAGGTTATTGGGATGAACTGGCCGGAGACATTCCTTCCTGAAGAGTATCGTCATGAAGGGTTGAAAGATTTTGCCGGGTGGGTTAAGATGCATCCGGCCGACCAGTGTGAAGGGGCAATAATAACGAAGTCGGGGCAATTACGGACCATACTATGGTCGAATTCCGCTCTCTTTTCCCCCGAAACAGGCGCGATGACGATGGCTATCGCGATCGGGTATGACATGACAGAAAAGAAAGAGGCGGACAGAGCGCTAAAGGAGTCCGAAGAAAAGCTTCGAGTCATGTTCGACACGGCGGTGCATGGGATTATGATCTGCGACCTTCAATTGAAAATAATCGAGGCGAATCACGCTGCCGGGGGAATTCTGGGACTCAAAGATAAATCCGACCTGAATGGAGTAAGTATATTGGCGTTTGTGAGACAGGAGGATCAGGAGGCCGTCAGGAAAAATATAGAAACGAGGCTCAATAACGATTCAATTATTCTGGTGGAATTTACCTGCATCAGGGCGGATGGGAAGGAGATTCCCGCGGAGATAAGCGCGGCCGCGATGCGCGATGAGGCGGGGGTAATAATGGGATTTGCGGGGGGAATCCGAGATTGCACTATTCGCAAGACGGCGGAGCTACGTGACAGATCCAGGCTAAAGCTTTTGCAGGATCTTCGCAAAGCGAAGAAGATTGACGAATGTCTGGACGCGGGATGCCTGGCGATTCATGATTCACGGCTGTATAAAAGGTCAGTTTTGACTCTGCATAATGAAAAAAGGGAAATAATCAATCTTGGTCAGTATGGTCTGGAGTCTCAAATTGTAGAGGCGGCCCGTCATGCGCCCGCGCCCGACAAGGAATTGTCAAAACAGATGACTCAGGAAAGATTCAGGATCAGTCATTCATTTTTTGTTCCGCGGGATTCCGGCCTTATCTCACCGGAAATTAAACGAGTTATCCCTCAAAGCGGCAATCACGACAGCACAGCTGATCTCTGGCAGGGGGGCGATGAATTGTTCGTCCCGATATTAAAAGACGACGGTGAGTACGAAGGATGGCTTTCGGTAGATACTCCTTTCGACGGAAGGCGTCCGGGCAATGATATTATATATCATCTGGAAGAGATCGTGGACATTGTCACCAAGAAGGTTCATGAAATTCAAAGTCTGGAAAGATTGACGCTTGAGCGGGAAGTGCTGAAAGAGATTAATATTGCATTACATGAGTCTGAGGAGCGATTCCGCGGATTGGTCGAGACAGCGAGGGATGTTATTTTTACGATCAATCATGAAGGGATCCTTGACAGCCTCAATCCGGCTTTCGAGCAGGTCACCGGATGGTCGGTGTCCGACTGGATCGGGAAAGCTTTCTACGGCCTAATTCATCCTGATGATTTGGAACTTGCAATTGACCAATTCAAGAGCGTTTTCAGGGGAGAAATCCCGCCAGTTTACGAGTTGAGAATTATGATAAGAGGGGGACATTATCTCGTGGGCGAATTTCTGAGCACTCCGCAGATTGTCAGCGGGAGAGTGGTCAAGAGCCTTGGGGTCGGCAGAGATATCACCGAACGCAAGAGAATCGAAAAGGCGCTTGAGTATCGTCTGGCTTCCGAATCCCTGGTGGCGGGCATATCGACCAGTTTTATCAATTTATCATCCGATGAAATATCGGGAGGGATAGATCATGCACTCCAGCGGCTGGGGGAGTTCGCCGGGGTGGATATAAGCTTTATGATGAGCACATCGATTGACAGCCGGAGTCTGAGTGGAACTCATCGGTGGGTGTCACCGACAGTGGATCGCCCTGTGGAACTTATGTACAACATTCAATTGGGCAAATTTCCGTGGTCGGCGTCAAGGTTTGCCGGGTTAGATAAGATCAACATACCCAGCGTCGATGAACTCCCGGATGAGGCTCAGGCCGAGAAGGAAATCCTACTCTCGATCGGCATAAAGTCGCTCATTATAGTTCCAATGATATATGGCCGGAATCTGATTGGCGGCCTGGGGTTTGCACATACCCACGAAGAAAAGAGCTGGGATGAGGAGACAATCGCGCTTCTCAAAATAGTCGGCGAGAGTTTTGCGAATGCACTTCAACGCCAGAAGAGCCGAGCAGGAGCTCCAGAAGATAAATCAGGAGAAGATCTGGCAAGTGAGGCAAATCGCCGGCGGATTTGCTCATGAAGTACGTAACGCATTGTTTCCCGCCCGAGGATCGTTGAGCTTGTTGAAGGGAGTCATATCAGAGCGGTTCCATGCCGACTCAGGATTGCATTATTTTCAGAAGTTCGCCGACGAGGCAATAACCCGAGCTATTGACATAACCGGATTAATATCCCATTATACGAAGTTGGACTCCGAACGATTACCTGGAAATATTGATTTGGATAACGTGCTGAAGGAAATACTGGCGGCCAATCAAATAAGAATAGGGGAGCAGAAGATAAGGGTGGATGTGGTTTGTCCGATCGGCATACAGGTTGAATCGAATCGTCGGCAGTTGTTCATGGCTCTCAATAATCTGTTTCTGAACAGTCTGGACGCTTTGACGAACCGCCCTTCGCCGCTGATCTTAATAAAAGGAACGCAGGAGAATGGCTCAGTGAATCTGCTATTTTCCGATAACGGCCCCGGAATCCCCGGAGAGAATGTGGAGCATATTTTCGATGCATTTTATTCCACCAAGGCTGAGCGAGGTACCGGACTGGGTTTGGCTATCGCAAAGAAGATTATCGAAATGTACGGCGGGGAAATTTCGGTATGGAGTAAGCGGAATGAAGGCACCCGATTCAATATAAGACTGAGGCCGGCTGAACTTAATCGGGAAAATGCAGATGCTTGAAAGTTATAAAATACTTCTGGTCGACGACGATCCCCATGTCCTCCGCATCCTTGATGATTTGTTCAAGGGCGAATATAAGACTCTGGTCGCGGCTTCGGGGACCGAGGCGATTGAATTTATCAAGAGGAATAAGGATGTTGCCGTTGTAGTCATGGATATTAAGATGCCGGACATGGACGGGATAACAGCCGCCCGCGAAATAAGGAAACTGGAGCCGGGGGTTCCGGTGATCTTTCATACGGGGTATCCGGGAGACTATGACGAGGATGATATCGACGAAAAGGAGAAGCCGTTTGATTATATCGAGAAAGGGGAGCCGATTTCCAAACTTACGCGGTCGGTACGTAATGCGGTCGAATCGTTCCTGTTAAAGAAGCGCGATCAAAAATGGATAACCGATTACGCGGAGCAATTTTACGGATTGGTTGGGCATTCGGCGGCGATGCAGAATGTTTATCAGATGATAAAGAGAGTTTCTATCAGCGATTCAAAAGTGATTATCCAGGGGGAGACCGGCACGGGCAAGGACCTGGTAGCACGGGCCATACATTTTAATAGTCGGAGGAAGGAGAATCGTTTTGCCTTCCTGAGCTGCAATAGAAAATCTCCCGATATGGTGGAATCCGAACTCTTCGGTCATATAAGGGGGGCTTTCACCGGGGCAATCGACAATCGGATGGGACTTTTCGAATATGCCAACGGAGGTTCGGTTTTTCTGGATGAGGTGGGGGATTTGGATATAGTGACGCAGGGGAAGCTTTTGCATGTGCTGGAGACGGGCGAGTATAAGCCAATCGGTTCCCCGTCAGTCAGGACAACGGACACACGGATTCTATGCGCCACACAAAAAAATCTGGAGGGGCTGGTCAGGGAAGGTCAATTTCGCGAGGATCTCTATTTTCGCCTGAAGGGGATTACAGTGGCTTTGCCGCCATTGCGGGAACGCAGGGAGGATATCCCTCTTCTAACGACAAAATTCGCTGACAAATTCACAATCGAACAGGGGCTTCCCCCGAAAATTTTCGATAATTCGGCTATTGCCGTTCTTCTTGATTATAATTGGCCGGGAAATGTCCGCGAGCTGCTGGAAACGGTGGAATCACTTAATCGTGCTATGCGATTCGGACATTATTCTGGCCGATGATGTTTCGAGTTATTTGGGGCGTGCCGGGAAAACCGCTACGGAGAAGGTTGACGAGGCGAGACATCTTTCTGTACGTTTGAGAGAATTCCGGCGCACCTGCATTATAGAGGCGCTAAACGAAACGAAAGGAAATATCAGCGCCGCCGCCAATATTCTGGGGATGGATCGCTCGAATCTTCGAAGGGCTATCAAAGAGCTGAATATAAATATCGAATAATCTGAATTTCCTGCCTCATCTTGGTCAGTTCATAGATCGAATCTACACTTTGGGGGTCATAATCAACTGAGCTTTCCTTTGAACGCCGCAAGGGCGTCTACTAAATTCCGTAAATCTGTTAATTATTGATAAGTCAATGTTTGTCAAGATGTTGATAAATCATGGTTAATTCTGTCCGGTTTAGAGTAAATATTCATTTAAAAAGGCCGATAAAGTCATCATAAGCCCGGGAAATTCTTTCCATGGCAACTGATGGTTCTCATCAGGATAAAGTGATCATAATCGAATGGCAATAGGAAGGCCGGTTGATGAGCAGCGGACGCGGCAAGTACTAAGATGGAGGAGACGGATAGTTATTGAATTTGAATAAGTCATTTTCGTCGAGAGTGACATCGGGATAGTGGGGCCTAAAGGGGTGCTGAATAGAAGAGTGCGGCGAGAAATGCCGCGTGTCGGAAGAGGAATTTGTTCGATTCGCATCGAAGGAGGCCGAGGATGTTTAAGAATTTGAAACTGGGGACTAAGATCAGCCTGGGATTTGGCATGATTCTGACCATACTTGCTGTGGTCGCCATATGGTCCGTGATCGGAATAAACACGGTTGTCAAGAATGCCCACATGGTTATCCAAGGGAATAAGCTTCAGGAAGAAATGACTCAGCGCGAGGTGGATCATCTTAATTGGGCGAAGAAAGTCATGGGGACTCTATGCAGGGACGACGTGACAGAATTAAGCGTCGAAACCGATCCGCATAAGTGCGCCTTCGGCAAATGGTTTTACGGCGAGGAGAGGACAAAGGCCGAGGAATTTTTGCCGAAATTGAAATCGATCTTCACGGAAATAGAAGAACCTCACAAGCATCTTCATGAATCAGCAACGTCTATAAAAGAAGCCTTCGCCCAGACAATGGGCGGTACGGTGGAGCATATCAGAAAAGCGCGGGAAATTTATAATACCCAAACTCAGCCGGCATTGGAGAAGGTGCAGTCACTCCTGAAGGAGATCAAGCAGACGACGCAGGAGAATGTCCTGACCGACGCTCAGATGCTTTCGGCGGCCAACGGGACCAAGAGCGCGGCAATTATTCTGAGTCTTATCGGTGTTCTGGTGGGGATTATTCTGGCATATCTAATCGGGCGCGGGATCGTGAAGGCACTGAATAAAATTATTGCCGCCCTCTCCGAAGGTTCCTTACAAGTCAGTTCGGCCTCGGAGCAGGTGGCGAGCGCAAGTCAATCATTGGCGGAAGGAGCGTCCCAGCAAGCGTCATCGCTCGAGGAGACATCATCTTCTCTGGAAGAGATGTCCAGCATGACCAAGCAAAATGCGGAAAATGCCAAGCAGGCGGATATTCTTTCCACTCAGGCAAGTTCAGCGGCAGACAGTGGCGCTTCGGCAATGGAGGAAATGGCGAAGGCGATACAGGAAATAAAGCTATCATCGGATGAAACCGCCAAAATTATAAAGGTGATCGATGAGATAGCCTTCCAGACGAATTTATTGGCGTTGAATGCCGCGGTTGAAGCGGCGCGCGCCGGCGAGGCCGGAAAAGGATTTGCGGTAGTGGCTGA
Source organism: uncultured candidate division Zixibacteria bacterium (assembly GCA_963813655.1). Classification (GTDB taxonomy): domain Bacteria; phylum Zixibacteria; class MSB-5A5; order GN15; family PGXB01; genus CAWEZN01. Next base: position 43,426 of record CAWEZN010000010.1, on the reverse strand, counting down.
GGAAGTGCGCAACCTGGCGCAGCGCTCCGCAGAGGCTGCCAAGAATACCAGCTCGCTTATCGAAGGGGCGCAAAAGAATGCCGATAACGGCGTTCGTGCCACCGAGGAATTTATGATGATTCTGGGCGAGATTACCGGCGGAATAAAGAAGGTAGGGGCATTGATCAGCGAAGTTACCGCCGCCAGTCAAGAGCAATCTCAGGGTATCGATCAAATCAATTCCGCGATATCACAAATGGATCAGGTGACTCAGCAGAATGCATCGAGCGCCGAGGAATCGGCATCAGCCAGCGAGGAATTATCGGCTCAGGCGCAGGAGATGCAGGAAATAGTGTCCAGGTTGAATATTCTGGTGGGGGGAAAATCAGCGCTGGAGAGCACCGGCTCGATCAATCGTGCCGGGGATGCCCGATCAAGCAAAATCATTCAGAAGACGGGTGTAAGGCAGCGCGATTTGAAGCAGAGGGTACATGCTTTGGCAATGAAGAATAAGGGAAGAGAGGCAAGCTCCGATCAGACCCGGCAGGCCAGACGGCCTGAGGAAGTAATTCCCCTCGAAAAGGAGGAAATCGCGAATTTTTAGATATTTCTGATGGATCAGTTGATAATAATAAAAGGATAGCGACTGTCCTGCAGATACTCCATGGATGGAGCGGACAAATTCCGGGCGCCGGAAATCAGCCGGCGCCTATTTTTTCTCCCAAATCATCTTTATAATTAGATAAATAGTTTTTCATTTTAGGGCCCGGGAAGATAAATCCCGGTTCAAAATTTGCACAAAGTCGCCCATTTTCCCGTGAGAATTGGAGCCGTCATTATATCCATGCCAGTAAGAAAATATAGAGGCTGAGGTAAAGTTATTTTGGGGGGATTCGATATATAGGATATATGTTTTTAGGGGTAATTTACACACCACGATAGGGGAGGTTTGACCAATGCTGAAAAATCAGAAACTCAGCGTTAAATTAATCGGCGGTTTCACAATCGTCGCTATAATGGCTGGCATTATTGGTTTCGTGGGTATTCGCGGACTGAACACAACTCAGTCCCATACCAGAAATATAGCCAATAATCAATTGCCCAGCATAGTGAATTTATTGAGGATGAGAGAGTATGTGAAAGAAGTCAAGATTTCCATTCGGACGCTTCTCAATCCCGTTCTTAATGAGGGTGACTGGAAACGGCAATTTAGTAATGCCGACAAGGCATGGGTAGATTACAGGGAAGCGGCCACAAAATTTGAGGCGTTGACTCTCACCTCGGAGGAACAAAAGATATGGAACGAGTTGACGTCGGCCAGCCAGGAATTTGAAAAGGAAGGCAATCGTTATTTTGATATTGCCAAGGAATTGACTCAGGTTTCGGGAAGAGGCGATGCGGCAGTTGGGGCGCATTTCAAGCGGCTGGATGAATTCGGTATGGGGATTCTTAGGGATAAGGAAAAAGAGTGCGTTACCCGCCTCGATAATCTCGTCAAAATGAGTCAGGAAGAGTCAGAACAGGCAAGCAAGGAAGCTGCCTCGGCTGGAAGTACAGCCTCAACGGTCATGGCCGTTGCGATGATTCTGGGCGTATTAGCTTCGCTAGCCCTGGGAATATTCCTATCTTTGGGCATAACAAGACCGATAAACAAAATTGCATCATCGCTGCGTGAAGGCGCCGAGCAGGTAGGAGCTGCGTCAGAGCAGGTAGCCAGCGCGAGTCAGCTTCTTGCGGAAGGGGCTTCCGAGCAGGCGTCGTCTCTTGAAGAAACTTCATCGGCGTTGGAAGAGATGGCCAGCATGACCAAGCAGAATGCCGACAATGCCAAACAGGCGAAGTTATTGGCGAATGAAGCCACAGCGGTGGCGGATAAAGGGGCCGGGGCGATGGGAGAGCTGGCAAAAGCGATACATGAAATAAAAAGCTCATCTGATGAGACCGCCCGAATAATAAAAGTAATTGATGAAATTGCCTTCCAGACGAATCTATTGGCTCTCAATGCCGCGGTGGAAGCAGCTCGCGCAGGAGAGGCTGGTAAAGGATTTGCGGTTGTGGCCGAAGAGGTTCGCAATCTGGCGCAGCGTTCAGCCGAAGCGGCCAAGAACACGAATGCACTCATAGAAGGTTCGCAGAAGAATGCGGATAATGGAGTGCGGGCTACCGAGGAATTCATCTCCATCCTGAACGAAATAACGACCGGCATCAAGAAAGTCGGCGGACTGATCGCGGAAGTAAGCGCGGCCAACGACGAACAGTCACAGGGAATAGGCCAGGTAAATGCGTCGGTGTCACAGATGGATCAGGTCACTCAGCAGAACGCATCAAGCGCCGAGGAATCATCATCGGCCAGCGAAGAGATGGCGGGCCAGGCTCAACAGCTGCAGGAAATGGTCAATGAGCTAAATATGGTGATCAGCGGGAAGTCCCACGCGGCATTAGGGGGAAACTTTCAAGCTCTCGGTTCCTCGGGGCCGAAGAAGAGTGGAAATTTTTCGGGCAGGAACAAGCCGAATGTCCGGCAGAAGATTCAGCTGAAAAGCTTTGCCAGCCATGCTGGAAAAGCAGGGAGTCAAAAGGCTCATCAGGCTCTTAAGGAATCTTCCACGAGGCCGGAAGACGTAATTCCGCTGGAAAAAGAGGAAATCGCAGGATTTTAGCTGCGAGGGGGCTAGTACCTTAAGGGCGTGGGCCGTGAAAAAATGGGGCAGGACATGCCGAAAAGTATTAGCCTTAGACAGGCGCCGGAATTCCCTCCTCCGGCGCCTGCTTTATTTATATTAACCGCAAGATAACTTATACCGTCGTTTCGGTTTTCTTGGCGGGGTACTCGTAAGCAAGGAATTTTCGGAATTCCGAATTGAGTGACACGATTATAGTAAGCAGAGCTGTCATCCCGCCGCAAAATCCAAAAATGAGGGGGACATTCTTCCCGGTCAGATCGGCTATCACTCCGGCTAATCCCATCGCTATTGGAGAGAGTCCGCCGACAATTGTACCCATCAGGCCAAATACCCGGCCGCGAATTTCAGTGGGTGTTGTAGTCTGGATTATGGTTGACAGGTATAGATTCACCACGGCGCTTAACATTCCAATAACGAAGATCAAGATCAGGGCGGGTATGGTTTGGGTCATCAGACCAAGCAGGGCAAACAGGAGAGACATGCAGAAAATAAGCGAAATTATGAGGGGGCTTCGTATTCTTCCGGGAATCCTGATAGCCCCGGCGAGAAGATAACCAACCAGAGCACCGACCCCCATGGCCGCCAGAAGATAGCCGAACCAGTCGGAAGTCGCTTTCAGGAAATCCTCGATAAAGAATGGAAACATCACTCCGATAGGCGCCAGGAAAAAATTCAAGAAGGCGGCGGAGAAGATCAGGCTTCGTAGTCCTTTGTTGTGCCAGACATATTGAAATCCTTCGGCAGTATCTTTCTTGAAGCGGCTGAAGATGGCGGCGAATCCCGACACTTTTTCGGGATAGACTTGCGGTATTTTCACAAAAAGAGTACTGGCCGAAGCAAAGAGAAAGCTGAAGCTATCGAATAGAAAGAGCATGGGGGCTCCCAGCACGCGGAAGAGCACTCCTCCCGCTCCCATTCCGAGAAAGGAGCAGATCTGGGTGGAAGAGCGGTTCATGGAGTTGGCGGCGGCAATTTTGTCTTTGGGCACAAGGTCGGGGATGGCGGCCGCCATGGCGGGGCCAAAAGCGGCGCCGGAGATCCCCATGATTATATATGATATGGTCAACCATGTTACGATAAGGTCGGTTTTGGCGGGGAGGTAGAATAGCATCGCGGCCAAGGCAAGCACGACCAATCCGCAGATGAGATCGCAGAAAATAATGACTTTACGGCGAGAGTGACGGTCCACGAAAGTTCCACCCAGCGGTCCCAGAATGACACCGGGCAACATCGATACCATCATAAGAGTGCCCATGATCGTGGCGGAATTAGTGGCGTGCTTGAGCCAGAACATCATGGCGATGGAATGCACTTGATTTCCCATCTGGCTGACGAGTTGCCCCTGCCAGAGGATGAGGAAATTTTTATTGAGCAGTTTTTTGGGAGCGATTTCTAATCCCGGATCAGATGAGGCTGTGGTTTGAGTCATCGCGGGCAAGATAAGAATAGCGGAGATGGAGGTCAAGGGGAGAAGGGGGGTGTCAGTGAAAGGAAAGAGGTGCAGACCTCGCGATTTTGGGACCCTGCCTTACATGTTTCCGGATTGGAGGCCGTTGGCGACTTCTTTGATAATGCCTTTGCTCTGATATATCGGGCGGACTAATTTTCGCAGAGCGGGGAGATTTTTATAAAAGACAATAGAGGCGAGGAAACAGACCGAGCCGCCGATTATCAATGTGGTTGGAGCGCCGATTTTGCTAGCGGCGCTTCCGGCGATGAGGCTTCCCAGCGGCGACATGCCCATAATAGACATCGCATAAAGGCTCATCAGGCGTCCGCGCTTGTCGTCGTCGACGATAGTCTGAAGGACAGTATTGCTGGAGGCCATGTGTACCATCATGCCGAAGCCGACGGGGAGTAGGAGCAGTAGCGAAAGGGGGAAAAATTTCGAGGATGAAAATAGTACCAGTCCGATTCCCAGAATTCCGGCGGCCATGCCGATCCATTTTCCCAATCCCAGAACTGATTTTCGCGAGGCCAGGAATATAGCGCCGCAGAGCGCGCCGAGACCTGTGGCGCCCATCAGGTATCCCAGCGTATTGGGGCCGCCGTGGAGGATATCACGGGCGAAGATAGGCATCAGGACGACATATTGCATTCCCATCAGGTTTGTCAGGGAGAGCATTGATAATATCGAGCGGATGGGGGGGAAACCGAAGGCGTAGGAAAAGCCTTCTTTCAGCCCTTTGTATATATTAGTGTTATTGGTTTCTATCACGCGGGGCTTAATTTTCATGGCCATCAGGGCGATGATCACGCCGATAAAACTGAGGCCATTCAGCAGGAAACAGATTCCCTCACCGACGGTGGCGATTAGTATACCGGCGACGGTCGGGCCGATAAGGCGGGTGCCGTTGAAGATCGAGGAATTGAGGGCGATGGCATTTCCGAGGTCTTCCCTTTTTTCGATCATATCGACCACGAGTGACTGGCGGGAAGTCATCTCGAAGGAGTTTATTATTCCGAGAATGACGCTCAGCGAAATGACCATCCAGACTTGCACTATATTGGTCAGAACGATGAAGGCGAGGGTCAAGGGCCTGGAACATCGAAAGGACCTGGGAGATAATTACGATTTTTTTCCGGTCGTATCGATCCGAAATTACGCCGGCAATCGGGGCAATGAGGAAGGTGGGGATTTGTCCGGCAAAACCGGTGAGTCCGAGAAGGAAGGGGGAATTTGTCAGTCTATAAACCAGCCAGCTGACGGCGATGCGCTGCATCCAGGTGCCGGTGAGGGAAATCCCCTGACCTACAAAGAAAAGGCGGTAGTTGCGATATTTGAGCGCCCGGAGGGTATGTTTGGCTCGGCCGGTGAAATTTGAGCTGTTATTATTTTGATTCATAGCATTCGATAAGAGCAGACAAATAACCGCGCCGATTAAACATGGCAGAATATACGAAATTTTCCGAGCAAATCAATGCAGGTCGATCAAGAGAGGGAGCTTTTAGTTGGATCGGACCAGAAGGAGAGGTCGGCCGGCCTTTCCAATAATCCGTTGGGCAATGCTTCCGGTAAAAAGGGCGTCGATACCGGCTCTGCCGTGGCTGGATACGACAATCAAATCCGCCTGAATTTTGTCGGCATGATCGAGTAATTCAGAGACGGTATTGCCGCGCAGTATTTCAGCGGTGGCGACGAGGTTTTGTTTTTGACACTCGGCGATTATTTCCGCCAGGTATTCTTTAGCTCCTTCCACGGCCAATTCCAGGACGGCGCGGCTGGCTATGGGGAGGAATCTTCCAGAAATCCCCTGCTCGCCCGTATTTTCCCAGCGAGTGGGGATGACAAGAGTAAGGGATAATTCGGCTTTGAAGGCGCAGGCGATAGGTGTCACGACATTGAGGGCTGTCTCGTGGCCATGCCGACCGTCCAGAGGGACAAGAATTTTTCCGAATCCTGCTGAAAATGGTTTGTCAACGTTATAGGGGGGGATTAAGAGAATGGGCCAGGTTCCTTTATTTAGAGCCTGCTGAGCGATACTACCAAATAGCAACTCTTTCAATCCGCCATGACCATGAGTACAGATAACCACAAGGCTCGGGTTCATTTCCGCGGCGTGTTCGACAATGCTTTTGGCCACATCTCCTTCCTCGTTAGGGTGGACATGACTCTCGACGGTTATTCCGGCGGCGATGAGTCGCCCGGATATTTTCGCCAGATATTCCTCGGATTCGGCGACATTTCGCAGGTGTCGTTCGCCGTGTACAGTGGCAGGCGCTTTTTTCTCGATTACGTGGAGCAAGATGACAGTGGCGGAGCATCGTATGGCGAGCGGCTCGACCACGGTCAGCACTGATTCGGCCATAGAGGAGCCGTCAAGCGGCACCAGAAGTCGCATCTTTTGTGCCGGTTCAGTCGGTTTTGTCAGAGGCTCAGTCATCGTAGTAATCCTCCTTAAAAGGCCTTATACAATAAGTATATATTCAGGGCGACAATAAGAGCCGCGACTATTGATGCCAGCGAAGTAGTGACGGTTTTATTAGTGAGCGACCCCATGATCTCTTTTTTGGCAGTGAACATTACCAGAGGGATGAGGGCAAAGGGAATTCCGAAACTTAGAAAGACCTGGCTGATGACGAGTGTCCGGGTCGGGTCGAGGCCAAGGGCGATGACGACCAAAGGGGGAACCATCGTGACCAGTCGCCGAATAGTGATATGAATCCGTCGCCGCAGGAAACCATTCATTATGACCTGTCCCGACATGGTGCCGACAGCGGAAGAAGACAGACCTGAGGCGAGAAGAGATACCGCAAATATCCAGCTTGAGGCCTTACCGAGAATCGGGGTAAGAGTGCGGTGGGCTTCTTCAATAGTGCCGATATCGCTCAATCCGGAGGAGTGGAATGTCGAGGCGGACATGATCAACATGGCGGCATTGATCAGGCCTGCCACACCCATAGCCAGGACGACATCGACAATCTCGAAATGGAAAAGTCGCTTTAATTGGGTCGGATTATGAGTGACAATTCTGCCCTGAGTGAGAGCGGAGTGAAGGTAGATAACATGGGGCATAACGGTAGCCCCAAGAATTCCGGTGGCCAGAAGAACGCTTTCGGCGCCGCTGAATTGGGGGACGACCGCATGGTAGGCGATGTCGCTCCAGTTGGGATGCCCGAGGATAGTCTCGGCAAGATAACAAAAAGCAATCACGCCTACGAGGGCGGTGATGACCGCCTCAAAGGGTCGGAAGCCATATCGCTCAAGACTCAGGATTATCATGGTAGTAAATGCCGTAAGCAAGGCTCCCCAGATCAAAGGAAAATGAAAAAGAAGCTGAAATCCTATCGCGGCGCCGAGGAATTCCGCCAGATCGGTCGCCATCGCGACGATTTCGGCTATAATCCACATTGTTATTACGGTGGGTTTGGAAAATCGCTCGCGGCACAGTTCGGCGAGGTTCTGACCGGTGGCGATTCCAAGCTTGGCGGAAAGGGTCTGGATAAGCATCGCCATAAGATTACTGGCGACGATTACCCAGAGGAGCAGGTATCCAAATTTAGCCCCGCCTTGAATATTGGTGGCAAAATTGCCCGGATCCATGTAGGCGATGCTGGCGATGAAGGCCGGACCAAGAAAGGGGAAGAGACGTGAAAAGAATCCCCTTTTTCCTTGTCCGTCGAGAACTTCGGAGGCGGCGTGGACAAGCCTGCTATCAAAGCCGCCACCCTGTCGATTTTTCTTGTCTGGCTCAGCTTCCAATATGGGAATCTCCCCAGAAAATCCATATCATTTATCCTCTTATAATACGGACAAGAAAAAATTCAACCAATATTTAACTTTCCGCCAAGGCGTTCTTTTATGAGGGCCAAATAATTTCTTGATTAAAATTATGCCCAAGCCTATGATAGGATTCGAAGAATCAAATTAAAGGAGGATAAAATGAAGAGACTCTGTCTTGCTGCAATTATTTTGCTTATGGCAGTTGCAGTCTGTCAGGCTGATGTCGTTATCAAGAAGAAGACATCGCTTGAAGGAATGATGGGAATGGGGAATAATGAATCATCGGAAACGGAATATATATCGGCCGACAAGAGTTATTCCGAAAGAAGCTCAAAATTCACCGGCGGAATGATGGCAAAAGCCACTAAGGGCAAAAAGGCGGAAAATATCCAGATAACGCGCCTCGACAAGGGAATGATCTGGAACCTGGAGCCGGATAAGAAGACCTATACCGAGATGTCTTTGGATTCCATGAAATTGATGATGGCGTCACTCCAAGGAAGTCTAAAAGATATGCCGATGTCGGGGGACAACACCGATGATTCCAAATACGAATGGACGGTGGATGTCAAGGGGCCCGAAGATGCCGGAGAGGTTAACGGATTTAAGTGCAAGAGCCTGTCGGGAAAAGCGATAGGAATCAATAAGGAAAATCCGAAGGATAAAATTCGGGTAACTTATGAATACTGGCTGGGGCAGGACGTTCCCGGGTACAAGGAGATGGACCAGTATTACAGCAATTTTGCCAAGGCGATGGGTTTTGACGATTACCGCACCCAGCAGGGTATGGAGGCGATGGCGGGAAAGTGGGCATCGCATTTCGGGGACATGATGCAGAAGGTCAAGGAAGCCGGCGGATTTCCGGTCAAAATAAATATGCTGGTCGAGAAAACTGAAGAGGCGGAAGGCAAAGGATCGGGAGAAATGGGTGCGTCGTCCGACAGCGCTGAAGGAGCGAAAAAGGCGGCGGAAGTGATGGGGAAGATTGGCGGTCTTTTTGGGCAGAAGAAGGCGGCCAAATCCGCCGACGGGATGTCCACTGTTTTTTCGATGTCGCAGGAAGTGACCAGTATCGAGGAGAAGTCGGGCGATGCGGGGAAGTACGAGTTGCCCTCGAATTATAAGAAGAAGTAGGCCGACGAGAGCTCGAAAAGTGATAGACGGCACCCTCAGATAAGATTGGGTGTGGCACCCAAAGGCCACAGGAAGCACCCCTTAAATTTATTGAGATTGAAATCTCAATAAATTGTGAGGTTGCCACGCACCAAAGTGTTTCGGGAATTGATTGCCGGATTGGTTTTTTGACGGCAGAACTTTGGGTCTGCTCGTATAATATTTCGCCCCGAAGCAGTTAGTGCGGAAGTAGATATTGACTAAATAATAGAGGATCGTTTATATTGAATTGAACTGAATTCAATATTAGACTGAAACAGGAGAGTATGCCGGGGAATGCGGCCAGAGTAGGTGATAGCACAGCCCATGGGGGAATGATACTGCCCCCCGGGGCTATGACAGTCATGATCGGGGGTCAGCCGGCGGCTCGGGTGGGTGATAATCATATGTGCCCGATGGTGAATCCGGCGCCGGTTCCACCGCCGCACGTGGGAGGCCCGATATTGCCTCCGGGTGTTCCGACAGTCATGATCGGGGGTCAGCCGGCGGCGTGCGTTGGGGATATGTTGACATGCAGCGGCCCTCCGGACACGATTCTTCCTCCCGGATGTCCAACGGTCATGATTGGAAGCGGCGGAGGGGGTGGAGGCGGAGCAGGTGGGGGGGGCGGCGGAGGAGCACAGGCGTCGTCCGCGGCCGTGGAAATCGAAAAGGGGCACTATCTTGACGTTAAATTTGTGGACAAAGGGGGGAAACCGATTACGGGCGTTGAATATGTGATAAAGACTCCGGATAATGAAGTCTGGTCGGGCGCATTGACGGGAAGTCTAAGGAAAGCCGGAATAAAGCAGGGGGATTATAAAATAGAGCTTAAGGCGATATCAAAGGCAGTCTGGTCGGTCGCCGACGCGAGAGTTGGAGATACGGTGAAATTGAAGGCGGAGGTGTCTGGATTTGATTCCGGCACAAAAGCGGAATTTCAAATTTTCGAGAAAGATTTTTCATCGGCTGATGACCTAATCGCCACACTAAAGACCGAAACAAGCGGCGATAAGGTTGAGGTTGATTGGGAATATCAATATGTCGAAGATACCGACGACGTCATGACTGAGAAGGAGAAGAAACTGGGATATTCCTTGCCGGAATATTATTTTATAGTGAAGGTGGAAAACTCAATTGCCCGCTCCAGTATTTTGAAATTCAAGGACTATGTAGAAATCAGGCTGAAGGATGCGAACGGCAACGCTGTTGCAAACGCTCAGTACAGATTGTACTTTGGAAACGGGCAGATTCTCGAGGGAACTCTGGATTCCAACGGGTATAAGAAGGCTGAAAATGTTCCTCCGGGTGATTGGTCGGTGTCATTCCCCGGTGCAGGACCGGTCACCCAACCGTCAACATAACGGCTGAGAGTGGCCAAAGCACTATTGAAATACGGAGTGGATGGTTTATAGAATATGTGCAGAGTAAGGATGAGGGGCACGGTTCGGGTGGGCGAGCTGGCCATCATAGATGGTGAGGCCACGCTAACGGCCCCGCCCCGGTTTGCGCCAGGGCATGAAAATCTCAATATACAGTATGAATTCCGACGCGGCGCCAGCCTGCGAGATGCACCGGTCTCCTTGACTATTAAGGACAAAGATAATGCGACCGTACTTGATTCGGGGGGAGTATTGCAGCTTGCGGGCGATCGAGCTTTCACTCGTGAGTGGGATGGGCGCGATAGGGCCGGTCAACTTATCACGCCGGCTAAATCGCCTTATACAATCACGCTTGCCGTAGGCACGGCCATTACTCGGACAGCGGTCGTGGAAGTAAAGGTGCACCAAATCCAGATGTGGAATCGCACCAATACTTTTGTGACGGACAGCATCATCATGAATACGCCCGATGGCAATCTGGATGTGGCGGCAACGGTTGTTATCAAAGACTCTAATAACGTTAACCGCCGGATAAAGACAGCTGTTAACGTTCATTTTTCATTCGAAGAGGACGCCAATAACACGGCGAGCGCATCCTCATATCAGTACAGCGCCGGACATCGGCTTGGCAAAAAGGGTGATGCCGCGGCCATATACTGGGAGCGGGACGCGGGGCATCATCCGGATGCCGCGCATACGGCGAGCGATAATGGCTACCGTACTACCTGCCGGGTCAAGACTCTGACTGCTGACGGCGGAGATCAAGGAAAAGCATTTATAAAATTCAAGCCTTCCGGCGTGGGCGGGGATAAGTTCAGAATAACGGCGAAAGTTCTGGCAGTCGATTCGGGTGTTGTTGGAGCGGCGAACGCTCGACAGGATGTTACGGCCCAAGGCCCCTGGCTGACGGTCTGGAGGCAAGTGACATTTACTAATATATACGAAATGTCGGGGGAGACTCAAGTGTCGACGAATGGTACAAGGGCTATTATTTCGCCTGTATTTGATCCGGCATCTGTTGATTATAGGGCGGGTACCGCTACGGCCATTGACAGGCCCCATAGCGTAAAATATATCGGTCTATGGAGAGACTCCGCGACTCCTCAAGAGACATGGGCAACGGTGAAAGCCAAACTGCCGGACGAAACCCCGGGGGCGGATGAGATTGCGAAAGCGACTTATACGGGAGCGGACCCAGCCCAAACAGCATTGATCGCGGGGGCCAAGGCAGCGATTAATACTAAAGCTCAGCGGTGGACCACCCGCATCGACACCGCTTTTCATGCCGCAATGCCGAGATGGATCAGTGATGCCGGAATCCCGCATAATTCATTGGTTTCGATCAGATACTACCACCCCAAGTATTCTCCTCGCGGTGGCGACTCAGTTACCACCGAATGGAATCTTGGAGGAGCGTCAACACCTGCATGGCTGAGAGTTAATGCCTTTCCGAATGGCCAGCGGGGGCCATTTTTATACTAATCTTGATCCCGACAGAGAATGGATAAGCTGGGCCGGCTTAAGTCATGGCGATGGAATTGTGACTGTGCCAAAGGGAAATCCGGTTGAAGAGGTAAAACAAGTGGTTCGCCACGAAGCGGGACACGCGACCAGTTCGCATTTCCGGCGGCAGGAATTTGGACCAAGTCTTGACCATTCAGCCTCAAACGCCGGTATAATGTATTATAATACTTCAGGAGGAACTACTTTTACCGAGCAAGAGAAAAAGATATTGCGCGGAATAATTCCATGATCCGGCCATTGCTTTTCGGATTATTCTCGGTAATCATACCATTTGTTGCCTGTGCGGACAAAATGGAAGGAGAAGATTTAATGTTAATGAAATTTAGCAATACAATATATAATCTCGGGGAAACAGTCCCCGCCGAGATTCAGTACAGGAATAATACTTCGGCGCAAATCAAGATGGAGAACCCGGCAAAATCATTTGAGATAATCATGCACGTCTTCGACTCGACAAATAGCGAAGAGCTAAATTATACCATGGGGAAGATACAGGTCACGGTTATGGATAAAGCCGCGGATCAGTATTCCAAGTCAATACCTCCCAAAGAGATGGTGACAATCGAGGCGGATTCATCTCTTAATTTCGTCTCGGATCTTAATGATCGCTTATATTTACATCCGGGCAGTTTTACCTGCTGGGTTGCAGAGGGAGATTCGGTATCCAATAAAGTCACGATTGTAGTGAGATTTATGCGGGAATCGGTCCCGCCTCTCACGCAGACACTGCGGGACGTAGATGCCAGCTACGGTCGGAGGGAATGGGCCATGGGCTTGCTTCAAAAAATATATCCCAGACTCAAGTTGGACCTGCCATATGATGAGGATTCTCCTGCGGTTAGAAAAGAAAAGGAATCGAAAATCAGCGCCATGGTTGCAGAATTTATCAATTGGTGGCATGATAATCAGAATTCCGACAAGATTGAAATGCTGATTCAAAGCGCTAATAAGGGGAAGTGAATCGCAAAATGAAAACAGGCAGGCAATTTAATATCACGCTTCCCAAGGGGTGGGAAGACCAGACCATGTTTATGTACATGGGTCCCGAAGATAGCGGGGTGCAGCATATTCTGACACTCAGTGTCGATAATCAATCCAGCAATATCGATCTTGATGCCTACGTTGCCGAAAGGCGCGACCGTCTGCTAGGTACCATGCAAAGTACTGATATTCTCAAGGACGAAGGAAAGGCTCTTCCCAACGGCAACCCGGCGCATGAATTGGTTTTCAAAATTGTTCCGACCGATAATAATATAATTTTCCGAAAAATGGTTTTTGTGAATATTAAGGGCATATACTATACGTTCGCGGCCAACTTCTCCAAAAAGACCATTAAGACAATCGGGGTTGAAGTTGATGCGATAATCAACTCTCTCATACCATTGCCCGAATAAAATCATTAGCCAATCATATGGAAACCAAGTTTACCAAATCGACCGATACCGAACATGAAGTCAAACTTGAATCTTCCTTAATTTCGGCAGTCTGGAAAAGCAGATTAGCCGTTGCCGGATTCAAGGCAAATGCCGAAGTTCTTACGACATTTGTGGGAAATGGCGCCGATATAAAACTCACCTTCAAAACCGATGCCGGCAAAAATGTGGGCAAGCTCAGCAGCGTAATCAAGAATAATAAATTCATAGACGGCATCGAAATCCCGACCAGTCTGAATACCGGCGATATGATTTATTACGAAGTTGAACTTCCCAATAACGGATTAAGCGGCGAATCAAGCTGTATTCCCGTTTATAATATCGATGTCTCCAATATGAAATGGAGCACCAAAGAAGCTCGACGCGGGGATAAATTGGATTTGACTGCCGATGTCAAAGGCGGTTCCGACGGCATGGAGGCAACCCTGACCATCTTTGAATATGACAGAGATAATATCCATGACAAAATAATTGAATTACCCGGGGAAATCAAAAACAAGAAGCTGGCCGTCAAGTGGGAATATGAATATCATGAAGATACCGATGAAATTCCCACCGATGAAGAGATGAAGAAGTATGGTAAGAACTATAATGCCCCTGAGTATTTCTTTACGGTGACGATCGGTGATGCGGTTTTCGGCAAGAAGCAGGAATCGGGGCTATTACTATTTAAGGATTGGGTAGAGATTGAGCTAAAGAATCAGGCAGGCGATCTAATACCTGATGAAGATTATATTCTGACTTTACCGGATGGTTCTCAGCGCAAAGGCAAGCTTGATAAGCAAGGTAAGGCGATTGAAAAAGACGTTCCCCCGGGTGACTGCAAGTTAGAATTCCCCAATCTTTGATTTCGTATCATCGGCAGGATTTTGTGTATGGGTGACGACAAGGCGCAAAAATCAAATTATAAAGTTATAAAGCGCGACCAGAAATTGGTTCCGGGGAAGAATCGCGCAAAAGGGCGGGCCGTCGTCTTCGTCTGCAACGAATCACTAAAGGAAATCTGGATAAATGCCAACGAGCAAACCCTGACAGGGGTTATGACATTTGTCACTCTGTCAGAGAAGGAAATCCGTCGTACCCTGGTCTACACCTGGTTTCCGCAGGGTATTTGGAAAATCAAATTTTCCAAGAGATCGACGGGCGAGGCAGACCGGTATGCGTATACAGTAGGCGGCGAAAATGTTGACGATGTGATGGTCAATCGGCTGCAGCAGATGTCGAAAGATACCGAGTTTTATTTATATCGCTTCCTGATCGAAGGGGAATTGCCTTATGATCAGGTTGTTGAATGTCTATATTCGACGGTACAGGATAAGGAAGTGATCGTGCGAGTCACTTACGTTCTTCCTGAAAACGGTGAAAAGGGCGGCCAGATAAAGAATGTTCCGCTTTCAGATGATTACCTGGCGGCTCTTGCCAACGAAGGAGTGGCCCGGGTTTACCTAATAATGCTGGAGCATTTTGCAGGAATAAATATCGACGAGCGAGTGGCCCTTGGCGGGATCGATCGGAAAGAATATCAGCAAATAGTAAAACTGAAATCCAAGAATCCCGACCTCGACCCCAAAACAATCGCCAGAGTAGTGACCCGGTCGGCTTATGAATATGGCAATAGCGGCGGGGATTCCTGGGAGTGCCTTACTTTGATGGTTGAGGCACTGCTTTATCAGCGGAAAAGGAAAAATGCTCTTGCCGTAGCCAACCAATTGGAAATTGCCAAGGGTTTGCTGAGACTTCAAAGCGGTAAGATGACAGAGGATCTTGGAATCAAGAGGAGAGGTCCGAGCATTCTTCTCCTTTATGATAAATTCGGGAATGCGATACCTGCTTATATAGGATACATGGATCTCTACTATCGCAATATAGATTTGGATAAGGTTCCTTCGATTAAGATCACGCTCGGCAGTTCCGCGGAAGCCAATTTTTTGCGCGTTTTGGAGCAGACTTTCGCCTTCCCAAGCCGGGAAACATATGTTTTCTGCGCGACGGTAGGGGATTTCTATAAGTTCATTTCTGAGGAAGTGGTACGGGTTTATGGAGGTGAGATTGAGAAGAAAGTGATGGCGATGCTGCCGATTGCCATTGGTTTTTTTGTCGTTCATGCGGTTCTGGGAGTTTTGGCATCCCGAGGAAATCCATACGCGGCGGCTTTGCTCGTGATAGCTAAGGCGGCTGGATGGGTAATGAATGTGGATATGGGGATCGCCACGATGAAGAAAATGAATGAGGCGGGGCGGCATTTCAGCCAGATGGAGATGATTCACCGTCGCTCCCCGGGCGAAAAAGGAAAAGTGGTGCTATCTTCTCTTTCCAAGTACCACCTGAGGCTTGGTTCGCTGGCGCTAATTGATGCCATGGCTGAGGTTGTCGCCATGGGAGTATTCATTGTAGGTGGCAAGATTGGCCAGAAAGCGGCCGGCGCAGTCGGGACAAGAATAAAAGTGGCCCAGGAACGCGCTCAGGCCAAAGTGGAGCTTCATATTGAGGGTGATGCAGTTGCCAAGGTCCGTGCCATCAAGGGTACGAAACTAGTTGAGGTCCAGACTCAGAGTCCTAAACCTGCGATAGAAAGAACGACCCCGACCGGAAAGAAATTGAAGCTGGTCGACGACATGGCCCCAATGGAAGAGGCCGGGCCAAATCTTGGAAGACGCCAGAAGGTAGAAGTTCCTAAAGAAGGGGGAACCGTCAAACCAACCGAGTATAAGAAATATTCCAGCACTGACGCGGAGGGGCGTCCCGCGACGTCGGAATCGGTTTCCGGAATGCCCGAAAGTCATCTAAAGATCGCAGTGCAGCTTGCCAAAGATCAGAAGGTTGTGGCGCTATTCCGAACATCCAATCCTCGCGGTGTTCAGCATGTCCTGAACGGTCATCCCCCCAAGGGGAAAGACCTGATTGCTCTGAATACTGATCCGGTTACAGGCAAGGTAACTGCCAAATCGAGCCAGCAATATAATGTCGCAGTCAAAAAAGGATATTATGTACTTGGCAAGGATGGTTTCGCCTATAACAAATCGGGTCAAAAATTGATGGGTTCCGACGGACAACCTGCCCAGTTCGATATGACTGCGAAGGGTCAATTTGGGGAGCTTACCAATCGTCCGGGACAGGTGATTGACCCGAAAGTGCGCAAGGCGGTAGTGGGCGATTATGATCTTCAGGATGTAATCCTGCCTGATTCTCCGGGGCGAAATCTTGCTCCCGTGCCAGAGACAGTCAAGGGAGATGTGGTTAGTCCCCATGTAAGAAGATTCGCAGATGCTTTCAATAAAGAGTTGAAGGGCAAGGGAGACATGAATCGAATTGTACATGGGGCGGACGCTCAATTTATGCAATATAGGGCTTTTAGAAATCAGGCATTCAAAGGAAGCGCTATAGGAATTCTTCCCGACGGCAGAGTCATGTATTTTACTGACAAGGGGCTGGCCGAATTTTATAAAGCTATCGGACGGTCGCGGCTTGATATGGCATCCGGCAAAAGATTAACTCCTTATGCGACAGGCACAACAGATGGCGGATCAGGAAAAAAATAGTCAGTCGAATACAGCGGCGGCAGTGAATTTTCCGCTAAAGTCGGGCAAGCTTACAGAGCTTGTTCATCCTTTGCCGGAATTATATTTGCGGTTGCCGATTGATCCCAGCGATGCCGCCAGCAAAGATGATAAGTTCAAGCTGACCTCAACTGATGGGAAATACGAAAAGACCCTGACCGTCAAAGATGATCAGGTTCCGGGTGACAAATATCTTGATCTTGTTTTTAGAAATCTAAAGATGAGTCAAAATTACACTTTGGAAATTGATCCCGGTAAAGAAGGAAAACCGTATAAGATTTTTGAGAATGTTCCTTTTAAGGATCTCATAGATTACTATTCAATGCTCGAGAAGGGCGATACGATTGAAGAGAAGGAAGAGGAAGAAGGTTCTGAAGATAGCTCCGGTGAGAGTAAGGGCGCTCAAGATTCAGATTGGGATAATGAAGGAGGGAGCGGCGTTGAATACGGAGGAGATCCCGATGAGAACGATACCGACATGGAATCGATAATGGAAGGTGAGGAGCCCGGCGAAGGAGCGGAAATTAACTGGGACACATTCGACCCTTCCCGGAACAGGACTGCCGACGATACGGTTCCTGATAAGGAAGTCAACGATTTGGCGGAGTGGTGAGATGGTTAGTAGAGAATCTGACAAAGCCTAAAGGTTGGATATTTGCCGGATAGAATAAACTGCTTGACATTTAGATGCCGGAAAATTAAAATACTGTGATTTCACAACTTAGCCGGTTGAGACATATATATATTTGTTCAGGAAAGGATTCCCTGAAGAGGGGAAATATATATGGATATAGCTAATTATTCATCAGATTCGAGAGCAGTAATCAAGAGCGCCCGCGAAATTGCCGCGGCCTTTCGTCATACCGAAATCGAAATCGAGCACCTGCTTATCGCCGTTATCAGGTCCGAGAGTTCAGGTGTAGAGTCGATTATTAACCAATTGGGGAAAAGCAAGGGGTATATCGAATCGCTTGTCGAAGAATTCCTAAAAGAACAACCGAGAAAATCATCGGCCAGGGATAATTTGACCGTATCGCCGGCTGTCCAAGAGACGTTGGCGCAGGCGATTGAGGAGAAGGGAAAACTATATGATGCTCTGGTCGAACCGGAGCATATTTTTATAGCCATCTATGATCCACGCTCCAAGCTATCGGCATATCTTCGGGATAAAATCGATATCACCAAAGAAGATATATACCGTGCCATTGCCGAAAGCAAATCGGTGCAGGAAATAACATCAACGTCGGTTCCTTCAGCAACGGGGACTGCGGAAGAAGGCGCCAAGGATGTGGCGGGGACGCTCAAGTATTGTATCGACCTGACCAACATGGCCGCCGCGGGTGAATTCGACCCGATGATTGGGCGGGAGAAGGAGCTTCAGCAGGTAATACAGATTCTTCTCAGGCGGAGGAAAAACAGTCCGGTATTGGTCGGCGGCGCGGGTGTCGGGAAAAGTGCGATTGTTGAAGGATTTGCTCAGGCAGTAATTGCCGGAACGGTTCCGAAGTCAATGGCGGGTGTAAAGGTGATGTCGGTCGATATGGGAGCTCTGGTTGCCGGGGCTAAATATAAAGGGGAATTTGAGGAAAGATTCAAGAATCTTGTGGGTGAGGTGGTCAAATCCGGAGGGAAAATTATTCTCTTTATTGACGAAATTCACACGATTGCGGGAGGGGGGAGTTCGGGCGGCGGAATGGATGCCGCCAATTTACTAAAACCGCCTCTGGCACGCGGGCAGATACGATTAATCGGAGCGACCACCGAAGAAGAATATGGCAAGCATCTGGAAAAAGATAAGGCGCTTGATAGAAGATTTGAGAAAGTCAAAGTGGGCGCTCCTAATTTTGACGAGGCAGTCAGAATTGTAAAAGGAGTCGTGCCCAAGTATGAGGAGCATCATAAGATAAAATATACCGAGGCGGCCATTATCGGGTCGGTTAAATATTCTCAGCGATATCTCAGCGAGAGGAATCTTCCCGACGTGGCGATTGACGTGGTGGATGAGGCGGCATCGGAATTCAGTGTCAAGGAAGAATTTGCGAAGAACCAGATTCCGGCTCTTGAAAAGCAATTTGCAGAGATGGAAAAGATGATTCAGGATTGTGACGGAAAGGATGCGGTCAAGGACAAGGAGCAGTTTGAGAAATTGAGAATCGCATATGACGATTTCACTCGGAATTTTGAGAGGCTTAAAGGATATTGGGGACACCGGGTAGATTCCCTGACAGGAGCCAAGAAATGATAGGCAAGAAGATAAATCCGGAAGAACTGAAAAAAGACCTCGCAGAGAAGAAAGTGGTTTTTGAGTCCCTGAAGGGTGTGGTCGAAAATCTGGAGCATGTCATCGAAGATGCCGATATCGGCGCGGTCATATCGCGACGGACAGGTATTCCCCTTTCGAAGATGATGACGGCCGAAAAAGACCGGCTGATAAATATGGAGTCTTTTCTGTCGGCCAAGATCGTGGGGCAGGAGAATGCGATTAAGGCGATTGCCAATGCGGTTCGCAAGGCGCGGGCAGGACTGAAACTGCCTAATCGGCCGATGGGTTCATTTCTTTTTCTTGGTCCGACCGGCACCGGTAAGACATATCTGCCGAAGCTGCTAGCTGAATTTCTCTTCGATGACAAGAATGCCATGGTGCGGCTTGATATGTCGGAATTTATGGAGTCGCATTCGGTGGCCAAGATGATCGGCGCTCCTCCGGGATATGTCGGGTATGAGGCCGGAGGCGTGCTTACTGAGGCAGTCAAGAGGAAACCGTTTTCGATAGTTCTTCTCGACGAAGTAGAAAAGGCGCATCCTGATGTCTTTAATGTTATGCTTCAACTGCTCGATGACGGAAGGCTTACCGATGGGCAGGGGAGAACGGTTGATTTTTCAAATACCCTGGTTGTTCTGACCTCAAATTATGCCGCGGACAAGATACTTGATGCCGACCGGGAGGGGCGTGAGGTCAATATGGATGAGGTACGCGGAT
This sequence comes from uncultured candidate division Zixibacteria bacterium, assembly GCA_963813655.1. Taxonomy (GTDB): domain Bacteria; phylum Zixibacteria; class MSB-5A5; order GN15; family PGXB01; genus CAWEZN01. The sequence goes on along the minus strand of CAWEZN010000010.1, from coordinate 23,511 downwards.
TCCTGTTTTCAAAATTCCGGCCGGAGTTCTTGAATCGGCTTAATGATATTATTATATACCATACGTTTACGCAGGAACAGGTGGAGGTTATCGCCGGTCTGGAATTCAACCAGTTGTGTCTCTTATTGAAAGATCAGGAAATAAAGGCAACGCTTATCGTCCGGAGGCCAAGCATAAGCTGGCGGTGGATGGTTACACATTTGAACTCGGCGCGCGGCCGATTCAGCGTATAATAGAGAAAGATATAATTAATAAATTGTCGGTTGATATAATTACCGGGAACGTGATGCCCGGAGATACGGTATTAATAGAAGTTAAAGATGATCAGTATGTTTTCACGACAACGGAAAGATCAAATAATTAAATAATATGGAGGAATAAATGGCCAAATTTATTCTTGGAGCAACAGAGAAGATTGCGCGGGACGACTCGATACCAGTCGAGCTTCTTCCGTCCAATAAGATTCTCTATGCGGCGAAATTAAATAATAATGAGGAAGCGGACGCGACACCGATGAAATGCGTCAATCTCAAAGAGGTCTTTGATAAATTTCGTCCATCGTTCTCAGCCGAGCTGGATACGCCCGACGGTCAATCAGGCCACCGCCAATTTTGAAGTAAAGGCGATGAAGGATTTCACCAGCAAGGAGTTGATCGAAAAGAACGATCAGCTTTCGGAGACTTATTACGGCAAGGAAATGCTCTCCGATCTGGAGAAGCAGCTGAAGAAAAATAATGCCCTTAAAAAGACTCTTGAAGACAAGGAAAAGAAAGAAGCTCTTTTGAAAGTGGCGAAATATTATATCGACCTTCTCAGCGAATAGAAAAGAGGTGAATGCAAATGGGTGAAGAAGAAAAAAGAGAAATGAAGCCGCAGGAAGCGACGGCCCAACCGGAAGCTGCTACCGCGGAAAGAATGTCTGATGAGGAATTTGCGACAATCATGGGTGATTCATTTGCCGATTTCAGCAAATTCGCGGGTCTATTGCCATCGTTTAAGACGGCCGACGGCGATCTGGTGAGAGGCGTGGAATGGCTTGACCCGAAGAAAGATTTTCAGCGCAAGGAATTCCTGACCAAGAAGGAATTCGCCAAGCAGAGGAAGCTTCTGGCTCAGCGGCTGAAAATATGGATTGATTTTCTGTCGAAGAGCGCAAACCTCGACGATGTCAGGAAGAATCTTAATGACGAGGCGGCCAAGCTTGAGGGCAACCTTGAGAAGAATATGAAGAAGGTTCATCAGGCGGCGCGCGAGCTTGAGGTTACCTATCGCGCCATCGACAAATTTTTTGCCAACGCCCAGCAGGAGCCGGACGAGAAGGTCAACGCCTATTTCTCCAATATCAGCGCCGAAAAATTAATGGATCCCAACGATAAGGATAAGTTCGAAGAGCTGACCAAGGCGATTGCCGATCTGTATCGCGAATGGAGCATTAAGGATTGTTTCGCGCATGTGCGTCGTGCCGGGATATCTCGGCAGTGTCGAGAATATCGACACGCTCGGCTCGCCAGCTTGGTTTCCCGAACAAGGTGCATATCCTGACCGATCTTCCCAATTTCGAGAAGTTCGAAGAAATCATGGATATGCTGGAAGATCCCAACTATGCCAACCTGATGGGGATAGATAACTATAAGCAGTATGTCTCGGTATTCGCCAACTATGTTCTGGCCCGCAATGCCAATCAGTACGAAGACGACGATATGTGGATTCCACCGTCGGCGGCAGTGGCCGGGAAAATGTACCAGGGTGATTTGACGGTCGGGATGCAGCAGCCGATGGCGGGTTTCAAATTCGGCAAGATCGCGGATGCCAAGTATCTTCGTTTCAAGGCCAATCAGCCGGATGCCAGCAAGATCAACGAAAAGGGAATCAATCCGCTGGTGAACTTCGAGGGTACTGCCGTAGCCATGGGCGCCGCGACTCTATTCAGTAAAGAGACTTTCAACGTCTATTCCATCAGACGCACCTATGACTATGTTTACAAGACGCTGCGGAATTATCTCAACAAACAGACCTTCACCGTAATCGACCAGAAATTCATCGACGCGATGCGCAAGGATATCGACAAGTTCATGAAAGCGATCACCGGCGGAGACAATATCCTGCAGGATTATAAGGTGGAAATATTCGCCGACGATGAAATGCGGAAACGTCAGGAGATTGATATTAAGGTCAGCCTGAATCCCAAGTATCCGGCCCGGACGTTCAATATCGAATTTGTGGCCTGGAATCAGGATAATCAGACCAGCGTGAAGGATAAATAATCGGGCGATAAGAAACCGATTGGAGAATTGACTTTATCAACAGAAGATTAAAACGTAAATAAATTAACAGGATGATTTTGTCAGGTAAGGAGGAAAAACCATGGCACGAAGACCAATTCTTGAGATCGACGGAGTGGTGTACAAGAATGTTTACCGGGTTTCCTATGAGCTTTATACAGCCAAGGACGAAACCGGACGCCCGTCAGATCGCGCTCATGCGGGTTTAATCACGATCGAAAGAGAAAGTGACGAAAAGAGCGACATCGCTCGCTGGGCGATGGATTCCAGCAAACCGAATTGGAAAGCCGGCAAAGTGACGTTTAAGAATCCTGATGACGCCACTATGAAGGAACTGAGCTGGAAAGAAGGATTCATAACCAAGTATAAGGAAGAGATTCCACATATAAAACATGAGCCTGATGATCAGATATCCGAACATTTCGAGATTTCATGCCATGAACTGTCTATCGGCGATGCTACCATAGATAACCGCTGGCAGGAATAGTTTTTATCAGTTAGTCGCCGGGTGGGAAAAATAATTTCTGCCCGGCTAATATTCTTTGAAGAAGGCTCTGTTTTATGGCGTTTTTTATCCCACCGGTAGAGGGGGGCGGACAAGGGCAGCCGGTAGCTAAACCGACCCTAAAGCCGGGCGCTCCGGATGGCGGCGATAAGCCATTATTGGCCACGTCGGCATCCTGTACCGTCCGAATAGACAATAAAGAAATAAAGCATGATGTATCTTCGGTTCGACTGGATCAATTCATTGACAGGCATCATAAAGTTCGGGTCCGCATTCGCCAGGTAGGGAAGGCTACAAGCAGTAATGATTTTGACGATCCATCGACGTATACAGGTTTCCTGGGGAAATCAATCTCGGTGATCATAACGCCTTCGGGGGGTCTTGTCGATTCGTCGAGGGAGTTGGAATTTATAGGTCTCGTCACCGGTGTCAGCCTGGACAACAGTATTGACGGAATCAATACGGTTTTAATTACCGGGCAGAGTCCGACCGTTTCCATGGATGGAGCTCGCCGTAATGCCTTTTTCCAGGATAAGGCGGCCGGCGATATTATAGGTTCGATTTTAAGAAATTTCCCTATCACACTGGGGAATATGGAATCGACAAACGGGACGTTGAAATTTGCCGTCCAGTATCGGGAGACTGATTTTGATTTTGTGATGCGGCTGGCGGGACAGAGCGGCAAATTTGCTTTTTATGACGGCAAGGAATTCAGGCTGGTAAAGGCTTCGAGCGGTGATATTGAGGAGCTGATCTGGCGGGAAACGCTCGGGGCATTCGCCTTCGGACTGGGAACGACATCGTTCGAATACTCCTCGCAGCTCTATAATTACGAGCAGAAGAAGGATTATTCTCAGGATACCAAATCGCTCTCTCAGCAATCGGCGTTATCGGCCATGTCGAAGCTGGCGCCTGACGCCTCAAAAACTATTTTTGGCAACTCGGGATTTGCCATCCCGGCGCGCCAGGTCTCGGACTCACAGTCTCTGGACGAAATGCTTTTGGCCAAAAAGAATGGTTCATTGGGGCAGATGATCAAATGTCCGGGATTATCGATCGTTCCAAAAGTGGCGGTCGGTCACTGTGTCAAGATCAAAGGGATGGATAAGTTTGACGGCACATTCTGGGTTAATTCGGTTTCTCACTTTTTCGATGAAAGCGGCAAGTACTATAATATCTTCGAATCCACGCCGCTGGACATGGCTTTTCCGAATGTAAAGTATCGTCGTCATCCGGTTACCGATTTGCAGAGCGCCATTGTGCTTGATAATAACGACCCGGAGAAAATGGGAAGGATTAAAGTCAAATTTGTATGGGTGCAGTCTGCGGAAACGGCCTGGGTACGTTATTTATCCCTTCACGCGGGGAAATCAAGAGGATGGTATTGCCTGCCTGAGGTTGGCGATGAAGTACTTGTGGGATATGAGAATGGTAATCCGGATTTGCCGATAGCTATCGGGTCGCTATATAACAAGGACGACAATCCTCACGCCGACACCAATAATGACAAGAATGACGTAAAAATGTTTATCACAAAGGGCGGCAATCAGATTTATTTCAAGGATGAATCGGGGAGCGAGCAGATCAAGATTGCGATGAAAGACGGCAAGAATGTGATACTGATGGAGATGAGCGGGCCGAAAATAAGCATCGAGAGCCAGAGCGGGGATATAAGTATCAAGGCCAAAAATGTTGTCATTGACTGCGACGAGAAATTCGATATTAAAACCGGCTCAGGTGATATCAATCTGAAATCGGGCGGGAACCTTAATGTCGAAGGCCAGATGAATACCAAGGTAAAAGGCGGAGTAAACGCCAATTTTGAAGGTGGGGCCATCGTCGAAATAAAAGGTTCCATGATAAAGCTGAACTAGCCGCGCAAATGGAATACCTTGCACTACCTTTAGTTTTAAGAGAGGGGTACCTCGCCCGCGCGAATCTTCAAGAATCAATTACTTTTTCGATTGGTCTTCTATTAAGCACGCGGAGGGGGGCGATTCCATTCAACATGGATTTCGGGTGTGATATTTGGGAAAAGGAATTTTCGGATCTTTACACGTCGAACAAGGCTGATATTCGGGCCAGCCTGCGGAATGCCATAGATAAATATGAGAAGAGATTATACAATGTATCTCTCTCATTCACCGATGTGACCAGTGATTCTCCCCGAATACTGGGGATGTCGGTGAAGGTAACCGGATATTTTCGCGAAGAAAATGAAGAGAAGAAATATGAAGCTACTTTTTATTTGGGATAGAAATCGAGACGGGATTTGGGGATGAAGCAGGAAGAACCAAGATCGGCGGAAAGAATATTTTCCGACATGCATCGTGAGTTGAGAGTATGGAATCCCAAGATTCCCGAATCTGCGGAAAGACTGGACCCGATTCTGCGGCTGATGCTTCAGCTTTACGCTCATCAGCTGAATCTCATCGACCAGAAGCTGAATATGGTTTGGGAGAATGCGGCTAACTCGCTTATCCGTGCCGTATGCCCCGAAAGCAAGCGATGGCCGGTGCCGGCGTATACGGTCATGCGATGCAAGCCAATCGACCCAGTTGTCGAGGTTGACCATCATACGAGATTCTTCTATAAAGAAAAAAGGGAGGGGGGCCAGACCTTTTTCTTTTCAGCGTTGAGAAACGAGCGGCTTATATCGGCGGAGGTCAGGCATATATACCTTCGGGCAGGGAATTCGGTATTTGATCTTTCACCGTTATCGGGCAAGGAGTCGGTACAGCCCCGGAGGCAGCAGGCCGCGTTTCCGTCGCGGGACGCGGGGAAAATATATCTGGCGATAGATTACAGCGGGTTGTCGAGCAATTTTGCGGGAGCATCGATTTTCCTTAAGGGGATACCGGATGTTATTAAGCAATTGCGCTGGGCGCACTGGTATGCGGGCTCGAAAGAGGGGAAATTTCACGACAATTCCGGATTTTGTCCGGGCCTGTCAGGGAGTATAGGTGAGGTTTTCAGGCTGAATGATCGCCCCATCGACTGGGGGGGATTGCGAACGGGGATGGATCTTTTTAAGGCGGTCGAGGACAATTTTGTTCTTATTCCGAAGGAATTTTCGAGCGCGTGGGAACAGGGTCCGATCGATGAGGAGTTGGAAGAGGCGATTAGTTCGAGCGGACTTGTCGTTCCGGACGGCGAACGGCGATATTATTGGATCAGGATAGAACTTCCCCCCGGGGGGGACAAGGCAAAGCTTCAATCTCCCTTTGAAGTCAATTTTAACAGTTTTATTGCAGTCAATAAGAATGAATTGGTTCTATTCAAACATACCGGGGGGAACCGGCTGGTTGAGGTGGAAATCCCTGAGGATATATCGAATGTTCTGGAAATCGTGAAAGTGGTCGACTCCGGGGGGCGGGAATATATTCCACGATATCTGGTGCAATCGGACCGCAGTCAGAAAGCATACTCGCTGGAAGAAAGGGAGGATCGGCTCGTTCTATGGTTTGATTTTTCCACGGATATTGAATTTCCTCCGGATTCCATTACGATCAATTATTCGATTACGGCAGGGGTTAACGCCAACGGTATCGAGGCGGGTAAGATCAATGAATTGTATGAAAATCACCCGGGCATATTGGGCGCGGAGAATATAATTCCGGTCAACGGCGCGATACCGGCCAAGACCGAGAAACAGATCGTAAACGAAGTATCGGCCAGATTGCGCAACCGCGATCGTGCATTGAGTTTTCCCGAGATTTCCAACTGGGGGATGACATTTGACCCGCGAATATTGCAGGTGCGTTGTGTGAATGGGGTGGAAAGAGGGGAGAATGGTGTCCGCCGGTGTATAATAGTGCAGGTGAGAGTAAAAGGGGACAGCTTCTTTTCATCGGATGAAATCTCAATCCTCCAGACACGGCTGGCCACGTTCCTGAAATCCCGATCTCCGGTTAATACTCATTTTAAGGTGGAGATAAGTAAGGAATAATGGTTGAAGAACATAAAGTAATGCCCGATTTTTGTAATCGGCGATTTCCTTTTCATTATACGACAGCGCTGAACATATTGGTCAAAATGGAGGTCGATATCAACCATATCAACCTTCTGGCGGTCGGTGAGTATGAGAATTACAAAGGCGAAGTGAATGAGCAGTTGCCTCCGCCCGGCACGGTGCTACAGGAAGATACGACGATAGAGTTGAAGGTCGGGTACAAGAGCGCGGTCGATTTTATGCCGTACCAGTTCTTTTACGGGTTGGTGGGGAATCAGGAGAAATCGGGGGATTGGGAAGATCATGCGAGGCAATTGCTGGCGCCCTTTGACGCCTCGATTGTAAGACATGATGCGCTGGCACGATATGAGATTCTGAAATTTAATCATGGATTCATCGATTTGGGGCATATCCTGAGTTTTCTGAAGTTGTTTGATTATGAACCGGGATTCGATTCGCAGCAGATAAAGGAAGCTCTGGTCTGGGTGGCGATGCTTCCGACATTTCATTTTTGGGCGGGGAATCCAAGGTTTGCAGAAAAGGCGCTTAAATTAATATTTGGCTATGATTTTGAAATTGTAGAGAACAGTAAGTCGGAGTATGAAATTCCAGAGGCGATTCAATATCGTCTCGGCTCCAAGACGGGTCGCCTTGGCAGGGAAAGTCTTGTGGGTAAATCGTTTATTGAATCTGATTCCTGCTATACGGTGGTAGTCAGCGGCCTGTCGACCGGGGATGTGAAGGAATTATTGCCGGGGAGCGGCAGGCGCCGAAAACTGGAAAATATGTTAAAAATATTCATGCCGAATAATTTTGAGTATAAAATCAAATATGTTGTTGGTGAAAAAAAGCTTATAATCGGGAAAGAAAAAAGTAAAGGGTATTTGGGATACGCGACTTATATTTAATGGCCTTGACAAGGAACCGGTCAAAATATTAATTGTTAGATTAATTCTTGAGGCAAGATAATGAGTGACTTAAGCTTATATTCGGTGAACTGGCAGGATGGGATGCTTATTACTCAGAGGCATCTGAAGGACCAGGAGAAATATTTCGAAGAATTGATCAAGTGGCATTTTTTTGATGTGGGCGATAGATATGGATTGGTGAAGAAATCATTTACGGGTAAAGCGGCATTGCGCCTGAATTCAACCGTAAGCGGCAATAGACTTCGGGTCGAGGTTGTACGGTGCCAGGCGATCACTCCCGACGGCACATATATCGATATCAATGAGTCGACCCGCAATGTGGTGCGGGCCGAGACGATAATCAGCGAGTCGCTAATTCCCATTTTCATAAGCGTTGACCCGGTCGCAAAAAGCCAGGTGGGTGACCCGGATCCCTCCGAGGATCTGCCGCGAGTTCCCTATTTGATAAATAACTATACCGTGCATCTTGGAGGGCGCCCGAATGTGCCGGAAGGACAATTCATCCAAGTGGCGGAATTAACGATAAGCGGCAGCGAAGTAAGCGATTCGCAGAGTTACTTCCCTCCGTGTTTTTCTCTGAATGCCGATGAGCGGCTGGCTCAGAAAGTCGCCGATTATAAGAATCGTCTGGAAAACCTGCTTTCACTTTCGACGCAGGCTTTTAAGGGAGTCACAGCAGGCGCTCTATCCGGGGAAAGCACCAGCCTTCAGGTGGCTTTTAAGGAAACAGCCTACCTACTGGTTCTTCATCTGTCATCGACGGTGGATGAGTTTATTTCGGGGAAAAATGCGCCTCACCCGATCAGGCTGGTGATTCATTTCAAGAGGTTATTCAGAGTATTTACGACGTTGATAAATCTTCAGCCCGGATTAAAAGACTATTTAAACGAGAAATATTTTACCAAAGAACTCAACTCCGATATCGGGAAGTTTGTTTCGTCCATCGAATCTTTTATACTCGCGGATTATAATCATGAAGCTCTGGGGGAGCAGCTGCAAATAATAGATAGCGTCCTGACTAATCTTCGCGGCATACTAGGTTTTCTGGCTCAGACCAAAAGGGAGCAACTGGGCGAGCAGGCGGTGGCCACCGATACTCTTACCTACAGCGGCAGAACTTATCGTCTTGCGGCCTACAACACCAGCCGTCTGGAGCAGGCGGGAGGGTTGAGTTATCTTCTGATGGATATCACTCAGCCGAGACCGCTGGCCGACACGGTGATACTCATGTCAAAAGAATTATTTGATGTGTCGGGGTGGACCAATATGCAGGTTCGTTTGGGGCTAAATGACGCCCGGGGTCTGGGAGAGACCGACCCGATCGACGTTGATGTCACGACTTTCGGCAATAAAATTGCGTTGCATCCAAGAGATATGCTTCGTTCGCCGTCGGTGCGTCAGATCACCCTGATATTCCGGGGCGCGCCGGATGCGTCGAAATTCGGCAGATTGGGAAAAATGGACTTGATTGTTTATGCACTTTAATCGATGTTATTATAGATTGATATGGAAATAAAAACATACATAGAAGATCTCTTCAAGTATATCGATGCTTTTGAGAAAAGGCCGGCCCAATTCGAAACGGAGGCCTTCCTGCAGACGTACAACGGCATATACACCGTGTTTCAGGCCCTGCGGGAGCAGCGTGATCAGGCTGTCGAAGTTGACCAGTATTTTCTGGATCGAATCAAGCAATTGACTCTCACGTTGTCCGATTTGAGGGAATTGATTATTCAGGTAATGATCACCTACTTCGAATCGGAAGCGGATACCGACGGTCAATCGAACAAGTCTTATCTCTATTGCAGAGGTCAGCGGGGTGTGCGACAAGATGTGCCGTTTTTTGAAACGCATCTGATTCCGCTATTGTTCAAGGAAGGGAGTCTGAGCAGCAATTATCGACTCAGCTCATTCCTGCTGAATGAAATTGCTCGTTATATAAACAAGTTCGGCAAGAGGGTTCATGCGAATATGAGCCCTGAGGAATTTGCGGCCATGCCCGACCCGATGAAGTTTCTTGAATTGGCGCGCCGCAGGCTGGAGCTCGGGCATGATCTGCTCAAGGACAGAGGAAGTCTGGAGTTTCACCTTCAGCGAATCAATGCCTTCAAGAAGCTGGAGCAGAAAGGGAAGATGTACGGTCACTTCCTGACGGAGTGGCAGTATCTCAAAAAGAGCAATTTCTGGTCGAATCTCAAGAGCTTCTTTGGAGAGCTGGGGGCTAAGCTGAGAGGAGCTTTTTCCAGCGGGCGCTATTTCCGGCTGGTTCTCACACAGCGGAATCCCGCTTATTTGTTCTATGTGATGGTGATAATAATTTTCATTTTCCTCGCCATTTATATACCGATTTCGTGGAATAAGTATACGGAACGCAAACTGAATGAATTTCGCATCCATTCCAATAAAGTTCAGAGCGGGGATTTCAGGTAAGAGACAACATTGAAAAAATCTGGATTGGGATAAGATGAAACTCGGAGCGATATTTAAGATTTTTCAGAAGGGCGCCAAGGAAGGCTCGAAGCTGTCCGGGAAGAAAGGGCAAGGCGCGTTCACTTGGCCGGCGGGCGTTCGGATAGGCATTTATGGACACGCCAACTCCGGCAAGACCGTTTATTTTACGGTCCTGAACGAAGAGTGCAAGATTTCCAAGGAATTGCAGATTTCAGTAATCGATAATGCTACGGCCGGGGAGTTTCTTTCCAATTATCGTGCGATATGGGGATTGGGGACGGCTGTTGATTCGGGGACGATGGTAGATCGCCGCGGAGAGAAAAAGTTTCCGGAACCGACGATCGGCGACAAGATCCTGCTTTTTAATGCCACCGTCGATCGCAGTAAACAATATTCGATAGTAACCTATGATTATAATGGCAAAGCGGTCTCCATTGCCGACCGAGTAGATTTAAAAGATAAAGCGATTGATTTCTTTCTCGGTTGCAACGGTATTCTCTTCTTTTTCGATCCGAAAACTCTGGCGGCGGAGCTTCAGTGTCAGGAACATGTGGCGTCGTTCGTCAGCATGCTCGAGCGGCTGGCGCCGCTTGATTCCAGACTTCCGTTTCCGATAGGATTGGTGGTCACCAAGGCCGATATTCTGCCGGGATTCACGGGCGACAGTCAGACGGTGCTGATTGCACCAGAAGATGAGAATTTTCTGGCTGAGGATTTTGAGATTTTCCTGGATAAGGCGCTCAGCAGCAACAGAATTGCTTCGGACTCCGTTTGGGCGGGCACGGTAAGAAATCTTCTGGTCAAGCTTCGCGAATTTCTAAAAGTGGTCGTCGGGAGAACTCTTGATTTTCAGATTTTCTTTATATCAAATATGGGGCAGGCGCCAGAAAAAATCGGGGCGGATGTAGGACGCTCAATCTATATTCCTCCGGCGAAGATTCAACCGGTGGGCGTGAGAGAGCCATTCCACTGGATTCTGAATTCCATCGGCAGAAACCGGACAATCGCGGGATTCAGGAAGGTCGCCAAGGTGGTGACGGTTCTAAGCTTGCTGGTGATATTTGTCTACTCCCTTCCGTTTCTTTATCATTTCAAGTACCTCTTGCCGGATGCATTGAATACGGAGCGCAAGATCTGGACTACGATACAATCAGCCGGCGGCAATATATCCGATGCCGATCGCGGAACAATAAAGAAAGCATTTGAAGATTATAAAAATGCCTGGACTGTCCGAACGTTATTTGGGGATTTCCAACTGCAGGCCAAGCAGATATATAATGTTTACAATGAGGCCATTGCACGCTCTACTAAAGGGAGCATGAATCAGACGCTAAATGATTTTACCAATATTGTCAAGAATCCTTCCAAGTGGCCACAGCCTACTCCATTGAATGACTCCATCGAAGAAAGCCCAGAGTCGAAGGCCTTCCTGGCCAAGATGGATGAGTATGTCACGGATGATACTACATCGGCAATGTATGTGCAAAGGAGCAGGGTCCTCAGTTATTTGGCTCTCTTCAAGGAATCAATTCGCAAACAAGGCGATACTGTACCGACTAATAAGATTCTGGAATTAATCAATTATAATTTCAAGAAATATTCATCCGACCTGAGTGACGAAGAGAAGGCTTTAATGGGTGCGCTCAGTAACTATTGCTCCAGTAAGAAAGAGCAGAAGATACAGACCGTTACCGCCCAGGCCGCGCGGAGCGACTTTGACAATCTTGCGAAAGTAATCAACGGCAATCCCAACCCTGCTTTCCGCCTTGATACTGCCGTGACGCAATTGCAGGCGCTGCTATCCGGCCTTGACCCGGTCATGGACAAGGATAATATTAGCAAGATTCAAAAATATATAAATGATGCCGCAGTCTGGAAGAGCGGCCGCCTGGAGTATGCCTGCAAGGTCATCAATTTGCCGGCGGACGCCCATCTTCATATCGAGATCACCGAGAAGAACAGCAATCCCGAATGGTCGAAGCATGAGCAGATTTTCAAGGATGATGTGGTCAAGCTAAAATGGAAGATAGGCGATGACATTCATATCGCCATCGACATGCCGGGGACTGAATGTACATGGGGGAAAAAGGCCAGTGAGACAATTGCCTTAACCGATGACTACGCGCTTTTCAAATTGGAGGAAGGAATATCATTCGATAATATCGGGAAAAAGGCCAAATTCAGTTTTGAACCGGCTCTGAAAGACAAATTGCCGGTGTTGAAATAAGAAATCGAGAGATAATAATAGAGGGAGTGAAGGAAAATGAATAGCTGGGTTTCAAGAAATTGTTTACGTTTTGTGGCGCTGGTGATCATAGCACTGGCTTTGATTATTTCTCCGTGTGCGTTCGCGGGGAAGGTACAATTGCCGAAAGACAAAGAGATAAAGGTCAGTTTCGATCCGAACGCTAAAATATCATCGGGGAAATTGAAAGCGGGCGATGCCGTGAATATCGTCCTGGCCGAGTCGATCGAGATCGGGGGAGTCGCGATAGTCGAAAAAGGCGCCACCGGCAAAGCGGTGGTTGCAGAGGTCAAGAAAGCAGGCTGGTTACATAAGAGGGGTTATATTAAGGTTGAATTTGTGGAGCTTAACGGCAAGGGGGAGTTTAATCCTCCCGCGGGTTCCAAAATAATGCTGGCGGGTTCGGCGGAAAAAAAGGGAGGGAAGCAATTATTCCCCGCAATTCCCATTCTTCCTCTTTTCATTCTTCCGGCCGGACAGGGAACGCTGAGCAGCAGTGCGGTCTATCCCGCGACCATTAAGGAATCAGTTATACTGGAATCAAAGTAGACCGACTGATAGTCCAAAGATTTCTGAGTTAGGGTCGCCGCTGGGCGGCCCTATATTTATGTCTGGCAACTAATGTCAATTTTCTACCGGGAGCGGTCGGCTGTCATTCGAAATGAAGCACAAGCGGTCGTTGCCACAAAGCAGTAGCGGAGCTTGTGGAAGCTCCGCTACAATCATCACCGTTCTCTTGAATCAAGAGAATTGATCATCGTTTACTGGTCGGTCCTATTTCGAAATAAGGACCTGCCTGCTGAGGAATGATCGGTATAATCTCTCCACCGGGCATCGAAACGTTACAGACGGACCAGATTTGTTTGTTGAGTGTGAGATTATACTGGAAAGTCTGCATTAAAATTTCATGTTCAAATATTCGAATAGTGGCCGTGGTAGAATCGACGCCGCGCTTATCAAAGAGCTGCACCTGGACCAGATAATTCCCTTGAGGTGGGTTATCGATGGAGTAGTTCTCGGGGCCGAATCCCTGAGTATTGTCAATGTCCAGAGTCCCGCCGTTCGGCGACACTTTCTGGTCGTAGTAGACTTTGAAGCCATCGGGCTCGGTAACCCAGAGGTCGACGTCGCAGCTATCCTTATCCCAGTTCAGTTGAACTCTCAGAGCGGATGCGGGCTTGGTGCAAGTTACATGAACTGTATCAGCGATGGCGGCATTAGCGCCCTGCGCAGTCACAATTATTTCATTCTGACCGGAGAAGAGCACGATGCTCTGATCGAACAATCCGCCGGTCACCGGGATCGTCTGAACATGCCCGTTTAGCGAAAGTGTTGCGGTTGACGTCAGTCCATTGCCGACCGTTCCAGAGACGTGTGTCAAGCGCTCAGCAAATTGCTGTCCGTCGGTCGGGAAATCGATCACAACTCCCGGTGGCAGGCCGGTGCCGACCTCCACAGTTCCGCCATCGATGAAGAGGGAATCGGTTGATCTTACGGTATCGCCGTTGATGAGTACAGGGATAAGGGGAATATGAATAGTATTTGGCGGAAAATCGTTGGCGATTGCTCTAAAGAAAATTTTGGTGAGATTTCCTTTTCCAGTTTCGTCCACGATCAACGGCTGGTTGCTGAAGCGGTTGATATTTATTTCATAGTTGGTGCCGTTGAATCCCGCCGAAAAAGTGGCATTATTCCCGAGGCTGGTTCCCTTGAGGGCGCTGTCGATGGTATAAAATGGTAAGAAATCTCGGAACATGGGAATACTCACAACGAGTGAGCTAAGATTCTTGATATTGAAGACATTCAAGTCGAGCGAGAAAGTCGAATCTGATTTGACTCTGATAAAACGCGGGGTGTACTTGACGCATTTGGGGACGGGATACATATCGATGATGAGGTCAGTCGTGCTATCGGGAACGATGTCCATCGTAGTACTTCCGCGATACAGAACGTACTCACTAATTGAGATTTCCTGAAACGCCAGAGCCTCGATAGTGAAGGTTCGCTGCAGCCCGGCCGGAACGGCGAAAGTTCCATAGGGGTATCCGTCCTTCTCGATTAAACCGGTGTCAATTACAATCGGCGGATTGATGTCGGGTGCGGTAATGGTTACGCGATATGCGCCGATGAGGTCGGCCAAATCGGCTGACGCGAGCTTGAGACTCATTTTGACACCCTGAAAGTCAGTCCTATGATTGAGAATCTTTTCGGTGCAAGATAGCAGCGTGATCACGGATAACGTCAAAAGGACTGAAAGAAGGAGTCCGGAACTGAACTTGATTTTCATATTCATATTCTCCTTCTAAAATCCGGCTGTGAGGTGTGAGTTTAGACTGTACCCGGTAAGGCTGATTCGAGAAGCATCGGCTTTTCCAGATAGATATTCGAAGCCAAAACCGAAGACGGTGTTGGCACCCAAGTTCTTGTTAAGCGAGCCGCCGACGCCATACACTTTGGAGTTGCCCAGTCCTGTTTCGTTTTTCGCTATCAGCCTGATCTCCGCCATGGGGGCGAATGTCCAATCGTTAAACATAAGGGAAATGACGCCCGAGGCGCCGAATTCGTTGCCGTAGATTTTTAATTGTTCAACGACCGATTCATTCAAACCGTAGTCGGTGTTTCGTCCGCGAATGAGATATCTCAGGCCGGCCGCCAGGTTGTATGATTTCTTTCCGTACTGTCCGGACAGGCGAAGATCAACCTGTGATCCCTGTTTGAAAGATTTTGTCCCGCCGAGTTTGTCGGGAGTATAGAGAGTTCCGATAAGGTCGGCATTGAACTTCGAGAATTTCTTTTGCAGTTCCGCACCGGCGTTGATATTGAACATGTCTCCAGGATTATAGCTGGGTCCGCCATTGATTGGAGTATAGGAGCCGATTAGCTGGTAGGAGATGCCGCCGCGGCATTTGAATTGACCTACCATACGAGCCGCACCAAAAAGGAGATTAAATCCAAATCCTTCGCCGAACCGGCTCATCGGAAACGCGAGGAAATCCCTTGACAGAAATTGCAGTATCGGCCATTCATCGGTCAAGCTCAGTTTCTTTTTTCCCGTGGGGAGGTTTATTCCGCCGCTGACGAGGAAAGCATCATCCTGGAAGGCATGATTGACCTGAATATTGAAATCACTGAGTCCGGATAGATTCGAGCTGGAAGTTGGTTCATTCAGTTTATTTGATGAATTAGCCAGGTAGTAATTGGCGTCAAGATTTTTGCCAAGCGGAACAAAGCCGCTCAGCGGGATCA
Organism: uncultured candidate division Zixibacteria bacterium; assembly: GCA_963813655.1. Lineage (GTDB taxonomy): Bacteria > Zixibacteria > MSB-5A5 > GN15 > PGXB01 > CAWEZN01. Next base: position 7,901 of record CAWEZN010000010.1, on the reverse strand, counting down.
TAACCTGATTGACATCAATGGCGCTGTCGCCATAATCGAGAGTCCAGCCGGTGAATATCATCTGCAGTTGCGCGGAGGTTGGCTGTCCATAAATTATCTGGCAGTCGGCCGCCGGGCAGGAGATAAGCAGCACCAGGCCAATCGCGAATCCTATCAGGCAGGTCTTATTTCGCATCAGGATTCCCCCTTATGATTATGGTGGCAGTTCCCTGTGTATTGATCATGCCATTGGGGGCCAGGACACCGCCGGTAAATGGGCTGCCGGGCACGACACCCGAATTAATCACCACGGTAGTCAGCTGTCCCGCCAGACCGGCGCCGGCCTCGGTGGACGCGGTCTCATCCCCCACGGCGGCTTCAAATTCCTTGACGGAACCTTCCTTGCCAGTCCCCTCAGTTCCAGCCTGAGAGGCGGCGGCGGCCTGACTGCGAGCTACCTGGAAATTTCTATCGATTCGAGCGGCGCGATTAAATTCCCTTTGTGCGTCACCCATCATGCCACGACTTCTATAATCGATTCCGCGGGAATAGGCGAGGAAAGCGAGGTATGATTCAGTCGGGGTTTTGCTGATGGAATCTCTTTCAGCCTGGGTGAGGGAAATACCGAGATCGTCGATTATTTTAAAGACGAAATCTTTTTCCATCTTGAAGAATTTCTTCAATTGCCCTTCAGCGGGAGCGGTGGTTTTGGAAGTGCTGTCGGTGGTATTGACGATCGCGCCGTCGAGCCTAATGTCCTTTTTTCCTACGCCCAGCAGGGAGCCGGTGACGATCCTTCGAGCTGCCGAGAAGCCGTCCCATCCGAGGAGCGTATCTGGGGTCGGAATATTCCGAGGCGCCGAGTTTCAGTTCGTTGATGATAGCCTCTATTTTGAGTCGTTCGACAACTCTGAGTGACGACACTTTGGCCAGATCGATGGCGGTAAATTCCGCCAAACCGGCGCTGAGCGGAGCAATATCGGGGGGAAGATGCGAGCCGTCGAAATTGACCACGGCAATAGTGTTCTCCGGAATCGAGCTGACCTGTATTTTCGATTCATTCTTGACGGCCAAATCGGTTTCTTCTTTGATCTTCAGTGACATCAGCCTGTCAATGTGCGCCCTGACCAGCGACTTTATTTTTCCCTCCGGCTCCAGGCTCAGGGCGGTAGAATAATAATCAATGGCCGAATCGTATTGATTGCCCTGTTCGAAGATCATACCCAGATAGAGATTGCTGGCAGGATCGGGCTTGATTTGATTGGCCTGAGTCAGATTTTTTTTTGCGTTTTCGAATTCTCCCTTTTTATATTCAGCAATTCCCAGCTCTCTCCAAGCTTCCATATTTTTGGGATTGGTCTGGATTTCCTGCTGGAAATTCGCAATTGCGCGGTCATATTCGCCCTGGTTGACAAGGTTTCTGCCTTTGGTGTACAGATTCTGCGAACAGCCGGCAATTACTATTAAAAGAAGAAGAAGTATTGGTACTTTTCTCAACATAATTGCCTCCTAGTCGGCTGTCTAGCCTGCCAACGGCCGATAAATTTCCATTTTGCGCTTTGCCTCGGCGAAGGCCTTATCCATCTCATATGCTTTCTTGAAGCATTCGTAGGCTTTCTTGTAGTCGTACTTATCCATGTAATCGAGACCCTGAGAATAGACCGTGGTGGCATCGAGGGATTCGGTGCCGCCCTCCATCAGGAGGCTTTTGGTCGAGTCAGACACTTGAATGTCAAGTTTCTTGGCGAGTTCGTCAACGAGGTCCTTCTCCATTTTGGAGTATTCCGGCTTGCCCTGCTTATCGACCGAGGCAAGTATTTCCGAGGTCTCCACGCTCACCGCGCGAACGATCATACGAGTGTTGTTATCATCGAGTTGGGTGATGCTCCCAAAGACCATAATCTGGGCGCCGAGTATTTTTCCCACTTTCACCGCGGTAGCCTGATCAACGGCCCCTGATTTCTGGAGTTCCAATTCCTTCAGGATAAAATCGATTTTGTCACGCTCGACAACTTTCAGGGCGCTAATTTTGCCGAAATCGTGGGCGAAGAAATCAGCCAATCCTTTGCTCAGGAATCCGAGCTGCTCCTGATATTTGCCAACTGAGAAATTGTCGAATTCCATGATGGCGATTGTCTTGGCGGGATCGTCGGCTGCTTTGGTACAAGTGAGGGCATCTTTTGCCTTCAGGATCGAGTACCATTTATCGCGGAGTTCCTGAGGCCAAATTTCATGCGGCAGAGGGATCACACAGGGGCCGATCTTCGAAATCCTGTCAAGAAATCCGAGCGATATTTTGAGAAACTCTTCCCCCTTGGCATAATTGATTATGCTCAGTACCTCGTAGGCGGCAATACTATCTCTACCCGTGACATTAGGCTGTTGCAGGCAGGCATTGGCAACCTCGATGCCTTTGTCAAACTGTGTCTCGCCATAAAGCCGAAGGGCCTCGGCAAGCTTATCGGCTACTGAACTCTCCTGCGCGAAGGCCGTGACGGAAAGGATCAATAGAACAAGACCAATCCTTGAAAGATACTTAAACGGATTCATCCCTACTCCTTTGTATATATTTGGCATTATTAATTGCTTAAATATATTTAACGAAAGAAAATATTAATTTTCAAGATTAAAAATGACCCGGCTGGTGTCGTTTTGGGCGATATTTATAACCGTATCGCGGGCAAGATTTCCGTCGCCCAATGTTACTCTTATTTTATGGGATCCCGGTTTCAGCTTGAAGGTATTGGGTGTCTGGCGTTTCTCCTGCAATATGCCGTCTATGAAGATCAGCGCTCCGACCGGCCTTGATCCGACAATGACGGTTCCGACGATCTGAGGTTCAATTTTCGGCTCATTTATGGGTGGCTGAGAAATTTTCTCGGGGAAATGGAAGGTATAATTTCTCCGGAGGTCGGCGCCCGCGGCCAGAGAGATAGTATCAACAATTTGCTTCTCGGTCGATTGCTGGTTCTCAATTCGAATGAAGTGTTTTCCGGTATCGGCGGTCGCGAGGGCGGAATTACTTTGCCTCGCGGATAAGATATTGTCAATGAATATATCTCCCGATGGGAAAACCGAAATCTGAAGCTTTCCGGTCGGTTTAGCGCCAGAGCCTTCCGTTGTTTTAGCGGGCGGGGTTATTTTTGCGGTCTTGGCAGTTGAAGTGTCCATGGTTGACGTCTGTTTCTCCTCTTTGCGGCCTGAGGAGAATATAAATATGCCGGCGATGGCCAGCACAGCAACCGCGAGTATCCCTGCCAGAATAAATTTGAATTTTGATTTGGGAGGAAGTTTCTGTTCGTCGGGTTTGACCAAGACGGTTTCGGAAGATGATTTTTGTCGAAAAATGTCGATTTCCTTTTTCATCTCAAAGGCAGACACAAACCGTTCATTTGGCTCTTTTTTAAGAGATTTGAGAATTATTTCTTCCAGTGGTTTGGAGATATCCGGGTTAACCTCGCGGGGTTTTATGGGATTGGTAAAAAGCTTGGCATCCCGTAAGGCAAATTCGTTATCGCCCTTAAAGGGAAGATGGCCGGTCAGCATAAAATAGAGGGTAGTGCCGACCGCATAGATATCGATTTTGGCATAATCGGTGTCATCGGAGGGGACAAACTGCTCAGGCGCCATATAAGCGGGGGTTCCGCAGGCGGTGCCGACGGTGGTTAAATTTGGGTCGGTCTTGGCTTTGGCGATTCCAAAATCGATTATTTTCACCCGATCGGTTTTATCAACCATGATATTGCTGGGTTTGATGTCGCGATGATAAATCCCTTTTTGATGGGCAAATTCCAAAATATCGAGGACTTCGGAAATGATTCGCAGTGTTTCCTGAATCGAAATTTTACCCGTATCCTTGATTTTCTCGTCGAGGGTCGAGCCATCGATATATTCCATGGCGATAACCATATCCTCGCCGTGGTTGAAAAAATGCTTTATGCGGCAGATATTAGGATGGGCGTCGAGAAGGGCAAGCTTGTCGGCCTCCTGCTTGAAGCGTTCCACGAGGTTGGGGTCGCTGAGAATTTTCAAGACGACTTTGAGATTCGGGATATCCTTATGGACAGCCAGATAGACTTTGGCCATTCCACCGGCGCCGATTTTTTTGAGGATATTATAACTGCCGATTGCTTTTTCTTCCATGACCTGAAAATATATAGATAAAATATTCAAAGGCAAGGCAAACATCGAACTCGGATGAGTCGCGATTATGCGGCAGGAAATGGATTAATTATAGGCTTGACATGCCATTGGAATTCAGTAATATTTTGGGCAGAATATCAAGAGATGCCCCCGTAGCTCATCTGGATAGAGCATCTGCCTTCTAAGCAGAGGGTAGCAGGTTCGAGTCCTGCCGGGGGTATTTTAGCATTCCACCGGCAACCCAAGAATGTATATCCGGATAGAGGGTATACCGGTCGGACCGGAGCAGGTCATAGTGATAAATGGGTATACTACTCCTTATTCAGGAATCTGAAGCCGAAAAGCGCTCCAAGTACCGCACCCAATGCTCCCAAAACAAATTCCCCTATCAACGGATATAAAACCTCCTGGAGAGTACTTCTCTCAAAGTATATGCCTGCGCTGTATGTGCCTCCGCTGATAAGTCAGCCAGGACAGAGCCGCTCAATCCTCCCAAAATGACAAATATTATGAATCCTATATAAGCGAAAAGCCGATATTTCGCGTAACCGCCGATGGTGGGAGGCTTTTTCTCCATTCGATCGCTATCCAATATTCGTGATTTAGAAGGAAGAACTATTACGCTATCGCTGTCCTTCATTATTCGACGGGATTTGAATTTGAGCATTATCTCGACTATTGCACTACACAAACATCCAAGAGCAAACAACTCCAGCACTTGCAGATCCCCCTTTCTTGCATATCACTCGGTTTTGAAGGCTTTCAGCTGTTACAAGTTTAGCTAATTTCCCAAGCCATAATCAAGAAGAAAATCACCAATTTTCGCCTCATGATTCTCCAGGGGTGATTTCCCGATTTGGCATTCCCATCCGCCCAATCCGGACACTGCATTTCGGCCCAGATTCCTGACCGGGCAAAAGCGAACTGGATAGTTCGCGAATCACTGATCCCTCAGCATTTTTAATTCGCTCGGGCGCAATATGTTCGGGCTTGTCAGCAGATCAGAGTAAGCAGCCCCGGTTGAAGCGCGATCCAGCGGTATATCGAATCCCCGGGCGCCTAATCAAAGATCAATCCCTGTCGATAATATATGGAGAGCATATAAACGGTTTAGCGGGGCTAAAAAGGGGGTGCCTGATAGCCCTGTCAGCTCTATTAAGTTTATGATTTTTGCTGTCCAAGGAGGTCCACTTGCCGACTCATGAGAATTTAGCGAACCCGGCCTCAGAATTATCCTCGCGCGGAACGGAAGAAGAAATCTCCGGGGAAAGATCAGCAGTCTCTTCGGGGCAGGAGACTCAAAAGATTATTACCATGGGCAATAAGATTGTGACTTCCGATGAGATGTACAAGGGAGTCGTAGATAATATCGCCATTGGAGTGGCATTGATCAGCCCTCGAATGGAGATTCTGGCTATCAATAAGCAAATGAGGAATTGGTTTCCGACTGTCAAAGTCTCAGATCATCCTCTATGTTATCATTCTTTCAATGATCCGCCCGGCAAGGAGATATGCTCCTATTGCCCCACTTATAAGACCCTGAAAGACGGCGAAGTCCATGAGTCGATGACCGAAACACCCAGCAAAGGCGGCATTATCAATTTTCGGGTGGTGTCGTCGCCGATCAAGGATAGTGACGGAAGCGTGATAGCCGCAATCGAGATGGTTGAGGACATCACGGAACGGAGGCGGACCCGAAGAAAAAATCAAATTCATGAATCGTCCTGCTTTGCACACAGCAGGAAACCTCTCAGGATGGAATTCTTGGTCTGTCGACCCTGATGACCATATTCTACTCGTACAACGTGAAGTTCATCGAGATCGGCAGATACCCGCAGAATTAATGGAAAGCAGCACTGGAGAACAGGCTCCTGGAGCACGCGCAAGAAACAGCTGCAGGAGCCTCAATTCCTGAGCGCAAAAGGTAAAGGATTTGCGAGAACCAATGAGGATGAAGTCAGCGAAGACGAATTCGATATTCAAAGACGGCAGAATAATAGATGAATATTCGGCCCCTATTGTGGGGACGGATAAGAAATTTTATGGAAGGGTCTGGTATTTTCGCGATATAACCAAGCGCAGGCGGGCGGAAGAAATGTTGCGCGAGAATGAAGAGCTATTGAGAGCAATCACGGGAAATGCCGACGTGGTGATCTTCCTTAAGGGAATAGATGGCCGGTATCTCTTTCTAAACGCCCAGTACGAAAAGTTGTTTCATGTGACCGATGCGGCGATCCGTGGAAAAACCGACCACGACATCTTCCCGAAGGAAATGGCGGACGCATTCCGCAAGAACGGACGAGAGGGTGATTCGATCCGGACAGCCCCTGAAGATGGAGGAGCATGTGCCGCAGGATGACGGTGTTCACATCTACCTTTCGGACAAATTTCCACTTCAAAATAGCTCTGGAGAGATCTATGCCGTCTGCGGGATAGCCACGGATATCACAGAACCTAAGCGGTCCGAAGAGAAGATCAAATTCATGAATGTCCTGCTTTCCACACAGCAGGAAACCTCCGCAGATGGCATTCTGGTCGTTGATGAAAATGGCAAAATACTCTCATACAACCAGATGTTTACTGATCTATGGGGGATACCTTCGGACGTGATGGGAACGCGATCAGATAAGAGCGTTCTGGCGTGCATTTTGGCTCAGTTAACAGATCCGGGAGCAATTTGTTCAAAAGGTGGAATATCTATATCAGAACAAGAGTCAAACCAGCCAGGACCAGATTGCTTTTGCGGATCGGCAGAATAATAGACCGTTATTCAGCGCCAATGATCGGAAAAGACAAGAAATATTATGGAAGGGTCTGGTATTTTCGCGATATCACCAGGCGAAAACGGGCTGAGGAATCGTTGCGAGCCAGTGAGGAAAGATTCCGTGTAATCGCCAACTCGGCGCCTGATGCAATAGTGATGGCGGACGAGGAGGGTATAATCACCTTTTGGAACAGCGCCGCGGGCAAGGTCACCGGTTATTCCGAAGAGCAGGCTCTCGGCAATAACGCGGCGGCCCCTTTTGGCCCCTGCATTGGACAAGGAATTGGTGTCTCGGATGGTCGACGAATCGAAGGAGCGTGGCCGCGGAATGGATGCCTGCCGAGTGCTCGAATCCAGCCTGACGCATCAAAACGGCACCGTGATACCGGTTGAATCATATGTGTCGACGATTTCATTAAAGGGGTTATGGTACACGGTTTCAATTATAAGGGATATATCGGAATTGAGGCGAAGCCGGGTTCAGTTGGTTCAATCCGAAAAACTGGCGGCAATAGGTACGCTCGCGGCCGGCGTAGCGCATGAAATTAACAATCCTATCGGTTATGTGAGCTCCAACCTCAATACGATGGGGAAGTATCTGCAGAAGATAAAGGGTTTTCTAGAGAAAAGCGTTCCTCAGGAGAATGAGGGGTGGTCGGAGATTAAGGAGATAATGGATGACAGCGAAAGCGCCATCAAGGAATCTCTGGAAGGGGTATTTCGAGTAAAGAAGATCGTAGCCGATTTGAAATCATTCTCACGGGTTGACCGCGCGGAAAAGGAATTTGCGAATATTAATGAAGGTATAGAAAGCACGCTGAACATTGTCTGGAACGAATTGAGGAACAAGTGCAAAGTGGAAAAGCAACTGGGGCAAATTCCCGAACTGTTCTGCATGCCAAACCAACTTAACCAGGTGTTTTTGAACATTCTGTAAATGCCGGGCAGGCAATCGCTGGAGACAAGGGAATAATCAGCAATGTAAACTGAAGTTTGAAGAACACGATAGCATAAA
>CAWEZN010000009.1:0-243562 GCA_963813655.1 uncultured candidate division Zixibacteria bacterium | reverse complement strand
GTGACATATTTCACAATGTTTGGTTTGGCGGGTGTGGTTGGAAGGGGTGATGGTAGTGGAGTTGTTGGTAGATGTTGGTGTGGTTTTTTGGGTAATCGGGGCTCCTTTGGGTATATCGGCAGGCGTCAGATTTTGGGCCGGTCAGGCGGGCTTTTTGGGGTGGGCGGTTTGGATTTTAGGTTGTTTTTAGGAGGTTGAATTGAGCTGATTTGGGTCTGATTTTGTTACTAGCGGTTATAGTATTTGGTTCTTTTTTGCAGAATTTGCTTGACAAAGCGGGTATTTTGAATAGATTAGCTGATGTCCAGGGAATAGTTGTGTTGAAGAAGCACTTCTGTTAAGAAGATAAAGCACCTTGGCAATATTGAGTAAGACTTGATGTTGCGACCCAAAAAGCTCTGATTGAAAAGACCTTTCGAGAATAGTCAGGTGGTCAAAGGATAGAAACGTCCTTGTAAACCTGAAGCAGATTCCAAAAACTCTTAATCCGTTTCATTTAGGAATAGTTTAGACATAGTATCAATAATGCTATTTCTATCATCCCTGTTTTTAGATGGAGCGACGGGGTTGGTCGAATTTACCCCGGTAGCACAAAAGTTCGAGCTTGAAAAGGGAAACCTTTTTAAGATACACCAAGCAGGAAGATACCTGTTACTTTAATGAACCTTTAAAATTATTTAAAGGAGCATTATAATGATGCAAAAAAGAACGATATATTTATCTTTACTGCTGGCTTCGTTTTTTCTGGTATTCGCCTACTCCTTTGCGTTTGCGCAGAATAGTGTGGTGGTACAGTCGAAGTCAAATTTGCCGCGTTGTTCGGATGTAGTTTTGAATGTCACGGTAAATAATGCGACTGATATCAGCGCGTTTGAGATTATTCTGACACTGGATGGCAGTTACAGCAATTTGTCGGTTAATTTTGATGGCGGATTGACGGTATTAACGGATCGGGTTCTGCAGGTATTTGGCAGTCCCGATACGATACGAATGGCGGCGATGCGGATAGATGCTGGCGACGCTAATTTGCCTGCGGGCAATAATGTGGTTGGCCAGATTCATCTGAAGACCGGCGATGTCTGCAGTGGGACGATAACGGTAAGTGGCGCCACAGTTAGCGGGAACACCTCCTGCAACTGCACGGTATCGGCATCAACCGGCTTTGTCGGTTGGAATCCGATCCAGGCGATAGCCGCGACCGTTACTCCCGGCACAGTCACCACGGCCAATGTGGCGCCTACCATCACTTGCCCGGATCCGATTACGGTTCACTGGGGAGGTACGGTGGCGTTTGATTTTACCGCCGGCGATAACGATCTAGCCAATGGTTGCGAGGTTTTAGCCTTTGATAAGACCGCGGGTCCGGGCACAGTCACCAAGATCGGCCCGAACACCGGACATTATGTCTGGACGACCGGAGGCGAAGACGTCTGCAGTCATACCGTAACGCTGAAAGTGACCGATAAGTGCGGAGCCTACACGGAATGTTCGTTTGACATCTGTGTGACGAACACTCCACCGGCGATTACCCACGATCCAGCGGATACGATTTTTGCGGTATGGGGTATAACGTTGACGGATACGGTGAAAGCCACCGATCCGGACCTCGGTCCCTCCGCTCTTCTTTATCAGTTAGTCAGTTTTGACGGTCCGACCTATTATGGCACCGGGTTCCAGCTCAATCCGCTTACCGGCGTCTGGACCTGGGATATTGGCGACAAATTCGAGATTATTTCGGTGACTTTACGATATGCCTGAAAGTCAGTGATGGCGCCAATGTTTGCAATCCTTGCAGCCCAGCCAATGCCGATACGGCCTGCTATAAGATTCATATAGCCGGCTTTAACATTTCGATTGAGAAGGTGCACAAACAAAAACAGGGACATTATACAACCGCGTCAATTTACCTTGATTCGGCTTATGTTCCGGACTTTCACGACGGAATTGATTGGCGGCTTTGACTTTTTGATAGCTTACGACGCTTCGGCGTTGAACTTTATCAAAGCAGAGCCGGGCGCTCTGATCGACAACGGCGCCTTTGAGTATTTCACCTATCGGATGGGTCCGTTCGGCAACTGCGGCAGTGGTTGTCCCTCGGGCATGCTCCGGGTAGTTGGAATGAGAGAATACAACAACGGCGTTATCAATCCTAACCATGTTGCCGGTCCTGGCCAGTTGGTTATATTGACCTTCTTTGTCAGCAGCGACCGGAACCTGGAATGCCAGTATGTGCCGATTCGGTTCTTCTGGCTGGATTGCGGTGACAACGTTTTAGCCAGTGAGAACGGTAACTGGACTTATCTCGGCTTCAAGTGTTTGACTTTGAAGGCAACGAGATCATCGATTCGGTGTTTGGTTACGGCGGTCCCGCTGAGAACTGCTATGACACCGTTTTCACTCGAGTCATATACCCAAGAATTATCCCTCTGGGTGCAATCATCTTCCGGAATGGCGGAATTGACATCGCCTGCTCTAACGAATTAGACGCTCGCGGCGATATCAACCTGAACGGGATTGCCAACGAGATAGGTGATGCGGTAGTGTTTACGAACTACTTCATCGCCGGTCTGGCAGCCTTCACGATCAACGAGGAAGGTCAGATTCAGGCGACCGAGGTTAACGGTGACGGCATCGTTCTGTCGGTGGCGGATCTGGTTTACCTGATTCGTAGCATCGTGGGCGACGTTCAGCCTCTCCCGAAGGTAGCTCCCGGAGTGAAAGCGGACTTTTATTCGGACGGCAGTGTCGTCCGGGTGAAGACGCCGGTCGATATCGGAGCGGCCCTGTTCGTCTTCGAGGGTGAAGTTTATCCGACCCTCGGCACGGCAGCCTCCGGAATGGAAGTGAAGTTTGGTCATGTCAACGGCACTACCCGCGCCCTGGTTTACAGCATGGAGCGTGGACGCGCCATCACCAGCGGCGATGTCCTGACCTTAACCGGCCAGGGAACCCTGGTGCGAGTTGAAGCGGCCACCTACGAAGGCGCCGTCCTCGAGACCAACCGGAAATTCCAGATACCGACTCAGTTTGCGTTGAACCAGAACTATCCGAACCCGTTCAACCCGACCACCACGATCGAGCTGGCGTTGCCGGCGGCGTCCGACTGGACGTTGACCATCTACAACGTCTCCGGTCAGGTAGTGGCCGACTACAACGGTCATAACGAAGCCGGAATAGTGACGGTGAACTGGGATGCCTCCAACCTGGCCAGCGGACTTTATTTCTACAAGGCCACGGCGGGAAGCTTCTCGGCAACCAAAAAGATGGTTCTCCTGAAGTAATTCGCCTTTTCGAATGCCCGACCTGACGAATCTTCAGGATTAACACCACATAAACCGAAAGTCCCCCCCAAGGGGACTTTCGGCTTTATATCGACTAAGCCGCCCAAATGGCGGCATTAGAATTCGCAATCTTACAAAATCATAAAAGCGATTATATAATTGAAATTGGCCCCCAGCCGAATCTTTAATGGAGGGGGGAGGATTCGAACCTCCGAAGGCATCGCCGACAGATTTACAGTCTGTTCCCTTTGGCCGCTCGGGAACCCCTCCATATCAAGCTACATGCCGGCTGACTCCATCATACGTTCAAGTCCAGCTAATTTTCAAAGCCGGCGAAGGGACTCGAACCCCCGACTGGCTGATTACAAATCAGCTACTCTACCAACTGAGTTACGCCGGCGTAACAAACCTGCCTGCCGGCCGGCAGGTCGGCTGACAATCTACCAATTTCGTCCAATATGTCAAGAAAATTTGCGGAGTCCACAACATGACCGGAATTGGAAAAGATCAGAGTTTCTTCTTCCATTTGGTACCGCTTGAACTATCCTCAAGAACTATACCCATCTCGTTTAGACGGTTTCTTATTCGATCGGCGGTCACAAAGTCGCGATTTTTCTTGGCAAGAGCCCGCTCCTGAATCAGGACCTCGATCTCTCCATTGACAGATGATTTCTCTTCTATCAGGAAATTGAGAACTGTATTGATCCGTTCAAGAGCCTTTATGGCCAGGTCGCGCTCTTCGCTATTTAGCCTATCTTGGGCTTTGAGACGATTGATGTCACGAACGAAATCAAATACCGTGGCCAGCGCAGGCGAAATATTTAAGTCATCGTCAAGTGCTTCTTCGAAATCAACTAGCATTTTGTCGACGATTTGTCCCGCCTCCCCTGACGACTCTCCACCCTTGTAGTCCTTGAGATTATAGTAAAAGTCATTATATCTTTCGAGACTATTTCTTGCCGATACCAACCCGTCGAAGGTGAAATTAAGTTGCTGGCGATAGTGTGTAGCCAGAAGAACATACCTTACGGCTATAGGCGAATACCCTTTATCAAGGACGTCGCGCAGGGTATAGTAGTTATTAAAGCGTTTTGACATCTTGATCCCTTCGACCAGAAGATGTTCGCTGTGCAGCCAGAATTTGACAAATTCCTTCCCGTAGGCTCCTTCGGATTGAGCGATTTCGTTTTCATGGTGGGGAAACATATTGTCCACTCCGCCGGTATGGATATCGAAGGTTTCCCCCAGGTATTTTGTGGACATCGCGGAACACTCAATATGCCAGCCCGGTCGGCCCTTCCCCAGTTCCGTCTCCCAAAAGACCTCACCATCATTATCATCCCACGCCTTCCACAGGGCAAAATCAGATATAGATTCCTTTTCGTACTCGTCGGCTGCCACTCTCACCCCAGATCTTAAACCGGTCATATCTAGATGAGAAAGTCGTCCATATTTGGGAAATTTGGCTATGGAGAAATAATAATTTTTCCCGATCTCATAGGCATATCCCTCTGGCAATCAATTTCGAAATCATTGAAACCATTTCCGGGATGTGATCTGTTGCGGCCGGATAAAATTCCGCTCTTTCGATTCCTAGCTTTTCGATATCTTCAAAGAAAGCCTTTTTATAAAAAGCAGTGTAATCGCTGAGCGGTATCTTCTTCGCAATCGACCCCCTTGATAGTCTTATCATCGATATCTGTCAGGTTCATTACCTGGGTCACCCGGTACCCCTTGAATTTCAGATATCTTCGAAGCAGATCTTCAAATATGAAAGTGCGGAAATTCCCGATATGGGCAAAATCATATATGGTCGGCCCGCATGTATACATCCTGATATGATTTTCCTCAAGAGAGTCAAATTCCTCTTTGGTACGCGTCATTGTATTATGAAAGCGCAAAGACATGATTCCTCAGCTCAGACAGCGGTCAGGGAGTCGACCGTCTTACCGTTTAATTTTTTTATCAATAGACTGATTAGTTTCGTGGTGTTGTCATAATCATTGCGATACATGATTCCATTGTGCGAGTGGATGTATCTGATTGGCACACCAATCACCACCGAGGGCACTCCCGCCCGGCTCTTGTGAATTTCACTTCCATCAGTCGCCCCTCTTTCCATCGACGTCAAATGAAAAGGTATTTTATTCTCCTCGGCTGTTCTTATCACTAACTGGCGCAATCTCTGATTTGGAATCATCCCTGCGTCATATATCAGAACTGCCGGGCCGGCTCCGAATTTTTCTGATTTATCATAATCGGCCGGGGGGACATCCTGAGCAATCCCGACGTCAGCTATGATGGCCACATCGGGATCTACTTTATAGGATACCGTCCTGGCGCCTCTGCTCCCGACTTCCTCCTGAACGGTGCCGATCCCGAAAAGAGTATTTGGATGCGAAATCTTCTTGAAATAACGCATGACTTCTACGACAATCGCGCAGGATACCCTGTTGTCAAAAGCTTTTGCCATGTACATCTTATAATGGTTCATTATAGTGAATTTTGAATCCGGCACGACTGGATCACCCACTCTGATCCCTAGCCTCTTCTTGATATCATATTTTTCCATGGCACCGACATCTATATACATATCGGAAATTTCAAGGACCTTTTCACGATCTTTGGGCGGAAGAAGATGAGGCGGCCTGGAACCGACGACGCCCAAAATTGGGCCCTGTGCCGTGATCACCCAGACTCTTTGACCCAACGCCACATGTCCCCACCAGCCACCTATTGGCAGGAATTTTATAAACCCCTCTTTTGTAATTTCTTTGACCATAAAGCCGACCTCATCAAGGTGCCCGGCGATCAGCACTTTTGGCGATTCCGAGCTTCCTGATTGTCTCCCCACAACCGAGCCAAGTTTGTCATAGCTCAGCTCGCAATACTCTTTCATGTATCGAGCCATTACCTCTCTGGCGGCTGACTCATGTCCCGAGATGCCTGGGGCGTCTGTTAATTCCTGAAGTAAAATTTCAGTAAAATCCATTTTTGTACCTTTGCACTAAAATCAAAGTAATCCCAAAATATAAACCTCTGTAACGCCGCCGTCAATTCATAATGCCAGATAATGGAATATTTCTGTAAGCGTATTCATGATAATTGGACCATCCTGCGCGTCAATCGGATAATCCCTGCCTTCGCGAAACTTAAGAATCGCGCGCAGACCGAATTCTCTTGGTCCAACATAGTCCTCGATGTATCTATCGCCAACGAAAAGGATCCTTTCCTTTTCCCGCGACATTAATTTGACAGCTCTCTCGTAAATAGACGGATGCGGTTTGCGAAATCCGAAACTGGATGAAAATAGGGTAAAGTCGAAATACTTATCTATTCCAAAACCGTGCAATTCTTTCTTGTGATATGTTTCGGGGAAAATCGTGTTCGAAACCAGTCCGATTCTTAATCCCCTGTCTTTCAATTTGCCAAGAACGGCGGCAGTGTCGTCGAAAATCGTCAATTGACCTGCGACACGTTGATAATAGGCGTCAAAAAAATGATCTGCGATATCATTTCCGTCGTTAATCCCGATCGAGAGTAGATGCTGGTTGATGGCATCTCTGATATCCCATTCTCTTAGCGTGGCTCGGGAATAAGACCTGAAATCATCTCGAACCGAAATATATCTGTCGAAAAATAGATCTAAATCGGGGACTGAGAATCCCGAATCCTTTAAATACGAATATCCAGATTGTATGCATTGCAGATTCAGTTGATCCCACGAGATATTTTCGTACTCTATCAGCGTGGAGCCCAGGTCGAAGATAATGCCGTCAATGGCGAATTTTGTACTGAGAGCCACTATTCAAGCGCCGCCTTGCAGATTTTCTCCACTAGCATGTCGAAGTCTATGCCCGCCGTTTTGGCCGCCATGGGTGCCAAGGACAATTCTGTCATTCCCGGTAAGGTATTGATTTCGAGAAAATATGGCTGGTTCGTTTCGCTCAAGATGAAATCAATCCTGGCGAGTCCGGAACACCCGATCGAATTATAAGCTCTTTGTGCGATATCCTGAATTTCCGCGGTTAATTTTCCCTCAATTTTAGCAGGACAAATATACTTGGATTTCCCCTTAGTATATTTGCACTGGTAGTCATATAATTCATTCGTGGGAACTATTTCAACGAGTGGCAAGGCTTGGCCATTTAGCACGGCTCCAGTTATTTCCCTTCCCTTGATATACTGCTCGATCAATATTTCTCTGGATACTTTCTGTGCCTTTTCTAGAGCTGACTCCAGATCCTCCTCACGCTTGACAAGCGTCAACCCAATAGTAGAGCCCGAATCATTGGGCTTGATTATTAAGGGAAGTTTAAGTTTCGAGTGCCCGCATATTATTTTCGCTCCATTCTTGATGTCTTGATCTGATTTTGCCGTCAGCAACTGCCAATCTGGTGTCAGAATCCCCTCATTTCTTACAATTTTTTTTGCGAATCCCTTGTTCATGGCTACCGCCGAGGCCAGAACCGCCGAACCGGTGTACCTCTTCCCTGCCAGGCTCAGGAGGGCCTGAATTGTACCATCCTCTCCGGCGCCACCGTGCAAGGCGAGGAAAACGACATCAATGTCCTGATATATTTTCGAGCCTATTGATTCCGCCAAAGACGTGGATCCCGATCCTTGCAGAGCGATCATTGAGTCTGATTTCTCATCTTTTTTTAGACTATATTTCCCATCCGTATCTAGAAGTGATTGCCCTGAAGCCGAGTCTATAACACTAACCTCATATCCCAACCTGACCAGGGATTCTGTGATGGCCCGGGCCGAGGCTAGCGAAACTTCTCTCTCCCCAGACACGCCACCCGCCAAAACCAAGATTTTCAATTTATTTTTCATTGCTCTTATTCTTTCTCAGTTTCAAGTAGACTATAGTCGCCCCTATCAGAAGAACCACCGGCCAGACTATTTTCTCATATATGTGAAAATGGTAGACAATAGTTTCAAAATTGACAACGAAAATATATGTTCCAAAGAGAAGCAACCCGTTAAATATCCAGAACGACACGGATGTATACAAAAGCATAAGTGCCGGGCTGTATCGGCTTATTCCGGCAACAATTGCTATTACGGATCTTCCGCCAACGATAAATCTATTTAGCAATAGAATGTATGCTCCCCTTCTCTGGAACCAATCTTCCATTCGAACAACATCTTTTGCGGAAAAAAAACGATAATTTTTCCGTATGAAAAACCCTCTGCCGACCTTGAGGCCAAAATAGTAAACCACCATAACCGACGCGATTCCCCCCAGATAAACCATCAGAAAAACCAGATAGACATTTAATCTGCCTGCGGCTGCTAAAGCGCCCCCCGTCAGGGTAAAAAAATCCCCCGGGAATGGCGGGAATATATTTTCAATAAACAAGGCAATGAAAAGAGCCAGATAAATCCAGACCGGCCCATAAACAAAGAGCTTATCAAGGAAATTATTTACCAGTTGAAATGACTGTTCCATCGTCGATATAAATCAATGAGGTGGCAATGGCGGCGATACCTTCCTCTCTGCCGATAAATCCAATCCTTTCATTGGTCGTCGCCTTAATGGAAATATCTTCTTCTGGCACCATCAATATACGAGCAATCTTCCCCCTCATAGCGGGAATGTGGGGGCTAATTTTCGGCCTTTCCGCAATAATTGTGGCATCGACATTTCCAACCTGAAATCCTTTGGCGACAATCAGCTTGAAAACTTCCGCCAGGATTTTCGTGGACTTGATATTTTTATATTTCTCATCGGTATTGGGGAAATGAACCCCTATGTCTCCCAGTCCCGCTGCCCCCAAAAGCGAGTCGGCGATGGCGTGAAGAAGAACATCAGCGTCGCTATGGCCGAGCAGACCGCGATGATGAGGGATTATTACCCCGCCCAGTACCAGTGGACGGTCTACCATCAACTGGTGCACATCATAACCTGTGCCGATCCTAATTCCGGGTTTCATTATTTCCCGCCAGAATAAATCTGGCCCATGCCAGATCATCCTCCGTCGTTATTTTGGGATTTGCCCGCCCCGGTGTAACTGCCCGCACCTTAAAACCGAGCAGCTCCACCAGATATGCATCGTCAGTCGCATTTATTTCCGGAGGCTTGTCGTGCGCCGACATTATCAGGTCGTATTGAAAAACCTGTGGCGTCTCCGCAAGAAAAAGTTTGGTCCTGTCCAGGGTAGAGATTATGAACTCACTTTCTACCCGTTTTACAGTTTCCGTAATCGGTCGAGCCAGCACCGCCGCCCGTTCCCTTTTGGCCACTTCAATGACTTTGTCAATATCCTCATGAAAAATTAAAGGCCGAGCCCCGTCATGGATAGCTACATAAGCGGTCGAAATCGGAATCGACCTAAGCCCGTTCTTAACCGATTCTTCTCGACTCTCGCCCCCTATGACGATTTTATTGACTTTCCGGAATGAAAATGGATTAAC
Organism: uncultured candidate division Zixibacteria bacterium; assembly: GCA_963813655.1. Classification (GTDB taxonomy): domain Bacteria; phylum Zixibacteria; class MSB-5A5; order GN15; family PGXB01; genus CAWEZN01. The sequence continues at coordinate 233,858 of CAWEZN010000009.1, read as the reverse complement.
AACTTTTTCATTGGCATAAAGTAAATAATCCTCGGGCACGACGATCACAATTTCGTCAACTGTTTTTGCTCTTTCAAACTGCATTATGGTCCAGGAAAGCAGAGGCCGCTCATGAATATTGCGAAATTGCTTTGGAATTTCTCCTCCGAGCCTCAGTCCCCTTCCCCCGGCAACGATAATTGCAACCGTTTTCATATTAAGGGAAATATATCCTGTTGAATCAGTAATTAAAATAAGATTTTTGAAGAGCCCGAATCACAGAATCAGCATGCTGTCACCATAGCTGTAGAATCGATATTTCTCTGCAATTGCGGTCTCATAGGCTGAAAGTATCGCCTCTCTTCCGGCAAATGCCGAGACCAAAATTATCAGGGAGGATTTGGGAAGATGAAAATTTGTTATCAAGTGATCGACTATCTGAAATGTATGTCCGGGCTTTATGAAAAGCTCAACACGTCCCGAGTAAGGTTGAAGCTTACCATTAATGATCGTCCCTGATTCTAGAGTTCTGACCGAGGTCGTTCCTACCGCAAAAATCCGCCCCCCCTTTTCGTGAACCCTGTTTATTGCGTTGGCCGACGTCTTGGAAATCTCAGCGTATTCAGGGTCGATTTTATGATCATCGATATCGTCCGCTCTGATCGTTCTGAACGTTCCATATCCGACATGAAGCGTAATCGGAATAATTTTGATTCCCTTTGCCTTAATTTTTTCCAATATCCCTTTGCTGAAATGAAAACCGGCGGTCGGCGCGGCGACAGCTCCAGATTTCTTTGGGTTGGCATATACTGTCTGATATCGAGTTTCATCTATCTTTTTATCCGGGCGATGGATATAAATCGGCAGAGGAACATGACCGAACTTTGAAATTATCCTTTTTGCCTCCGCTTGCGACTTGAAACCTATTGTGGTTTTGCCATCGGGAGACTTCTTGACGACGGTGATGGTCGATTTCTCGTCGAAAATCAAATTTTCCCCTTCTTTCACCCGTTTCGTCGGATGCGTCAGCACTTGCCAACAGCACAACTCTGTAGTCTCGACTTCCCCGAGCAGAAATAGTTCCACTTTGCCGCCGCTTGGCTTACGGGCGAATAGACGGGCTTTGAAGACCTTTGTATCATTGATCACAAGACCGTCATTCTTGCTAAGATACTCCAGTATTGATGGAAATTTCTTATGATCTATCTGCCCCGATTTTCTGTCGAGAACCATCAGCCTGGAACTGTCGCGTCTCCGGGTCGGATGATATGCAATATTTTCAGGGGGAAGCGCGTAATCGAAGAGTGAAAGTTTCATCGCGGGCAATAGCATTTCATAATTTTGCATAAGATGCGTAATTTCGCCTCAATGTCAAGCTGAATCGACTGCGATTATATGGCAGCGCAATATTATGACAAAGTGGATAATTTGATTCGGAGATTCTTGCGAATCAACTCACTCCGGCAATCTTCATGAAGATCTCTGCCTTCATGTAGTCGCCGATAAGAGCCGCTTTCAGCTCATCAATTTCTGAAGATTCGATATGGAAAAAATTAGCGATGTCCTGATTGATCTCACCTTTTTTCCTGACGCCAGACCCTTCAGGAAAGGCCTCATGCGCGACATAATCAGCAAAACCTATCAGCATTGCGAAATTCTCGCTGAGATTAGGCTCCTTTGGCTGATGATGAAATCCAATGGCGTCGGCCAGTCGAGCGGGCAATTTCCAGTTTATCGCCAGCTGTCTTCCCAGTAGGGAATGGTCGAATCCAAGAGTGGCAATTTCCGCGTCTGTTTCAGAGATACCCTCATATGACTTGACATACTCCCTGACCGCCTTATGCTCCCTTGGCATAAAACAGCAGATGAGCATTTTGCCGATATCGTGAATTAAACCTGCTGAAAAGGCCGGATCCGGATTGAAAACCTTCCCTCCCTGGAAACGATGGGCCAGTACTCGCGCGGCGAACGCCGTTGCCAGAGAGTGACGCCAGAAATTTTCATGATATTCTTTATTCTCTTCATTTGTCTTGAACATGTTAAGCACTGATGCCGAAAGGACGAGGTTCTTCACTGCCTCGAGCCCTATTATCATTACGGCATGTTTGACCGAATCGATCTCACGCGACAGCCCATAGAAAGCGGAATTGGTCAATTTTAGGACCTTGACTGACATTGCCGGATCCTCGGATAAAATTGCAGAAATGTCGTTAACCGACGTATCGGGATTATTAATTGCCCTCTGGATTTGCTCAAAAACGATCGGTGGAGTAGGCAAATTTCTGATGCTTGCAATAATCTGTTTTAATTTGGTTTCCAACGGTGCTGAAAGTGTGTTAGACATAAAAATTCCTTCTGGCGTCACATCGATACTTCGTGCAATTCAGATGCCTGGCTGGATCGGCAGCCCGCGCAATCATAGAATAAGCCATTCTCACCATTCTATCATCTCTCGAATCATCGATCAATTTTTAAGTCGCTGCTGTCGACCAGCTTCTCCACGACTAACTTGGTTATATCTTTTCTATAATAATAACCGCTTTCTATTCGTCTATTTATCACCTTGAGTCTCTCCCGGTGTAAAGGGTCGTCCCGTCCCACGATAGGCCGAAGGGTGTTAGTTATATCTGCTTGGGGCCGGGATGAGCCATCCTGCGGTATTTTTCTGGGTCTGTTCAAAGGTCCTATTTCCACAGTATTTCACGCCTTTTTATTCCTATTATCGGCTGTGATATCAGCTCTAACTAGAGGGACTGAGCCTAATTCTTGCCGTTGACAAATAATGGTACAGGCTCAGAATCCCTTATGTACCGCAATATCTTATGGCTATTCTGGAGCTCCTTTAATTCATTTTTCAGCCGCTCGTGGCGCCCTTTTAGATATTCCTCGTTCTCTTTGACTAACCCGATATTCTTTTTCACGAGTGTCATAATACTGGTCACCAATTTCCTCACCTCGGGCGCGGACGCTGCAATATTGAACAGCTTCGGATTTTTCTCTTTTAGCTCATTAATTTTATCTTCTGATTGCTGAATCCGCTGATGACATCTTTCCATTTCAGTAAACAACTCAAGCAATTTATCATCTCGTTCGAATTTGACCATGTCCTTCTGTTTATCAATCAGAATATAAAGCGACTGATAAAAGGAATATTCCTCTTTCAATGTGAATATGAGTTCCCGCTCCAATTGTGTGATCTGATTATACTCCATGCCAATTCACCTTTCACGCGGAGATCGATACTGTCCTTGGGGGCAAAGTGCCCGATACCGGCGGTGTCGACCCTGGCAGCGTCTTTGTTTCCTTGACTAGTTCCGCCCACCCTTCCTTGACGTTATTCAGTATGAGTATGGAATCCTCTATGGTAGTGATATCCTTTGTCGCTTCGGCAAAATTTATTCGTTCCACGATGTAGGCATAAAGCCTTGATAGATTCTCAGCTATTTCTCCGCCCTTCTCTTTATCCAGTGTTGTATAAAGATGAACTACGAATCTCTTGGCTTTTTCCATGGATTCAAAACCATCTTGGGAATTTCCCGCCTTATAAAATTCTATGGCTTTGGCAAAATTATAGATGGCGCCATCATATACTTTGATTATTAATTCGGGCACAGATTTGCCAAGGGTGTCAGTTGCCTGGTAATTCTGAAGTTTCTGATTCATTTCTTGGTGCTTGATGTTTGACCTAATGTTTTGGAGAGATTCCCAAGCTGCGATTCAAGATAGGAAGATTCCGTCTGATATTGAGCCAGCGCCTCCTCCATAGCGTTAAATTGCGTGAAGAGGTCCTCTTTTCGCGCCGCAAGTCTCTTATCGTAATCATCAATCTGCTTGGTGATGTTTTCAATTTGATTATTTAAGGCTGAAATCCTCCGGGCGATGGAGCCATCAAGCGTCTTCGTGATACTGTCAAGTGTCTTGTCAACCTGAGACGCCAACCCTCTGGCTACAGTAATTGTTCCCTCGGCTCCCGGTGTCAACTCGTGTGACGTCAGCGTTACTTTTATCTTAAGGTCCTCGGTATTGGGATTCCCTTTATTGCCTGTTAGAATCTGCCCCGATCCGGTCGCAGCTTCCCCATTTATAGTACCGGCCACATCGATTCCGGCTCGGGACATACCGCCGGACAATCCCAGTACATTGAAAGCAGTGTTTGTTGTCGTCGTGTAAACTTCTACTTTAGATCGCGAACCGTAAGAGCCCCCGGTGATTTTCAGATACCCTTCATTGCCAAGGTCAACCCATTCGACTTCTATTCCTCGGCCACCAAGTTTTGAATCCGCATTGATTCTTGTCTGAATCTCGTCAGCCAATTCCTGACCGGAATTATATGTTCTCTCTGAAAGAACAAGGTCGCCAGAGATGACGCCATCATTGCGAAACTTCAGCACATTATTGCTATCGGTCAAAGTCAAAGGCGAAATTGAAGGATTCGCCACGGTTGCCCCCTGCAGATAACCCCGAGTGGCGGCCTGAGTGATATCGACATCGTAGTCTTTCCCCGATACAGTCTTCTGACCAGCAGAGAAAAATTCCATCGAGGTCGAATTCGACTGACCCGAATCCACGAATAACTTTATGACATTATCATAATTATTTGTGATTGAATCTGTAAGTAGCGCTGAATTGGCAATCGACAATCGCCCGTAGGCGTCGGAACGGATTCCTATGGCGGCAAGATTATTCAAGCCACCCTTCAGGCCTTTCACAACAGAAGTTGTGGAGGATCGAAGAGAGGTTTGCATCCCCAGAAGGGAAAAATCGGAAAATAGCGCTCCCGCGTTTTTGGTGTCCTGAGTATACGAATTCTGCTCGTCGATATATTTCATGATATCATTGTATCTATCAATATAATCCGAAATCATCTGTTTAACTGCACCAGTGTCGATATCGGTTTTTATTGTAACCGACGTTCCCGGTTCGCTGATTTTTTTGACATTGATTTTTAACCCGGGAATGACCGACTCAAAATCATTTGTAGCCGAATTTATCACAATAGCTGATCCTGATTCACCTGCATCAGCGCCGATGGCAATCTTCGCGTCGGAAGCCGCCTGCAATAGAGGAGCGAAAGTTTGTACCTGGAACGTATCGCCCGCAACCAGGTCGCCCGCGGAAAGAGTCAATTTTAAACCATCAGAACCCGCACCGGTCAATTCGTATTCGGTATCGGACTGGGTAACCAGTATTGACCCCGAATTTGTGCCGTCCGACCAGTTGAGAGTTATATTGTCAGACCCAATTGTCTGGGTCCCGCTACCTCCGACAGTAAAAGTATATGTCTTGTTCTGGTTGCCTGTATAAGTGGCGGTTGATCCTAGCGAAATATTCGATGTTGATCCGACCGAGAAAGATAATTCCTCCGGAAGGTCAAAGGAGCTATTAGTCAGATCAATTGACTCTCCGCCTGACAGAGAAAAGTCAGAATTGATGTCGTTAGCGACGCCCGTTTTGTCTGAGGTCAACAGAAGCCGATATGATCTCGATGTCGTGCCGTCATTTATTATCGATGCCGTAATCCCGATATGAGCATTGTTTATGGCATTTTTTATTCCAAGCAGACTATTATTACTCGAGTCTATAGTCAGCGTCGTCAGGCTTGAATTTCCGACTGATAATTTGATCGTGCCGGTTCCGAGGGTGCTGGCTGAGGCGTTGTCGAATCCCTGGCTTGCAATCTGATGATTCCTCGCCAGTGAGAGGACTCTTAGATTATAAGTCCCCGGTGCGATTCGCTGGGAGGCGGTTGCTGATAGAATCGTTTCATCCGAAACATTTACGCTGGTTTTATTGAAGGAGGATTCCTTCATCAACAAGGCTGAATTTGTTTTTAAGGCCAGAAATTTCGCCTGTACTGCCTGATAAGCCGCTACCTGATTTGATTTGAGTACCTTATCGGCCTCAAGCAGGGTAACCGGCTGTCGCTCCGCGGTAATAATGGTATTGACAATGGAAGTTACGTCGAGATTGGACATCAAGCCTTGAATTGTCTGTGTTCCGGGCATATCTGAATCCTATCGTTTAATTGTCCGTTCTCTGGACCTGGTCCCTGAAATTTCCAATTCCCGGGGTCCCCGCGGACCGCTACCGGCCTCACCTCAGACCCAGACCGTCAATGAAATTATCGGATTTATTCTGAAAATATAAAGTGTGTGACGCAAAAATTCTGCGGAAATAGAGACGGGGGAGAATTTCTCCCCCGTCTGGCGATTAAGACTATTTGCCGAAAAGTGACAGAACAACCTGCGGAACCTGGTTGCCCTGGGCCAGCATGGCAGTACCGGCCTGCAGCAGAATCTGATATTTCACGAATTCCGACATTTCTTTCGCCATGTCAGTATCGCGAATATTTGACTCTGAAGCCGTCAGGTTCTGAGAGGCGATACGAAGGTTTCTCAGGTTAGATTCCAGAGTATTCTTCTGGAAGCTTCCAAGAGTACCTCTCGCTTCAGAGACCTCATTGATGGCGGAATCAATGACGGTCTGAGCGTCTTGGGCGCCCTGAACCGTAGTAACATTGATCTTCGCCAGCGAAATGAACATGTTACCGGCAATGTTCTTTCCAAGTGAAGAAGCGGCCATATTCGGCAGACCAATCTTGGCCGTCTGGCCAACATTAGCGCCAATCTGGAAAACCAGCGAACGGTCGGTGTTATTAACTGTCTCTGTCCCGCCGTTTGAGGTCAGGCCGAGGTTCATCTTAATTGACTGACTGCGATCAGCATTGAATACGACCGTGTCTACTCCCGCCGTTAACGAGGTAGCAGGGCCGGCATCAAGACGAACGTCAAAGCGAGCCGCGGTAACATCAAGCAGGAGATTGCCTATGTTAAGGCCATTTGGAGCGACAGCCACCGTCAAACCAATGGTGCCTCTTCCCGTCTCGCCATCAGCCTTATTGCCGATCTCGACGCTGCGGGTGGACGCGTAATTGACCGCGGTAACTGCCGTCGTGTAATTGTCAAAGCTGACTAGAGCATCGGTACCGGTATTAGCAATTGAATCCGGCGTTACCTTGAGAATATTCTGGGCTTCGCCGGTGCCTGTACCAGTAGTCAGAAGCTGGACTGTATAGTCGCTTCCCTCGTCCGCCGTCGTAAATCTCATCTGGTCAGTGCCAAGCAAAGTGGCGGTGAGATTGTTAACTCCTGTGGCGGCCGTTCCGAGCTCAAGGGCAGCGCCCAACTGGGTATTGATCTGGGCGAGAAGAGTGGTCATTGAGGTATACTCGGCCGCAGCGATTGCAATGGTCGCAGTATGCCCGGTCGGATTCTTGGCGTCTTTCACCGTGAATGCCAGAGCATTGGCGGACGAACCACGCGAATCAGCCGCGGAGAAATCGAAATATGCGTCCGTCGCAGTCGTGGTAGAATCCGTCAAAGCCACCGAATACTGGGCGCCCTGGTTTACGGCCTTGAATACCAGATTATTGCCGGCGCTCAGGGTCGCCATGACTTTGCCGGTCAAGGCGGCGTTATTGGCGATGGCCGAGTTCCATGCCGCAACAACAGCGGCTCTGGTATCGGAGCTGGCGACAGCTATCGATAAAGTCTGAACTCCGGTGACGGCTTCGCCATTTTCCTGATAGTTAAGTACTACACTGTACGCGCCGGCATTTGTCGTTGTCGCGGCAGCTCCCAGAGCCGCGCCTGACGTAAGCTGAGCGGTAGTCGCCGCTGCGGCGAATGTAATACCGTTTCCAAACGCGTCAACCAAATCAATGGCGCCTGAAGTCTTCATGGCGCCCGCGGAGGCCTGAATTACGTCAAGATTATGAATACCTTCCGCTAAATTGTATGGCGTCACCGTGCTGTCAATTGAGATACCGAGCGATGTAGTGTTCAATGAAGCAGTTGACTCGGCGGTCTTGGTCGATGTTACCGAGTGCGAGCCTGTAGTCAGGTTGCTTTCCTTGACAGTCACTAACGAAGAGTTGGAACTGGTAATGGTGGCGACATTAGCCTTGGTGCCGTCCAGAAGTTTCTTGGTACCAAACTGGGTGTTGGCAGCGATTCTGTCGATCGTCTTGATCGCGTTGTCAATTTCTGCCTGATCAGCGGCCAGCTGAGCGGCGTCATTAAAGCCTTCGTTGGCTGCGTGAATGGCCAATTCTCTCATCGAAATCAGCAGATTGTTGAGTTCGGTAAGAGCGCCTTCAGCCGTCTGAATCATGTTTATTGATCCTTCCGAGTTGTCAATAGCGCGATTCAAACCGGCTATCTGCGCACGGAACTGCTCGGATATAACCAGACCCGCCGGGTTATCGGCGGCGCGGTTAATCCTGTAACCCGATGACAACTTTTCCATCGACTTGGAAAGATTCATCGTGGTCAGCACGAGGTTACGGTGGGCATTAATTGCCGCAATGTTGTTGTTAATGCGAAGTGACATCTGTCATTTCCTCCTTGAATATGATTAAGGATATCCTTTCCCTATCATGCTATTTGGTCCGGCTTAACGGACTACATCCGATGTCACTAATCCAATGGGAATAGGTAGAAGGTATTTTTTGTCGCTATGCACCTCCCTTTAGACTCATTTAGGTTGATACCTTTTAGGCATATTTTCTTGATAATTAAATCGGCAAAATCAGGTGAAACTTAATAGCCCGTTTTGGCCACTTTCCTCTTCCCGATTGGCAAATGTTAAATTAAGCTGGGGTGCCTACCGAATGGAGTTCTTCGACCCGATTCCTGGCCGGTTCATGATTTGGATGAATCTTAAGAACTTGATTATACCCGATAAGGGCGGAATGTAAGTGACCAAGCTGATAATAGCATTCAGATATCTTAAATAATCCCTCGATATCGCCTGGATTTCCTGAGAGATAGGTCTCGATATGGGGTATAGCCTCACCATAACTGCCCAATTTGCAATAGATTGAGCCCATGGCCAGTCGAATTTCAAGATCAAGCGGCGAAATCTCGATATATTTTTCCAATAAAGATAAGGCCTCAGTGGCCTTCCCGAGTCGCAATTTTGTCAGGCCCAGATTCCTGTATATCGCGGCAAGATTTTCATTGGCCAACATTGCATTGTGGTATAATTTCTCTGCTTCCGGGAAATCATTGAGCTTAAAATAGCAATTGGCCATATTTACAAGTGCTTCAGCGTCTTCTGGATTCATTTCCAAGTATTCTTGATACACTTTCATTGATTTTTCAAAACTGCCCAAATCATAATAGGTTTTAGCCAGAAGCTTTAAGCCATTGGGATATCTGGGTTTAATATCCACTAATTTCTCAAATAACGGGGCCGCCCGGTCAAATTCGCGCCGATTGGCATAGAAGCAACCAATCTTCTCATAAACCTCTGGATTATCTTTAGTGCACTCCAAGGATTTTTCAAAAGATTCCTCCGCCTCTTCGAACCTGATATTTCGCATAAGATACTCCCCCATATAGAGATGCCCAATGTCTGAGGCGGGGTGCCAGGTTATTTCTTCTTCAATTTGCTCTCGTCCCTTGTCCATCTCTCCCCTGTCCATGTATAATCTCGCCAGGCGTAGATGAGTGTCGAGATAATGGCCATATTCGGATAGAACGGAGTGAAAGTAATCTTCGGCCATCTCAATTTGACCTTGGAACTGCTTGATCAGCCCCAAACCATAATAAGCAATATGACGGGCGCGAATATATAGCAAGATAAGATTGGTGGTCTCCTGGCTTTCGTCATAGGCCGCTTGCATATCGAGATATTTTCTGAAGTATTCCTCGGCCTTGTCCAGCTTTTTCATATGGGAATAGATGTGTCCCAGAGATAAGATCGGGTCAAGGTAGTCCGATTTCAGTTCTAGGGCTCTAAAGCAGAGTTTCTCAGCTTCTTCCAGTCTCTTTTGGTACAGAAAAGTCGTTATCAATTGGTGGTGCGACATAAGATGAACGTGTAAATATGGCTCCAATTTATCGGCTGTCAACTCTATGGCGCGGGTGGCATGCTTTATTATAAGTTCGCACGTCTCTTGATCAAGGTCAGCGCTTGTGCTTCTGAGTAATTGGGCATAATTGAAATGCACGTATCCGTCATCAGGTGTCGTTTCTAGCTGTTTCTCAAGAAGCTCCCGGGAGCGGGCCAGTTTCCCTTTCATCCTCTCCGGAGAAAGGCTATATCCGTAATGCTTAAGCCTTATACCTATTCTTAGCGACGGTTCCATTCGATCAAATTTTAATTGGTTATGGACTATTCCGTCGTAAAAAAATCCCGCGTCTCTTTTATAAAGCCTGAATGATGGCAAGAAGGATGTATATTCGCCCGTTTGCTTTTTCATATTGTATACATTTATGGAGACGAGGCGATATTTATCCTGAGCCATCACCTGTCTGAGCAGCGGAATATCATCCTGAACAAATTCCTCGTCTGCGTCAATGATGAAGATCCAATCTTTGGTCGCCTGTGCAATTGAGAAGTTTCTCGCCTTGGAGAAATCCCCTTCCCACGGCTGATTGAATATTCTGGCGCCATATGATTCTGCAATTTCGACCGTCCGATCCGATGAGCCGGTATCAACGACGATTATCTCATCGACCCAATTTCTTATCGATTCAAGACACGTAGGCAGATTCTCTTCTTCGTTCCTGACAATCATGCACGCCGAAACGGTGGTTCTATGTTCCGAACTCTTCTTGAGAATTCTCAATTCGTGAACCTGAGAGCACTTTTTTAGGCCCCTTTCGATAACGTCATCCGCTTTCTCATATTGACGCGATTGAATCAGTAAATTCGTCAGATTGACATATGGATGGTCATACCAGGGAGCGATTTCGATTGCCTTTTCGAAGGCCTTTTGGGCTTTTTCAATATCATTTTTTTGACGATATGCAATGCCAAGATAATTAAAAATCAGATGTCTGCTGTTGGACGTAATATGTTTCTCATTCTCGGCTTCATTCTTGTTGTCCGCCGAAAGTTCCGCAAAACAGTCCGCGAATTCAATAGCGCGGTCATACTCTTTCATCATTATGGCGATATAGGCCAGCACAAAATAAAAATCGTATTCCTGACTGTCAATCTCCAGTCCTTTTTTGGCGCAAGATTCGGCCTCCAAGTATCTTTCCACATGAGGTAGAGACAGCGCTTCTAGTCGAAGGAACAGCAGTTGATCAAATCTGGAATTCAGTTGAGAATAATCTGGAATTTTTTTGAGCGTTACGAGTACATCTTTAAAATGATTCCGCTGATAAAATTCACAGGCCCTTTGAAGAACGATGGAAGAACTCTGGCATCCTGTCATCTTGCTCCCGAGTCCGATCTTCGCGGAACTCCCTCGCCGCTTCGGAAATCTGGCCGACCCGGTTTTGCCCCGCCCAATTTTGCGTGAGGATGACATCCGAATCAGACCGGCACTCGCACCCGTGTCGTTTCCCCCTCGACCACGTCTTCCTGGGTTTGCCAGGCGTCATCGAGCAGAGGATGGTTGACTCCGTATTCTGAATTGACGAGGATTAACTGCTTGGCCAGACGATTTTCGGTATTAATTAGAATGGGTCCCTGCAAGTTGGCTGTCATCCGACGGGCGTCGGTCGGCACAGTCACAATCACGTAAGTCTCAACCGAACTGACATCTTTAATCTCCAGCTCTTCGATCTCCTTAGGGTTGACCTCAATACGATAACCCTGAAAGAAGAAAAGCGGGTTTACGACGATAAACGCTATAGCGGGATCATCGACCGCCTGGTACCACAGAAATGGTTCGCCATCCTCCCGTTCAATGATGCAATAATGTTTCAGGGATTCGAATCCCAGTATCGGCTTTGCCATCGTTATTATCTTGTCATCAGGTATCTCAAGCTCGCCGAATCTCAGTGTCGGAATTCTCATCTGTCCATCCTTTTATATCGAGTATATCATTTCAAGAAATCTAACAGCGACGGCTGTATTACTTTTGAGGAGGCTATCAAAGCCGCCTGATAATTGTTTTCTTGCGCCGCAAGATCCGTCACCAACTTGGTGAGATCGGCATCCTCCACCTCGCTCAGCAGTTTGGTGAAATTAATGTTGAGTTCATCAAGTCGCCTGTCCGTTGTTTCGAGACGATTGACCCTGGCGCCAACCTGAGCGCGATAATTCAATAAGTTCTGCATCCCGAGATCGAGATTTTCGATTAATTGCCCGACAACTTCTCGGTCGTCGGTCTGTAGAGCCTTTTCAAGAATCAGCATCGACCCCAGCAGATCAGACGAACCGAAAATCCCAAATTCGTGCGCTGTGCGGCCGCTTCCAACTTCTTCAATCATGAATGATGAATTTTCAGTCGTCGGCACAATCTGGATTCCCTTGCTCGATTCATTGATAGACGCCGTCAGGTCAAGGCCGCAAGAGTTAATGGCTCCGATCAGATCGGCAACGGTCACGTAGGACGAATTCCCAAAGTCAAGATATGCAGCGGCTCTGCCCTGAGATATTTTAACCTGGCCCGAATCGAATCCCCGACCATTGTTCAGAAGTGCCAGAGAGGTCGTCGCCAGCAGGCGAGGTGTCAATCCCTCGCCGCTCTTATCTGAGTGAAATTGCCCGTTTAGTCCCAAGTCTGTGGCTGTCGTTTCCCCTGAAGCCGACTCATTCACTGAAAAATCAATTTGAGGACTCAGCGCTCGACCGTTTAGAACCGGGTTGATCGATCCCAGGAGCCCAAGGTCACTCCCCGTGGAGCCATTGTAACCGCCCTCATCTACGATTAATCCCAAAGGCGCCCCATTCGAATCGGTAATATCAATCCCCGTGCCAGCCCCATTTATGGCGGCTGTGACATTATTCACCCCGTTGGCGGTCAAAGTATTGTTAATAATAGTAATAACGTCACCGACGGTCGCCGCTGATGATAGGTTAATCTCTACATTGGTCGTATCGGAAATATCGTGAATCCGGATTTTTCCGGAATTCATGCTTATTCCCTGTCCGGAATTTAAATTAGACAGCAAAGTGCCACTCGATATCAGTCCATTGTTTGTCGTTACCCAGCGAAGATTATTGCCGTCCAAACCGTAATCGGCAGTAAGATTTGTTATCCCTCCCGCAGTGAGCTGACTATTGATTTGAGTGATGGCGTCGCCGAGGGTAACCGCCGTGCTTATGTCTATGTTTGCACTGAGTCCCAGATTGTTGTCCTCGACCGTGAAAGTTCCCGGAGTTAGGTCAATCCCGTTGCCCAGATGGAGATCGGCCAGCAAAGTGCTGGCATCGACGCCGACCTTGAGGTCGGCATCGCCTCCGAGAATACTCAGCTGCTTGAACATGGTGTTGGACCCTATAAGATTCACGTCGATTTTCGAGGACGGTTCCATCTCCAGTCGAATCACACCGTCGTCGCCCCCGTAATCAACGCCGTTGGCGCTGACAACAAAGGGCTTGGTTTTGGTGCGAAATCCCGAAAAAATGTATCTCCCTTCAACCTGGGAATTGACTCCTTCAACTACCTGTTCGAATAACGATCTTACCTCAGTGGCGGCGCCGGCTCGAGCTGTTGCGTCGTACGTGTCATTCGACAGAGAGACGGCGATTTCGTAGGCTGAGGATGTCATATCCTTTAGATTGCCCATAATTGTATCGTAGGTCGCCATCACGTTCAATCCGCCGGAAATATTTTTCTTGAATTGTGATATTTCCGTCAGCACTTTTCTGTACCCCAGATCTTTCTGTGTACCGATAGGATCGTCGGACGGTTGGTTGATTCTTCTGCCCGACGACATCATCGTCTGAAGACGCATGAACCGATCAAGTGACCGGCTCAGACTGGCCGTCACCTGGTCGTTAATCATTTTATTAGTTACTCTCATATTTCTTCGCCATCCAACCGCTTTGCAAAATCAGGAATCAGGTTTCTCCTCCCGAGAGGGTTTTCTCGTCGTCCTTTTGTACTTAATATCCGGTGTAGGTTTCTTCTTGTGGGCGTCCCCGGATATCTTGTTCTTCAGCAATTTCACCACATTGGCCAGGTCCTGCTTGACTGATTTGGCGGCTTTGCGGTTCTCATTCTGAATCTTGACATAAATCTCTTCGCGATGTACGACAATCTTGGGAGGTGCGTCTATCCCTATTCTGACTTGGCGTCCGAACACCCCCAGAACCGTTACCTTAATATCATCGCCTATTGTTATAGATTCGCCCAACTTCCTTGTTAATATTAGCAAAACATCCTCCGTGATACAAAATATTCATCTCACTTGAAGAGGCTACCGGCCGACAACACCCATTCCTTGGATGACTGTCTCCAATGCCTGATCCATCGTAGTTATTACGCGGGCGGCCGCATCAAACGCATGTTGATATTTTATCATTTGAGCCATCTCCTCATCGAGGGACACCCCCTGCACTGACTGTCGTGCGTTTTCCACTTGTTGTGTCAACAACTCATAATTAGTTTTCAGATTCTTGGCTTTTCCTGTTTCAACCCCAAGTTCCCCAATCATCGAATTGTAGAATTCACTTATCGAGGCCGTTCCTCTCATCATCTGAGGTGAATTTTTCAAATCCGCTATGGCCATCGCATTAATGTTGTCGCCAACCTCCCCGCCCTGAGATGCGGCGATCCGATTGACATCAAGTTCTATCATAGGGTTTAACTGGATGCTGGCCGCAGTGGTGTTAAGCGGGTCGAAGAAATTCAATCCCGTCGAACCATCCAGTCCGTAGCCGGTCTGATGCAGGTTGTTAACGCCCGTAATGAGCGATTTGGCCATTTGATCGAGATATTCCAAATATTTGGGTATGAGATCATCTCGAGTGTCAACCAGCCCCTTAAGCTGACCGTTGAGATTCTTAATCTGTTTGCTTGTTCCCGCCCAGACAATTTGACTGCTGGCGATCAATCCGGCCCCCACCTTTTGAGTGCTTAGCTTGAATGATGATGATCCATCCACAATGGTCAGGGCTCCTACCATAACCGTCACCGCACCGTTTTTCTGCTCGGCGACATTGACATCAACGTATTCGGATAACTGGTCAATCAAGTAGTCTCTTCTGTCACGCAGGTCATTGGCATTCTGTCCGCCCAGTTCTGAACGGGCTATCTGCTGGTTCAAGGAAGCAAGTTCTGAGGAGAGGTCGTTTACTTTCTGTACCAGAAGAGTCACATCGCCATCCACAGATTGGCGCAAATCCGTCAAATGGTTATAGATTCGATGCATTCCGTTTGTCAGGAGGTTGGTTTGCTCTTTGAGTGCGGTACGGGCTGCTATCGATTCCGGATTATTGGCCAGATCCGACCACGATGCCCAGAATTTATCCAGAAGATCGCCCAGTGAGTCGGTGTTTGGTTCGGTAAAGAGAGCCTCAACCTGGGATAGAGTCTTCTCCATCGCAGTCCACTGGCCAAGCGCCTTGTTTTCCTGTCGATACTGCTGGTTAAGGAATAAGTCTCTTACATTTCTGATTTCATCCGCCTTCACTCCCGTTCCTACCTGCCCAATAGGCATTTCCAAGGGGAGAGTCGTACTTATGGCAACTCTCTGACGCGAGTAGCCGGGAGTGTTTACATTGGAAATGTTATGACCTATCGTATTCAGCCAGAGTTGATGAGTTGATAAAGCCCTTTTCCCCATTTCAAGACCGTCGAAAAGCCCTGCCATCACGCCCTCCTATCCAGCGCCAATCCGCTCTTTGATGAATTCAATTTTCCTTTACCGACATAATTCTCGTCGGGGGCTTTTATCCGGCTGAGGAGTTCTACTGTTTTCATGATGCTGTCGCGCGAGTGGTTGATAAGCATTTCATTCTGCAGTCGGACCCCAGCCATTTTTTCATTCAAGTCCAATATCGTTTCTCGAAGTCCCTTTAATATGTCCGCCTGCCCGTCCGAAACCACCTTAATAAGGGCGGAAATAGTAATATTGTCAGTATCCCCTTCCTGCAGAGCAAGTCGGGATGTCAGATTTTCTCTCTTCTTTGCCAGGATATTGGCCTCGATGACCTTCTCGCGCTGAACCTCAGTGATCCCATTTAACGCGTCCATGTCGTTCTTCACAAGAGCCTTCTGCTGTTTCTCGAGGAGTTCGAGGAATGTTTCAAAGAGGGATGCTTCTTTATTGAGAACTCCTATTAATTGCATCACAAGTTCAGAATTTGAACTATATCCGGTTAATTCTTTCGGCATAATGACAAATCTCTTTAGCTCAGAAGGTTATTCATAATAATTTCGCCCGTCAGGCAAACTGCTTATAACCGTCTGGACATATTTCCTGGTCTCCCTGTATGGCGGGATCCCATTATAGCGTTTCACTGTTTCAGGACCGGAATTATAGGCGGCCAGTGCCTTTTTCAAGTCGCCAAACGTATCGATCAGCCATCTCAAATATTTGGCGCCCCCATGAATGTTTTCCTTGGGGTCGAACGCATTCTTTACTCCCATATCCGTTGCCGTCGTATCCGCCAGCTGCATCAACCCTTTGGCTCCGGCCGAAGAGATTGCCCCCGGATTCCCTGCTGACTCGGCCTTTATGATTGACTCCAGAAGATCTGGGCTAAGGCGATACTTCTCTGATGCGTCTCTAATTATATCTCCAAACCGTCCCATTACCGTATCGGCTGCCGGTCTTAGCTGACCTTCCGGCGCAGAGGGAACTGGGTCAGACTCCTTTGCCTGTTTAATCTTCAACTCAGCCTGATCGATTGTAATCTTCGATGGTTCAGGCGACGCGTTCCTCTGTTCATTTATAGCTGAATTATCTTTTGGATTGTTCAGAGGAATTGGCTTCGATTCCTTTTCGAGTCTGATTGGTTCTTTATTACCGTCAGTAATCTTAAGGTATTTTGCTTTGGGAAGAATCTCTTTAGCCTGGGCCGCATTCTTTCCACCCACTACGGCCTCCTTTTCAACGGTCTTCTCCAGCGATTTATACGAGCAGCTTCGCGATGCTTCTTTCACCGTTGCCGGCCATCATTTTTGACAGCTCTTCGTCGAATATTTCCCCGTAAATATCCTTCCCTAGACCGACTCCGAGTCCGAGCCCCTTGCTCGATTCGTTCTCGGGAATAGTCTTTCTCATTGCCTTCAGAATTTGATATAGAAATAGAGATTCCATCTCCTTAGCCGCTTTATAGAGCTTCTTTTTGTCGTCAGCGGCGTTCCCAGATTTCTTGAGAGGAATCTGCCGCTCCGGCACAGTCCGGATAGAATTTTGTAAGGTCGGTATAGCTGCCATATTTACTAGATGATTAACAGTTCAGCCCGCAAGGCGCCTGCCTGCTTCAGAGCCTCAAAAATGGCGATAATATCCCGAGGCGTGGCGCCAATCTGATTCAATGCCTTTGCCACATCCGCCAGTGAAACCGCTTCTTCCAGAGTAATCACCCTGGCCTGCTCATTATCAACTGATACCTGATACTCAGGCGCCACCACCGTCTCCCCTTTTGAAAACGGTTGTGGCTGAGATATAATAGGCGTTGATTTGATATTGACTGTAATATTGCCGTGCGCAATGGCGACCGGAGCGATTGTCACGTTGGCCCCGGTTACTATTGTGCCCGTTCTTTCATTGATAATCACTCTGGCGATTTCGTCAGGTTCGACCAGCAAACCTCCAATTTCGGCAATAAAATCGGCTCTGCTGTTCGGATTCGATGAGATTTGAGGAATCTTGATTCTGATAGTAGCTGCATCTTCAATATTTGCCGACCCGGCATATCGCTTGTTTATTTCTCCGGCTACACGTGTCGCGGTCGTATAATCCGGGGAATGAAGCGCCAAAATTAAATCGCCATCATTCTGGATTCCTTCGAGGCTCCTTGTAACGCTCCCTCCGCTCGGAACCCGTCCGATAAGCGTATAATTATTTATTATTTTATTTCCGCCTTCTACCTGAACATTGAATCCGCCGATGGAAATTGGCCCCTGCGCCATCGCATAAACGTCGCCGCCCGCGGAAGAAAGCTGCGTCAAAAGAAGCATGCCGCCCTGCAGAGAGCTGGCGTCTCCTACGGATGAAACAGTAACATCAATCCTGTCTCCTGACTTATTATTTGAGGAAAGCCGACCGGTGACAATCACTGCGGCTACATTTTTTACCTTCAATTTGTCCGGCTCGACTGTAAGGCCGATTCTCTCCATCATATTTGCCAGCGATTGCATCGTGAACTGCGTTCCTTTGCTGTCACCCGAACCATCCAGGCCTATCACCAAACCATAGCCGAAAAGATCGACTTCATTTTCGCAATGGAGTCGGGTGATATCCTTTATCCTTACTCCCGCGTTTGCGTCAGTAGTAAGAATGCTGAGCAGGAATAAAAGCAGTATCAGAGTCAATGAGGGAAGCGAGACTCGTGTGCATAATAATCCGTTCATATTTTCACCTAAAATATCCAATTGAGAAAACGCATCAGAAAACCCGGCCGGCTGGCCGAATTTGCCGCTCCTTTGCCCGAGTACATAATTTCTGCATCTGCGATCAGGTACGAGGGTATAGCGTTCGACGCCGTAATATCCTTCTTTCGAATAACGCCTGTCAGCGTCATAATTTCTTTATCTTTGGATATCCCAACCGTGCGGGAACCCTTAATTATAAGGTCGCCGTTGTCTTTAACGCTCATCACCGTGGCCGACATTTTCGCCTGAAGGGTCTGCGCGCGGACATTCTCGCCCTTTCCGTTGAAGGAATTCTTGTTGTCATAATCCACGCCAAACAAAGGAATAAAATCGAAACTGCCTGTACCCGGCCCACCGGAGGTCGACGATTTCCCCGCCTTCTCCGTTTTTGTCTCCGCCTGGCTGGAGGCATTGGATGATTCATAAATCAATACAGTGAGAATGTCTCCTACCCGATGAGCCTTTGAGTCGGTGTATAGAGAACTCTCCTTCCCGAAATCTCCCGACCACACCCGCAGGGAAAATGGCAGGAGCAACAGTATCAGGATGAAAAATAATATTCTTCTAAAATTCATATTGGTATCCTCACAGCGCACTTACTTGCACCGTCTCGCCGTCGATTATGGCGCAATTGATGATTCTGCCGGATTGTTTATTTCTGACTCTAATTGTTTCATCTTTGTACCCGGCCTCAAGCGCGGTTCCGGCAGCCATAATTTCCAGATTGGAGTTCCTGTAAAGGATGGATACACCTTGTCCGGACATGACGGCGGGAATTTCCTCGAATAATCCGGTCAATAAAATCTGTCCCTTATTGATGCTTCTCGTGGTCCACTTTCCCTTTAATTCCGTCGTCTCTGATAGCGGCTTTTCTGTTAGCGAGGTTATCTCCATTCTTTCCAGTGTCACTTTGTCGGCCGCTACAATTTCATGCTGTTTTAATCTGTCATTGGTGACAAGCACGTCGGCAAAACGCCTTATTCTTGCCCTGACTTGGCATCGGACGGTCTCTCCGCTCTTGAGGTATACGTTTACGAAAAGCGGCGTCAAGCCGTCAGCGGGCGCATCGTTCAAAGGCGACACTGTGAGACTATCATAATCTTGTGGGGGAGTAGAAATCCCGTTCCTAATAATTTCAACCTCGGTCGAGGCTGTATCAAGGTTGTAATAAGCGATTACCTTATTGATAATTTCTCGATTGAAGTTATCGCTGCCGAAAGCTCCGGCCGAAACAATAAAGATCAGTCCCAAGCACACCAGACAAATCCATTTGTCTCTCATCATACGTAATCCTATCTCTTCAGATTATTCACAATCTGGGTCATATCCTCGCTTGTTTGCACAACTTTGGAATTGAGCTCGTAAGCACGTTGAGCCACTATCATATTGACCATCTCATCGACTACTTTCACATTGGAGACTTCCAGATACCCTTGATTGAGCTTTCCCAGTCCTTCCTCCGTCGGGGACCCGACGATTGGATTGCCCGATGCAGGCGTTTGGACGTAGAGATTATGTCCTACCGCAGAAAGTCCTGCCGGATTTATAAATTTCGCCAGCTCGAATTGCCCGATAACCTGGGGCTCATCTGTCCCGACGACCATGGCGGAAACTTCGCCATTTAAACCTACGGCC
Organism: uncultured candidate division Zixibacteria bacterium; assembly: GCA_963813655.1. Taxonomy (GTDB): domain Bacteria; phylum Zixibacteria; class MSB-5A5; order GN15; family PGXB01; genus CAWEZN01. The sequence goes on along the minus strand of CAWEZN010000009.1, from coordinate 213,949 downwards.
AGTGAGGTCGCATTATCGGGGACACTGATTTCCGGGTAGACGTAAAACCCGTCAGAGGTTACGATTCTTCCCTCCGCTGAAAGCTTAAGAGCGCCATCGCGAGAGTATGACATTGATCCATCCGGCATCGTTATCTGAAAAAATCCGTTTCCTTCAATTGCCAAATCGAGTGGATTGCCGGTCTGCATCAAATCACCGACCGAAAATTCTCTGACTGTTGCTACCGCCCGAGTCCCGTAGCCGACATCAAGATTGGTCGGCACCATAGTACCAATCGCTGTCGCGGTTCCCGCTTTGCGTAAATTCTGGTAAAGCACATCCTGAAATTCAATCTTACTTTTCTTAAAGCCGGTCGTATTTACATTGGCGAGATTGTTGGCGATGTTATCCACATTCATCTGCTGGGCGACCATACCTGACGCCGCCGTGCGCATTGCTTTTATCATGGAAGCCTCCTGCTTATCTGCTTAATTATTTGGCCCGCCCGACGTTGTTAATCAATTTTTCGAGTGAATCGTCCTGCGCTTTAAGCGCCTGAGCATCCGATTCAAAGCTCCGGTATGACGCGACCATATTTATCATTTCTTTGATAACATTGACATTGGAGGATTCCAGATATCCCTGCTTGATGGCGAAGTTTACGGCGCTTATCAAATTGATTCCCTCAGGAATCTGATATTCGCTGTCTCCGACTTTTTGGAGCGAGCTCTTGTCCTCAATGTCAACTACCCGTATATTTGCGACCGGACTCGCATCGACCTCCACTTGCCCCATCTCTGAAATTGAGACTGTCCCCTCACCGACATTGATTGGTCCTCCGTCTCCGAGGAGACGATGTCCGTCGGGATTTACCAGGTACCCGCTCTGATCGACTGTAAATGAACCGCTACGGGACAGGACAGTTGTACCGTCCTCTAATTGCAGTGTAAAAAATCCCTTTCCCTCAAGGGCCACATCAAGCGGGTTATCGGTCTTATCAAGCATCCCCTGATCATATTCCGTGTAGACTTGGTCGATCATCGGAGTCTCCCAGTCTGATTTCTTGGGGTATTCTTTAGCCTGGGCTCGGGATAGCTCTCGCGTAAATAACATGTCTCGCTTGAAACCTGGTGCCGACGCGTTGGCCAGATTATTGGCGGTGATCTCCTGGATCTTTACATGAGGGATCATCGCAGACGCTGATCGATATAAACCTTTAATCATAGTATATTACTCCGTCCCTAGTTTTAGCACGCAGCATGCCGTCTTTCTGTACTGCGGCTGGCAGGATGGTTAAGTGATTAAATGTCTGTCGGTTAAAGAGATGGCCCCATTACTGCAAATCGATTCTTTCCGACTCAATACCCCCTTTTTCGGGAAAATAATTCCGACTGTTATGGGAATCTCTTTTCAGAATTACTTCAACCCGCCAAAAAGCGCCGTATTACCTTTGTGAATTATTGCTATCAATGTAGAATCGGGCAATGATTGACCCCTTTTGGCCAATTTCATGCAACTGTCTTCATAGAATTAGAGGGTTTAATTTTTCCTATTGCATGCCAGAGGACAATGGAGTATATTGATATATATAAGGTTACTGCAGGATTACCCGCCTGATATATGCGCGAGAATATTTTTTCAATTTTTGCACTCCTTTTGCTCTAAGACATGGCCAGTTGAATTATGAAACCTCACTATTTTATTATTCTGTTTAGGTTAATTCTTGTCATGGGACTGACATTTGGTGTCAGTCATGCCTATGACCCCGGTGTCCCGGATACTGTGCGGGTCGGCTCAGTGACTGCCTACCCCGGTGGCAGTGTAAAGGTCCCAGTCTATTTTTATAATGATGAGCGCCTTTCGGCAGGGGAATTGGTTCTCAGGTATGATTCCGCATATCTCAGTCTTGATTCGTTTTCTCTGGCCGGGGGAAGACTTGACTATATTCCGGTCGCTACAATCAGCACTCGGGATTCCGCTGATCTATTTAATCTCAGTGTTCAAGATTGGGGAGAATCGAGCTGGATTCCGCGAGGCAACGGTTTATTCTGCAATCTATATTTCAGAGTTAACCCCTTGGCAGCATCTCACACAATATTGATCGATTCTGCGTTCTATCCACCCATTTCCAATGTCGTCTTCTCTGATTCCAGCGCGGTCACTATTCTTCCTCAGTTTGTAAAAGGATATATCACCGTTGTCGAGCCTCCTCCCAGTCCCGATTCGGTTTGGGTTGACACTTTATCGACCATGCCCGGTGAAGCGATAACGATCAATGTGCACGGCTACAATGAGGAACGCATATCTGGACTCAGATTGGCGCTTAAATTTTCCTCCGACAGTATAGAATATGACACCGTCGTTTTTGATGGAACACGAGGCGAAACCGCATCAAGCAAAACAATCTCAAAAAATCTTAGCAATCGAGAGATTTTGGTATCGCTGGATTATGGAATCAATCCACTCCAGCAGGGTACCGGGGTTTTGGCGACCCTGAAATTCAGGGCCAGGACAGGCGGTTATGATGAAAATGTCATATATTGACTCGGCCAGTTATCAAAATATTCAGCGGCTGGAATTCATTCCCGAAGTCGGTGTAGGATTCGCCCCCTACTTCAGGGCGGGGCATATTTCTATTCGGGAAGTCACTCCCGGCAACGATACTGTCTGGGCTGATACGGTCACCACTACTCCGGGCGATTTTGTTGACCTGAAAGTCTATGGCCGCAATGAGAAGCCTATTACTGACGCCAAGTTGGCTCTAATATATTCTTCAGACAATTTAATTTATGATACTACTATTTTTGATAACACTCGCGGTGCATCCGCTACGAATGTGACCGTTACACCGGATACTGCTAATGACAAACTGCTTATTTCGCTTGGGTATGGAACTCTGACCCCGCTTGATGCCGGAACTGGTCCGCTGGCCATAATTCGATTCCAGGTTAAACCCACTGCAGGTAATGATAGCATAATTGTAGATTCAACGACCTACTTGAGTACTCAATCGCTGGAATTTTCCGTTAAGGGTGGCGGGTCTTACGTCCCTGCTTTCAAACCGGGTTATATTGCCATACATAAGCCCGCGATCATTATCGTCGATTCCGTTTGGGTCGATAATGTTAAATCATCACCCGGCAAGACAGTGCTGGTCAATGTCAACGGCTATAATGATGATAATCTCACGGCGGTGAAATTGGCCTTGAAATATTCTTCAACGTATCTTATCTATGATACAACCATATTTAACAGCACCCGTGGCTCCTTGGCGTCAGTATACTCTATAGATACAAGTATGCAAAGACGCGAAATATTGATATCGTTATCTTTCGCTTCATCTCCCCTCTCCCCCGGCAAGGGCAAACTGGCTTCGATCCGCTTCAAGATCAAATCACCCATGCCCGACGCTATAGTCACAATCGATTCGGCCAGTTTCAACGGCACCGAACGCCTGGAATTCACGCCTGAAACGGGCGTATCATTCGTTCCGAAATTTACTCCCGGCTCTGTAAGCGTCAAGACTTCAACCGATGTCGAAGATAATAATAATTCGAATCTTCCCAAAGAATTCGCGCTTGAACAAAACTATCCCAACCCCTTTAATCCTTCAACGACGATAAAATTCGATATTCCCGTGGCCACCCCGGTAATACTCGATGTATATAATGTTCTGGGTCAAAAAGTAAGAACTTTAATCGACCGGTCCCTGCCCGCCGGAATTTATAATATAACCTTTGACGGACGAGGTGATGACGGCAGACAACTGGCTTCCGGAGTTTACTATTACCGAATTATGGCAGGTGATTTCCGCCGAAGCCGGATGATGATGCTGCTGAAGTAACATCTTTTGCTGACACTATTATTAACATCCAAAAGCCCCCGTCAACGACGGGGGCTTTTTTCTTTCATATGTACTTTACCGGCCATTTCGTCCTGATCCTTTTGACTATACAACTCAAATTCCTTGTTGAACGATTCCAACCGGTGTTCCTTTAATTTTTCATATATTTTCTTCTGCTTTGTCGCTTCAACAAGTTCCAGCCTTCTCTTTTCCCTATCGGTTATATACGCCTTTAATATTTCTCTTCCCGGTCAATTCCTGCTTTTTCAGTTTCAAATAGTATCGAGAATAATTTACGAGTTGATTTGAATTTACCTTCCCGGACAGATGGGCTCGTTGCGCGTTTTGAGTCGCTTTCCGACTTGTCTCCAAATTTGTAAGGTGTGTCTCCTGATCCGCGACTTTGCGCGCCGCCATACCATGCACTTTCTGTCTTTCCTTTTCCAGATGCATTTTTATCTGGAGAATACGCTCCAGTCGAAACCTAAACTTTTTCATTGTTGACCGTCGCCCCATTCGGGAGTATTTCGTGGAGAATTTTGACCGACGTCTCAAAATCGCTCGACTCCTCGATATTTTGCCTGAAAAATTGATTTATCTCATTTATTTTCGAAATGGCATAATCGATCTTCGCCGATGATCCTTTGACATAAGCGCCGATATTAATCAAATCCTCCGATTCCCGGTATGTAGCGACAATTTCTCTTACCTTCGCCGCCAGCTGAAGATGCTCCGGCTGAGACACATCGATCATCAACCTGCTGATCGAATCAAGAATATCTACGGCCGGATATTGATTCACGGCGGCCAGTTTTCTCGATAAAGCTACATGCCCATCAAGGATCGATCGCACCGCGTCCGATATAGGTTCGTTGAAATCGTCCCCCTCGACCAGCACGGTATACAGCCCTGTTATTGACCCTTTCTCATTTGTGCCTGCCCTCTCCAGCAATCGGGGCAACATTGCAAAAACCGATGGCGTATATCCTTTGGTCGCCGGCGGTTCCCCAATGGCAAGGCCGATTTCCCGCTGTGCGATGGCAATTCTCGTGACCGAATCCATCAGTAGCATGACATTTTTCCCCTGGTCCCGGAAATATTCCGCAATTGCCGTTGCCACATGTGCACCTTTTATTCTTATTAACGACGGCTGGTCTGATGTCACAGCCACCACGACCGATCTCTTCAGGCCTTCCTTCCCAAGGTCTTTCTCGATAAACTCCCGAACCTCTCTTCCCCGTTCACCGACGAGTGCAATAACGTTTACATCGGACGATGAGCCGCGCGCAATCATTCCCAGCAGGACGGATTTTCCTACTCCCGACCCGGCAAAAATCCCCATCCTTTGGCCCCTACCACACGCCGCCATGATATCGATCGCCTTGATTCCGGTCCTGATAGGTTTTGTTATTCGTGTCCTCCTCAGCGCTGGAATGGGAGTGCTTTCGATGATCCTTGATTGGGTGCAAAGAAGCGGCCCCAAGCTGTCGATTGGTTCACCCAACCCGCCGATGACCCGCCCGATCATTTCATCCCCTACCGGGACTCGAATCTGTTCTCCCGTCGAAATGACAATCGAACCGGGCGTTATTCCGGAAACCGAGCCGAGAGGCATCATGAGAATTCGATTGTCCCGAAAACCGACCACTTCAGCCTTTATGGTTTCACCGGTCTCAGGATTTTCAATTTGGCAGAGATCTCCTATGGACACCGCCGGACCAAGCGATTCTACCACCAATCCGATTATCTGAACGACACGGCCCGATTGTCTGACGGTACTGATCTCCCCGATCCTCTTGGAGTAGAGCTGATACGGAATTGGCTTCACTGGCTTCCTGCAACTTCCTTCAGAGCCTCCGCAATTATCTCAAATTGTGAATCGATTCGGGCGTCAATATCACCTGTCGGCGTTTCTACAAAGCAACCTCCATATCGGACCCGACTGTCGGCCTCAATACTGATTTCCTTGATTCCCCCGCTGGCCCCCTTGAAGCGGTCAATCTGCTGTTCGATAAGCTGAAGATGATCCGGATGAACCTTAACTTTAATTTTTGACCGGTCTACAATCTTCTTTATCGTGCCGGAGACGATATCGATAGTTAATTCGGGATCCAGCTTTATAGCGTCGAAAGTGATTTTTTTGGCGATATGCATCACCAATTGCGGAATTTCCTTGCAGGCCTCATTATATAGTACTTCGCGCTGACGAATGGCATCATTTATCAGGGAATTGAAATTATCTATTACTTTCTTCGCCTCTGCATACCCTTCATTTTTTCCCCGCTGATGACCATCCGCCTCTCCTTTTTTGTACTCTTGGATTTTTTCTTCGGAAAGCTTTTCTTCGATCTTTACGATTTCCTGGATAGGGATCAGCTTCCTTCCTTCCACCGAAGATATTATCTGTACGTCAGGGAATTTCTGGCTGAGCTTCTTTTCGGCGACAGCATCAGCCTCCAGATCGATACGATACTCGCCGACTATAACTTTTTCCGTCAGGGCGGGTCGGTACAATAGCCTAGACAATGACATCTTCTTTGCCACCCCGTCCGGAAATTACTATCTGTCCGTCTTCTTCAAGGCGCCTGACCGCCTCCACGACTCTTTGCTGGGCGGCTTCAACATCTGATAGTCGCATCGGGCCCATGAATTCCATTTCTTCCTTGATCATCACGGCTACTCTTTCGGAGACATTGGAATAAACCTTTGTCTTGACCTCCTCCGAGGCGGCTTTGAGTGCAATTGAAAGATCTTTCGTTTCAACCTCTTTGAGTAACCTCTGAATGGAGCGATCATCAAGCAGAATCAAGTCGTCGAAGACAAACATCATATTTTTTATTTCCGCGGCGAGGTCGGGATTTTCAGCCTCCAGCGATTGTAAAATGTTTTTTTCGGCGGCGCTTTCGATCAGGTTCAGGATTTCGGCCATAGTTTTTGCTCCGCCGGAAACCGATAAATCCCCCTCGGCCGATTCCTGAAAATGGGCTTCAAGTGTTGACTCGATTTCCTTCAGAATATCGGGCGAAATCTTTTCCATCGTGGCTATCCTCAGCGCGACCTCTGCCTGCAATTCTGCAGGCAATTCCGACAATACCGCCGCGGCCTGCTGAGGAGTTAATTGTGTCAAAATTAGCGCAATCGTCTGCGGATGTTCATTCTGTATAAATCCCACCAGCTGTTTGGAGTCGATGTTCTTCAATAGATTGAAGCCGGATGTGCGAAATGATGACTCCAGTCGGGAAAGTATTTCAGTAGCCTTCTTCGAGCCCACTGCTCTCTCTAATATATCGCGCGCAAAGTCAACGCCTCCTTGCGTAATGTATTGTCGCGCCATGAAGATCTGATGGCACTCGCTTATGACCTTTTCCTCTACCTGGGCCGGCACATCTCGGAGATTAGCAATTTCAACCGTTATCCTTTCCATATCTGTCTCCGAGAGGCTTTTGAGAACTATTGAGGATACCTCGGTCCCGAATGCAACAAGGGCGATGGCGGCTTTCTGAATTTGAGTCAATTCGCTAAATTCCATAATGCATCCCTATTCGACCATCAAGGTCCGAATTACTTTGGCGATCTCTTCCGGCCGGCCTTTGGCCGCCACCTGCATCTGATCGACCAGCTTAGGCTTTCGAGATTCCGGATTTATGGGCGGTATCCCCGTTTCTTCTTCCATGGTATAACCGGGTGACTCTGCCGATTGCCTTTGTCCCCCTTTGACTGGTTGAGAAGCCGGTAGGAGATTACCCAGAGAAGAAAATAGCTTTTTCACTATCCTCCGGACGAATAATAGCGCGAGTATGGCCAGAGCAATGAGGCCAATTTTCTTACCAACATCAAAGTAAAATTCCCTCTGAACGATTTTATCCAGTTTTTCCTGCTCATATTCCATCCCGGTTCTGTCGAATGGAAGGTTCACTACCTCGATCTGATCTCCCCGCTGGTTATCATAACCGACCGCATTCTTGACTATCGCGGCAATTCGGGCAATATCTTCCTGTGCACGCGGTTCGTACACTTCCTCTGTTGCACTGCCCCCAGCGCCGGGGACCTTTTTATAAACGCCATCCAAAAGCGTGGCTACTGATAGTCGTTTGATATTCCCGACGGAATTGATGATATGTTCAACAGTCTTATTTATTTCATAATTGGTAATCGAAGTCTCCACCTTATTATCATCGCGCGATTCGGCCGCGGCCTCTTTTTTATCGGAGGCCGATTTCGTTTCATCGGTTTTTTCTTCGCTCCTCACTACCGCCGAATTGGGATCATAAATCTCATTCGTCTTTTCCACCTGTTGGAAATCCAGCTCAGCTGTCACTCTAACAATGGATCTCCCCGGGCCTATGACGCCATTAAGCATCGACTGTGCTTTATTTTCGAGATATTGCTCAACATTTTTTCTGACATCAAGCTGTGAAGAGCTCAATCCGGCCAGCGGGTCGGACCCATTCTGGGAAGATAATAGCTCGCCGTTGTAATCGATGATAGAAACGTTCTGGGGCTTTAAACCTTCGACGGATGACGCTACTAAATGAGTTATCCCCGCCATTTGAGACTTTGATAATCCATTTGGCGATCTCAGCTTCAATACGACCGAGGCCGTAGCCTCCAGTTTATCTTCCTTGAAGAGCCTATCCTTGGGCATGACAATGTGAACTCGCGCCGCCTGAACGTCGGATAACTGCATGATAGTCTTCATCAGCTCTCCCTCAAGGGCGCGTCTGAAATTTAGATTCTGGAGGAATTCAGTCATACCCAAATTTGACTTATCGAAAATGGCATAGCCGATATTTCCCGATCGGGGCAGGCCCTGGGACGCCAGCGATATTCGAACCTTATAAACGTCGTCCGATGACACCATGATTGTAGTCCCGCCATTGGTTAATTTGTACGGTACATTTTGTTCCGTCAGTTGATTGACGACCTCACCCGCCTCGGCAGGTTCAAGTTCGGAATATAGCACTGAATAATTGACGCTTTTGACCCAATTGCCGACGACCACCGCTCCCACTATTAGCCCGGCGGCTACGGCGATAAGCATCATTACCTGACTGGGGGACATCCCTCGGACGACCGCCGAAATATTCTTGAATAATTGCTTCAGATAATCCATTCCAAATCCTATTTCAAATTATCTGCCGATCCGATGGCAGATAGAATCAAATTATTTCTTACATAGGCATTCTTATCAGCGTCTGATAAGCATCAACCAGCTTGTTCCTGACGGCCAGAAGCAAATCCATTGCTATTCCAGCCTCTTCCACTGCAATCATCACCTGATGCAGGTCTGCCGCATCGCCCGTAGCCGCCAACTTCTGCGCCTCTCCGGCTTGGCCCTGCAGATCATTGACTGAATTTATAAGCTTGTCAAATACTTCAGTAAAAGCCGGGCCTTCTTTATCCTCCGGCTCCGCAACCTGCTTTGCGATCTGGGTTTGAAGCCCCGGTACCAGGCGATTTACTTGACCTAACAGCTCGCTCATAACTTTACATCGACGAGGTTGCCCAAATTAGACTTTCGAGTAGCGCCGTTGTTGTCGTACGATTTCCCGTTTATTTCCAAAGCACGGAATTTTTCAAAAACCATTTCCAAAGCTCTTTTCTCCTCCACTGACAGCATATCAACGAAGCCGCCCTTTTTTAGTTGAACCGCCAGCTTCGAACCGACATTGTCTCCCTGCCCGGGAATCTGCACCCGGTCGGCTTTCTCCCCAGATATCTTATTATCCGTTGCTGATGATTTCCTGTTGAGCTGAGGATCATTTTGAACCTGACGATAGGCATCAATTCCTACTGCATTGATCTTCATATTCCTTAACCCTTTCTCCTATATTTCGAGGGCGTTTTTTGCCATCTCTTTGGCCGACAATATGGCCGTGGTATTGGCCTCGTATGCCCGTGAGGCGGCCATCATATCGACCATTTCATTAATAATCTCCACGTCCGGCATCTTTACAAAGCCGTCGGCATCCGCATCCGGATGTCCCGGATCGTAAACCTGACGAAAACTTGATGACGGGTCTTCAATTTCCGTTCCCTCAGTCTTCTCTACCTCGACCTCGTCCCCCTTGTATCTCAGTTTGCCGGCCAAGTGCTTTTCATCCGTACGGGCCAGCGATGTCGCGGCCTGGCTGACCATGTTTCGGAATGGTATCTTTTCTTCAGCCTCTTCAACTGTCACTCGCTTTCTTCTATATGGCCCGCCTTGATCGGTGCGAGTGGTTTCTGCATTGGCAATATTCTGCGCCACCACATTCATTTTCTTTCGTTGAAGAGTCAGTCCAGTGGCCGAAATTTCTATGGAACTGAATAATCCTGACATACTATTTACCCTTAATTCCCGCTCTTAATTGCGATTCGCAATCCTTCGAATTTCTTCTGCAACAGAGTGGCGCCGATGCTGAAGTAAATTTGATTCTCAGCCATATTGGCAATCTCAGCATCAGCATCGACATTATTTATTCCATTATCTTCTTTTGATTTATTTTCTATTATTTCGGGGCTACGATCGCGATTCTGTCCCAGAGGAATATGCGACGGATGAGTTGTGGCGCCAGCAATATGTTTGTTTTCTCCGACCGCCTTTTTTAATTCACCCTGAAAATCAATATCCTTGCTCTTGTATTCAGGAGTGGAAATATTGGCCAGATTTCCGGACACGAGCTTATGCCGGAGCGAGGCCAGGTCGAGCAGCTTCTGCATTGTCGGGACGCCGCTCTTGTCGAAAACTGCTTTTTTTATCAAATCAGACATACCATTATCCAGCCGCTGTCAAAGCATAGGCCATGCCAAAACTCTTGTCTTGGTGGAAATCCTTACAGATCAAGGGATTACCTTATTTTGGAAAGACGGCCTCAGATTAGATGAAGGAATTTGATGCCATGAGGGAAAGAAAATATTTCCCTCAAATGATATTTATGGATTGTACATCTGGGAGCTTGGCTCGGCGTCCGACATCTCAGTAGTCAGCACGACGATATCCACCCGACGATTCTTCGCCCGATCATCATCGCTGTCGTTGGTTGCAATTGGACGAAACTCGCCGAATCCAAGAGCCGATATTCTTTTGGAATCGAATTTATGTTGGTCAGTCAGGTACCTTACTACCTGAGTCGCGCGATCAGATGATAGCTCCCAATTGGAGGGATACTTGGCCGTATTGATTGGTCGATTGTCGGTGTGCCCTTCAATGCGGATATGATTGGGCATATCTTTAATCTGCAGAGCAATCAGGTCCAGGATGGCCTGCGCCTTGGGCTCAAGGAATGCTGAGCCTGATTTAAAAAGAGCCGATTCCATTATATGAATCACCAGCCCGCGCTCGGAAACCTCGACGCTCACCAGCTTGCCCTCGCCGATTCCCTCTGCCCCTTTTTTGATATTCTCGCCGAGAGATTTCAGATTTCCGACACTCAGGACGCCTGAACCTGTAAGCGCCCCCATTTGATCCCCCTTCTTGATTGCTACCGTTCCGCCTCTGAGCACTCCCGAAAGGGCCTCCCTCATCTTGCCGAATTTCTTGGCGTCAACTTTCGACATGGAATACATGACAATGAAAAAAGCCAGCAACAGAGTGATAAGATCCGCGTAGGTAAGCAACCACCTTTCAAGATTCTCGTGGTCTTCGCCTCTTCTTTTGCGAGCCATATCTCCTAGACCTCGTTGCCTCTGAGACTCGGTGAGACGAAGGAAAGAAGCTTAGTTCTCACTACCCGCGGGTTGTCGCCCGATTGAATTGAAATCACCCCCTCCATGACCAGATCCAGAGTGCCCAACTCCTCCTCGTGACGCAATTTCAGCTTGTCACTTAAGGGAAGATAGCACAAATTCGCCAAAGCTACCCCCCAGAGAGTGGCAATGAATGCTCCAGCTATTGCTTCGGCCATCTTATCGGCGTTGGATGTACTGCCGAGGGTGTGAATCAGTCCCAGAACGGTTCCGATGATTCCGAGAGTGGGAGAAAATCCACCCATCTTTTGAAAGAGGAGAATCCCTTTCTTATGTCGGTCTTCTACATATGCGATTTCGGTCTCAAGAATTGTCTTGAGAACAGTGATTTCGGTGCCATCAATTACAAGCTGGATCGCCTTCCTGAAAAACGGATCCTTGATATCCTTCAGGTCATTTTCAAGTCCCAAAATCCCTTCCCGGCGGGCTTTCTCGGACATTTTGACGATCAAGTCAATAGTGCGAAGCGGATCCGATGACTCCGCGAAGAGCGCCGTTTTCATAAGGCTTGGGACAGTCTTAAGAGTCTTCAGCGAAGTTGTCACAATGGAGGCCCCTATCGTGCCTCCAATTACAATCAGCATCGCCCCCGGTTGGACGATGGCCCCCAAGTTTCCCCCCTCCATTACGAAAGAAACCAGAACCGCGCCTATCCCGAGTATCAAACCGCCAATTGTCGCTATATCCATAGAAATACCTAGTGGTCAGCCAGGCCCCTTTTGTAGAGGAATCCAGCCAATCAATAGATGTATCGGCAAATGCCTATGATTTTGAACTGTTTAGCCCCAAGAATTTATGAAAAAATGGCGCTTACTCAACGTCCTGAATATTATATTCCGCCAGCTTATTTCTGATCGTCCGTGGCGTAATATTCAGCGCCTCGGCAGCCTTGGTCTTATTTCCGGCGAACCTCTCCAACGCCTTTAAAATCAGGAATTTCTCTCCCTCCGCCAGGGTGAGCCCGTCATCGAGCCGGCTGACTTCATCTGCAAGCTTGCCAAGGACAAGATCTTTCGGGAAATCTTCTTTGCCGAGAATATTATTCCTTGAGGTCACCACCGCCCTCTCGATGTAATTTTCCAATTCGCGAACATTTCCTGGCCAATGATAGCTTAAAAACAGCTTCATCACATTATCATCAACTCCGCCGACAGACTTATGATTTTCAGCATTATATTTCTCGATGAAATGATTGGTCAGTAATGGTATATCTTCCAGTCGCTCGCGCAGAGGGACAAGGTGAATCGGAATAACATTCAAGCGGTAAAATAAGTCCTCTCGGAATGTCTTCTGCTGGATCGCTTCCTTCAGATTTCTATTTGAGGTCGCGACAATTCTGACATCAACGCCAATTGAGGTTCCTGATCCGATTCGTTCAAATTCCTTTTCCTGCAAGACCCGAAGTAATTTTGCCTGAAGTCCATGGGGCATTTCGGATATTTCGTCAAGAAGCAAAGTTCCGGTGTGAGCCATCTCGAATCTTCCCTTATGCTGCCGTACTGCCCCGGTAAATGACCCCTTCTCATACCCGAATAACTCCGCCTCCACCAGATTTTCAGGCAGGGCCGCACAATTCAACTTGATAAATGGATTATCTTTCCTGGATGAAGTATGATGAACTGCTCTGGCAACCAATTCCTTTCCGGTGCCGGATTCACCGGTGATTAAGACCGTAGAACGGGCGTCGGCCGTGCTTTGGATTAGTTCAAATACCTGCCTCATCCGGCTTGATTTCCCGATGATATTTTTATAGCGGCTGGCCAGGTCTGATCGAAGCCTTACATTATCTCTGCGAAGCCCTATCAATTCTGAAACTCTTGCGATCAGCATTTCTATGGCATCGGGCGACACAGGTTTCAGAAGGTAATCGTAAGCGCCGAGCTTGATTGCCTTGACCGCATTCTCGACTGTCCCATAAGCCGTTATCATAATAATGACCAGTTCGGGGCGAAGTTCACGGACCTGTCCCAACAGAGTTATGCCGTCCATGCCCTTCATTTTAATATCCGAAATCATGATATCATAGACTCTTTCCTCTACTTTTAGAAGGGCTTCCTCCCCCGATAACACTGATTCCACATTATAGCCGGCGCGAGTCAATGTCTCTGTCAGGAATTCATTGACCAATTTGTCGTCATCAACCACGAGGATATTAAGCTTCATTGATGCACCCTCCGTCTTAGCTGTTCCTGAGCGGCAAAAGGATTGAAAACTTGCTTCCTTCTCCCAGTTTTGATTCCGCTCTTATATCGCCGCCATGTGCCTTGACGATCTTCCAGGCAATTGAAAGTCCCAGACCTGTGCCGTTTTGTTTCGTGGAATAGAATGGTGAAAATATCTTGTCTAAAGCCTCTTCCGAAATTCCCGGGCCCGTATCTTCAACGGAAATCTCGACGGCGCTTTCTTCAGCAGCAAGGTCCCCGAATACGCATTTCTGCAAGACCCGGCATCGAATCTCGACTATTCCGTCCAACTTCTCCGCCTCGAAGCCATTCTTTATAAGATTATTCAACGCCTGCTTGAATAACTGAGGATCGAGTTCAATCTCCATATCGTCCTCAATTTCAAGCCGTTGGATAATACCGTCTTTTGGCGTCGGAAGCCCATATTCGTCTGGAAATCCCACCAGAATCTGTTCTAGAAATTCCCTGAGACGGATTCTCTGCTTATGTAGTTCTTCATTTCGAGCGAAATTCAAAAGGGTCTCGATGGTCTGATTAATACTCTCGACCCCTGAAACAATTTTCCGTGCCATCTCCTGCTTGGACTATGTCGTCACAGAGATCACGGGCCAGCAGAGCCGCAAATCCGCTCACTCCCCCCAGCGGATTTCGAATTTCATGGGCTATAGAGGCCGCCATTTCCCCAAGAGACGCGAGTATCTTCATACGAGACAATTGCTCTTCCATCCGTCGAATTCTCGAAATATCATGGAAATGTTCCACTACTCCTGCTACTTCACCCTCGTGATTCCTGATTAGCGAGGTTGATGCCGTAATTATTAAGACTCTCCCGTCGATGGTTCTGATTATCTTCTCTACATTCTCAAAGACCCTGCCGGTGTCGATCGTTTGCAGGGCCGAGCATTCGATTTTCTCTTCGACCTGCATGAGATCGGAATAATGCCATCTCTGCCCATCAGCGTTTGTTTCGGCGACTCCGAGCATTTTCCGGGCAGCGGGATTTATCAGGTTCACACGGCCGGAAGTATCGATCGCAATAACCCCCGAATTGATGGAATTCAGGACGCTGTCAAGAAATTCGGTGACCGTCCTGTTTCGGGAATTAAGAGTCTGCAGTGACTGATTTACGGATTGAAGCTGTTCGCTCTGGACGCCATAAGTTTCCTTAAGAGTCAGATACTGTCGCTGAAGCCTGCTGATAATTTGATTAAAGGCGTTATAGTCTTTCGCAAACTTCTCGATGTCCTCGGCAAGACCTATATCGGCGGTTTTGTTTTCATCCATGAAAATAATCTCCCATCACATTTGGAAAAATAATGTAAGCTGGAAAATATAATCAACAAAAAATTCCGGCCCTTCCCGGATTTTTGGGCAAAATCACGTAATTAAGTCTTTGATTTTTAGGTCGGATTAGATCCGGACATCTTCAATTCGGACCTTATCGTCCTGCCTCTTGAATCGCTCAACAAGATTGTCTACTGTTTTGTAAAGCTTATTGATGTTAAAAGGCTTGATGAAATAATCATCGACCTTCAGCCGGATCGCCTCAACGGCGGTTTCTACGGTCGGAAAGCCGGTCATGATTATTACCGGCAGCGACGGATATAGATCCCGAAGCTTTCTGACAAAAGAAAGACCATCCATATCGGGCATTCTGATATCAACCAGAGCTATATCATAGGCCCGGTTCCGAAGAAGTTCCAGGGACTTCTCGCCCGATTCTGATACAGAGACCAGCCATTCACGCTCAGAAAAATGGTCGTACAACAGATCCCTGATAAGCAATTCGTCGTCTATGATAATGATACTTTTTCTCATCTTAAATATCCCTCCCCCTTGAAACGATTTTCCTGCACACGAAATATCTATTTTACCAGCGCGGGTTGATACGAATGCAACGCTTCCTGTTCTGTCGCGAAAATTTCAAAAATGTGGGACAATTGGGTTATGTCAAATATTTCCCGTACATAGTCTGCCATATCTGACAACGTCAGGCGTCCCCGGTGGATTCGCGTTTCTTTCATAATTGAAACCAGCGCGCCCAGACCGGAGCTATTAACAAATTCAATCCCCTTGAGGTTTAGATGTATGCAGGTCTTCCCCGATGCAAGAACGCCCTTTACCTCTTCTTTCAATTTGTTTCCATTGCCGAGATCGAGGCGTCCCGATAGACAAATAACCGTTACCTGCCCTTCATCTCTTCTTGTCACTTCCATTTTATCCTCCAGAAAATCTACTACATTTTCATTCATTTCATTTTTGTTCAGATCGAATCGCATGGAGACTCTGGTCCCCGAAAAATCCTTGGCTTTGTCAAATCTGATCTCGTCGGCTATTGACCTCATCAATCCGACCCCCCGTCCGCCTTCAGCCAATAGATCCACATGACAGTTCCTGTCAGAACTATCTGCAAAGCCTTCACCTTCATCTATTATATCGGCAACAACCTGATCGCCATTAATGCCTATAGATACCTCAATTTTCTTATCGGGGGCAAATTTGTTCCCGTGCTTCAAAGCGTTCGTAAATGCCTCGGAGACCGCCAGCATGATGCCGAACAGGCTTTTCCGACCCACACCCGCCTTCAATAATACCCCCTTGACATCAGAATACATTATTCCTTCGGATTCGATGGTTGACTGGTAGCGGAATGTCTTCGCCGTCTTAGTCATAGCTTCTCCGGAAGAATTCTGATCTCAAAGAGAGTAAAATCGTCGATTGTCTCTTCTCGCGCACCCTCGCCGAATCGTTCTACCCATTCTCTGATTCTTGCGCAAAACCGATTAGCCGGAAGATCCTTCTCCGCAAGGAAGACCTGTTTTACCCTTTCTGATCCGAACATATTATTATTGGCGTCCATCGCCTCGGTAAGACCGTCAGTGAACGCGAAAATTCTGTCTCCCTGCCCGATTTCTATCTCATCCTCCTTATATCCAATATCCGCAAATTGCCCTACGAATGTTCCCCCTGTCTTCAATTCAAACATCTCCTGCCTGCTGGAATCCCAATATAAAGGCGGCAGATGCCCCGCATTGCAGTAGACAACTTTCTTCTGCGCAAGGTTAAACCGTGCCACAAATAGAGTTACAAACATATCGCGGGTCTTGATTATCCCGTCGCAAAGGATATTATTCAGGTCGGCCATTATCTTCGACGGCTTGATATCGGCCGAATTTGCCAATTCCGTTCGTATTATCCCCGCTGTGGCGGACATTACCATGGCCGCCGGAATTCCCTTATTTGAGACATCACCGATCACCATAAGGAAACAATTCTCTCCGCAATTCATAATATCGTAGAAATCTCCTCCGACCTCGCGCGCCGGCCGGTATATTGCACCAATATCAACCCCTCTTATCTTCAATTCTCTGTCCGGCAAAATTGTCTGTTGAATTTGCCTGGCAATCTCCAGTTCCTGTTCCAGCTTTTGTCTCTGAAGTGATTCTTTCAGCAGGTTTGAATTCTCGATGGCCACGGCGGCGTAATTCACGAGAATTTCGAGGTTATTCTTATCTTCGTCGGCAAATCCCCCCCCTGACGTTTTGTTGACAATGATAATCGTTCCATGACACTTGGCGCGAGCCTTTATCGGCATGGCCAGAACACTATTAATAGTCGGAGCGCCATTCTTTGTAGGGCTGAATTCATTGGCGACGACCGGAATTTGATTTATAAAACAATAGGTCGAGATATCAACCTCGTCTTTATATATGAGACTCTTTATGGAATTATCGTCAATTCCCCAGGCTATTTTTGATGTCAGCGCATCATCTTCCCATAGTTGTATCAGACCAACTTCCCCCTCGACCATCCGGATGGACATTTCCATAACAACCGACAAAATTGTCTCTATATCGAGAATTGATGTGATAACAGCGCCCATCGTTGCCAGGTCTCGAAGTTTCAGCTTAGTTTCCTCGAGCCTCGCCTCAAGGTCGACTATTCTCTCCTCGACTGAAATGGCTTCTTCCATATTCTGTTCTTCGGCATACGATTCACCACCTTAAGCCATAGAACGGGGAAAAATTCCCCTGCTGCTATAGTCGCAAGTGGAAACGCTTGCCCACAAAGTGCATTCTTCTGCTCGTTCTGAGTAACTATATGCAAATGATTTGTCGAGGCAGATATTTGGCACGGCAATTCGTGAGTAATTTTATCCATTTTTATGATTATTTGGATGACCACCCAATTTCCTGCGCTTTATTGCCAGCCATAACAAATTGTATCCCATTAGATTACGTAGCGGGACTTTTGAACAGCATACTGCCTGTCTTGGCGCGATCCATCGACTGCTCATAGAACATTATTGCCCTCTTAGCGTGGCACGATTTCTGCTAATTACCTGTTAGCAAATTTAATTATATTTAAGAGGAGAGATTATACGAAAAGACTCGCGTTTCTCGCCCTTATCTTTGCGTTGATCATCGGGGCATCGGCAAATGCAGTCCCCACCCTGCAGCTTTTTATAGCTGGAGGAGCCTACGATAATCTGACCGACACATGGGTTACCCATTCGAATGCTTTTGATCTTTATGTCATAGGCGCCAATGAGAACCTTCATAACGTGATGGTCAGCATGGCCCTCAATATACCTGCCGCTGATAATCCCAATGGTCTTGCTAGCGTGGGTGTCAATGGCACCCCTTACGGTACCTGGACCTATGGTACTCCCAACCTTCTCCCCCCTCATGATATCTTCCCGGCTTGGTACACCGAATTTAATTCCGGCAATTATGGACAGGTCGGCAGGGTCGGCGATGTCAACGATGAGCACCATCCTTATGACCCCACCGGGGGCTATCTGACTCATGGTGGCGAATGGGGCCAGTATCGTAGCTTCCATATCGATATCACCGGCACAGATTACACACACTTTGACAGTTTCTTCTATTTTCAGGATAATAGGGGTCATACAAGAATCAGATTCGCTCCGTTCTCTCATGATGCTGAGGGTGGTGGCGGAAGTACCGTACCCGAACCCGGAACGATGGCTCTCTTTGGACTGGGAAGCCTCGGAATGGGACTTGTTAAGAGATTTCGTAAACAAGCATAGTATCCTTTCATAGAGCTTTTAGACAGGGAGGCCGTCTGGTCTCCCTTTTTTTGCTAACCCAAACCAGATAACGCACCTCCAGGTTGCCGAATGGATAAATTCGCTTCACTTAATTGATATTTGGCTACATACAATTGGAAAACATCCTGCGCGAATCCTCAAGCTGACGGAAAAAACCTGACCCAAAGCACCCTTAAATTACCTCCGACATATGATTAATGCACGAAAATATTGTGTTCAGCCCACACGCTGCGCATAATTTGAACAATTCTATCCGGAACGGTCCCTTGCCATGTACGGAATTGCCATTGGTCGGCACATGCTGTGCTCAATTAAGATATGGATTTGAATTTCGAAACCTATAATTAGGTGAATAAAATGAAGAAAGTACTTTTAATCTCAACCCTGATCGCTCTGCTCAGTAGCGGATTGGTTTCTGCCATGCCTGCTGGAATGACATCGGGCTCGGGTGGCTGGAGCAATACTAACAGCAACCACGATTCTCCCTCGGACAGAATCTATCATGAGGGCGACGGAGGCTGTACAGGACATAAGGGAAATTCAACCTCTCCCTCGGATTCTGTAGTGCCAGAGCCTACTACGATAGCGTTGGTTGGCCTCGGAGCCCTCGGCATGGGGATCTACAGACGGTTCCGAAAGTAATCTGCCTCTGAAGTTTGGTCAGGCAATTAGTTTGGAATAGTAGCAGATATCGGTTTCATGCGGTAAAGCCGAAACCTGATTACCATTCCCGCTTTCTATTTATTCCGGAATTTTATTCTGAGCGGCGCCCCGGAAAAATCATACCTCTCACGGAGCTGATTCTCAATATACCGAATATAACTCTTTTGGATCAAATTTGGAAAATTGCAGAAGAATATGAAAGCCGGCGGCCTAACGCCGACCTGCGTCGCAAACATAATCTTGATATATCTTCCTCGAACCGAGGCTGGCGGCTGCTTCTCCATAATCTCCCCCACGAGATTGTTCAGCTCTGAGGTGGGGATATTTCGTGACCAGTTGGAATATACCGTATCGACCAGCGAGATTGTCTTTGCCACTCTCTGGCCGGTCAAGGCCGAGATATAAGTAACAGGAATAAAAGCCAGTGTTTTGGCAAATTCCTTTATTTGCGACGTAAATATTTCAGCAGTTTTTCCGTCTTTTTCGATCAGGTCCCACTTATTCACCGCCAACACAATCCCACGGCGAGACGCCGTGGCGTCTTCTATGATTTTTAAGGTCCTGAGTAATCAGCCCCTCAGATGCATCAACAAGAACTACCGCGATATGACAATTCTCTATGGTGCGAAGTGTACGCAGAACTGTGTAATATTCCAGATCATCAGTAACCCTGGATTTTCTCCTCAGACCGGCAGTATCGACGAGGACATATTTTTTCCCATCAAGCTCGAACGGCGTATCGATCGAATCACGAGTGGTTCCCGGCGTTGGAGAAACCAGCGCTCTATTCTCCCCCACTAATTTATTTATGAATGATGATTTTCCTACATTGGGCCGGCCGACAACCGCGATCCTGATTGCTTCTTCCTTTACCTCCGCCGTCTCAGATTCGGGCAGAAGCGAGATGATACCGTCCAGCGCCTCCCCAATCCCTCTCCCGACTGTTGCCGATACCGCCTGAGGTTCTCCCAATCCGAGTCTGTTGAATTGATACTGTTCAATCTCCGCGAATTCATTATCCGCCTTATTGACTATCAGAATTACCTTCTTGCGGGCTTTGATAAGCGAGGCGGCAATTCTCTCATCCATCTGATCAACCCCGGTTTGGCAATCGACTATCAACGCTACCACGTCAGCCTGATCGATAGCTATTTCTGACTGAGCCAAAACCATTTTTTCTGTTGCTCCCCTCGTCCCCGGGATCATCCCCCCGGTATCGATCAAATAAAATTCCCGCCCGCTCCACTCGCATATGGAGTAATTGCGATCCCGGGTCACGCCCGGTCGATCGTCGATTATCGCGATCCTCTTTTTTAGGAAACGGTTGAACAGTGATGATTTCCCGACATTCGGCCGCCCTATAAGCGCCACCAGCGGAAGACTCATGATACCGCCTCTTTTACCGTGTCCGCGAAACTATATTTCCCGATCATTACGTCCATTCCGGCCTTTTCCCGCAACCCTTCGATATTGACATCGTCCAGAAATTTATTTTCCCTGTTTAGACAATTTGGAGGGAGCAGAGCCAAATCATATTGCCTTGATAATCCCCTCAACTGTCTGAGAATGTCTCTGCCTGTCAGGAGTCCGCTTACCGTCACATCTCTCCCCCAAAAATAATTTTCCACTACAAAAATATCCATCCTGATTTTTGTATTTTCCTTAAGGAACCTGATTATATAATCTCCCAAGCTTTTGAATGCGGATTCCCCTGTAAGAACCGCTATTTTACGTCTGCTTGCAAGCTCTTTCAGAAAGCGCTTCTTCCGATTAAAATCCGTTAACAAAGAACGCATCATTCCAATTCCATTTTCGAACTGCGCCATTTCCTCATACTCCGATTCTGACGGGAATTCCTTTCCAGCCAAGATATAAAGCTCATCCGCCGCGAAAACAAATCGGGTTCCCGATTTCCGATAAAACTCATTCTGCCGATTCTGAACGTAATCCAATAAATCCTCCGCGCCTTTTATATCAAACGATCGTATATGCGGGAGTCGCTCTCTGTATCTGGTCAACCCCACCGGGACGATCCCGACTGATATAATCCCCGGATACAGATCAAAAAGATCATCAATAGTCTTCTCCAAATATCTCCCATCATTCAACCCGGGGCAGACGACAATTTGAGTGTGGAACTTGATTCCGTGTCTCGTCAAGCGACGCAGCTGCGGCAGTGCCGATGGAAGCTTTGGATTCCCAAAGATCGTCCGGCGAAGTTTGTCGTCGGTCGTATGAACCGAAACATACAGCGGCGACAACCTCTGCTTTATTATTCTCTCCTCATCCTGTTTCGTTAAATTAGAAAGTGAAATGAAGTTCCCATGTGTAAATGACAGCCTGTAATCATCATCGCGCACGTACAATGCCCGTCTCATCCCTTTCGGTTGCTGATGCACAAAACAGAAAACGCACTTATTTCGGCATATTAGAATTTTGTCTTCTTCGAATGTCAAGCCAAGATCGATAACATCCTCCGGTCGGTACTTGAATTCGATTACCTTTCGCCTATCATCCTCGAACTCCAGCAATGCAGATTTGCCGGAAATTCGGAAACGGTAATCGATATAATCCCTGACCGGCTTGCCATTAATGGAACGCAAGATAAATCCTTTTCGGATTATTCCGAAGAGTGGCGAGGATGGATCGATTCGAGTAATCTTCATATCAATAAAAAAAAGCGGGCGATGGGGGTCGAACCCACGACGTCAAGCTTGGGAAGCTTGCATTCTACCGCTGAATTACGCCCGCTTACTATCCGTTATTATAAAATCTACCTTCTCTTCTATTATAAGTCAAGACCTTTAAGCTAATGTCTTACTGGCAATTTATCCTCTTAGCAGTGCCCCCGCGATACATCCGACGGACATTAATAAACCGACCAGCGTATGCACCTGAATGGTGCCCGCCTGGGCGGGAATAAGCTCGCGAATCTTCTCATAATTGTGGGAAAATATTCTTGCCGTCTTCAACGCCACCGGCAGAGACAAAAATACAATCAGCGCATATGGCGTCAAATATCCGAAAATCACTGCCAACAGGACACCCGCATAACTTCCAAAAACCAGAAAATAGTATCCCGCCATCGCCTTTCTCTTTCCGAAGGTCACGACAAGATGATTTTTCTTTACTGCTTTGTCGGCGTCATGATCAGGATATTGGTTGATATATAAAATAGCCGTGATCAAGAATCCTATCGGAAAAGACGTCCAAAATGCCGACCAGCTGAAATGCCCTGTCTGCACAAAATATGACCCAAGCGTCGGAAGAATCCCGAAATTGATCAATATGGCAATCTCCCCCAAACCGTTGTATGAAAATGCCAATCGGCTGGCCGTGTAAAAGAAACCGCCCAGAGAATCCCGCACCCGCCAGGATCAAAACCCAATATCCGGGGGTCTTCGTCATCAAGTATATCCCCGCTCCAAGCGCAAGAGCATAGCAGAAAAGTGAGGCCGTCAGAACCGAGCGAGCAGATAGAATCTTATTTTGTATCATCCTGCTTCCACCGGAGAACGGCGTAAAATTGGGATTGATATCATCATCGGTTGTCTTATGGTCGAAATAATCATTGGCCAAATTGGCCCCGGCATGCGCGCAAATGCCGCCAAAAAGCGTGATAAGAAATAGTCCCCAGTGGAATGTCCCTGTCTCATAATATCCCAGCGTCGCTCCAAATATGACCGGCATGGCAATGCCTGTGAAAAATGGCGCCCTAACGGCCAGAACCCATTTCTTTACTGCATTCATTAACCCTTATCCTCCTCTATGGATCTATCATATTAAATGAATCTCGATCCGATTTCATCAGTCGATACACATCCGAATCTCGCGGGATATCCACATTCTTTGTCCGTCATCATACTAAATACGCCCTGATGGAGTTCTTCCAGAAGTCATTCATCCGCTTATCTCTCTTTTTCTCCCTGTCATTCTAATTATTATAATTGTCGCTTCGTACAAAATATAAAGCGGGACGGCCAGAAGCAATTGCGTAAAAACATCCGGCGTCGGAGTCAATATCGCCGCCACAAAAAGTATAATAACAATCGCGTATGGCCTCGCTTTGCCCAGAGCTTTAGCCGATATCAACCCGATTTTCCCCAAAAAGAATCCGATAATCGGCAATTCGAATGATAAGCCAAAAGCCAATATTAGCATTCCGGCGAAAGATATATAATTGCTGACCGTGATAATCGGTATCATCTCCCCTTCGCCATAACCCACCAAAAATTTAATTGCAAACGGCAACGCGAGAAAGAAGCAGAAAGTCCCGCCAGCCAGAAATAATATAGTTGAAGCCACGACCAGCGGAATTATCACCTTCTTTTCTTTGAAATACAATCCCGGTCCAACAAATTTCCAGATTTGATAGAATATTACCGGCAGCGCGCCGACAATCCCGGCATACAACGCAATTCTGAAATAGGCCGAAAATGACCCCGCGATCTCGGTAAAATGAAGCTTCACATCTCCCAGAGGCCATGTTACAGCCTTATAAAGCTTATCTGAAAAATAGAACGCTATTGCAGTCATAACGACAACAGCCACAAGAGATTTTAATATCCGCCAGCGGAGTTCCTCAATATGCTCGAGAAACGGCATCTGCGCCTTTTTCTTCTCTGCGGGTTTGTCTATTTCTTCTTCAGCCATTTTCAAATTCGCGGGGGTTTAATTTATTAAATCCCAATCCGTTAAACCATTTTCCCATTGTGGGCTTTTCAGACGCGAATTAACCCGAAAAATGGACTGAAGTCAATCGGTTTTTGGGCAGATGTGTTCTATATGGCTGTATTTAGGAATTAAGGGCTAGTTGAGTCAAGTCGCTATTGAGTCGTCACCCCAGCAGCTTCTTCATCTCTTCCAGAAATTCCGCTTTGTCCTGGAATTTACGATAAACCGACGCAAACCGGACATAGGCGATTTCGTCTGTCGCTTTAAGCTTTTCCATCACCAATTCCCCAATATACTTGCTGGTGACCTCGCTCTTGGAAAGCTCCTGCAGACGCCCCTCTATCTCATCCGCTATCGACTCTATCTTTTTTGTTGAAACCGGACGCTTGTTGCAGGCCAGTTTCATCCCGTGAATCAACTTCTGCCTGTCGAACGGCTCCCGCCTTTCGTCTGATTTGACCACCGTCAGAGTGACATTTTCGATATATTCATAGGTAGTAAATCGCTCTTTGCAATTAAGACATTCCCGCCGCCGCCGCACTGCCCTCCCATCCTGAGCCGCTCGTGAATCGATTACCTTATCTTCCTCATGTCCGCAAAAGGGGCACTTCATTTGTCAACCTCTGGCTTATCCCTGCAAATCCCTTATCTTCGCGGGCGGAGTCTCGATGACCAGATTATTTATCATTACTCCCGCTTCTTCCATCATGCTTCGCGACAGATCGTCCGGATACCCCTCGGCCACATATATTTCCTTGATGCCCGCATTGATAAGCATCTTGGCGCACAGAATGCAGGGAGACGTTGTCGAATAGAGTATCCCACCCTCAATCGATACCCCCGATGTTGCCGCCTGTATTATCGCATTTTGCTCGGCATGTATCGCCCGGCAAAGCTCATGCCTCTGCCCCGACGGTATCCCCAATTCCTCCCGCAGGCATCCTATGTCGAGGCAATGCCTCAATCCCGATGGCGATCCGTTATATCCGGTCGCCAGAACTTTTTTATGTTTGACAATTACCGCTCCCACCTGCCGTCTCAGGCAGGTTGACCGGGTGGCAGCCAACATCGCAATCCGCATGAAATATTCGTCCCATGAGGGACGGTGATTTTTGATATCAATCATAGTAGCAGGCCTCAGGCATAGGTGCAAATCTAATTACAAATATTATGCAGGCGCAACCGAAATCTTGATAGACGCGATTTCGCTTGAGCTGCCTCTATTTTTCGATAATCTACTTTGTCTCCTCATCCAGCCAGTCGAGATAATCAGGATTCCCCTCAGCGATATTAAGCGAAACCACTTCGGGAATCTCATAAGAGTGATTCTCTTTCACAAATTTGATGAGAGTCTCAACCTTCTTGGTCGCCGTTTTGACTACCAGAAGCGATTCCTCGTCAGTCGTGATCTCCCCCTTCCATCTGTAAACCGACTTTATCTTATCGATGATATTTACACACGCAGCCAGCCGGTTGTCGATAATATCATGGGAAAGCTGCCCGGCCTTTTCCGAGGGGACAGTAATAAAGACTACTCTGAATGCAGACATATTAATTCCTCAAGTATTTATGATTTTATCTTTCTTCCCAGTTTATTTTCGATAGCACTGACCTTCCCCGTGAGCCTCTTCCTGGCTCCCCCCCGGTCATCCATAGTCAGAATCATGTATACTCTATTATTACTTTTTCGCAATTTCAATCGACATTTATTCACAAGACCCATAATCTTATCCCAATCTCCCTCTATAATCGTAGCCATCGCCGTGCTCTTATAAGGCAGTCCCGATTTGTCTATGATATCAATAATCTTAGCAACCTCGCCCGAGGCCGATTCTTTATTCCCGACCGGAAACATTGAAAATTGAACCAACATACAACCTCCCTGAGAAACTCTAATTCTTTCCTCTTACCGGGGTCAATATAAAGACATCGCCTTCTTCTTTCAACAAATTGTATTGGGAATAGAAGAAATCGATGAATGGCTTATATTTCGGAAATCCGTAAAATTCAAATTTCTTGCCGACCCGCCTGAAGTCCGCCTCCGGATACATTTCGAGTAAAACAATTTTAGGCATCCTGCTTTGAAGCGAATCTAGCATCTCCACGATAATTTCCCCCGTCAATTCCCTGAAAAATGGCCACTCAACCGGAGTCGGATTTTTTCGGTCGGTTAGATAATAGAGAACCGGCAGATCCGGAAACACATATATATAATCCCCCTTGGATGTATATTGATTTATGATTGAAATCATTCCCTCGATTTGTCGAACATTTCTCTCGGTCGATTTGATCCCCTTCAATTTTGGAAGGGTAAATTCCGACGTGAGAAGCGTCCTCTTTTCATCTCTATAAACTGCATTATGCTTGTGATAGGCGCCTATCGCAAGTATTATCGACAGCAGACCAATCGATATCAGCTTTCCGTGCCCACCATGAATTTCCGCACGAACCACCAGGTAGGTAAAGCAGATTGAAATCCCCGCCCCGACATATACAAAAGCCAGCCCTCCATAATTATATCCGGCTATATATTGCGCCACAGCCGCCATAATCATCGCCGACAGAATCTTCCCAATCGGAACCTGGTCTTCTCGAATAGTTCCCTTTGCCGCCATGATGATTGCAATAGCCGCCACCGCGTAATTCATCATTACAATATTGAAGACATAATATTGATCCGTTTTGAACATCAAGAAAACGGCAACCGCGAAACATACCCCCCCCGCAATCATCCAGACTCGCTTCTGAATCGGTGCCAAAAATACAATAATGATCGCCAGGATTATCGGGATCGAATATAGCAGGGCATCCAGATTATTCTGAAACAAAGTGAAAGTGATCCCGACCCCGCTACTCTTCGGAGGGAGCAAGAGAACATTTTCTATGAACCGACCTAACCCCCGATTGAACAATAGATAAATTACATAAATTAGTACCGGAAGAGCCGCTCCGAGGCAGAGCCGGATCACAATTCTCCAGCCGATTAATCTTATTCGCCGAAATCTCCACTGAATTATTCCGGCAATCGCCAAAAATAAGGGAAGCATTAATCCATACCCCTGCTTGGTCAGGAAAGCCAATCCTATTGCCATCCCCGCCCAAAAGAGATATTGATGATAAAATAATACAACCGCCAGCCCCGCAAAAAAGGCCGCATCAGTGTTGTACCACGGGAAGGAAACCAATAAACCCAGAATTATATAGGTCGCCACAAGGAGAAAGAACAGCTCCATCGCGCTGACAAATTTCCTGTAAACAGTGGAAAGGAGCAATGCAAGTACTCCAATCTGCACCGCCCAGAAAATCCGTGACGCTAAAACAGTATAACTGTCTCCAAAAATCTCAATTAACCCGGCTTGAATATAGATCGAAAGTGGTGTCCGCAGGAAATAGAAGTCGATATAGGGTCTATCTCCACTGGCAACTCTCTGTCCGAGCGAGAGAAGGTACCCCTCATCAGTCCCATTGAACCCCTGCCCAAGAAACAGATAATTATAAATTACGGCTAGACTGGCAAAGAGAACATACGGCCACCATTCGGCCGCAATCGATTTTCCCCCCCGAGGAATTTCCGGCTCATAACCTGTCGGCGACTGCGTCTCCGCCAAGGCTATCCCTTCAATTGGCTATATAATGGAAATCTGTCGCAGAGCTTCTTGACATCCTGAGCCACCCCCG
Organism: uncultured candidate division Zixibacteria bacterium; assembly: GCA_963813655.1. GTDB lineage: Bacteria > Zixibacteria > MSB-5A5 > GN15 > PGXB01 > CAWEZN01. The sequence continues at coordinate 186,126 of CAWEZN010000009.1, read as the reverse complement.
GCAGAATCGCTTCATTATCCAGGTCCTTAATTACGCGATCGATAAATCCGGCGATGACCTTCATCTCTCCTGTACCCATCCCCCGAGTTGTGATTGCGGGAGTGCCGATTCTGACACCTGAAGTTACAAATGGTTTCTGCGGATCGAATGGTACGGTATTCTTATTCACCGTTATACCAGCCAGATCCAAAGCCTTCTCTACTTTCTTACCGGTCAGTCCCATTTCAATAAATGACATCAGAAAAAGATGCGTATCTGTACCGCCCGATACGATATGGTACCCCTTATCTTTCAATTCTTTGGCGAAGACCGCGGCATTTTCAACGATTCTCTTCTGGTATGCTTTGAATTCATCAGTCAACGCTTCCTTTAAAGCCACCGCTTTGGCCGCTATAATATGCATCAGAGGCCCTCCCTGAATCCCCGGCATAACCGTCCTATCAAGATCGGCGGCATACTTTTCTTTGCACATCACCATCCCACCGCGGGGTCCCCGCAACGTCTTATGTGTCGTCGTCGTCACGAAGTCGGCATAAGGTACCGGCGATGGGTGTATCCCTGCCGCCACCAGACCTGCGATATGAGCAATATCGACCATCAAATATGCGCCGCAGGTATCGCATGCCTCCCGGAATTTTTTGAAATCGAAAAATCTCGGATACGCCGATGCCCCCGCCACGATCATCTTCGGCTTTATTTCTTTGGCTTGCGCGATCAGCTTATCATAATCGATAACCTCAGTCTCTTTCTCCACCTGGTAAGAATGAAACTGAAACAATTTCCCCGAAAAATTGATAGGATGCCCGTGCGTCAGATGCCCCCCATGAGATAGGTCAAGCCCCATTACTTTATCGCCCGGCTGAAGAACCGTAAAATAGACCGCCATATTTGCCTGCGATCCCGAATGAGGCTGAACATTGACATGCTCGCATCCGAATAACTGCTTCGCTCTTTCACGAGCAAGGTTTTCGGCAATATCGACAAATTCACAGCCGCCATAGTACCGCTTTCCGGGATATCCTTCCGCATACTTGTTTGTCATCACCCCGCCGGCAGCCTCAAGGATTGCGAACGACACAAAATTTTCCGAAGCAATAAGCTCCAGCTTGTCCGATTCCCGGTTGATTTCGCCCATTATGGCGTTATAGATTTCCGGATCAACATCTTTTAAATATGACATATTTACCTGCCTGCTATTTGTCTCACCTGGCCGGTTCCTGAGCCGACCGCATATTTTCTGCCAATGCTCTTCCTATTCAGACTTAGATTTCTCTTCTTCCTCTATCTTTTTCAATCTTCTCTCATGCCTCCCACCCTCAAATGGCGTCTCCAGCCATGTCTTAACGATCCCCCCAACCTCACCTTCAGTGGTATACTTCTGTGACAACGCCAAGACATTGGAATCATTATGCGACCGGGCATAAAATGCCATATCCTTGTTCAGGCATAAAGCGGCCCTGATCCCTTTAACCTTGTTGGCCGCGATCGCCATCCCGTTTCCGGTCCAGCAGACAGCTACTCCCCGATCTACATCACCCTGGCCACCGCATGAGCCACTTTCAGCCCATAATCAGGATAATCCACCGATTCCTTGGCATCAGTTCCAAAATCAACCACTTGATGGCCAAGCGCTTGAAGCAATTTCTTGACCTTTTCCTTTAAATCAAATCCGGCATGATCACTGCCTATGGCAACTTTCATTGTATAACCTACTTTGCCGACACCGTATTCCTGACCGGCACATACGTCAGCCAGCCATATTTATCTGCAACCCGCCCTTCAAGAATGTCAAAATACCGCTTCTGAAGCTTCTCCGTTATCGGTCCACGGTGTCCCGGGCCAATCACAATCCCGTCAATTTCGGCAATTGGTGTAATTTCCGCCGCCGAACCGGTAAAAAACACTTCATCCGCTATATATAACGCTTCTCGCGGGATATTCTCCTCGATAATCTTGATTCCCATTTCTTCCGCCAGTTTTATCACCGAACGCCTTGTAATCCCCGGCAGAATTGAAGCCGAAAATGGCGGTGTCACCAAAACCCCATTCCGCACTATAAATATATTTTCACCCGAACCTTCTGAAACATTCCCGAAAATATCGAGTGCAATTCCTTCGACACACCCACGCGCCAGCGCTTCCATCTTGATCAACTGCCCATTCATATAATTGGCCCCTGCCTTAGCCATCATCGGCGTCGTATTCGGCGCATTACGATTCCATGACGACACACAAACCTTCACCCCTTTTTCCAGCGCTTCCGGCCCAAGATATTTCCCCCACGGCCAGGCCGCGATTGCTATCTCGATCGGGCATTTCCCCGGATCGACTCCAAGCGAATCATATCCGCGATAAACCACCGGCCGGATATAACATTCTTCCAGATGATTTATCGCCACCAATTCCAATATGGCGTCGAAAACATTCTGCTTGGTGAACGGTATCACCATCCGGTAGATTTTGCACGAATCCCAGAGCCGGTCGATATGCTCCATCAGGCGGAAACAGGCCGGCCCTTTGGACGTCTTATAACACCTCTGGCCTTCAAATATCGATGACCCATAATGCACGACATGCGACAGGACATGGATTTTGGCGTCGTCCCATCTGATCATTTTCCCATTCATCCAGATATATTCAACTTTATTGAAAGCCATGACTCCTCCTGCTTAGAGCATTTTCTAGGTCGGGTTCTGGATCCGCCGCAGGCGGAAGAGAAACCCGACATTTTGTGCCAAAAATATATACCTTTAAACCGCCAATTTCAACCTAAATGATTGAAGACCCCAAACCCGGGCGAATTCCCTTTTTATCGGGGTCAGACATCAATTTCCGGGCAATCATTATCGCGATGGGGCAACTAACCCACACCCAATTCCCCTTGCCTCCACCTTCCCGCCATCATATATTTATAGAGAAAGATAACCCTTTTACTCAAACCTTATATGACCAACAAAGAGCTCTTTAACCAGATTCGCCGCTACTGCAAGGCCAATGCCGACCCCAAAATAGTGCAGAAATACAGCCGCTACTTCAAAGAAGGATATGACTCCTACGGCCTCAGTCAGGAAATTTTCGAAAAAGGCATCAATGCTACTAATGAAAGATGGCCGAAATAACCCTGAAGCTCGTGCTCTCCACCGCTCCCCTTCTTCTCAAGAGCGGCAAGTACGAAGAAACCAGCTTTGCCCTCACTCTCCTGAAGAAATTCTCCTCCCAATTCACAAAGCAGACTTTCGCCGAACTGGAAAAGTGGTTCCAGTACGGGATCATTAACTGGGCCCATTCCGATTCTATTTCCCTTGATGTCTTCCCTCTTTTCCTCACCAACAAGATTGTCCCTTTGAAATCCTTTGCCTCATGGCGCAAATCATCCAACAAATATCAGCGTCGATGCGCCGCCGTCACTCTTATCAAACTCCTGAAAACGACCGACAATTTTCAACCCTTCTTTAAATTTCTCGAACCGCTGATGACCGATCCCGCCCGTGAGGTGCATCAGGGCGTTGGCTGGTTCCTGCGTGAAGCCTGGAAAATCCACCGCACCGAAACAGAAGCCTTCCTATTAAAATGGAAAGACACCTCTCCCCGCCTGATCTTTCAGTACGCCACCGAGAAAATGACCCCCAAAGAAAAACTCCGCTTTAAGAAAAGCCCGGTAGGTCGGATTCTGAATCCGGCCACAGGCAGACGAAAAACCCGACATCTTCCGCCCAATAAAAAAGCGGCCTTTCGGCCGCTTTCAAATCGAATTACTTCTGCTATTGCACCGATTTTATCAATTCTCGCGCAATCACCAGCCGCTGAATCTCCGATGTTCCCTCCCCTATCTCGCACAGCTTGGCATCGCGCCAGATTCGTTCCGCCGGGTACTTGCCCGAATAGCACCCCACGCCACCGAGTACTTGGATAGCCCGGGATGCCGTCCGCGTGCCGACTTCACCGGCGTACAACTTGGCCATCGCCGAATCCTGCGAAAATGGAATCCCCGCATCCTTCTTTGCCGCCGCGACATATACCATATACCTCGCCGCCTGGACCTCGGTCGCCATATCAGCCAGCATCCATTGTATCGCCTGGAATTCCGAAATCGGTTTCCCGAATTGCTCACGTTTCACCGAATATTCGAGCGCGCAGTCCAGCGCCCCCTGAGCCAATCCCAATGCCATTGCGGCAATGGAGATTCTTCCTCCATCCAGAGTAATCATGAACTGCTTGAATCCTTCACCCAGTTTTCCCAGTTGATTTTCTTTCGGGATCTTCAGGTCGGTGAAATGCAGGAAAGCCGTATCCGAGCCGCGGAGCCCCATTTTATTTTCTTTCTTGCCGATATCGTACCCCGGCCACCCCTTTTCTAGAATAAACGATGATATCGCCTTCACCCCGGGTTCGTCCGATGTTCTCGCGGTCGCGATTGACGCAAATGCGTGCGATGCTGAAGTGATAAAGCATTTGGTGCCGTTCATCTCCCAATGATCACCCTTGAGCACTGCCGTCGTCTTGGTCGCGCCCGCATCCGAACCGGCCTCAGGTTCCGTTAATCCGAATGCGATCAACTCTCCATCTCTTGCCCCGCGGGGAAGATATTTCTTTCTCTGCTCCTCGGTGCCGAATTTGTATATTGGGAAAATCCCCAGCGAATTATGAGCCGCAATAGTTATCCCGGTCGAACCGCAGACCCGGGACATCTCCTCAACCGCAATAGAATAACTTATCGTATCGACCGGCGATCCGCCGTACTCCTCGGGCACAACCAATCCCATCAGTCCGGCCTTCGCCAGAACCTTGAGATGCCGACCGATGAATACTTGCTTATCATCTACCTCAGCCGCATAGGGAGCTACATGCTCCACTGCTAATGCCCTTACCTTTTCACGGTACTCATGATGTTTCTTTTCAAGGAGCATATTAATCCTTCAGCAAATCTCGTGCGATGGTCATCTTCTGCGCCTCGGTCGTACCTTCATACAATTCTGTCACACGGGCATCGCGGAAATATCTCTCCACTGCATACTCTTTCATATATCCATATCCGCCGTGGATCTGTACCGCCTCGTTGACCACCGATTTGCCATCTGGCTGCAAAATAATTTCGACATCGACGCCTCTCGCACGATCGGCTTTCCCTCATCTTTCATCATGGCCGCGCGATATCCCAATAATCTGCCCGCGTCGATCTGGGTCGCCATCTCGGCGATCTTGAATTGAATCGCTTGGAAATTGGCGATCGGCTGCTTAAATTGCTTCCGCTCTTTTGAATATTTGATAGATTCTTCCATCGCCGCCCGCGCGATCCCGATTGATTGAAATGAAACTCCGATTCGTCCCGAATTCAAAATCGTTAATGCCATCTTGAATCCCGCCCCCGGTTCACCGATCATATTCTCTTTAGGTACCGCGACATCAATAAAGGAAATCTCTCTCGTATCCGATGCCCTCATGCCGCATTTCTTTTCTTTGGCCCCGACACTTATTCCCGGTGTCTTCGCATCTACCGCAAAGCAGGAGATACCCTTGTTCCCCGCCGACGGATTCGTTACCGCGAACACAATAAAAATTCCGGCGAATCCCCCGTTGGTGACAAAAGTTTTGGTTCCATTTAGGAGAAAATGGTCTCCTTTGTCCACCGCCTGAGTTGATATCCCTGAGACGTCTGTACCGGCATTCGGTTCCGTAATACAATAAGAACCGACCATACCCGCGGCCATTTGAGGAAGGTACTTCTTTCGAAGAAAATCACTCCCGAATTTATGGATGATCTCATTGCAGAGTGAATTTTGCACCGAGAGCAATATCCCCACGCCGGCGCAGGCGGCGCAGATCTCTTCAAGCGCCCCGCAAAAACTTACCGTCGATAAACCGAGTCCACCGTACTCTTCGGGCAACATCATCCCCAGATACCCCAGATTGGCTAATTCCTCGATCAATTCCTGAGGAATTCCGTCTTCCTCGTCATAGTGCAGAGCATTGGGAATCAACCTCTTTACCGCGAACTCCCGAGCCGCTTCTTTCATCATCAAGTCGTCTTCAGAGAAAGCAAAATCCATTTCAATACTCCTTATTTGTCATATACGAAGAATCCGCGCCCGGTTTTGCGCCCCAAATATCCGGCCTGCACCATTTTCCACAGAAGCGGGCAAGGACGATATTTCGAATCGGAAAATCCGGTATACAGCACTTCCATAATTGCGAGGCAGACATCAAGTCCGATAAAATCAGCCAGAGTGAGCGGTCCCATCGGATGATTCATCCCCAGCTTCATCACGGTATCGATATCCTGTGCCGAAGCCACCCCTTCCATTAAAGCATAGCAGGCCTCATTGATCATCGGCATCAATATTCTGTTGGCTATGAATCCCGGATAATCATTTACCTCAACCGGAGTCTTACCCAGCCCCAACGACAGATTCTTGATTAAGTGATATGTATCATCACTTGTGGCAATTCCTCTGATTAATTCCACCAGCTGCATCATTGGAACGGGGTTCATGAAATGCATCCCGATTACCCGATCCGCTCTCTTCGTGCATCCGGCCAACTGAGTTATGGGAAGAGACGACGTATTCGATGCCAGAATAGTGTCATGCGGACACTGCAAATCCAGTTGCTTGAAAATTTCCATCTTGGCGTCAAGGTTTTCGTAAATGGCCTCTATCACAAGCTGGGCGCTTTTCAAGTCGGCCAGCTCGGTTGAGGTCTTAATTCTTCCCAACGTCTCATTTTTCTGCTGCTCGGTGATTTTTTCCTTTTTCACCATCCGATCAAGATTGGTGGTAATGGTTTTTAGAGCTTTATCCAGAATTTCGCGCCCGGTGTCGACCAGAATAACATTGTAGCTCGATTGAGCGCTCACGTGGGCAATACCATTCCCCATTGTCCCTGCCCCCACAATTCCTATCTTCTTAATTTCTTCTAATTGCATATACTCGGTACCCATGATCTTCAAACCAGTTCAATCGATAAAGCCACGGCGTGGCCGCCGCCAAGACACAAAGTCGCCAGACCTTTTTTCTTGCCCCGGTCCTTCAGTGCATATATCAGGGTCGTTAGGACTCTGGTCCCTGACGCCCCAATCGGATGTCCCAATGCTACCGCTCCGCCATGCACATTGACCCGGCTCCAATCCCAGCCAAGCTCCTTGCCGTCGGCGAGAGCCTGTACCGAGAAAGCCTCATTGGCCTCAATTAGATCAAAGTGGTTTACATCGACACCCATTTTCCCGCATAGTTTCCGAACCGCATGAATCGGTGCAAAGAACAGCAGTTCCGGCTCGATTCCCGCCGTGCAGTAATCGATTACTCTGGCCATTGGCGTAAGATTATTCTCCTTGAGGAATTTTTCTGATACCACTACCGCCGCCGATGAACCATCATTCAACCCCGGCGCGTTCCCTGCCGTAACAGTACCATCTTTCTGGAATGCCGGTTTCAACTTCGATAACCCTTCCATCGATATTTCCGGACGAGGACATTCGTCTTTGTCGAACTTGACCGGATCCCCCTTCTTTTGAGGAATTTCTACGGCGAAAATCTCATTCTTGAATTTCCCCGCGTTTTGCGCCGCCGCCGCTTTCTTATGGGAATTATATGCGAACTCATCCTGCTCTTCTCTGCTGATTCCGGCTTTTTGTGAAGTCAACTCGGCGGCGCTCCCCATATGCCAATCCTTAAAAGAGCACCACAAACCATCTAGTACCATGGAATCCTGTAATTTCTTATCACCAAATTTTAAACCGCCTTTCGCTCCATGTAGAATATAAGGCGACCCCGACATCGATTCCATTCCTCCGGCGACGATGCAATCCTGATCCCCCGCGCGTATCGACTGTGCCGCCAGCATTACAGCCTTGAGTCCCGAACCACAAACCTTATTTATGGTGAATACGGCTACTTCCGGTGGCACTCCACCTTTAATGGCAGCCTGACGCCCCGGCGCCTGGCCCACGCCCGCCTGCACCACCTGTCCCATAATCACTTCGTCAATTTTCTTGGGATCAATCCCGGCTCTTTTTACTGCTTCCTTTATGGCAAACCCTCCCAATTGGGTAGCGGTAAATCCCGACAGCCCACCTAAAAAAGTCCCGATCGCTGACCGGCAGGCCGACACTATATAAGCTTCATTTCTGTTAGGCATTTATTCCTCCGAAATATAAGGTTATCCGTGTTAAGATTCCACCAATTTACCCATTGAATTTCCGCAAATCAAGTGAAAAATGTCACAATCACAATGACTTGCGGAATTTTTTATTGACATTCATTGTTAAACCAGACTTATTTTCGCAAATTTTGGATTGGTAATAACGTAGTTGAAGAATAACCGAATCATAAAACTATATTCATTAGGAGGTAAAATGAAAAGAGTAATCACAATCGCCGCAATCAGTTTACTGGTGCTAGCCATATCCGCCGGCGCTGGGAATGCCAAGCCTTCCATCTATGCGGGAGCTGGTCTGGCAATACCGATGGGTAATTTTGGTGACGCCTACAGTACCGGTATAGGTGGCACTGCCGGGGTAGGGTTCCCCATTAATCCCACATTTGAGATTGGCGGACGTCTCGCTTATAGCGTTTTCGGGAACAAAGTCAGTGGCGGTCCGAACTGGAAATCTCTGGAAATTATGGCCGATGGCAGATACATATTCCCGAAAGGCTCCAGCGATTCAAAATTTGAACCCTTCATTACTGCCGGGCTTGGATTTGTAAATTCCAAGGTTGGCGAGACAACCGTCTCATATGGCGGTTATTCTGTTACTGTCGGGGGTGGAAGTAGCACCGATCTCGCCATCAATTTCGGCGCCGGATTTGATTATCTTCTTTCTCCCACTATGAAGCTTTTCGTTGAAGCCAGGTATATGAATATCATGAGCAGTGGTGGTAGCACGGGATATGTCCCAATTCGCGCCGGTCTGAAATTCCTTTTGGGTAATAAGTAATCTTGCTTGATGCATGACATGGGCCGGTCGATTTAGACCGGCCTTTTATGCTTCCGGAAATATAAATAATCGTCCTCATTGGTCTGCGATTTAATAAATCATCTTTTTGAAAGGAGCTTCAGTGAAATCCAACAGGTTTATCTTATGTTGCATGGTCTTTTTGCTAATGGCCTCCCTCGTCAGTAACGTAGATGCCTTCAATGGTCGGAGGAAAGGATTTCTTCTGGGTGTAGGCCTGGGTCCAGGTCAGACGAATTTTGGGGGAGATCCCGGTGGCAAGCTGGGAATTAACGCCGACTTCAAAATTGGCCACGGATTCTCAGATCAAACTCAAGTCTATTGGACTGCCAAGACTTCTTGGTTCAGGATGGAGACGGGCAGTTACTACGGCTATCCATTTACTCACAAGCATACGATCATCAGCGGTTTCGGCGGGATAGGCGTCTCTTATTTCTTACAGCCAAAAGCCCCATCTTATTACTTAACTGGAGGTCTCGGTTATTCCACCTGGGGCAGATTTAACAGTGATGAACAAGGGATTGACGAGAGTGATTTTGGTATTGGATTTTTCTCCGGGGTCGGTTATGAATTTGCCCCCCATTGGAGCGTGGAGGTGGTGCTTATCGCGGGCAATCCAGCCTACAAGAATACCAACAGCTTGAGAAGCGTGTGGACCATCAAGGCATCATTCAACGCTCTGGCCTACTAATCCCTGACTCAATAATTTTCTAGAAATTAAAAGATTCAGACTGGCGGGTCGGTTTGAAAAGATCGACCCCCTTTTTATGCGGTAATATCCAGCTCGATTATCGGCGTTTCAGTCCCCACTTGCTCGCCGTCTTGAAAATTGATCTTCTTGACCACGCCGTTCGACGGCGAATTTACCTGATTCTCCATCTTCATTGCTTCGACAATTACCATCGGCTGCTTTTGAGTCACACTGTCCCCTTCTTTGACCAGCAACTTGACAATCTTCCCCGGCATCGGCGCATAAATTTTATCTTTCTCAATTGTATGTCCGCCCCCGCCGGACGAAAATTCGCCGTCATCAGAGGGAATTGTTAGATCTAACAATATGCCGTCAACATCAACAAATGCCTGGGCCTCTCTTAGAACGCAGCAGATCGTTTTCTTGGCGCCATTATGGAGTATCTCATATTTTCCCGGGCTGATTTCCCGAACTCGGAATTGATCGTCTCCAACGGTGACTTCCAATCCGGCGGAACCCGGATTAACCTTCGCCTCAATTATATCATCGCCATGACGAAACTGATTTATCATTCCACGATCCTTATTCCGATCTCCCACGGACCAATCGCCTGCCAGGGAGAGATCTTTTTCTCCCTGCCCGCCGACACGGTTGACTTGGTCCCGCGCAGAATGGCCGCCGAAGCCACCGCCGCCGCCAATTCCAGAGCAGGTTCAACGTCAATAGACCAATCGGGCATATTTTTCTCTATGAAATCCGTATAAGTGCGCCCCGCCCGGAATTCGGAATGATTGAGCACATCAACCATAAATCTTCGAGACGTCTTTATTCCCAGAATCTTGAAAGTCCTTCAAAGCAATAATCATTTTCGAAATGGCCAGTTCACGAGTTGGCGCATGCACAATCAGCTTGGCCAGAATTGGATCATACTCGACTCCAACTACACTCCCCTTCGTAATTCCCGAATCGACTCTAATCCCCGGTCCCGCTGGCTCTTCATAGTACAATATTTCGCCCGATGACGGCAGGAAATTATTTTCCGCATCTTCGGCGTAGATTCTGCATTCAATAGCATGGCCCCGCTGACTGATTTTTGTCAGATAATCTGATATCTTCTCCCCCGCCGCAACCCGAATCTGTTCTACCACCAAGTCCGCGCCTGTCGTCATCTCGGTCACCGGATGCTCCACCTGAATACGAGTATTCATTTCGAGGAAATAGAAACTCCCCTTCTTATCGACCAGGAATTCAACCGTCCCCGCGTTACGATATCCCGCTGCAGTCGCAACTCTGACCGCCGCCGAACCCATCTGAGCTCTCAATGCCGGTGTCAGCGCGGTTGAGGGTGTCTCTTCAATTATCTTCTGATGCCTTCTCTGCACGGAGCATTCGCGCTCAAAGAGATGAATAGTGTTTCCGTGATTATCGGCCAGCACCTGAAATTCGATATGCCTCGGATTCTCGATATATTTTTCAAGATAGACAGTATCATCATTAAAAGCATTTTTCGCCTCGCGCATGGCCGCTTCAATAGAAGATTTCAAATCCTCTTTCTTATGGACCACCCGCATCCCTTTGCCGCCGCCTCCCGCCGCCGCTTTTATCAATATCGGATAACCCGCCGTCTCCGCCGCCTTCTCAAACATTTCGACATCTGTCCCGGCCGATTTCATGCCGGGAATAATCGGCACGCCTGCAGTCGCGATCTTTATCCGCGATTGAATCTTATTCCCCAGAAGCTTCATCGCCTCAGCCGGTGGGCCGATAAACGTGATTCCCGCCTTTTCGCACGCCTCGGGGAATAAGGGATTCTCCGCAAGGAATCCATACCCCGGATGAATTGCATCGCATTCACTCCCCTTTGCGACATCAATTATCCGCTCGATATTAAGATATGACTCTCGTGGCGCCGGTGGACCTATCTCGACCGCTTCATCAGCGAGCCTGACATGGACCGAATCCTTGTCGGCCGTCGAATATACTGCCAGCGTCGGGATCTCAAGCAGCTTGCATGCATTTATTACCCGCACGGCTATTTCGCCGCGATTAGCCACCAAAATTTTCTTAAACAGCTTATGCGACATTTGTTATCAAACCCATTTCGGTTTCCGCTTTTCCAGAAAGGCATTCATACCTTCCTGCCCTTCTGCAGAAATTCTCAGTCTTGCGATCATCTCCGCCGTGAACGGTTTATACTCCGCCTCTTTCATTCCCGCCACTGATGATACCAGCCGCTTTGCCACCGCTATCGCCGCCGGCCCCGAGGATTTTATCATTTCGAGTAATTCATCTACCGCGCTTTCAAGCTTATCATCATGCACATATCTATTTACCAATCCGACCTGGAATGCTTTTTCGGCATTCATCCTCTCGCCCGTAATGAAAAACTCCCGCGCTTTTCCTTCCCCGATTTTCTTCACGACATAAGGCCCGATGCAGGCCGGCACCAACCCGATCTTCACCTCAGAAAAAGAGAATTTGGCCGATTCCGCGGCGATAGCGATATCACAGACCGCCACAAAACCAACCCCGCCGCCAATTGCGGCTCCATTTATTCGCCCGATGACCGGACAACGAAAATTGTAAATAATACCAAATAGTTCCGCCAGTGCATTCGCTTCTTTCAGGTTCTCTTCAAATGATTGAGTAATCACCCGTTTCATCCAGTTCAAATCGGCTCCGGCACAAAACGATTTCCCTTCGCCAGTCAACACGACTGCGCGAAGTGTCTTATCTGCATCCAATTGGGCGAAAAGGTCAGTCATTTCATAAATGACCGTGTCATTGAATGCATTATGCACTTCCGGTCGGCAGAAACTGATATGCGCGACTTTATCCTTAACTGCGCAATTGACTGTACTATAGCTTTTCACGTCAAAATACCCTTACATCCTGAATACGCCGTATTTCTGGTCCGGAATTGGCTCATTTAATGACGTCGAAATCGCCAGCGCCAGCGCTTCCCTTGTCTCCGTCATCCCGATAATACCGTCATCCCATAGTCTCGCCGTGGAAAAATATGGCGATGACTCCGCCTCATACTTTTCGATAATCGGCCTTCGTATACCCTCAATTTCGTCCTTACTCAGCTTGGCCCCATCGCGTTCCAGTTGCTTTATCTTGACTGCGGCCAATACATCGGCTGACTGTTCTCCGCCCATGACACATATTTTGGAGTGTGGCCACATCCAGAGGAGTCTCGGGAAATATCCTCTGCCGCACATCGCATAATTCCCCGCGCCGTATGATCCTCCGACTATTACCGTGAATCTCGGCACCTGCGCATTGGCCACCGCGTGAACTAACTTGGCGCCATCACGGGCGATACCGCCCGCCTCATACTGCCGCCCGACAATGAATCCCGTAATATTTTGCAGGAATAACAGCGGAATCTTGCGGATAGTACATAAGTTCGATGAAATGGGCCCCTTTCAATGAAGATTCGGAGAAAAGCACGCCATTATTGGCCAATATTCCAACCGGATACCCCATAATCCTTGCAAATCCGCACACCAGAGTGATGCCGTATAATTCCTTGAATTCATGGAATTTTGAACCATCCACCAGTCTGGCGATAACTTCGCGAATATCATACTGTTTGCGGATATCATTAGGCACGACTCCGTACAATTCGTCCGGGCTGTAATAAGGCTCTTCAGGCTCCGCCATCTCCAATTCGAATTTCGGCGGGCGATTCAGATTTTCGATAATATTCCGGCAGATCGCCAGAGCATGCTTATCATCCTGCGCATAATGGTCAGTCACGCCCGAGGTCCGGCAGTGCACATCGGCGCCGCCGAGTTCCTCCGCGGTGACCACTTCACCGGTTGCTGCCTTCACCAATGGCGGCCCGCCTATAAAAATCGTCCCCTGCTTGCGAACAATCACTGTCTCATCCGACATGGCGGGCAAATATGCCCCGCCTGCCGTGCACGAACCGAGCACCACGGAAATCTGAGGAATCCCCTTGGCCGACATTCTGGCCTGATTGTAAAATATCCTGCCGAAATGATCCTTGTCCGGGAAAACACCCGACTGCAATGGAAGATATATTCCTCCGGAATCTACCAGATAGATACACGGAAGATTATTATCCTCGGCTATCCGCTGAGCGCGACCATGTTTCAATATTGTAATCGGATAATAGGTCCCCCCCTTAACCGTCGCATCATTGGCTATGACCATCACCTCGCGCCCGTGTACCACACCTATCCCGGTAATGATTCCCGATGCCGGAGCCTCATTGTCGTACATATCATACGCCGCCAATGATGACAGTTCCAGGAAAGGCGTATTCTTGTCAAACAAGAGATTGACACGATCTCTGGTGAGAAGCTTCCCTCTCTCCAGATGTACCTTGCGCGCCTTTTCCGGGCCGCCCTCTTTGATCGCATCAAGGCGCATCTTTAACACAAGATGCTGCTCTTTATTCTTTTCGTAATTCTCTTTGAAGCTTGCTGATGACGTATCGACTTTAGATTCGATCCTGAACATTGGTCCCTTTTCTCAATATAATCCCATGAAAATCGCAGGGGAATGATTAAACAAACCCCTGCGAATAACTATCATGTGCTAATACCACTTCGGCACGAACTTGTACCCGTAGCTTATCACGCCGTGATGACCATCTGTTTGAATACGCCGAAATTCAATCCGAACTTCCATGCCGACTTTCAGGCTGTCAACATCACAGTCCGATATCTGAGCAAACAGCCTTACGCCATTCGTCAGTTCGGCAATGCCGATTGCATACGGAGCCTCGTCGCTGAACTGCGTCGGAGCCACCCGTATGACACTGAAAGTCAGAAGCTTTCCTGTATCCGGCAAGATAACCTTATCGAATGTCCTATTTCCGCATACCGGGCAGATCAGTCGTCCGGGGAATACTATCTTGCCACACTGCTTGCATTGACCGGCTTCCAACCGATACCGGTGCGGATATTCTCTATGTGCACGTGCTGGAAACATCAGATCACCTCCAATATATGAACGAGGGTTGATCCGCCGGATCCGCCCATATTCTGTGTCATGCCGATTTTTGGCTGCTTCTTGAGCTGACGCCCTTTTTCAGCCGTCCCCCGCAACTGCTTGACGACCTCAATAACCTGCGCCACACCCGTGGCCCCGACCGGATGACCTTTTGACTTCAGGCCGCCCGAGGTATTAATCGGGAATGATCCCTCAAGCCCCGTCTCACCTTTAAGAGCCGCCTCGCCACCTTTGCCCGCCGGGAAAATTCCGAGCGATTCTGTCACGACAATCTCCGCTATCGTGAAGCAATCATGCACTTCGGCAAAATTAATATCCTTGATTGTCTTTCCGGCCATCTTAAAAGCTCTCTGGGCCGCAACCGTCGTTGCGTTGAGGGTCGTCATATCTTCGCGGTCGTGAAGTGCGATCGTATCCGTTGCATGACCTGACCCGATTATTTTTATGATCGGCTTGCCCAGCTTCTTGGCGATTTCGACCGTCGTGAGTATTACCGCCGCGGCGCCATCCGTAATCGGTGAACAATCAAGTATTCTCAACGGGCTCGCTACCATGACTGAATTGCTCACTTCCTCAATAGTCGTCTTGAATGGATACTGAGCATATGGATTCATTGAACCGTTATTATGATTCTTCACCGCCACCGCCGAAAGCATCTCGCTGGTCGTGCCATATTTATGCATATGGGCCGTCGCCATCAAGGCATACAAGTCCGGGAAATGTCGCGCCGTGGAATACTTCATACTCCTGATCGGCCGCCGTTGCCAGCGCATAAGTCGCGCCGTCCCCCGATACATCCGTCATCTTCTCCACACCGGAGGCCATCACTATATCCGAAAACCCTGAAGCCACCTCCAGAAATGCCGTCTTGAAAGCCAATCCGCCCGAGGCGCAGGCCGATTCAACCCGCGTCGCCGCCAGATTCTTCTGACCCAGGTAATCCGCCATCATCGACCCCAGATGCTCCTGTCCGACAAACAGCCCGCCGCTCATGCACCCGATTATCATCGAGTCAAGATGATCGACACCGGCGTCATCAATCGCCGCCAGCGCCGCTTCGACATATATATCCCGGATCGATTTATCCCACAACTCGCCCCATTTATTTATCCCTATGCCGACTACTGCTACATCTCTCATCTTCATCTCCTCCTAATCATTCTTCCGTATTTTGTGACGGAATTTGGCATAGGTTCCATAATCAACATACATCTGATTTTCATCCAGAAGCTTCGTCGTCCTGACCGCCTTATCGCGCACTTCATTGATCCTGTCGGTTACTTTCCAGACAAACCCGTCCGACCCCGCGCCGGAACCATACGAAACCATCAGAATCATATCTCCCGGCTTGGAGATATCGAGCGTTGATGTCAATCCAATCGGTGATGATCCCGGAATATGTGTTCCCCAGTCTCGGTGTCAGCCATCCCGGCTCGATCTGCTCTTTCTTAAACCCGAGCATCTGGCCGACTCTCATCGGAAATTTCCCATTCGGCTGGTGGAATACCACATACTTGAAATCCGACGCTTTCATTCCGACTTTCTTCATGATCCCATTGGCGCATCCGGTGACATGCTTGAAATATGCCGGATCGCCCGTGAATCTCCCGCCGTGCTGAGGATAAAACTGATACTCGCGCCGCCAGAAATCGGGCGTATCGGTCATGAATGAATAAGTCTCGACCGCTTCGGCAATCAGATTATCCGTGCCCATAATAAAAGCTGCCGCTCCGGCCGATGCCGAATATTCCAGCGCATCGCCCGGCGCTCCCTGCGATGTATCCGCGCCGACCGCCAGACCATATTTGATATATCCTGATTTGACCAGTCCCAGACAAACAAACATCGCCTCCGACCCGGCCTTGCAGGCAAACTCGAAATCGGCGCAATGAATTTCCGGGGTCGCCCCGATCGCTTCGGCCACCACCGTCCCTGACGGCTTCACCGCGTACGGATGCGATTCCGAACCGACATAAATCGCTCCGATATCAGCCGGATTTATATTCCCTGCCCGCCTGAGCGCATTCTTGGTCGCCTCGACCGCCAGCGTAATCGTGTCGCAATCCGGCGTCGGAACCGACTTCTGAGTCAGCATTAACCCTTTTTTATAACTGGGCGCATCCGCACCCCAGACCTTGGCGATTTCCTCGACTTTGATCCGGTGACGTGGTATATGCGCCCCATATCCAACAATACCTACCATCTCAAAACCTCATTTATATTAAGTTTCAAAACTATCAAAATTCTACGCCTCAATTCCGCCTAAAGAATTGACAATATATCCAATTACCCCCCCTTGGGCAAGAAAATTATTGGACTGATGATTCCGACGCCCGATGCCAGATAAAAACTTTCCCTTTCGCCGCGGCCGGCACATTAAATATCATTCCGGTCTAATGACTCGGCACCTGACGAGATGCTTCAATCCGGAATCCAGAGCGCGGGGAAAAACTCAGAATCGCTTCGGTGCCCCGCCGCTTGCGGTGGGGAACCTTCCCACCTTCCTGTGATCGGTTGTTCCCCAGACCCCGACCGCCATTCAAAATTATCCCCATTTGGCCGATATAATTCAATATAGTTTCCTTAACATTCCAAATGGGGGTATCTGATGGCAAAAATCTTACAGCCGAAGGCAACTAAGGGTAGCCAACATTGGCTCCAAAAACTGGTTAACCAACATCCCGATCTTCTCGATGATCGTTCTACGTCCCAAGCTGGAACCTAAAGAGGGACGACAATATCACCTGGCTCTCTCCGCTCGAAAAAGATAACTATACCGAGTACCAGGACGACGACTTCTTGAAGCGTCTGTCCATTAATCTCGAAAACCGTCTTCTCCGTTCATTCTGGCCGTCAGGCGGCGCCGTTTGGGACGGCCTGGCCAAAACCAGCCGAGGCGATATCATTCTGATTGAGGCCAAAGCGCACATCAACGAACTCTCCTCTCAGGCTGGCGCAAAGAATCCCTCGTCCATCGGCTTGATTCAAAAGAGCCTCGATGAGACTAAGCGGTTTTTTGACGCGGATCCGTCCGCCGACTGGTCACAGCGTTATTACCAGTATGCCAACCGTCTCGCGCATTTCTATTTATTGCGACATCTGAATGGAATTCCGGCATGGCTCATTTTCCTGTACTTCACTAATGCTGACGAAATGTCCGGACCGACATCACCGGATGAATGGCAACCTGCCATTGAGGGAGTCCATACGCATCTGGGAATCAATCCGGACAAATTGCATCCGCATATCATTGATCTTTTCTTCGATGTCGCTGCCCCCGTCCTCTACAATAGCGGGGTCAAAAGCTAACTCAATGGAATAGAATTCAGATTGTTTTTCCGGTCCAATGACTCGGCACCTGACGAGACGTTTCGATCCGGAATTCGGAAATTTATCGCTTCAGAATCGCGTATATGGTATCAATTGGAAGTGCTTTAGCCCCATAATTAATGAATTCATTTAGAACAATCTTTATTCTCCCGGTCCCTTTACCTCCATCTGTGCCGTCTTTTCCGTAATTGGCAGACTTGAATACCATTTCAATCTTGTATGAGGTTTCCGTCTGTTCGATATCGAAGCTGTCGCATTTGGGACAGCACCAAATCATCGGTTCGTCGTCCAATAGCACAATTATGCGGTCCCCATGAAACGAAAGATTACCCTCAAATTTCGGGTAGGAAAGCTTCATCAATAATCCGATTGATGGATTGTTACTGACTTGGGATCCAGTGTAACCGGCAATCTGCAATGAAACCTTGTCTTCAAGAAACTTGGCCTTCCATCGCTCTGTTGTCTTATTCCCATCTACAAAAAATATTTGCCTGTAGGCCTGTGGACACGCAACCATGACGAGGGATAAGGTGATAATTAATATGAGTAAGGGCTCACTGGAACGCGTGCCACACCATCTACATTGCATTCAAAAACTCCCTCTAAGCCTTATTACTACTACGTCAGGTCCCAGCCCCCGACTGTATCGAAAGAGCTAGAAAATTTCTATTATATATTTGATCAGCAATCGTGTCTACGCCACACTTCCACTCTTCATATGTTACCCCCGGCGGTAAACCGGAAATGCGCTCGGAACTCCTTGCGCTTTCAATAAATGGTTGCCGCCAAGAAAAAAGATCACAGTATCGCTTATCTCGTTCATCCATCCTAGAAACGGAGTGTCAAACCTACCCAAGATCACATACACATGCAAATGTCCAAAATAGGAAATACAGGCATAAAAAATTTGATTGCTTGTCAGCGAAAGAAGAAACACAATGATAGTCATTCATACTCATAGTCCTCTTTATTTGCTATATCGTCAAATTCCGTTGCGTTGGTGAAACTTACTTTCCTTATTGAATCATCGAACTTTATCCTGTTTTTCTTGTCGTCAATATCAATTGCAATATATTTTGATTTAAATTTCTGAAAAATAGGTTCCCATATGATGCCACCTAAAGCGATAGTCTCATAGATTATCTTATAGGTTAATTCTATGGGAGGTTCAAGCGTCAGACCGTGCATAAGGATCTTGGTTTCCCCAGGTTCATAGGTTTGCAGCACCAAACATTCAGGACCTATCTGATGAATAATTCGCTTCTCAGTCCTTTTCAGCTCTTTAATAGATTCATTAGGGTATTTTAGCGTAAGTTTTCGCATTTTAGCATTATGATATTTCAACAAATCAGATAGATTAGCGCGAAAATGTCCATTATTGATTTCACACGGTTCGACGCAGGCCTTCTCTCCTCGAAATATGATTCTGTAGCTTGATCCCTCAATAAATTTGTCCGCATGGCGATAAGCTCCCTGAGAATCCACTAGACCCATTTTCTTAGACGCCGATGCTAATACGGCGCACTCATAGGCTCTTGATTCGACAGTTGTTCCAAGATAGTTATTGCAATCGATACAAGCGAGGTCTTCCGCATATTTTTCGCCAAGAATCCTTGGAAATATATGCGTTTTGCTCAGTGCCTTTTCTTCTCCGCACCAAATGCATTTTCCTATCTTTTCCATATCGAATCCGCTAAGGAATTTGATCAAGCCAAGTATCAAGATGCCATGAAAAACGTCATTGATCAATCCTAAAATTCAGTCCCTTCCTTTTCTCTCAGATGCTCTTTGACCCCGCCTAACGACACCCGCCCCTACATCTTCTTCCCCAGCTCCTCCAGCAACTCCTTCTGCTTCGCCGTCAGATTCTTCGGCACCTCAATATTCACCTCCACATACTGGTCCCCCTGCGCCCCATTCACCGCCAGCCCCAATCCCTTAAGGCGGAGCAGTGTCCCATGCGTCGTGCCCGGCGGTATGGTAAGATTGATATCCTTGGTCAACGTTTTCACCGGCAGTTTGCATCCGAGCACTGCCTGAGGATACGAAATGGATAGTTTAGTATAAATATCATTCCCTTTACGGTCGAATTGCTGATGCTTCTTCACATTCACCTCGATTATCAGGTCCCCGTTAGGGCCGCCATTCGTTCCGGGATTTCCTATACCGTGCAATCGGATATGGCCGCCATCTTCAATGCCCGCCGGTATTTTGATTTTTATTTTCTTGCGCGTCTTCACTTGCCCTGCGCCACCGCAATTATGACACGGCTTCCCCGGAAGTACACCTTTACCCAGACACCGCGGGCACGGCCGCGATACCGCAAATTGCCCCTGCGAATAATTCACCATCCCCCTGCCGTTGCACTGAGGACATACTGCCTGCCCGCTCCCCGGTTCCGCTCCAGTGCCGCCGCAAATCTCGCATGCTTCCGGTCTATTCAGCCCTATCGTCTTGCTCGTCCCCGATATCGACTCGTCGAAACTTATCTCAAGCCCCAATGCCAGATCGCTTCCCCGCGACTTTCTTGGTCTGCTCTCTCTTCGTCCCCCGAAAATATCCTCATCACCGAATATTGAACTGAATATATCGGCGAACGACCCGAACCCTCCCTGATCCTCAAAGTGAAAACTCTGCTGGAATTGTGACGGATCAAATCCCTGTCCCCCCTGAGTCTGGCGCGGGTCGAATCCCCCATATCGGCGCATCATGTCGTACTGCTGACGTTTCTGCTGGTCGCTCAGCACGTCGTACGCTTCCGATATGTCTTTGAACTTATTCTCGGCCGCCTTATCCCCTTTGTTGCGGTCGGGATGATACTGCTTGGCAAGCTTGCGAAAGGCCTTTTTTATATCTTCCTGACTGGCGTTTTCCGCCACACCGAGTACATTATAAAAATCTTTCGCCATCTATCTTATACCATTCAGCAGAAATATTTTATAGGGGCGGCCGACCAACCGCCCCTATGACAATCCTATTCAAGGAAAAATTAATTCACCACCTCATAATCGGCATCAACCGACTTATCTCCGCCCGGCTTCTCATTCGACGTCCCGCCGCCTTGACTTGTGCCCGGATTTGAACCGGGCGTTGCCTTCTGATACATCGTCGCCGCGGCAGCATGCCAGAGCTGATTGAGGGCTTCGACGGCTGATTCCATCTCGGACACATTCTCAGTCTTCATGGCCTCCTTGACTCGACTAATACCGGCCTCAATCTTGGCCCTGTTGTCAGCATCGATCTTTTCGCCGTACTCCTTCAGATTCTTTTCCGCCTGAAATACGGCAGTATCCGCGCTATTATGGACATCGACCCGATGTCTCTTCTCTTTGTCCTCTGTCTCATGTGATTTGGCGTCATTCACCATCTTCTTTATGTCTGCTTCCGACAATCCGGATGATGCCTCAATTCTCACATTCTGCGCTTTGCCCGTCGCGAGATCTTTGGCGGTCACATTCAGAATACCATTGGCGTCGATATCGAAAGTAACCTCGATCTGAGGAATACCTCTTGGCGCCGGCAATATTCCATCAAGAATGAACTTTCCAATTGTCTTGTTGTCAATAGCCATCTCGCGTTCACCCTGAAGAACATGGATATCAACCGCGGTCTGGCTATCTGCAGCGGTACTGAATACCTGGGACTTCCGGGTAGGGATAGTCGTATTTCGCTCAATCAATCGAGTAGACACTCCGCCGAGTGTCTCAATCCCCAGCGACAATGGGGTAACATCGAGCAACAGAACATCCTTAACATCGCCGGCCAGAACTCCGCCCTGAATAGCTGCGCCGACCGCGACCACCTCATCAGGGTTAACCGAACGGTTTGGCTCCTTGCCGAACAGTTTTCTGACAAGATCAATCACCTTCGGCATACGGGTCATACCGCCGACCAGCACCACTTCCTGGATATCTGCGAACTGGACTTTGGCATCAGTGATGGCCTTACGGCAAGGATCAATACTCCTTTCGAGCAGATCGTCAACCAGCTGCTCGAATTTGGCGCGGGTCAGACTGACATTAAGATGTCTCGGTCCGTTCTGATCTGCCGTCACAAACGGGAGGTTGATACTGGTTTCCATCGTGGAAGACAGCTCTATTTTTGCCTTCTCAGCCGCTTCTTTTAGCCGCTGAAGTGCCATCGGGTCTTTAGACAAATCGATACCGTCCGATTTCTTGAATTCCGACACCAGCCAATCGATTATTCGTTTGTCAAAATCATCGCCGCCGAGATGCGTATCGCCGTTGGTCGAAAGAACCTCGAAAACACCTTCCGAAAGCTCCAGTATGGATATATCGAATGTTCCTCCACCCAGATCATACACCGCTATTTTGCCGGTCTTTTTCTTGTCGAGACCGTACGCCAACGCGGCAGCTGTCGGCTCGTTGATAATTCTTTTCACATCGAGCCCCGCGATTCTGCCGGCATCTTTGGTCGCCTGGCGCTGACGATCATTAAAATAAGCCGGCACCGTAATAACCGCCTCGGTCACCTTCTGGCCGAGATAGTCCTCAGCCGTTTTTTTCATCTTGGTCAAAATCATGGCCGATATTTCAGGCGGTGTGTACTGCTTTCCGGTCATATTAATTATAGCGTCACTGTTATTATTAGCCGCCACTTTATAAGGAAAATTCTTTACCTCTTCCCTAACTTCATCAAATTTCCGCCCCATAAACCTCTTCACCGAAAATATCGTATTCATCGGATTGGTCACCGCTTGCCGTTTAGCTACCTGACCCACCAGCCGTTCGCCATTCTTATCGATCGCGACCACTGATGGCGTGGTTCGGCTTCCCTCTGAATTGGTGATTACTACCGGGTCCTGTCCCTCGATCACCGCGACACAGGAATTAGTAGTCCCCAAATCTATTCCAATTATTTTACTCATATAAATTCCATCCTTTCAAATTCATACTCCGGCGGGAAAAAACGGGCGAGTCTCACAACCCGCCCGCTCTTGAACTGCCAGTTATTCGATCCTGTCAGGAAATTACCTGACTTCTACTTTGATCTCTTTAGGCTTGCTCTTCTCGGTCTTCGGGAGAGTGATCGTCAAGAGGCCATTCTTGTAGTCCGCGGATATCTTCTCCGCGTCCAGATGCTCCGGGAGAGTAAACGACCTCGAGAAGGCACCGCTTCGAAGTTCGCTTCTGACAAAATTGTCCCCCTCTTTCTGCTCAAAAGCCTGTTTCCTTTCGCCGGAAATAGTAAGAACATCATTTTCCACAGAAACCTTGATATCATCCTTTTCCATTCCAGGAATTTCGGCGACAACCTTCATGTTGTCCTTTTCCTCGACAATATCCACCCTTGGCGCAAAGGCCCAATTATCAGCTGAACGCACTGACGGAAAATTGAAACAGGAATCGAAAATTGAATTGAAATCGTGTCCCATTTCTGCAAGGACTCTGTTCGGGTTGTAACGTACGATTGTCATTTTAACACCTCCATTGTTTTGTTTTTCTTTATCGTTTCTGTAAGAATATTAAACAAGGAGCGTGCCAAGTCTTGTATCTGGTTAAGACGCAGTAATATAGCAAATATGATTGGAATTTTATACAAGCGGATAATGCCACTTCGGCATTATGAACATGTCATTATGGCGTAATATGCGCCAATTTTGTCATTGGGACTGCCGATTTGGCCTGTCAAGAATTTCTTCAGCTGCCTTGGTGAGTTTTCCCGCACCAAAAAACATTTTCTGCGATGATGACAATGAGTCAGTAAATTTGCGGATTGTCTCAAGCGATTCTCTATCCCCAATCTTCCCCAGAGCCTTTATGGTTGCCAATTTGAGTTCCTCGCGAGAGGACCGGTTCGAGGTAAGTGCCGATTGAACTTCCGAGTCGATTAAGATTTTCGAAAGAAATTCCCTGGCCCCTTCCCCTCCGAGGTTGCCGAGCGCCAAAATAATTTGAATGATTTCAGTATGCCTTTTCTGCGCAATATTTATTAATTCTGGCGTGATCTCTGGCTTCCCAATAATGCTCAGGGCTATAATCGCAGCCTCCCTAACTTCCCTGTCCTGATCTTCGGCCATTATCAAAAGCAGGTCCGCTGCCAGATCTCCACCGATTTTCTCAAGCGCCGAGACGATAGCGAGTCGAACCCGAATATCCTCATCGTTTATTCTCACTCTGAGCGCTTTGCACCCGTCAGGATCCTTAATTGTACCGAGGACAAAGATGGAATTGCGGACAACGTACCACTTTGAATCGGGCAATTCCCGTTTCATTTCTTCTCGCTGAAAATTGGAGTCATCCTCCAGCAATTTCGTGAAAACACTTAATGAAGCTTTGCCCAATTCAGCTAAAATTTTAAGAACGTTCTGTCTGAGTTGGCGTGATTCGTGTGAGATTATATGCGACAACTCCAGAGCTACTTCCTCGGAACCGATCGTTACAAGGATATTTTTTATCGCCGCGAATTGAGCGCTCTGCCCCTCCATCAATTCCCAGACCAACTGATTGATTACTTCCCTGCGATCCAATTCCGCTATTGCCTTTTTTATGGTCAGTGAATCGTAAGTCATTACCCCTTCGAAACGTCTACATTTCTTCCCGAGGATTGTACAAAGAGATGAAACCTGTTCATAGTCCTTTTCCCCAATGCAGACTCGAGCTAATTCCGGGATAAGGCCGGAGAATTCGAATGTCTCCTTCCCCGCCACTATATATTCGTCGATTTCTTTTATTAAATGCTCCACCAGAAATCTTCCGGTTAGCCTGCCGGATAGCAAAAGTGATATCTCCAAAAGTTCCAGCGCCCGCTGTCGATGGCCCGAATCATTTCCGGCAAGGTTCTCCATGAGGTAGCTCATCACCGCTTTCGCCTTTCCCTGCTGACCGGTGCGAAGTAGTTTTCCAAAATGCTCCTGAAAATCATCCGTCGAAATTCGAGTGTCCGAGTGTCCGAAGGCATCATTCAGATAATGATCGATCTTCTCTGCCGATTCAAGCTTAATAGCGCTGACAGGGGAAAAAAGCTCAGCATAAATATCCCGGGGGACACCGTGCCGTACCAACTCTGAATCGAGACGTTTAATAATCTCTTCCCGATCGGGGTGATAATTCAAAATTGTGATCATTTCCCGGGTCATTTTCGAGATAACTTTATTTTCTCCCTGCAACCGCGGCCCATCAGGCATTGCAGTGATTGATTTCATCAAGGATTTTACCAGATACTCAATTTCCATCGAGCCCACAATCTCGGGCACCAGCGTTCGTACCAGACGAGGACTATAATCATGATGGTTTCTAATGGCATACTGTTCCGGATCAATATTCTCATCGCTCAACATTGCCACCAACCGATCGATATCATTCCCTAAAGTTTGCCCTACCATATTCCTGACCGAAAAATCTCCAGCAACGTCGCCGAAGAATTTTCGCCCCTTCTCCGACAGCACAGCGCCCACTTCGCTATTCACTCTGATCGCACTAATCTTATTATTTTCCAGGTGCGTCGCCATCAGATTTCGATAATCAGTCGAAGGGAGTTTTTTTACGAACCTGTCAAGAAACAGGGTCAGCTGATCGGCCGTCACTCCATTCTCAAACAACATGTCGTCAAGGTCAAGCGCCCGCATATATTCCATTATCTGTTCCGAAAAGACAGATAATCTTATTCTGATGTTCAGTACAAAAAGCTGGCCGGAGGATATATGAAGATTGAAGAATCTCTTGAATCTGAAAACCTTCTCCATCAAAAGAAAAGGTCGACCTACTGCCTTCTGCGTCGACGGGTGGGAGGATGAATAGACAGCTGCCTTTTTGGCCGCGTTAAACAGCTCCCGTATAGTCTCATGAGCCAGTTCATTGAGATTAGTATTCAGCTCATTTTCGGTGTAGACAGATTCTTCCATTCTAATCTCCGAAGCATTGTATAGTACCATCTTGCTCGGCCAGATAGATCCGGCGGCCATCGCTTATTAAAGGCAAGCGTACTTCATGTTTAAGCTGTCGCTGCGATACCAACAGACCGCTTTTCTTATCAAGGCAATTAATGTTCTTATCAAGAGACGCAAACAGGACAAAGTCTCCGACTATTATCGGAGAGGAAACAATCACTCCGCCCGACTTGAATTCCCAAACTGTTCGGCCGTCATCAATGCTGAGCGCCCGTAAGTATCCCCCATTATCTCCCAAATATACGAGACTGTCGTCGACCGCGGGTGATGTCCAGATCGGCCATGGAAATTCTCTGGTCCACAGTGGCTTGCCTGATTTCTTGTCCAACGCAAAGAAGCCGCCGTTGGCGCCAGAAATATATATTCTATCGCCGACAGCCACCTTGGACATCAATGGCTCATCCAGATTTGTCTGGAAAATAATATCGCCTGTCATACCATTCAGCCCTGACAATACTCCTTTGTCAGACGGATAAAAGACAACACCGTCATCATAACTTGGACCGGGCAATGATCTTGAACCAAGCCATTGCCGCCAAATAACTTCCCCCGTATTGCGATCGATACAGCAGGCCATCCCAGTATCGGCGCTAATATAAAGGCGGTTTTCTATAATTATCGGCGGCGCCGTCGCTTCCTTTAAGTCAAGAAACCATACCTGACGCTGATTATGAAGATTAATACAATTAATCCGGCTCTCCAGCGACCCAAATATATAATAAGCCAGGGAGTCATCGATAACATACCCGCTCTCCACGGGCACTCGATTTTTTTGACGACCGGCATACTTGCCGCTCTCAAGATCACAGAAATGAACCTTTCCCTTGGAGCCGCAGTATATCAACTTGCCCGCCCCGATAGTCAGAGGACCTATGGGAGTCTCCGAGATTCTGCGCTCCCATAGGACATTCAGCTTTCCGGCGAAAGGCGAAGCAATTTCAGCCGTTGATTGCGCATTGCTTCGGGAAAACTCCCATTTTGATATCGGAATCTCTTCACCTCGCGGGAGAGTATATTTCCTCGAGCAGCCAGACGCGGACATCAGGGCCGGCAACAGCATTATTACAAGAATGGGGTGCAAAATGCCTCCGTGTAGACGGTCGACGAATTTGAAGCTCATCAGAAATTCCACCCGAAGAAAAATTCGAACTGCGTCCGCGGACTTATTGTCATGAAATCAGTCGTGCGGGAAAAATCGAATCGCAGCACCACAACCCGCTCCAGGGCCACACGGAATCCCGTGCCGAAAGAACCGAGGAATCGATCAAAATGGTCGTCCCACGCAGAGCCCACATCAAAAAAGATTGCGCCACGAATTGCCTGAAAGCCGATTCCCCCGAACGGAAAGCCGACAAGCAAATTGTCAATCAATGGGAACCTGAGTTCGTTTGATGCGAAAAGGATATTTCTGTTATAGAATGCTCTCCGGCTGTAACCGCGGAACGACCAGCTTCCCCCGAAATAAATCCGCTGAGGCTCGATCCCCGATGAGGTAAACCAGAACAATCTCGAGGCAAAGGCCGAATATTTCCCCAATCTTCTATAGTTTCTTATGTCAACCATCCCGAGGCGGTTATAGACCTTTCCCTTATCAAGGGCTGTCGTTATTCCGATAGTCAGGTTGTACCTGTGACCTTCGATCGGTCCGGATATATCCCACAGTGAATTGTCGGAGATTATCGAAAAATAATTCGACATCAGCAATGCTTGTCGCCTCTTATCGAAGATCCAGATGTTTTTGTCTGAATACCGCAAATACGTTGTCGTCTCGAGGCGATTGAAAATGGAAAGCGGGTAATTAAGAAGCGCCAGGCCTCCCGCCTGCCGCTCGTTAAAATATCCATCATAATCATTATAGTACTCATTGTATAAATGATAGATTCCCGTTCCCCAATTGAGCCGATTCTTTTTGTTGAGATAAGTCACTGCGAAGTTGAAACTGGAGAAAAATTGATCTTTCGATTCGGCAGTGTTAGCAAGCAGGAAATAGAATGCCTTATTCCCAAGCATATCCGATAGGGCCACCTGCAATCCCCCGATTGAACCATAGACCGGATCATATGAAATAGCCGACTGGGCGATATCAAAGGAATAATCGGTTCGGTATTCGACCGAGGATTTCAAATATTTCTTTTCCAGGATTCCGGGGCGCCAGAATGTCTTCCCGACCGGTTTATTTGCAGTAGCGACCTGAATCGAATCTCTGATAGGCATTCGATATATATGGAATCCAAAATCCTGGTATCCTGAAAATAATATGCTTTTCCCATCCGGAGTCAGCCTGGGATCATAGGCGCCGGTCAATAGCGAAGTAACCCTTGTGCAGGTGCTGTCGTTATCCAGTCTATATAAATTGAATGCCCCTTCACGGTCAGATGAAAAATATATGCCATCGCCCGTGGCGTCAGGGGAAATGTCGCGCCATTTGCCTGCTGTCATCGCCGTTGCTTCCCCGCCGTCAATAGATATCTTGTAAAGATTAACGGCGCCGGAATCCCCATCCGCTCCCCTGTCCGTGGAGAAAATCACGCTGTCGCCGTTAGGGGTAAACGTCGGATCATTGTCAAAAAAGAAATCATCCGTGATCCTGCTCAGCGAGCCGGTCCCGAGCTCGACAACATAAATATCTACAATGCCATCTTTCCCGGCCCCGCTGAAAACCGCCTTGTGCCCGTCGGGGGAAAATCTGGGTGAGGCTATCGAAACCAATTCCGGGAATTCATATTTCCTTACTACCTTTCTGCTGCTGAGATCAAAAAGATATAGTACATCTCTCTCTTCAGACTTCGATGAAAAAATCACCATACCCGAATCATTGGCGTCGATTCCACTCTGCAGCAGATGTAAAGATTCATAATGTGACGACCGCTCCCCTTTCAATAATGTATACAGCTTTCGCTCTTCCCCGTCGGTCGGCATCATATATAATCCCGAATATCCAAGCTTATTTGCCTTAAACACAATCCATTCGCCCGATTCAGGGCCTGATTTGACCCTGATAGGAACCGCCTTCACCTCATATCCGCTTTTGGTAAGTTGCCTCGCTTCTCTAGTAGCCAGTCCCTGGTTCGATATCTCGGGGAAGTATTTCTTCTTCAGATAGTACTCCCATTTGGCGGAGACTTCAGACATGCGATCTCCGAGAGTCAAATAAACTATCTTCTCAAAATCATTTTCTTTCCACCAATTCTCGAATAAAAGAACAAGCTTCTCAGAGCCATATTCGTCATTGATAAATTGGCAGACGGATTGTCCCAACTTGTACATGTAAAATGTCCCCGATACCTGCTGGAAATCCGCTATCGAAAAAAGCTTTCCGGCCAGAACCATATCTTTTAGAATCATGTCCGCTTCAGTATCCCACTCGGTCGACCAATATTCGGCCAAACCTTCGATAAACCAGAGAGGCGGGGACGCCATGCGATAAAATCTTTGCCTCGTCATTACTGATTCCAGCTTGGATAGGGTAAAAACATGCACAAGCTCATGCCTGATCACATGTTCGAAATCTCTGTAAGACCCGTGAAAAGGGACCACGACTCTTCCCTTAAGAAATTCGGTAAACCCTCCTACCGATTCGGGAATAAAGGATGCAGTGACATTAGTCTGCGAAAAATAATTGGGAGAGCTGTAAATAATTAGCGGAGTTGGTGAATATATTTCTTGCTTGAATCGAGACGCAAGAACAAGATAGCTATCCTCGGCTATCCGTGCGGCGATCTGAGCGATTTCCTCTTCTTCAATATAAAAGTAAATCTTGAAATGCTTGGTTTCCATGACCTGCCAGTCGAAATCCGTATATTGAACTTTGTTTTTGCCAAAGTAGAATTGGGCCTTAACTGGCGATACAAATAGAATGCCTAAGCAAATCGAAAGCAATACCGGAATTATTTTTGAGACTTTTGTAGTCATAATGCGTGTGGCCGGATTATACCGCCTTCATTGGAAAAAAACAATCCCCCGTGGATTCGCTTATCCTGTCGGCTATTGATTCGAAATCGATGAATGAAATGCATATCCCTATAGATATCGGCGTCGCGCGCCATTGGCTGAATCAGGGTTCGAATTTCAGCCAATGATGCCGGTGTCATATCCGCAAGTTACGCATTTTTGATCTTTCAAAGCCAGCACTTGCGTCGAATACCCCTGGCGGTGAATCAGGCGGGTCTTACAGGAAGGACAAAAAGTGTCAGCCCTGTCATCGAGCCGGACATTGCCCAAATAGACATAATCCAGTTTCTGAGAGGCTATTTCATAACCTCTCAATAAAGTCTCCACAGGGGTCGGCGGGTTTTTCATCTTATAAGTTGGGTAATATGCCGAAAAATGAAGCGGGATTTTTCTTGATACTCCAGCCACAAAATCAGTCAGATTTTCGAAATCGGAGTCTGAGTCATTCAGACTCGGAATTACAAGATTCGTCAATTCAATATGCACGCCCGCTTCAAAAAAGCGCCTGATATTGGCCAAAACCGGCTCCAGCTGTCCCTTGCAGACTGTCCTGTAGAATTGAGGCTTCATACCTTTCAGATCGATATTGGCCGCATCGATAAGAGGCAGAATCTCTTCCAGCGGTCCAGGGTTGATATATCCATTCGTAACCAGAACATTCTTCATTCCTGCTTCTCTAATCAGACGACCGGCCTGCATGATGTATTCAAACCATATTAATGGCTCAGTGTATGTAAACGCGACGCCGATCGAATTATTCTGCTTAGCCAGGTCTACCAGCCCCGTGACAGAGACATAATGTGTTGAAACCTTGGTCTGCGATATTTCCCAATTCTGGCAATTGTCACAACTGAAGTTGCACCCATTTGCGCCAGTCGAGAAAATAGTCGATCCCGGGTAAAAATGAAAAAGCGGTTTCTTCTCGATGGGGTCGTAGCAGGCCGTAACCAGTTCCCCGAAATTGTCAGTCATCAGCTTGCCGTTGCGATTGAACCGGGAGCCGCAGATACCGATTTTCCCCTCGGTTAACAGGCATTCGGCCGGACATAAATGGCATTTGACTTTGTTATCATCGAGCTTTTCGTAATGAGAGGCCTTGATAATCATGATGGCACATTAGCATTCAAATTTGCTATATAATTTACGCCCTCGAACAGATTGCCGACAACAATTTCTGGCTTTAGCAAATATTCCGTCTGAAATGAGTTTTCACTCTTTATGCCATATCCGGTTCGTACCAGAATTCCCCGTCCCCCCGTAACAAAGGCCAATTGGATGTCGGAAGGCTTATCCCCAATGATAAAAGATTCGAAGGGATTAATATTGTGCCTTAAACATGCCTCCTCAATCATGCCCGGTGATGGCTTTCGGCACGAGCATTCTATAGCATATCTTGCCTCTGTTCCGAAGCGAAAATGAGGGCAAAAGAGAATATCGTCAATCGCCGCTCCCTGCTGATTAAATATCTCAAGAACCCTGTCATTAACTCGTCGAACGTCTTCTTCCGTAAAGAATCCTCTGGCAACGCCGGACTGATTCGAAATCACAATGACCTTGAATCCCCGGGATTTTGCCAGCTTTACTGCCTCAATCGATTTTTCTTCAGGCTCAACCTGATCGGGATGGCGTATAAATTCCTTTTCCTTTATCAGCGTCCCGTCGCGGTCGACAAAAATCGCCCTCTCCCCTTTGACTTTACTATCAATCATTTTCTCGGTCTGGCGAAAAACATCATCGACAGTTATTCTCGTCAAGCAAAATTGCTCCTCCCTGAAACATGCCTTTTTCCCGTGGAGTGAGCACGGTCTGCAGGGCTCATCAACACCCATGACTACATCCCGCATACCCCTTGGGCTGAACCCGAGGGTAGGGTGAGTTGGACCAAACAGGGCAATTACTGGGGTTCCAACCGCCGAACCGAGGTGCGAGAGCGCAGAATCATTGCATACTAAAATATCTGCTGTCCTAACTTGGCTTGCTAGGCTGGAGAGATCCTTATTCATCAAAATTTTTAGATCCTCTTCTGGGATATCCTTGCTGAGACTCATAATTTCCCTGTCCTGTTCTGTCAAAATCAGAAGGATTCCTGCCCCAAGTTTATCATGAATCATTCTGGTCAATTTACTGAATCGCTCGGCCGACCATTTCTTGGTCGGATACGACGCCCCCGGGGCTATAGCAACAACCGCCCGGTTGTCATTGAATATCGCATAATCTTTCGGTTTCGCAGGCACTCTCAAAGCCGGTCGATTTGCGAAAATTTTCCCGCCTGCTCGGTTTACTGCCTCGTTATATAAATCTATCGTGTGCGGCGGTGATGGATTTAATCGTTTGCCGAAACCCTTCCTTGCCGCAAGGAATCTTTCCCACCGACGCTTCTTGTATCGCACCTTAATCGGCGCGGCGATGTGATAAGAAAGATAAAATGATCGGAAGTTTCCGTGCAGGTCGACAACCATGTCAAGACCCATTTTATCAAGCAATTTCCCCATCCTAAAGAGATCCCGGAATGAAGCCTTTTCCGGAAATTCTATGACGTCATCTACACCGGCTATCATTCTCACAATTCCGGCAGTACGCGGTCTTGTCAGAAAACATATTCTTGATTCAGGGAATGAAAGTTTAAGATTGATGATGGCCGGCGAGGTCAGGATGACGTCCCCGATGGCGCCTAATCTGATGACCAGAATCTTCTTCATTGAATCACATGAAATGAATCAGGCCAACTAATCCGATCGCGAGACAATAGATCCCAAAATACTTGAATTTGCCTTTCCTCACGATATCCAGAAGAAGATACACGGCCAGAAGCCCGAATATAAATGAACAAATCGTTCCCACTGCAAATTCACCGAATAAAAATGTGCCGCCCCGCAGAAAATCCTTTGCCTTGAAAACTATGGCCCCGGCAATCGCTGGAATCGACAGAAGAAAAGAGAATTCTGCCGCTTTCACCGGGTTTACTCCGGCAAACAGGCCAGCCGAAATGGTCGAGCCGGAGCGTGAAATTCCCGGAAGAATCGCAATTGCCTGCCCGATTCCGATGATTATAGCACGTACTCCATCAATCTTCCTATCGCCCACTCTGACTAGTGCCGTTAACAGCAGAATCGCGCCTGTTATCATCAGCATAACCGATGTCATTTCCGGGGCGGAAAACGCCCGTTCAAAAAAATCTTTCAACAGCACCCCGGCTACGCCGGCCGGAATAGTCCCAATCACCAGATAGAATATCATCTCCCTTTCAGCGCGCATCTCCGCCACAAAAAGACCCTTTATGAGCCCGAATATCCTTCTCCGAAAATAAATAATAACAGAGAACAGCGTTCCCAGATGTAATGCCAATTCAAAAGTGACGCCCGGCAATTTTGCGTTAAGAAAATGCTCGGCGAGCACCAGATGGCCGGATGAGGATACCGGCAGAAATTCTGTTAGCCCCTGAATTATTCCCAAAATTATAGCGTCAAAATAGCTCATATAAAAAGCTCCGGGATTTGCCGGAGCTTCAATCCAGAATCAAACAAATCCATTCTCAAAAGACCCTAACTTCAATTCCGGTGAAAAAGGCGTCATTCCCATCGAGCTGGAATTCCCCATAAAGGTACACATCATCGGAAAATTCATATTTGGCGCCTAGATTCAATCCAGCCTCAAAGTCGCTGTGAGTGTATCCGTTTGAAAATCTTTCAAGCCTGAAATTTAGGAGAGCATATGGCACAATCCTGTTGCCCGAGCGAAATCTGTAAGGGATCGACCCGATCAGATTGCCTCCCAGCTGAAATATTGAGCCATCCCCCACCTTGGCAAATTCCATAGATCCCCCGGCGGCCATATCAAAGGGTGCCTTGCTTGACTGATCATAATGGTCCATGAATTCGTATTTCAAATCCCCGCCAAATAGAATCCCCGGATTGTTGTCATGTCCATAATAATCTTCGGGGTCGGAAAACCCGAATTTGAGACGTCCTTCGGTATACTTGGAAAATCCATAAGTGTAGCTTCCAAATATGGACGTAGAATGATCCCCCAGCCCTATAAATCCTCCCAGATACCCCTTCCCTGCCCCGCACGCATCCGCCGTCGTCAGTCCTCCCGACATTCGACCAAAAGAGTCATTGTGTCCGTAGGCTGCAGACATTGCAGCCAAAACAATGACTATCCCGGCAAGACATGTCTTCAGTTGTCTCATTCATATCCTCCGTTAAATAATAACAAACAAAAATATGTCTGATGTCCGAGGGTGTCAACAAGAATTCAAAGCGGGAAGGATTGGGGCTGTGGCTCCGGAG
This sequence comes from uncultured candidate division Zixibacteria bacterium, assembly GCA_963813655.1. Lineage (GTDB taxonomy): Bacteria > Zixibacteria > MSB-5A5 > GN15 > PGXB01 > CAWEZN01. The sequence goes on along the minus strand of CAWEZN010000009.1, from coordinate 152,017 downwards.
ACTGCCCCGGTCTTCATGGAAAATGTCGCTGCCTCACAGAACGCCAATGCAAAGGCCCCTTGAAACGATCGTAACTCCGCGCTGACACCGATGATAGGAATTGTCCCAAGGAATGTGGATGGAGTCGATTTCGTCGGTCCATTCATCGGATTCCGGCGGCGCATGCAGATTTTAATAGATATTATATTTTGATATTCTGTCGCGAAGTGTATTTCGTGAAATTCCGAGAATTTCGGAAGTCTTGACCTGATTTGAGCCGAAATGCCTGAGACACGACGATATCAGAGCCTTTTCCATTGCTGATTCAAGAAAATAATAGATTCTCCCCTCAGAGCTATTAATCAGTTTGGGTAGAATTGGGTCAATTATCTTTTTGAAGACTTCTGTATAATCATCCTGCAGATGGTCGAGATCTATTTCGACTTTTGACTCGAGTTCGGAAAATATAGGAAAATCCTCCGGCTGGAGCATATCCGATTTGGCCATCACGCATGCTGTATGAATATTATTCTCCAACTCCCTGATGTTGCCCGGCCAGGCATATTTATTGAGCATATTCACGGCTTTAGGCGATATTGCTTTTATATCTTTCGACAGCTGCTTCGAGAACATTCTCATGAAGAATTCAGCCAGTAGTGGAATATCTCCTTTACGCTCTCTTAATGGCGGCAAATAAATGGATACGACTTTCAATCGATAGAATAGATCAACCCTGAAAGATCCCTCCCGCATGCACTGCACCAGCGATTTATTCGTCGCCGCGACTACTCTTACATCAACCTCAATGGTCTCATTGCCGCCGACTCTTTCGAGTTTCTTTTCCTGCAGGACACGGAGAAGTTTGGACTGGGTAAGCATCGACATATCTGCGATTTCATCAAGGAATATCGTTCCCTGATTTGCTTGCTCGAATTTTCCGAGCCTCTTGAAATAGGCTCCCGTAAAGGCTCCCTTTTCATGTCCGAATAATTCCGACTCGAGCAACGTCTCCGCCAGCGCCGCGCAATTCACCGAAAGAAAAGGTTTATTCTTTCGACGGGAATTGCGATGTATCGCCCGCGCGATCAATTCTTTGCCGGTTCCCGATTCTCCGAATATCAGAATGGCCGCATCCGACTTGGCAACCTGACCCACAAGCTTGGCAATCTCCACTATCTCCGGGGATTTGCCGACAATCTCATCTATCTCCATCGATTCGGATTCATGTCTCACTTCCACCGGGGCCGATTTGCCTCTCCCGAAACCACATGCTCTATTGACAGTATCAATCAACTTCTGAATCTCAAACGGCTTGGTCAAATACTCATAGGCTCCTTCGCGCATCGCCTCTATCGCATTTTCTGTTGTCACGAATCCCGAAATCATTATGATAGGTATGCCGATATCATTGAGTTTTGCTTTTTTCAATACGTCGAGACCGGACAGGGTGGGAAGATTGACGTCCAGCAATACTACATCAAGTTCCTTCTTTTCCTTAATGAACTCAACCATTCTCTGACCATCATCGAGGTAATCAAAATGGAATCGCTCGGGATCAAAGAGATTGGCTAAAGACCTTGATATCTCCGGATCGTCATCAACTATAAGAACGTTTTTCATAGAAAATATTCACCCATATATTCACTTCCAATTATCGGAAGCTCTCGCCGATATTTTAGCCCTTACCCCCAAAAGAGGCCAAAAATAAGGGAAAATCTTCTATTGAACCATCCATCGTATCAATTGCACTGGAGAACGTTTCAAAATGAGTCAGTCAATCAGCGCTTTAAGGCAGAGTCAATTTCGGGAGATGTTCGGCCGAGAATTCGACCGGCCTGCCAAGAGTTTATTCACTCTCGTCTATGAGGAATTTTACTACCGCACCGGTAGTAATAAAGTTTACCAGCAAATCGGCAACTATTCCGGCAACCAACACATAGAAAACAAGCTCGGGAGAGAATTTGTCAACTATGACATCCGACTTTGAGATCAGAAAAGTTGTGGGAACAGACAGCAGATATGGTATCAGAGCCAGAAAGAAAGAAAATATTGGGTACTTGCCAAAGAATGAAAAAGAGCTTTTGAACGCGCCCCAGATAGAGGTTTGATATACCATGATAGCCGGCACCGCATACATGAAAATTGAATATATGAATACTGTGAATAACCTCAAAATTATGTCAAACATCACGACTCTCCTCGGGGAGCCCTGAATAACGCCCGCAAAGATGCTTGGAAGCAGCCAATCGAGGAGGATCAGGATGGCAGTAATGCAGGTCCATGCCAACAGTAATTGCGGCCACTTTCTAAGTGAGAGCTTAAACGCCGATTGCCCTCCCCGGGACGGGGCGAATACCCCCAGGAACAGAAGAGACGTAGCTCCAGTGACAAATCCCTCGAAAATTACGCCTAAGGCGAGCTTCCCCCATTGGAAAACCATGGGGAGCATCAGATATAGTCCGGGATAATGGCCAAAAAGCGGCGAATCTTTGCCGGCGGCCAGCGAAATAAACGGGGATAGGAGACTATTAATTTCAGGTCGATTATATGACGCCAACAAAACAAGAAGTATGAATTGCAGAATCAAATATGAGAAAAATGGTATCCAGAGACGATATCTCCAGGCAGACTTTATTGTGCTGAGATAAAGCTCGATTAACCAATTTAGCTTCTGCAAGAAACCCAAACTTACTCCTGACCTTACGGAATTGAAACTTCATTCGACCCGCTGGACATCCCCTGCTGGTCAAATACATAAATTTTGTAATAGTATGTAAGAGTATCAGGGCGGGTATCGGTAAAGGTAGCTGTCGCGCGATCGTTTATAATTGACAGAAGTTTCCCGGTGGTTTCGCTTACCCCGGCCTGCGTTCCCCGATAAATCTGATAAGAGCTGAAATCATCATCAGTATTGGTCGTCCATGTTAATATTGACGTCATCAGTTCCGCTCGCGCCGCCAATCTTACCGGAGATGGCGGAACGTTGACCGCCGTCGTTACCGAATCAATATTGGAGGCAGTGGAAAACCCGTTATTGTCATGCACGTAAATGCGATAAAAATATTTTGTTCCGGCGCCTAAATTATTGTCGGTAAAGCTCAGAGTTCCGCGTGACGTAATTGCCGTGACCAGAGTCGAGTTTTCCGATATTGCATTTACGTTGTCTCGATATAAATAGTAAGCTGCGAATTCATCTGAAATACTTTGCGACCAGGACAGTCTTATGCTTGACGAAGATTGAGATGCCGCTACTAGATTGACCGCATCCGGCGATTTCACTACATTCAGCACCGACGGATAAATTCGGTCCTCGGCGGCATTGCCTGCAACATCAATGAATTGCCCGGTAACTATGCCGTCTGCGACTACCATATTAACCGGAATTATGAATCTTCGAGTGTAGATACCATCTGCGGAAATTAAGTCGCCGTTGGTACCATCATCGTATAGCTTCAAACCGGTAATAGTTGAAAATGAAACTGTGGCTTCGCCGTCAGCTTCCCCGCAATCGAGGAAAAAAGTGACAATATCGGCAGCCCTGAGAACCGGCGCGTCTGCCCGAAAATAGGCCGTGTCGATTTCAGCGCGGGTATCAAGAATGATACTATCCCCTATCAATCCGCCCGATTCAGAACCGTCATTGAACTGGAATCTGGCAAAAAGACGCTTCACCCCATCACCGGATGACAGAGTCTTGCCCAAAGTGGGCGCAATCGTCTCCCATCTGGCATCAGCGAAATCGCTGTTCTCGGATAGTTGAGCCAGATTAGTAGAAGCCGGAGCGGTGAAGGTGATCGTAACATCCCTTGTGCGCGTGTATTTATCGTCATTATTTATGATAATTGAGAGTGGCCCGAATGCGACCGAAATTGCCGATGACAGATTACCTTCCAGTCCGGAAGTAGTGACAGAGGCAACTCTGAAAAAGTAATTTCGCTCGGCGACCAGCCCGAGCAAGGGTTTTGAAAACGTTGCACCAACTGTAGAATCCCAAATTACATATGAGCCGTTTATTGAATCCGAATTAAAAATTCTGAAAAACCTGATTACACTCGTGTCTGCCGCCTGCCAGGAAAGTGTGAGCCCCTCGGGAAAATGAATAGCTTTCAGGTTCACCGGAACCGGCGGACGATTCGGCAATTTTTGCGATAAATCCGGGGAATCTATATGGCGACTGCACCCCGCGGCAAGCATCAGCAAAATAGAGATATAGAGAATTCCTTTCATAATATGCCTCTCAGAACCTGTATGAAAACGTCAATAAGGTTCGACTCGAATTTATATCGGGTTTTATGCTCAACCCACTGACAGTCATACTCCCGCCTGTCTCAGGGAAAAATAAAAATATGTCCATTATATTCAGGCTCCATATCGCAACCGTCGCTCCAATGGAAATTCTTCTTGTAGTTTCAGCGTCATACGCTTTCTTCTTGGCATCCGCGACCAACGAAAAGAGTCTTTCCTTTTCTGAAAAAGTCGCGGCCCGGTTGTACTCACTCAAATAGTTCTCATAGGTCTTATTCTTATTGTTAAAATCCGAATCCGTAATCAGGAAAGATGCAATCCCGCCCACCGCGGCAAGGCCAAAAAGCAACCCCTTGGATTTCTGATTCGTATATGATTGTCCCCATCCCGGTATTACCAGCGAACGAGCGGCCGCTTTTAGACGAGTCTTGGACTTCAGATTGACAGTAAGGTTGATTGCACGTCCGTTCTGAAGAAATACAGATGACTTATAGGTCTCGTAACCATACTTTTCGATTCTGATCTGATATTCGCCCTCAAGTCCTTGATTGAAAGATACCGGAGTTAATCCCGATATAGTGATGACGCCGATAAGGCTCACTTCCGCGCCCGGAGGATTCGTCTCGACATGAAAACCCGAGGTAGCATCCTGCGCCGCCAGACACATGGGGAATATGATCAACGCTATTATTGCCAGACTTCCTTTGGAAATCATTTACATAGCTCTCTTTCAGATAAATGTCCTATTTTATAATCGGGAAAGATAATTTTTTTTCAACGTCAATTCAAGAAATAAAAAAAATCCCGCGGGGGGCGGGATCATAATTTGTAAAACAAGCGAAACTTCTTAACAAGCTCCCTTGCCGGTAATAACAACGACCACTGTTTTCATCAGGATCTTTACATCAGTCCAGATTGACCAATTACGAATATAGGTAATGTCATTCTTGACTTTCACCGCTACGGAATCCAAAGACGAATCATACCCCGTGGTAACTTGTGCCAGCCCGGTAATACCCGGTTTCACTCTCAGACGAACAACATAATTCGGAATTTGTTGACAAAGGTCCATTACAAAATGTGGACGCTCCGGTCTCGGGCCGACCAGCGACATATCTCCCATCAAAACGTTAATCAATTGAGGAATTTCATCAAGTCTGGCTTTCCGGAGAATACGCCCAATTCGGGTAATTCGGGCATCATTTTGCGTCGCCCATACTGGGCCGGTCTTCTTTTCGGCATTATTTACCATGGTCCTGAATTTAATTACTTTGAAAGGACGCCCGCACAGATCATTCTTCCGACGATCAACGGCGCGCTTTTCTCCCGACATCTCTGACCTGAAGTAACGACGATGCCGACTGCGCCGATTAATTCCAACTCTTTCCTGGGTATAGAAAATCTTGCCGGAACTGTCTATTTTAATCAGAATCGGCAGAATAATAAATAAGGGAATCGATAAAATCAATCCCGCCAGTGCCCCTAAGATATCGAGCGCCTTCTTCAATGATTTGTCAAGCATATTTAGAATCATCCGCCCAGGCCTTGCCAATCCGGCCGGCACAAGAAAAGTATAACAAAACAGGGCGGAAATAAAGAATATTCCGCTAACATATTCCCCAAAATAGAACTTAAGATTGTCCTGAAGAGCTATTTCACCTGATATTTCGCGACTGGCCGGTCGTCCAACGCCAATCGCTGTCCCATACGCGTATTGTCGATTATTGAGAGCAATAGAAGTATTGGTCGTCGAATCGGTCGAGTTGTCGCTAAAGTTTCTATTCATTGGCTTTTGTAAGTTTCAATTCTAATGCATTACCCGAGAAAATTGTTCCAGTTAGCACTGAGCAAATTGATTGCCAATGAGCTATTTCCAATGGATTTTGGCGGGAATTGCGAAAAAACGCAATAGTTGATTGCTTAAGCGAATGCGGTGTAATTGATTACAAAATACGACAAAAGTGCGCGGAGAGTCTATGCTTTCTCGTCACGTCAGAAGACTGGCAAATCTATATGCAATACTCATCACATTTCACATTGAATATTGCAATGACTTGCGCAATTGATGGCTAATAAAGAAAAGAGCCGAGATCATTTAAGACTCCCGGCTCCAGCAGATTGGACTGGTTTCGGCCTTACTAATTACTTGCCTATTTTGAGACTCAATGAAAATCGATGAATGCTATCCGAACCAAAACTTGAACTAGGTGTGAAGGCATAATCAATTTGAGAAGGGCCCAGGACCGCTCCAACTCCAAATGATATTCCCTGACTAAGACCCCTGGCAATCTGGTCGGGCGAGTATTCGTACCCGGTTCTTAGAAAGTAACGATTGTCAAAATTATACTCCAGACCGTTCCGGAAGGTAAGCGTGCCAGCAAGAGCCCTTTCGGCCTCGATTGAAGCGAGTAATGCTGAGCCAAAAGGTCTGATCGAAATACCTCCCCTGATATTGGTCGGTAGATCGTTTTGATCCTGGTCAAATTTCAGTTTTCCGCCAATGTTGAAAATTGCCAGCCCGGCCGCGAATTTCTCACCGGAGTATCTGAAGCCAAAATCAGCCGCCATGGCCGAGGCCCTCGTGTCGGCAAGAGAAATCAATATGATCTTGCCGCTGGCGCCTATTGATATTTCGTCACTAATCCGGTACGCCGCCGACAGGGAGCCCGCGAAATCGAAGGTCGAACCAATTTCGCCGGTCGGATTATCATCAGCGTCATACCCCTCAATCCTGCCGTAATCGAGGTACTGGGCGCCGATCCCCAACGATACTCGATTGCTGACCGGATAGGAGGCTCCAAGAAAATCATAGCTGATATCCTGTAACCATGCAAAATGCGAAAAACTCAATTGAGCTTTGTCTTCTCTTATTATGCCGGCCGGATTCCAGTAAATTGCGGAACCGTCATCGGCCACTGAGGTAAAGGCATTGCCGAGGGCTGCCCCACGTGCGCCGGCGCCGATATTGAGAAAATCCGCCGATGTTCTTCCGTTATCTGCTGCTATCGATGTCCTGCCTAGCATGGCCGCAACGGCCAATAGAACAATCCATATTATCATGATTCTTCGAATGCTTTTTCTGGCCATCTCATTTATCCCCGTGTTATTTTTCCGTCAAATTCGAGATGGCAATAGTGCAAAGCAGGTACCCCAATCGGGCTCCCGCGGAATCCATAGTCAGATAATCTGCTGATTTTCGAAGTATTCGAGTAACGCATTAATCTTCAACAAGTTAAAAAAGTATGTAAAATCGATATAAGTCAGAAATCGCTGAGGAGCAAACGCCGTGATCCCATTTGGATCCCGACGACTAAGCTCGCCCTCCGCACAGTTCCAGAATTACTTTCCCGTCCTCCTATCTATCACCATATCTTTACTGCAGTTATCTGCAGTTCATATTCTGAACATCTCACCTGTCAATTGTCGGCCATTTTCACAGGGATATTAGCCGAATATGGTAAGTTACCCATAATATTTGCCGACAATAGAAAATTCTATAACCTATTGTCAACAATAATAATTCGAGTTCTATTCTTCGCTCTGCAGGCGCAAAAATAAACTGGGATTTATTGAGGATTTCTTTCAGGCCGCTATTCAAATTTCCGATTGTTCTTTACACAATCCGGCAACAAGAATGCTTACGCTCTAATGGGAAGAATAATAAACGGCATTCCCCTATGATAAAACCGACTTTGGACGGCGAAGACGACATGGTTATGAAGCCATTTTGTCATGAAAGTCTCGTGCGGAAAGACGATTTGTCCGCCGAAGAATACTGCCTGAGGATATTTTTCAAGTATCGGAATACCTATCTTCTCGATTTCTCCGATAATATCCGTTCCAACTGATGAGGCTGATTCGCCGTAATATCCGTGACGCTTTACAAACTCCACATAGCGAGCCAATTCATCGTTCACATGACCTTCCAGGTTCTCTACTTCGTGAGTTCCCTTAAAAGCTCCGGCATCAACCACCCCCACCTGGAGAAATACGAAATTTTTAAATCCACCTCTGAACAGACGAATAATGCTGAATAGCGAGTGTAATCCCAGTCCATTGTAGCCATTGACCAGAAGAACCGCCGTCATCCCTTTTGGATCGAATTGAGGTTCCACGTAAGTCTGTGAATCTGAAATGGGAGTGCTATTCGAGATTGAAGCATCAGCCGCCGGCACAAGATCGTCAAGCCTTCGCAGAAGGGCGTATGTCCTCTGATAATGCCGCCTAATCCCAAACATTATCATAACCATTGAACCCGTTATTAACAGAGTCACCCATCCCCCTTCGTTGAACTTGACAGCGACCACAGAAATTAAAATAAAGGCGGTGAGGATCAATCCGATTCCATTAATCACCAATCCCTTTTTCCATTTGGCCTCGGACTTGCGATATTGCCACCAGTGGCGCACCATCCCGCTTTGGGAAAGGACAAAAGTTATAAAGACGTTGATACTATAGAGCACTAACAGAATCTGCACCGAACCGTGCGTTGCGATCATCAGCCCAACCGCCGCGCCTCCCATTAAAAGGACCCCGTTTTGGGTGACCAGCCGATCACTCAGGTTTGCAAATTTGCTGGCGAACCACCTGTCAAGCGCCATGTTTGAAAGCACTCGCGGACCGTCGATAAAACCGGTTTGAGCGGCGACAAAAAGTATTGCCCCTTCTGACAATAATATAATCCAGACAAATGCATGGGAAGCCCCGGAGCCCCAACTGGCCGTCAGACTCTCGAATAATACAGCGTTCAATGTCTTGCCGGAGGCAAATTTGACATCAAAGAGCATATAAGCGACTATCAGCCCCAGCACCATGACGGATAGCGATATCGCCATGTACCGCATGGTATGCTTCCCGGTCTGGACCTTCGGCTCGCGGAGAATAGGAAGCCCATTACTGACAGCTTCAATTCCGGTGTAAGTCCCCGCGCCCATACTGTACGCGCGCAGGATAATTAGAAATACTCCGAAAAATCCCGACCTGAGACCCAAGTGTACTTATATTGCTGACTGCTCCGTCGACGATGACGGGGAAATTGTCAAAATGAAGGATTGAAGCATATATAATTGCGAACAAATGCGTCACCACAAAGACTAAAAAAATCGGCATTAGCGCAAGAACCGACTCTTTAACGCCTCGCAAATTCAGGATCGTAATAATCAAGACCCCGAAAATTGCGAAAGCCAGCCGATATCCGAATAAGCTTGCAGGAAGAAAACTGAATATGGCGTCCGTCCCACTGGCGATGGAGAGGGCTATGGTCATCACATAATCAATTAAAAGTGCACATCCCGAAATCATTCCGAACGTAGGCGACAGCAATTTGCTGGCTACCAGATACCCTCCGCCGCCGGTCGGAAACAGCTCTATTATCTGGGAGTAGCTGGCACTGATTATAAATATGGTGATGACCGTACCCAGTCCCACGAATATTCCGAGATATGAATGTGCCCCAAGCGCGAGAAAAGCTTCGGAAGGTCCGTAGCATGATGATGATAAACCGTCAGCCCCAAGCCCCACCCACGCAAAAAAGGCTATCAGAGAAATCTTGTGAAATACCGCCGGATCTTGAAGATTGCGGGCCTTGCCGATTATTAGCCTTTTGAGGCTTTTGAGTATATTATGGTCTTCTTCGTTATCCATAGACTTTTTAATGTATCAAAGGAAAACCGGTCGACCGATAATTGGATTCAAGAGCGTCACTTCAGGCGGGCGCGCATTATTTTATATTTGTTGGCATTGACGCCAAGACCCGGAGGCAATGGTTTCATGGATTGAATTAAGGCTTTGCTCTTGGCTATCCTTTCCTGAGTGTCGGGATGACTCATCGATAGCTTTTCAAAAAAATTTGGATCGCCCTGGGAAATTGAAGCAAGTTTCTCAAACATGGTGATGGCGCCCTCTGGGTTGTATCCCGCCTTGGTCATATACTGGATACCATAGTTGTCCGCCTCGTTCTCGTCCGCTCTGGAATAACTCGCAAAAGACAACCCGACCCCTATGTTCACCGCCGCTTTTAAGGCATCAGCGCTTTGGCCGAAGACAAGTTGTTCTAAAAGGCTAACGCCCATGGCCGCCTGCAGCCTTTTCACAGAATGGCGGGCCACCACGTGTGAGACTTCATGCGAAATTACCGCCGCCAATTCTGCTTCGTTTTCCATGATTTTCAATAATCCCGTATAAAAGAAAAGATACCCGCCCGGAGTAGCAAACGCGTTGACGATATTTGAGTCTATGACGGTAAAGTGATATTCGAGATCCTTCCGATCGCATACCCCTACAATTTTCTGCCCGATATTGTTCACATACTCTTGCCAGAGATCATCCTGAAGTATCCGGTTTTCCTTATGGATAGCCGTATTCATCTCCTCGCCGATTGAAATTTCAGTTCCGGTATCGACAAATATCAGGGAAGTCTTACCGCCGGGGCCGGTCACGGCGCACCCCGAAAAAACAAAAGCCAGAGCCATGGCCATGATACAGATGCTTCTTCGTGACATAGGATTTACAGCTTCAGCTTTTCGGCTAAATCGCCAATTATGGGCAATTTGTAGCTTTTTCCCTGTAATCCGAAAATAATTCCGGCCGCCGAGGCGCCAAGCGCCAGAATGAGAATCGTGCGCCAGATCATCCCGGATAATCCCGGAATCAGAAATATCCCCGCCAGAATTTCAATCAGGAATAAAAGCATTCCTTGCTTGCTATGAAAACGAGCCTGCTCATTCTCCCTCATCTGCAGTAGCGGTATCAGGCACAAAAAGGGGATATAGGCCAGTACCGAAGCTATTACCCCCTGATCTTTCAGCGATTCTAATTCCTTGGCTTTCTCTTCAACGGTCTCATCAAGCCCGGGAATAATAGGCTGATCAATCTCAGAATCACTATTTTTGAAAAAGGAATCCGGCATATCTTCTCCCCTGTCTAAACCTGCCAGAAAATCTCCCGTTCTCTGTCCGGTATGTCAACCCCAATGGGATCGTCCAGCGGCCATTTCTCAATAAATTGATCATCCAGATAGAGACTAATATAAAATTCAAGCCGGCCGCTACCATTTGGGAATAATGCGGATCGGCTAAACTCCGCTTCCAGAATGTCGCCAAAGATATATCTGTAGTCGCCTCTGTCCTGCAAAACGTGCCTATCAAGAATAATCTCCTTTTGCGCCAAATTCCGAAAGTCTACCAGGATTCTTCGTTTCCTGGCGTCAATCAAATCCGGTTCGTGGGCAAAGTCAATACGAATATAAAAGTTGTCGCTGTCAAATGCAAAATGTATTCCATCAATGATTCTATCGCCCCGATGCATGGCGCCTCCCACCTTGGCGCAGTCATAGTGCCCGGCGCCGCTCCATTCATAATAGTGCGTCAGTATCCCATCCAGTTTCGGGGTTACCAGCGATTCGGGCGGCGAAATCAGTGAATCAGTTCTGGATCGATGGATCGGTTTCGACAAAATTGAGGGCGGCGTGAGGCCGAGAATGTCATAGACGGCTTTAACGTGCAAACGAAAGAGAAGATCGAACTGCTCATTATTTTCTCCAATGTGCTCGTCGCCATACCACCAGCACCAATCGGAACCTTCGGCAATGTAAATCTGACGCCAGGCGCTTTCCAGCCGCGCAGAGTCGGCGTCAGGGTGGATCTTTTGATAATCGACAAGCGCCTTGCGTGCCTCATGAAGAATATCCCAGGCCATATTGTCTTCACTGTGCCCGATCCAAACCCTGAAGTTGTGATTTATCCATGATCCGGCCATCACCGACTGAATATTTCCCGGCTCCAGAATCTTTGCCGCATCGGTAAAACTGATCACTTCTATATCCTTTGCAGAAGATAAGGCCGTATACATTCCTTTTAGAAAATCGATCCCGTCATTCGGGTAGTACTCCCAGGCATTTTCGCCGTCGAGTATAATAGGGACAATGGTACGGTCGAGACTTCCCTTCAAAAATTCCTTCAACCTCGCTAAGTGCTGAAGGAAATCAGCGACAGCCTTGTCGGTTTCCCAGCTCGAATAGACAAAACCTATCTTATCGGATAATCCTCGATCCCGGAAAAATATCTTCAGCGCCGGCGCCCCGCTGAAACAATAAGCCATGTGGGGGGAAAAGCCGCGAACGCCGGAGCCTTCCCTCGCGACTGAATATCTCAGTATATCCTCATCGGTCGCCGTCCACCTTACGCCGGTGTCGGCCATTATCCTCAAAACGTCCTCCGAAATTGACCCCTCCGACGGCCACATCCCTTGGGGAGATCCCCCGAATTGCGACTTGAATTTCTCGATTGTATTTTGAATATGCCAACGGGCATCCTCGGGATTCTGGAATCGATGTTCCGGCAGTGAAATGCCCGGGAGGGCGTCGCTCGCGCAATTGGTGTCCACCAGCAGCGGAAGAATGGGGTGATAATATGGGGTAAAGGAAATATCAATCCTTCCTTCGGCATATAATCGCTGATAGGTCGGTATGATCCGCTTCAGTAAATCTATCTCAAAATCGAGCAGGCGAATCTTCTCTTCCTCCGTAAAATCTCGCCCTTTCTCGTATAAATCCCGAATCGCCGATTCCATCCTGAACGATGGATCAATCCAGACCAAATTTGACCATACCTGCAAGTCACGCCACTCTGATACGGAGAACAAATCGATAGCCAGACGCAGGTCGCTCCCGCTATTCTCTCTTTTTCGATACAAATGATGATAGCGCAAATAAGGCTCAATCATATTATGCGGATTGGCGGAGAAGAAAGTTGATAGGATTTCAATTTTCTCATCGTCAGAAAGGTTGCGGGCGGGAACTCTCGAAAGCTCAAGATGTCTGTCGCTGTATCCTTCGCAGTACAGCTGAATCTGGTCAAGCAGAGATGGAACCAGATTAAATGTCAGCTTAATATTAGGAAATTGCGATGCCAGAAGTGGCATATCCAGATAATCTTTGAGTCCATGTAGCCTTACCCATGGCATCATGAACTGCTTTGTAGCCGGATTGAGATAGAATGGCTGGTGCATATGCCAGAGAAAGGCTACCTTTAATCTAGGATTCTCCGACATACGCGCGAAAGATATTAATAGGTTTTCAATTGCATCGCCAGACGCGTTGCCACACGAAGGTAATCAGTCTGGGGAAACTTCTCCTGCATCTCTGTAAGCATTTTGTCGGCCTTCCCTTTATCTCCCCCCTGCACATAGTTGCGGATGGCCCCGAGATAATAATCTGGCGCTGACGGCGAATTCGGGTATTTCCCCAAGGTCTCGCTGAACTTGTCGCCTGCGGCAAGAAACTCCTGCTTGCATTCTAATGACACGGCTATACCGGCCATCGCTGAAGCTGAGGCGACATCATTTAGCTGATATTCATCGATATATTTTTTGAAAGTATTGATGGCCTCGTCGTAATTCTTGCTGTCATAATATGCGTTGGCAAGATTGAACAATGCCGTGGAGCCAATTTCACCCCCGAATTCGTCAGACAGATTCTTTAATTCGAGAATGGCCACTTGGAAATTCTGGCTTCTCATGTCAGAGATGGCTTTGCTCAATTGATTACTCGCGTCCGTCTCCTTATTGGACTTCATTTTGAAATAATATATGGTCCCCGCCGTCGCCAGAGCCACGATGGCGACCCCGATCGCCGCGATTTGCCAATTTGATGATATCCACTCCCGAGACGTAAGAATGAAATTGGTGAATTTATCTTCTTTAATCTGCTGCTTTTTAAGTTTTACCTTCGTACGCATTCATCGCTCTTCATTCTGACATTTCCCTTCGGGATTTATCGGCTATTTGTTTGTTTCCATTACAAAGAGATGAGAGGTTGTTCATGAACTCTCATCTCGATATTTCAGATTAAAAATAACCCGTGAACGTAAAATTCAAATGATGATTATTCGACGTGTTCTTAGCCCTCAGAACCGCATCCTTGTTAATATTCTGCTCGTAGGTGGTATACGTGTAGGCAACGTCGAGATTCACCTGAGACCATTGAATTCCCGTTCCAAGAGAAAAACTCATACCGGTTACCTTATCGGTATTATACTGGAAGGCATAAGAAACGCGCGAAGAATCATTTACTGTTGTCCCCTTTTCTCCCTGATAGATAATCGAATAGTTGGAAATGCTCCCGAACGGAAAAGCCTCATTGCGGAATCCGGCTCTCAACGGTATGGTTCCTATCGGCGCATGTAATAGATATTCCGCTCCAAGACGAAATTGGACGACATTGCCCCAGTGCGGGTCAGTATTGTGATAAAATTCCAATCTTTCTCCACCCGTCGTGAGCAGGATGCTGTCCAGATTCTTTACCATCTTATTGGAGAAATTCCTAAATTCCACGTCCGCCGCGAAAAGAAGGTTTTCATTGACGTTATACCCAAGTCCCATTCCAAGCATAAGAGGGACTTCAATCTTTGAGGTCATATTATCCACATATACCGTATCTGTGGAATTGGCGTCAGCAACACCATTCATAGTGGTTATCCGATAAATCGCCGTATCAGATTCCCCCGATAAATTGAAAGGAGTCCTGATAAAAAGGCCGGCACGCAATTTCTCAGCTGCATAAAGCAGACCAAGAGTAGTGTTGAACCCGGTATACTTCGTTGAATCAAACACACTGATTCTGCTTCTTGCGGAGAAAGTCATCCCTTGATAGTTCAGGTTCATCTTGAGATCTCTCTGTTCAAGAGTGACTACCCTTCCATTATAAATATTCGCCGCCATGCCAAAGGACAATTTATTATACAGTCGGGTTCCAAACGCAAAGTTGATATCATTGATTCCACCGCGCCTTTCAAAATTTGTATTGGCAAGGGAATCCTGATAACCCAGCAAAAACCGAAGGTAAGTATATCCCTGAGGGCCGGATTCAAAGAATACATATGGCATGGTTATTTTTTCGGCGAATTTATAGTATTCGTCAAAATTTCGCGTATATGATAGGCTCGCCACAAAGTGATGATTTTTTACTCTGAGCGGGGTAATTATACTCCAGTTGTTCAGAGCTCCAATACTCCCCTTATCTTTGTAATCTTGAAGCAGTGAAGCGGAGGAATTATAAATGGAATATTTGCCGCGGGGCAAAAGGTAACCGTAACTGAAATTCATCAGAGTCTTTTCATGGACATTGAGACCGGCCGGGTTCCACCCACCGGCGGACCCATCATTAGAGATAGCTATATAAGCCTGGCCCATTCCTTCAGAGCGAGCGCCACCCCCAAAGAAATTAAAGGTAAGTCCCTGCTCTTGAGCGTAAGTTGTCGTTGTAAGGACAACAATCACAAGCAAAGCGGTTTTTAACAACGACAATTTCATATAAAAGATCCTCCCGCAAATAGGAATATTTATTTTCTTATTCATAAGACGTTCATAGTCTTCAAATGTCAGACGGAAAATATAACCAGACTCAGATTTGATGTCAAACTGTTTTTGGAAATATATTGACGCCAAATTTCGGAATTATTCTTTACCCCCGGCAGGAGTCGAACCTGCGACCAAAGGTTTAGGAAACCTCTGCTCTATCCTCTGAGCTACGGGGGCAAAAGAAATCATTCGGAATCATATTTCACCAAACTGAAGATGTCGTACTTGCCCAGTTTTTCTCTTCCCTTCAGAAAGGATAGCTCTATCAGAGCCGCGATTCCGACCACGTTGGCCCCATTTTTTTCCACCAATTTGCAGGCCGCTTCAAGAGTCCCACCGGTCGCAATCAAATCATCTACAATCAAGATCGAATCGCCCCGATTGACTGCGTCAGCATGGATTTCTATCGAATCCGTCCCATATTCCAATTGATATTCCTGACTTATCGTCTTCGCAGGCAGTTTACCCTTTTTTCTCACCGGGACAAATCCGACTCCGAGACGGTCCGCCAGTATCCCACCGAAAATAAACCCCCGCGATTCAATTCCAAGAATCTTCTCGATTTTCTTCCCTCGGCAGAAATTCTCCAATTCGTCAATAGACTGCGCAAATGCGGCTTTATTCAAGAGCAAGGTGCTGATGTCACGAAATACTATTCCCTTCTTGGGGAAATCAGGCACCGATCTGATTGCGGTCTTTAAATCCATAGTAGCTGCTATTTATCCTCTATTGTAAACCCCTTGTACCCTTTTGGCTTATCATACCATTGGATTCTAATGTCTGTAACCTTAGCATACGTGGGACCAATCTTTAATATCTTGATAAATTCCTCCAGCATCCCCCGATCTCCTTCCGCTGCAACCTCTACCGAGCCGTCATAAAGATTGGCTGCGTACCCGTGAGAGATAATTCCCTGGCCCGCCTGACACACCACCAGCGAAATCCCACTCCCTGAACAATTCCTCTGACATTCACGACCGCTCCGGCAAAACCCACAGCTATTTTCCTGTCAGCTGAAATATCCTTTCGACCGCCTTGACTGGATTATCGAAACGTTCAACTTTATCGGAAATATTCCACGCGGATAGGGAAACCATCGGTTTCTCAAGTTTCAGACAAAAGGCCATCTCTGATAAAGTGCCATATTTCCCCGGAAGCGCCACTACCCCATCAGCAGTCTTTATCACGGCCAGATTACGAGCGTCGCCGATTCCGGTCGGTATCGCGATATCAATGTATGGATTTGCTTCGGCTTTGGCGTCTCCGGGAAGAATTCCGATTGTGAGCCCCTTCTTGGCCTTCGCACCCTTTGCGGCCGCCTCCATAACTCCGCCCATACCGCCGCAGACAAGTATTCCGCCCTTCTCGGCGATCGCCTTGCCCACCGTTTCCGCCAAATCCTTCATCTTTTTGGAACACTTGCCCGCCCCCACAACGGCAATAAATGGTTGACCCTTCTTAATCGTCATATTGCTTCCCTGATCTACCCGTTTGCTCACCTCTAATCACCCTCCCCAGCCTCAGGGCAATCTCATTTATAAATCGGGGCGACTGGATTTGAACCAGCGACTCCTTAGTCCCGAACCAAGTGCGCTACCAGGCTGCGCTACGCCCCGATCCAAGCTTCATAATAATATACATCGCGGCAATCAAGTCAAGTGAATAATATCCCCGCCTGCCGCGCCTTAGAATTTTATGCGAAGTGTCCCCATTTGTTTGACCGTTTCAATATCGCTGAAATTCAGTTTTAGAGGAGAAATCGAGACATAACCGTCTGAAATTGCCTCAAAATCCGATCCCTTAACATCTTTCCAGGTGGACTGCCCTCCTATCCAATAATAAAGCCTGCCTCGCGGATCGGTCTTCTCGATTATTATGTCTTTATAAATCCTTTTCCCTAGACAGGTAAATCTATATCTGGTGAACTTATTTTCCTTAATAGAGGGGAAGTTGATATTAAGAAATGTCTCTGTAAATAAATTATATTTTTTCATGCCTCGAACGAATTTGGCTATGAATTTGGCGGCAGCGCCATATGATTGCAAATTCTCAACGTCGGAGTTGGAGACAGCCAGTGAGGGTATCCCTAGTATTGATCCTTCAATCGCAGCCGCTACGGTGCCTGAATAGGTAACATCCTCTCCCATATTGGCCCCATGATTGATTCCGGATATGAGCAAATCAGGCAGCCGGTGTTTCAGTATTCCATGAACCGCAAGCATCACACAGTCCGTAGGCGTACCGTCGCACGAGTAACGATTCGGGCCTCTCTGATTGAGTCTCAATGGGCGGGTAAGTGTCAATGAATGGCTCGACGCCGATTGCTCTCGATCCGGTGCCACCAATAGCACCTCCGCCATTTTCTTCAGCTCTTTCGCCAGAGTATTCAGACCCTCGGCATATATGCCGTCATCATTTGTAAGAAGTATCATCATAAGCAGTCAGACTTCTGTCTTAATTCGCTTTCTTATAAAATCGTGAAACTACTCTATTCCAGATCAATCTAATAAATCTTCCGGTGTCAGCCAAATGATTAATATGAGACGGTGCCCCCCTGTAGATAGTGGCTACCGGAATCTCCATGAATTTTGCGCCTAAATCCCCTGCCTGAATCAATAGCTCCGATTCAAAATCATAATTGACCGATATGACCTTCAATTTCTTCAACAAATCCACCCTATACATTCTAAATCCTGACTGAGAATCCGCAAATTTGTATCCGCAGAATCTGGAGATAACCGCTGACGTTAACTTGTTTGACATCCATCGGGGTAAAGGCATGGTCTTGAGCGACACATTCCTCGCTCCGATTATAATGTCAGCCATCCCAATCTTCTCGATAAAGAGTGGAAGCTCCTCCGGCGAATGCTGAAGATCGGCATCTATAGTAATTACGTAATCGTAATTGCTCGACATGGCGTATTCAAAGGCGCGTTGAAGTGAGTACCCCTTCCCTCTATTACACGAATTGAAAAGGACTGTCACATTTAATCTCTTCAAAATATCTTGCGTCCCATCCGTGGAACCGTCATCGACCACCAAAATATCCAATTCCGGGACGGTCTTTCTTAGTCTTGATATGAGCTCAGATAAATACTCTCCCGCATTATAAGCAGGTATAATGATTAGGATTGTATGATTAGCCATCGGAAAGCTTAATAATGGTCGGGGAGAGCAGATTTGAACTGCCGGCCTCTCGCACCCCAAGCGAGTGCGCTATACCAAACTGCGCTACTCCCCGACGACAGGCTCAATCTAAGTTCAGACGCCAAAAAGGCAAGGGAAAAGTTTGAGGACGTCTTCAATCTGCTTTTTTATCTCTCCCAACACGGTCTGATATCTCGCTGACGATACCAATTCCCTTCTCTGCTCGGTAGGCTTTAGCCCTCTGAGCCTGTTCCTGGCGCCCTCAATCGTGTAGTTTTCTTTATATAGAAGATGCTTTATCTGGTTGATCAATTCGATTTCATGCTTCTGGTAAGTGCGATTACCGCCACGATTCTTCTTCGGCTTAAGCATCGGGAACTCTTTTTCCCAAAACCGCAAGACATAAGGCTCCAGCTTGGTGATATGGGCTACTTCACTGATTGAATAATAGAGTTTCTCTTCCGTCTTATTCTTTCGGCGTGCCATACGTTACCCCTGTATTACATCCATATTTCTTCTTTTAATGATCGACCCATCAGATCGACGACCGCTTCCAAAGCCGGTTTGTCCTCGAATAGAACTTTATAGACTTCCGCTGTGATTGGCATTTCCACCCCGAATTTATCCGACATCGCTTTGGCCGAACGGCAAGTATCAACCCCTTCTGCGACCATTACCATACCAGCGAGAATATCCTTGAGCTTCTCTCCCCGCCCGATCTTTTCACCAACGTACCTATTGCGTGAATGTTGGGAGATGCAGGTGGTGACAAGATCGCCGATTCCCGAAAGCCCCGCAAAGGTCATAGCCTCCGCCCCCTGTTTGACCCCCATCCTGGTAATTTCCGCCAGCCCACGCGTAATCAGCGCTCCTGTCGTATTATCACCAAACCCCAAACCCTGCGTAATTCCCGAGGCTATTGCCACTATATTCTTCAAAGCCCCGCCCAGTTCCACGCCGACAATATCCTTTGACCGATATACTCTGAATGTGCGATTGCTAAATAAATTCTGGATCTGGCCTGCAAATTCAGAGTTTCGTGAGGCTGCCACTACTGAGGTTGGCAGATTTCTCGCCACTTCCTCGGCATGGCTCGGTCCCGACAATGATGCGATATTGCCGTCACTCTGCATCCGATATAGAGGCTTTCATGATTTCCGACGGCCTCATGAGTGCTATTTAATTCGACGCCTTTAGCAAGATTAATATATCTCCTATCTTTTCCGGCCAGTCTTTCCAAGGAGATACAAACCGCTCTCAATTTTTGCGCGGGCACCGCAAAAACAACCATGCGAATATCATTGATTGCTTCATCTAGGTTGTTTGTAATTTTGATCTCTTTCGAGATGAGAATACCCGGCAACTTGTCCTTATGAGTTCTATTGGCTATAAGCATGGCGCAGTCGTCGCGATTAAACTCCCAGAGGTTCACCCTATGACCGTTTGACGACAGCAGATTGGCTATCGCTATCCCCCAACTGCCCGCCCCCAATACTACTATGCTCTCAGGCATGCTTCCCACTCTCGCCGGATTGTGTCGAATGAAAATTGAACTTGCTCTCTGTTCCGCTCCTCAGTCTGTTAATATTTCCCCGATGTGTGATAATAATAAGCAGAACAAGAACAACAGAAATAGGGATATAAATCGGATTCGTATTACTCCATCCGAACATAATCCCTAATGCGACCGACAAAGAGAACGCGATGGCTGCAACGATCGACCCAAGCGAAACATATTTGCTGATGGCCAACGTCAGCGCGAAGGCCGCGACGGCTATCGACGCCTCAATTGGCAATAGGGTAATCATAACCCCCAGGGCGGTGTTGACCCCCTTGCCTCCTCTGAACATGAGAAAGATTGGGAATATATGGCCAATGATAGCGGTCAATCCCGATCCAAGTCTCAGGTATTCGGCATTAATAATCCCGGTCGACAATGAGTCTGCCAATATCACCGCTATCGACCCTTTGGCAATGTCTAATATCAAGACAATTATACCTGGTAGCCGCCCGGCGCTTCGCCAGACATTGGTAGCCCCGATATTTCCAGAACCGACCTTTCTTATATCCCGGATTCCAAAAAGACGCGCGATTATCAAGCCGGATGGAATAGAGCCAATCAGATAAGCAATAGGAACAGCCAAGATTTCGGTCATAAATTATGACTTTAACAAATCGTCGTATCTTATTGTTTTGTAGTATCCTGCGGGGCGAGTGAATCGGATACCGTTGCCTTACGGAGCTCCTCCAGCAACAGACCCGCCTCATCTTTATTGAGCTTCTTGTCTTTATAAATCTCCTGATAAGTATAAGCAATATTTTGAAGCGCCTGAGGACTTACCTTCTTTTCTTTAACCGCCGTTTCGAAGTTCGCAATCATTCTCTTCGCATCGTCCTCAGTCATTCCATCGGGCAGATTCGCAAGAATATCCTTCTGCGTGGTCTCCATCATTTTGATGATACTCCATTCCATGATTTTGTCGCGCTTCATATAGCAGACAACGCTCAAAGCGACAGCTATTACCAGCACGATTCCGGCGATCACCAGTGCAATCAAGCAACCTTTTGACATCCCCTTCTTCTGCTCTTCCATATAGACCCTCACCTTAAATATCGCCGGTTAGCCGGCGTGATTTAATTGCAACTTGTTATATTCCATGTTATTACGAGACAAAACTAATATAATAGTTTAAGATCCAAATAAGCATATCAAAATGAAGTTGAAATTGCAAGAATTATTTAATAAAAAAATCCGGCATTTCGCCGGATTCTTATAAAAATTGAGATGCCAGTGACTCTACTTTTCTGATCCTGGCCTTTTATATTCTTCCGGTTTGGCCTCTACGGCTGCAGCAATCTTGGATTTCTTCTTTGCTGTCGCTTTTCCCTTCTTGCCTTTTTCCTTTTCTATCTTAGGCTTCTCGGTCAGAAGTTCGACAACCGATATCATGGCGCTGTCTCCTCGACGAAACCCCAGCTTTACGACACGAGAAAAGCCGGAAGGCCGATTCTTAAACTGAGGCGCTATTTCTGTAAAGAGCTTCTTTAGGACTTTCCTGTCCTTTATGGATTTCCCCACTAGTCGGCGCGCCGCCAACGTGTCCTCTTTCGCGGTGCTGATTAACCTGTCGGCGAATCTTCTCAATTCCTTCGCCTTTGCCTCAGTCGTCTCAATCATCCTGCTGGCAAAGAGCGATGTCGCCATATTATCGAGCATCGCCTCCCGATGGGGCTTGGTTCTGCTCAGTCTTTTTACTTTCCTTTGGTGTCGCATTGCTATCCTCTATGCCAGTTCCTGATATTTGGAGATATCCATACCGAAGGAGAGTCCCAGTTCATCAAGTATGGCGGTTAGTTCATTAAGAGATTTACGCCCGAAATTGCGATATTTCAGCATATCGGATTCCGACTTGGAAACCAATTCAGACAGCGTCTGAATGTTGGCCGCACGCAGGCAATTAGAGGATCTGACCGACAGCTCCAGCTCGTCTACGCGAGTCTTAAGCAGCTGACGGATTCGGACTGTCTCTTCATCCTCCACCATCTCTTCGGCGATTTCCATCTCCTGCTCGATGTGAATGAACATTTGAAGGTGGTCCTTGAGTATCTTCGCCGCGTAAGAAAGCGCATCCTCGGGGGTAACGGATCCATCGGTGTTTATCTCGAGTATTAATTTGTCATAATCCGTTCTCTGTCCCACACGCGTATTTTCGACTTCGAAATTGACCTTCGTAACCGGAGAAAATAGTGCGTCAAGATAGATTGTCCCTACCGGGGCATCAACTCTCTTGTTCAATTCCGACACCAGATAACCTCTCCCCGCGTCGATATCGATTTCAATCTTGAATTCCTGATCATCAACCAATTCGGCTATGTGAAGATTTGGATTCAAGATCTCGACATCGGGATCCTGCGTAATCATCGAGGCCGTGATAGGTCCCTTCTTACCGCTTTTCAAAGTGATCGTTTTCATCTCATCGGCATGTAGTTTAACTCGAAGCTTCTTTACATTGAGCACGATATCGGTAACGTCCTCATAGATACCAGGCAGGGTCGAAAATTCATGCAGGACACTTTCGATACGCATCGAAACAGGAGCCGCCCCCTGTATTGACGACAAAAGCACTCTCCTCAGAGCGTTTCCCAGCGTGATGCCGAAGCCTCTTTCCAGCGGTTCGATGATGAATCGCGAGTAATTTTCAGCCGGAGATGACTGGTCAGAGACAATTTCCTTCGGCATCTGCAAATTTTTCCACTTCATAAGATAAAGCCTCCTGAAAAGGCGGATAAATTTCTACTTCGAATAAAGTTCAACAATTAACTGTTCATTGGCAGTCAATGGAATATCCTGGCGTTTTGGAATCTCCAGGAGCTCCCCTTCAAGCGCCGCCTTGTTCAGGCGAAGCCATGGCAGGTCTGCCTGCCCGAATTCCTTGAGCGCCCCATGAATCATGTCGAGATTCTTTGACTTGTCTCTTACCTTAATGATGTCATTGGGTTTTATCTGAAAAGAAGGGATATCTACGATTTGACCGTTAACCGTAAAATGGCGATGACGAACAAGCTGGCGTGCGGCTTTACGAGATGGCGCCAGGCCTAGGCGGTATACAAGATTGTCGAAACGGCATTCAAGCATCTGCAACAACTGCTCGCCTGTTACCCCCACTTTAGTTTCCGCCGATTCAAAATAGTTGCGGAATTGCTTCTCCAGAACACCATAGATTCGGCGAACCTTCTGTTTCTCTCTCAACTGTCGTCCATAGTTGGATGATTTATAGCGCATGGTCTGACCATGCTGGCCCGGGGCATAATTCCGTCTCTCGAGCGCACATTTATCCGTCATACAGCGATGCCCCTTGAGAAAGAGCTTCTCTCCCTCACGCCGACAAAGCCTACAGTTTGCATCACGATATCGAGCCATGAATTCTCCTATTGTAACCGGCAGAAATTTATGCTGAACATCTGCCTTAGACCCTTCTTCTCTTGGGCGGACGGCATCCATTATGCGGCATTGGCGTAACGTCCTTTATGGCCGTTATCTCCAGACCCGCGGCCGATAGAGAGCGAATCGCCGCTTCCCTGCCTGCACCAGGACCCTTTACCCACACTTCAATTCTTCTTACGCCGAGATCCATAGCTTCCCGCGCGCTGTTGTTGGCGGCCATCTGCGCGGCAAACGGAGTCGACTTCTTGGAACCTTTGAATCCAACTTTTCCCGCCGACGCCCAGGAGATGATATGCCCTTGGGTGTCCGTTATCGATACAACCGTATTGTTAAAACTTGCTTTGATGTGAGCAACCCCAATGGCCTCTATCTTGCCCAGTCGTCTCTTGGCTTTGGCTTTTTTCTTTTGTTCAACCACTTTTCTACCCCGTTAGATATTACTTCTTAGCTATGACTTTCTTCTTACCGGCCACAGTCTTCCTGGGACCCTTGCGGGTTCTGGCATTTGTCTTCGTGCGCTGGCCGCGGACAGGAAGCCCACGACGATGCCGCAGTCCGCGATAACACCCGATGTCAATCAGTCTCTTGATACTCATCGCCACTTCACTGCGAAGAGCGCCTTCGACCTTGAAATCATTTTCAATCACGCTGCGAAGCTTGGCGATATCCTCTTCGGTAAGCTTGTTTACCCGTATATCGGGACTAATCCCGGTCGTGGACAGAATTCTTCTCGCCGACTGATTACCGATACCAAAGATATATGTCAATCCCACTTCGATTCTTTTGTCTTTCGGTAGGTCGACACCCGCAATACGTGCCAAATTAACCTCCTGCTAAAAAGCGGCTACTCTTTCAACCCTGGCGCTGCTTATGATTCGGGTTCTTACTGCAAATTACCCGCAGAACGCCATGTCTCTTTATTATCTTGCAGTGCTCACATCTTTTCTTTATCGATGAACGTACTTTCATATCAACGCATCCTTGTCAAATTTATCATCATTTATATCTATAGACTATTCTACCGCGCGACAAATCATAAGGCGATAGCTCCAGCGTCACCCTGTCTCCCGGGAGAATCTTAATAAAATGCATCCGCATCTTTCCTGAGATATGAGCCAGCACCACATGCCCATTATCCAATTCAACCTTAAATGTCGCATTCGGCAGCGGTTCCAAAACCTTTCCTTCAACCTGTATGGTATCTTCTTTTGCCATCTATTTAAATCGTCAATATGTCGCCGCTGTCTTCCCTAACAGCAACTGTGTGCTCAAAATGCGCCGAAGGTAAGCCATCATCGGTAACAATCGTCCAACCATCGGCCTTTGTATGCACTTTATACGTACCAATATTCACCATCGGTTCTATCGCCAGCACCATTCCCGCCTGCAGTATAGGTCCCTCTTCCGTCGATCCGTAATTCGGTATCTGAGGCTCTTCATGCATAGCGCGGCCTATACCGTGCCCCACGAGATCTCTCACCACCGAATAACCTGCCGCCTCGGCTGATCGCTGGATGGCATTCGAGACCTGCCCTA
Source organism: uncultured candidate division Zixibacteria bacterium (assembly GCA_963813655.1). Lineage (GTDB taxonomy): Bacteria > Zixibacteria > MSB-5A5 > GN15 > PGXB01 > CAWEZN01. Next base: position 126,810 of record CAWEZN010000009.1, on the reverse strand, counting down.
ATTTATTCCCGGCCCTGACTTCAGCGATACCGGCTCCTAATGAACGCTTCGTAACTTCAAGAAGTTTCCGCTTTTCCGCCGAAATTTCGCCCACGGCAAAAGTCGCCGCGGAATCACCATAAAAACCATCTATGATGGCTCCAAGATCCACTGAAACTATTTGCCCATCCGTCAGAATCCGCTTCCCCGGAATCCCATGAACGACCTCTTCATCTATGGAAACACAAGTCGCCGCGGGAAAGCCATGGTATCCCTTGAACGCCGGCTTGGCGCCTTTTGAAAGGATGAAATCCTCGGCCATCTTGTCAATTTCCGATGTCATCATTCCAGGCCTTATGTTCAATTCCACCAATTTCAGAGTCTCTGCCACAATTTTCCCGGCCCGCCGCATCAGACTTATCTGAGCGTCGGTCTTTATTGTAATTACGCTTCTTGTAATTTCTCAATTTCCTTCAAAATAAGTGCCATCACCGCTTCCGGACCGTCTCCATTTGCCTTGACCGATACGAGCACAGACGCTTTTCGGTAGTAATCAACGATCGGTTCCGTCTGCTGTTTATAAATGGCAAGTCTGTTCTTGACGACTTCCTCTTCATCATCCGGCCGGCGAATCAATTTCGTCTTGTCGTTGTCGCAAATCCCATCTACCCGGGGAAGCTGGGATGGATAATTATATCCGGCATTGCACGTCGGACAATAGAATCGCCCGGATAGCCTTTTGATCACCTCGCCGTCAGCGACGTCCAGAAGAATAGATTTATCGATTTTCATTTTATTATTGGCAAACATCTCTTTCAATGCTTCCGCCTGAGGAATAGTGCGCGGAAATCCATCCAGTATAAAACCGTTATCCATTTCTCCGGAGCGCAGCTTCTGTTCAATCAATTCGATTATCAACGTATCCGGCACCAGTTCGCCGGCAGTCATATATTTTTGAGCCTTTACTCCAAGAGAAGTGCCCCTCTTGACCGCCTCTCTGAGCAGATCGCCCGTAGACAAATGCAGCAGACCAAGCCGTGACGCAATCCGTTTCGCCTGAGTTCCCTTGCCTGATCCGGGAGGGCCCAAAAATATCAGGTTCATCAATAGGATCTCCCCTTGATTTTCCCCTTTTTCATGAAACCCTCATAATGGCGCATCAAGAGATGTGATTCAATCTGCTGGAGAGTATCCAACGCCACACCGACTACGATGAGAAGTCCCGTGCCGCCGAAGAAATAGTTAATATTAAATTGCTTTATTAATACCCACGGCAGTATAGCGATCAGGGCAAAGAAAATAGCGCCCGGCAGGGTAATCCTTGTCAATATCCTTTCAATGTGCTCGGATGTTCGTTTTCCGGGACGGATACCGGGGATAAATCCCCCGTTCTTGCGCATATTATCCGCGATATCAATTGGATTATAGACAATAGCCGTATAGAAATATGCAAAGAAAACAATTATCAAACCATAAATCATGGAATATGCAAAATATCCCGGGGATAACCAATTGGATACGATATTGGAGATCCATTCCGTGTTGGGGAACAACTGCTGGACCGTAGCCGGCAGAAACATAATCGATTGCGCAAAGATGATAGGAATAACGCCGGCGGAATTGACCGATAACGGCAAATGAGTCGTTGCTCCACCAAAGACCCTTCGACCGACAATCTTCCTCGGATACTGGACCGGTACTTTCCGCTGAGCTCTTGTGACCAGGATTACCGCGGCAACTACCGCGATCATGGCGGCGACAAGGATCACTTCAACAAAGAATGAACGCGTGCCAAACCAGAGATACTGAACCTCTTCGATTACGGCTTCTGGGAATCGAGCGACAATTCCTATGAAGATGATAAGTGAAATACCGTTTCCGATGCCTCGTTCGGTTATTTGCTCACCCAGCCACATAATAAAAATCGTGCCGCAGGTGAAGGTCAGCATCGTCATCGCAATAAATTCACCGTAGGGCATATAGACAATCTTTTGGCCGCTCAGCTCAAGGGTGGTAAGGAATTGAGCAGTACCGAATGCCTGTAACGCTGCAATTAGTACGGTCAAATATCTTGTATATTGCGTGATCTTTCTCCGTCCCTCTTCCCCTTCTCTCTGTAATCTCTGCAGGTACGGTACAACGGCGCCCAAAAGCTGAAGCATAATGGACGCTGAAATATACGGCATTATCCCGAGGGCAAAAATCGTTGCCTGACGAAATGCGCCGCCTGCGAATAGATCCAGCAATCCGAAAATAGTATCGCTGGCAAGAGCCTGTGCCACCAGTGAGCCGTCGACTCCCGGAGTCGGAATGTGCCCTCCGATTCGATAGACAACCAGAAGAGCAAGCGTATAGAATATTCTCTTTCGGAGTTCCTCAATTTTAAATATTGATTGAAAAGTGCTTAACACTTAGATCACCTCGAATTTTCCGCCGGCCGCCTGGATCTTTTCGATGGCAGACTTGGAAAATGCGGCCGCCTTTATTTGATAGGCCGCTTCCAGTTTGCCCGTGCCCAGAATTTTGACGGGAAGGCGAGTTGATTTTATTATACCTGACCGCTTCAGCGTTTCCGGCGTAATCTCGCCCGGCTGACAGCGATTCAGAGAATCGACATTGACTACCTGATATTCTTCCCTGAATATATTGGTAAAGCCGCGCTTCGGAACTCTTCTCTGAAGAGGCATCTGGCCGCCTTCCGACCATCTCTTAATCTTCGCCACGCCGCCCGTGCGCGCTTTCTGGCCTTTGTGACCACGGGTAGAAGTCTTACCCATTCCGCTTCCGGGGCCGCGTCCAACACGTTTGCGGTTTTTCCTTGAGCCTGAGGGCGGTGACAACCGGGATAATTCCAATGGTGACATCATTCTTCTACCTTCTCCCATCTCAGCAGATGTTCAACGGCTTTTACCATTCCGCGTATTTGAGGAGTATCATTATGAATCACAGTTCTGTGTAATTTTCCCAACCCCAACGCGACTATAGTCCGCTTCTGCGTCTTGTCTCTATCAATTGTACTTCTTATCTGTGTAATCTTTAGTCTGGCCATTATAAACCTCTCGACTGCGGAGTCTTAACCTTTTATTCTATAGTTAAGTTGCTCTTCCGAAGAACGCAGTTGCAGCAAACCATTTATTGTGGCTTTCACGACATTGTGAGGATTGCGACTTCCCAGCGCCTTGGTCAATATGTCCTGGATGCCCGCCGACTCGAGTATTGCCCGCACTGCCCCACCCGCTATCACCCCGGTTCCCGGTGATGCCGGACGAAGGATTACCGAGGATGCCCCGAATCTCCCGATAATCTGATGCGGGATGGTCCCCTCGGCGGTGATCGTTACTTTCACCATTGATTTGCGAGCCGCTTCCGTGCCCTTTCTAATGGCCTCTGAAACCTCGGCAGCCTTCCCGAGGCCGACACCGACACGGCCATTCTTCTGGCCAACCGCAACAAGCGCCGTAAAACTGAACCGACGGCCGCCTTTTACTACCTTGGCCACACGATTGACGTGAATCACTTTTTCCTCAAAATCGAGGCTTTCCATCTCTAAAGGAACCAATTGTTACCTCACCATAAACTTAAAATTCCAAACCTGCTTTACGGGCCGCGTCGGCCAGGGCCTTTACGCGTCCGTGATACAAACTGCGATTTCTATCAAATGCAACATTCTTAATTCCCTTGCTCAGAGCGCGCTTGGCGATCTCCGCCCCCACTAGAGAAGCCATTTCCGTTTTCTTCTTCCCTTTTCCTTTTTCGATGACTTCCTTTGCCAACGATGACGCCGAGGCCAGAGTCAGCATTTTTTCATCATCAATCAATTGAGCATAAATATTCTTCAACGACCGGGAGACGGTCAGGCGAGGCTTAACGGATGTACCAAATACCTTTCCTCGCACCCGCGCTCTTCTTTTTTCTGCTCTTTTTTTCTTATTGTCCTGAGCCAACATATATTATCTCCAGCTTCTACTTACCTGCAGTCTTACCGGCTTTCCGATGAATAATTTCATCGCTGTACTTGATTCCTTTGCCTTTATAAGGCTCCGGAGGCCGCAGCGAACGAATCTTTGAGGCCACCAAACCCACCAGCTCCTTATTGATTCCGGAAATGTATATTCTACTCTCCTTCGGTTCAACCCTGATCGCAACGCCGTCCGGCGGACGCAGTACTATCGGATGAGAATATCCGAGACTGAGTGTCAATATTTTTCCTGCAGCTTCCGCTCGATATCCAACGCCAACCATCTCCAGAATCTTCACATAACCGTTAGTAACGCCGATAACCATATTTTGGATCAACGCTCTGGTGAGACCATGCAATGAACGTTCAAGCCTGCCATCCGACTGTCTGGACACTACGATGGAACTGTCTTCCACTTTTACCTGAATATTTTTATGAACGCCGAATGAAAGCGTCCCCTTGGGGCCCGTAACCTCTATCTTGGAATCAGAGAGAGCCACTTTGACACCCGTCGGGATTTTAATCGGCAGTCTTCCTATCTTTGACATAACATCAACTCCAATCACCAGACATTACAGATGGCTTCGCCGCCAAGACCCTTCTTGAATGCGTCCATATTTGTCATTATTCCCTGAGATGTTGAGATAATCAGCACGCCGACCTGATTCTTGCCCATTCGTTTTAGATGGTCGAGATCGATATATTTCCTCAATCCGGGGCTGGATATTCTTTTTATTCCCCTGATGATAGGGTCGTCGTCACGGCTGTACTTGAGATATACTCTTAATATCCCTTGCTTCGTGTCCGGAATCTCAATCATGTCCTTAATGAATTTTTCTTCCATTAATACGCGGGCAATTTCACGTTTTATATTTGAACCGGGAATATCTACAGCTTTCCGTTTAGCCTTGGAACCATTCCGGATTCTGGTGAGCATATCTGCAATCGGGTCGGTCATCGACATATTTTACTCCTGTGACTCCTTACCTTACCAACTGGCTTTTACTATTCCGGGTATTTCGCCCGCCAGGGCCATTTGTCTGAAACAGATGCGGCACAATCCGAATCTTCTCATATATGCCCTGGGGCGTCCGCATCTCTGGCATCGCGTATAGCGACGAACCTGGAATTTCGGAGTCCGCTTCTGTTTTTCTACCAAACATTTCTTTGCCACATTATCTCCTATTTACTGAAGGGCATGCCCATTTCGCTCAACAGTTGACGGCATTCCTCGTCATTTCTGGCGGTCGTGGTAATCGATATCGTCATGCCGCGAATCTTATCGATTTTGTCGTAATCTATCTCCGGGAATATTATTTGCTCTTTGATGCCAAGATTGAAATTCCCGCGACCGTCGAACGATTTCGTCGAAATCCCGCGAAAATCTCTGATGCGGGGGATGGCCACGTTCGCAAGACGATCCAGAAATTCATACATCCTCTCCCTGCGCAAAGTCACCATAACGCCAATCTTTACTCCCTTTCGGAGCTTAAAATTCGAAATGGACTTCTTTGCTTTGGTCAAGGTCGGTTTCTGGCCGGCAATCTTGGTCATATCCTCCAGTGCGGCATCAAGAGCTTTCTGATTGGTCAGAGCTTCCCCGACGCCTATATTTATGGTTATTTTGCTGAGCCGGGGAACCTGCATTATCGATGAATACTTATTCTCCTTCATCAATTTCGGCACAACTTGCTTGTAGTAATGTTCTTTCAATCTCGCCATAATGATAACCCGCTAAATCGTCTCGCCGCACCTGCGGCATAGACGGAGCTTTGATTTCTTCCCTTCGGTTTCATCGATAATTTTGTAGCTGATTTTCGTCGCCGCCGAACATGTCTTGCAGAAAAGCGCAACGTTGGCGCGATGAATGGGGGACTCCTTCTTCACAATACCGCCTTTGGGATTGCGGCGCGACGGGCGCGAATGGCGGCCAATCATGTTTGTCCCCTCAACAATCAGACGATTCTTCTCGGGGAAAACATGCAGAACGCGACCGGTCTTTGGCTTATCCGGTGTCCCGCGGTCCTTTCCCCGCCTGATTACAACTATGTCACCTTTCTTTATATTCATCTGCCAATCCTTTATAATACCTCTGGAGCAAGAGATATTATTTTCATAAATTGCTTTTCTCTCAATTCCCTCGCAACCGGTCCGAATATACGGGTTCCACGCGGTTCCTTCTGGTCGTTTATTATCACTGCAGCATTGTCCGAAAATCTGATTAGCGACCCATCGCGTCGTCTTGTCTCGGATTTGGTCCGTACAACCACGGCCCGACAAATCTCCGATTTCTTTACCGTGCCTCCGGGAATGGCATCCTTCACCGTCACCACGATGATGTCACCGAGTCTCGCATATCTCTTCTTGGAACCGCCCAAAATGCGGAAGCACATAACGCTCCTGGCTCCGGAGTTGTCTGCGACATTTAGATTGGTGTATTCCTGTATCATCTCTATTTACTCCCAATTCATTTTGGCGGTTTCAGTCCTACTTCGCCCTCTCGATTACTTCAACCAATCGCCAGCGCTTAAGGGCCGACAAGGGTCTGGTTTCCATAATCCGAACCAGGTCGCCATTATGCGCCGCATTCCCCTCATCATGCGCATAGAATTTGGAGGAACTCTTAATGACTCGGCTGTACAGCGGATGTTTCATCGTCCGCTCGGTCCTGACAACTATCGTCTTGCTCATTTTGTCAGAAACAACTCTGCCGACTCTTACTTTTCGAACATTTCGATTCATATTATAACCCGTTCTCTATTCGGTCTTCTCGGTTTTGCCCCCGGAGCGCTTGGATTGGCTCAAGTCGAGGATTGAAACCGGGGCGTCTACTATTTTCTTGATACTCAATTTATCCTCAGTCAGAATTGTCTCGATCTTGGCGATATCGCGCCGGATAGTACGAAGCTTTAAGGGATTGTCCAGCTCCTTGAGCGTTCTCCTCATATTCAGGTTGAACAGCTCTTCGCTCAAATCTCTTTTCTTCTGGATGAGCTCTTCCCTTGTCATGTCTCTTAAGGCTACCATTTTCATAATTATGCACCCTCGGTATCATGGCGGCTGACAAATTTAGTCTTCAGAGGAAGCTTATTTCCTGCCAGACGCAGAGCCTCTTTGGCCATTATTTCGGAGACACCTTCAATTTCGAATAAGATTCTTCCCGGCTTAATGACCACAACCCAGAATTCCGGCGCGCCTTTCCCCTTACCCATTCTTGTTTCGGCCGGCTTCTTTGTCACCGGCTTATCCGGGAAAATCCTGATCCATACTTTCCCACCTCTCTTGATATATCTGGTGAGAGCAATTCTTGCCGCCTCGATCTGGCGATCAGAAACCCAAGCCGGCTCCATCGCCTTCAGGCCATATTCACCGAAAGAAACCGCGCTGCCACGATAGGCCTTACCCCTCATTCGCCCGCGCTGTTGTTTGCGATATTTCGTTTTATTTGGTGTCAGCATATCATATTCTCCGGATAGTATCCTCTATCATCAACCCTTGTTCTTTTCAGGGGATGAAGAAGCGCTTCCCCCTCCTTCGGCCGGTTTTTCTCTCGGTTTTTCAGGGGGCCTTGGCTCCCGGCGGTCAACTCTTCTCTCTCCCGATTGCTGGGCGCCCGGCCCGCGTTGTCTGTCGCCTCCTGGATGTTGACCTGGTCTGCCGGCTGGCCGATCGCCGCCGCCCTGCCTGGTCCTATCCCCGGAATCGCCACCTGGCGTTCCGTCAGACATAGAACCGGGCCTGTCTGGCCTGCGGATTCTCCCGCGTGGCCTTCTCCCACGTCGGTTATCATCCATGCGGGGACGATCTCTTCTGTCCTGGATCGCCAGATCCGGTCTCTCCGAGAGAGACTTATCAAGTTCATCTTTTACAACCATTTCACCCGAACCCATCACCATTCCACGGCATATCCAAACCTTGACGCCAATCGTGCCGTACGTGGTGTGCGCTGTGGACGTTGCATAATCTATATCAGCGCGCAAGGTGTGAAGCGGGACCCGCCCCTCCATATATTTTTCGGTCCGCGCAATCTCAGCTCCTGCGAGCCGTCCGCCGCAAACTATCTTTATTCCATCCGCGCCCATCTTCATCGAGGCGCCAATTGCCTTCTTCATGGCTCTTCTGTACGAAACCCGCCCTTCAAGTTGATGCGCGATGGAATCCGAAACCAGCTTGGCCGACAACTCCGGCTTCTTTACCTCAATTATGTTCAGCGAAATATCCTTTTTTGTCAGTAGCTGCAACTCTTCACGAAGCTTATCAACCTCGGCCCCTTTTCTTCCGATGACAATGCCGGGGCGAGATGTATGAATGTCCACTGTGACTTTCTTGGGCGCACGAAGAATCTCTATCTTGGCCAGTCCGGCATTTTCCAGCCTGGCATTGATATACTTCTTTATCATCATATCTTCATAAATGAGTCCCGCAAAATTTTTGTCGGCAAACCATTTACTGCTCCAGGATTTTATAACGCCCAGACGAAACCCTATTGGATGTGTCTTTTGTCCCAAGAACAATCTCCTTGTAAATTAAGCTTCGCTATCCGCATCTTTTTCATCTTTAGCATCTATCTTTTCCGCCTTGGCCGCTTCGCTTGCTTCTATTTTTTCCGTGGCGTCACTTTCAGCCTTGGCTTTGCTTTCTTTCGCAGACTTTTTCGCCGTTTTGGCCGCTGCCTCTTTTTTCCCTTCGGCCTCTTTCTTTTCGTCAGCCGCTTTCTTCTTGCGGGACGCTCTGCCTTTTGCAGCCTCCGGCTCCGGCTCACCTTCGACTTCGATCGTCAAATGACAATATCTCTTTCGGATCCGGAATACTCGTCCCATCGACTGGAAACGAATTCTCTTGGCCGTCGGAGCTTCATCAACCAGTATCTTTGATATGGATAAATCCTCTGCCTTTAGTTTTGCAGTGCCCACAGAGGAGATCGCGTTGGCAGCCGCCGCCTTTACCGTCTTGGCCAAATGATGCGCCGCCGCTTTTGGCGTATAATTCAGGATATTTAGAGCATCCTGAACCGCCTTCCCCTTTATCAGGGCCGCGACCCTGCGCATCTTTCGGGGGGACGATCTCAAAAATCTTACTCGCGCTCGTGCTTGCATTTCAGGATTCTCCCTATTCCTTCACCGCAGTAGTGCGTTCCGCCAGCTTGCCGCCATGGCCGCGAAATGTCCGAGTCGGTGCAAATTCACCCAGCTTATGCCCGACCATATTTTCCGTTATATATATAGGAATAAATTTATTACCGTTATGAACCGCCAGAGTATGTCCCACAAAGTCGGGAGAAATTGTCGAACGACGCGCCCACGTCTTAATTACCTTCTTCTCGTTGGTCTGATTAAGCGCCAATATCTTATTCAATAATTTCTCGGTTATATAGGGTCCTTTTTTCAATGACCGTGCCATTCATTCCTCCGCTATTGTTTCTTCTTTCCGCGCGGTTCAACAATATATTTGTTCGATTTCCGTTTAATTCTGGTCTTCAAGCCTTTAGACTTCTGTCCCCAGGGCGAACAAGGGTGGCGACCGCCTGAAGTTTTTCCTTCGCCGCCTCCCATGGGATGATCAACCGGATTCATTGCCACGCCTCTGACTTTTGGACGCCATCCCCGCCAGCGGGCAGCTCCGGCTTTACCCCAGGACAGATTCTTATGATCCGCATTACCTATTTGACCGACCGTACCGTAACAAGTTTGCTTTACCAGACGAACTTCTCCCGAGGGCATTTTCAGATGCGCATGGTTTCCTTCTTTTGCCACCAGCTGAACATAGGTACCGGCGCTTCTCGCAATCTGCGCACCCTTACCGGGAAATAGTTCCACATTGTGAAGAAAGGTTCCGAGAGGAACCGCACCCACCGGAAGGGCATTACCTACTCTGATTTCAGCTTTTTCGCCCGACAAGACACTCATATCCACACTCAGTCCTTCGGGGGCCAGAATATATCGCTTTTCACCATCCGCATAATGCAGGAGCGCAATTCGGGATGAGCGATTGGGATCATACTCGATTGATGCAACCCTGGCGGGAATGTCATGCTTGTCACGCTTGAAATCTACGATCCTGTAGAACCGCTTGTGTCCGCCCCCACGATGCCGCGCGGTTACCCGCCCTTTGTTGTTCCTGCCGCCTCTTTTCCTGAGAGCGACGAGTAAACCTTTCTCCGGCTTGGTGGAGGTGATTTCGTCAAACGTCGGCACGGTTCTCCATCTCTGTGATGGAGTCACCGGTTTATAATTTTTTATACCCATAATCGAACCTGCAATCTGCCTCTAGGCATTTTCAAATGCCGATATCTGTTGGCCAGTTTTTAATCTGATAATCGCCTTTTTCCACGCCGTCGACAACCCCTCATAACGGCCGACACGCTTCGGTTTTCCCGGAGCTATCATGGTTCTGACGGACTCGACCTTAACTCCGAATGCCTTTTCGATGGCGGCCTTAATCTCTTTCTTGTTGGCTGCTCTATTGACCCTGAATACATAAGCATTATTGGTCTCTTTCAGTATCGTGGATTTTTCCGAGATCAAATGAAGCTCAAGAATTTTGTGCGTATCTTTCATACCGCGAAAACCTCCTCGACCTTTTCCAGGGCAGCCTTTGTCAGCAGGAGCGCGTCAGCGTTGACTATATCATAGGCGCTTGCCAGCGGGGCACGGGTGTACTCAACATGGCGAATGTTTCTGACTGACAAAACAAGATTTCTGTTTATCCCCTCATCGAGTATAAGACATTTTTTACTTCCAATACCCAATTTATCAAGAATGGAAATTACCCGCTTAGTCTTTACTTCAGCCATCTCTAAATTCTCTATAACGACCAATTTTTCATTCTGAGCCTTGTCCGAGAATGCCGAGAGGGTCGCCAGCCTTTTCATCTGTTTCGGGAAACTCTTATGGTAATTACGCGGCTGTGGGCCGAATATGATGCCGCCTCCTCTCCAGAGAGGAGAGCGAATCGTCCCTGCCCGTGCCCGGCCGGTTCCCTTTTGACGCCACGGTTTTGTACCGCCCCCCGATACTTCCGAGCGCCCTTTGGAACTTGAAGTTCCCTGCCGCTGATTGGCCAGATAATTAACAATGTACTGATGCACAACGTGCGCATTCGGCTTTATCCCGAATATTTTCTCGTTCAACGAGACCGTCCCGACTTCGGCGCCATCTTGATTGTATATCTTAATTTCCATAATCTATCCTGCGGACTATCGCCCTCGATTGGTCTTTCTTATCTTCAAAAATGTGCCCTTCTTGCCGGGAACCGCTCCCTTGACAAGTAGAAGGTTTTGCTCCGTTATAATCTGAGCTACTTCGAGATTTAAAACCGTAACCTTGTCTCTTCCCATTCTTCCGGCCATACGCTGCCCGGGATAGGTCCTCGAGGGGTACGAAGATGCGCCAACGGACCCTGGGGCTCTCTGTCTGTCGGACTGTCCGTGCGTGATCGGACCGCCGCCAAAATTGTGGCGACGCATGACACCTTGAAAACCAAGACCTTTGGATATTCCGGTAATATCGACTTTCTCGCCCTTTTTGAAGATGTCAACTTTCAACTCGGACCCGATTTCGGGTTCACCGTCAAATCCAATCTCTTTCAGGAAGCGGCGAGGTTCAATCCCGGCTTTCTTGAAGTATCCGGCCTCGGGCTTATTGAAAAGGTTGGCCCGCTTCTGGCCGCTGCTGACTTGCAGAGCGCTGTACCCATGTTTCTCTTTGGTTCGCTTGGCGACTACGACGCAGGGACCGGCTTCAATCACTGAAACTGGGATAGCTTCGCCGTCCTTCCCGAAGATTCGGGTCATTCCCAATTTAACTCCAATCAACTCTTTCATCAGTCCACCATCATCAAGTCTTTATTTCCACGTCAACTCCTGCCGGTAGATCGAGCTTCATCAAAGCGTCGACCGTCTGGGGAGTAGATTCGTAGATATCGATCAGTCGTTTATGAATTCTTGTTTCAAACTGCTCACGAGATTTTTTATCGACATGCGGTGACCGCAGTACGGTATAAACCGTTCTCTTGGTCGGCAGGGGTATCGGTCCGGCAATTCGAGCCCCGGTGCGCAGGACAGTCCTTGCTATCTCCTTCGTCGACTTATCAAGAGAATAGTGGTCGTAAGCCTTAAGCTTAATTCTTATTTTCTGGCCGTCCATAATTATCCTTCGTCTTTCGTGACTCGCTGCTACTTGTATATTTCACCGATAACACCGGCGCCGACCGTTCGGCCGCCTTCCCGTATCGCAAAACGCAATTCCTTCTCCATCGCGATCGGCGTGATCAACTCCACTTCCATCTGCGTGTTATCACCGGGCATCACCATCTCTACCCCGGGCATCATCGTGATTATGCCCGTCACATCCGTCGTCCGAAAATAAAACTGCGGACGATACCCGTTGAAAAACGGCGTATGACGACCGCCTTCTTCTTTACTCAATACATATACCTCGGCTTTGAACTTCGTATGCGGCGTGATCGAACCCGGTTTCGCCAACACCATCCCGCGCTCCAAATCCTCCTTGTCAACCCCGCGAAGCAAGACTCCGATATTGTCTCCCGCCTGACCCGCGTCCATAAGCTTACGAAACATCTCGACCCCGGTGCAGACCGATTTCCGCGTGTCACGTATCCCCACGATCTCTACTTCATCGCCTATCTTCACCTGACCGCGTTCCACTCGACCCGTCCCGACCGTCCCTCGACCCGTGATCGAAAAAACATCTTCCACCGGCATCAAAAACGGCTTGTCGATGTCGCGCTTCGGCTCCGGTATATAATCATCCAACGCCTTCAGCAACTCGAATATCGATTTGAACGACGGATCATCCTTAACATCCGTATTCGCTCCCGCTACCATCGCCTGCAAAGCGCTCCCGCGAATCACCGGTACCTCATCCCCGGGAAACTGATACTTCGTCAGCAAATCCCGAACTTCCAACTCCACCAAATCCAGCAACTCCGGATCATCAACCATATCCACTTTATTCATGTATACAATTATGTAAGGAACGCCTACCTGACGAGCCAATAATATATGCTCCCGCGTCTGAGGCATCGGACCGTCCGCCGCACTCACGACCAAAACCGCTCCGTCCATCTGAGCCGCCCCCGTGATCATGTTCTTAACATAATCGGCGTGACCGGGACAATCGACGTGGGCATAATGACGCTTCTCCGTTTCATACTCCACATGCGCCGTCGCGATCGTGATACCGCGCTCACGCTCCTCGGGTGCGTTATCTATCGAATCAAAGGTGCGTACACTCGACAATCCCCGACGACTCAGTACCATCGTCATCGCCGCTGTCAATGTCGTCTTCCCATGATCCACATGACCAATCGTACCGACATTCACGTGCGGCTTGTTCCTGACAAATTTCTCCTTCGCCATAAGTAGGAAACTCCTCTATCTACTAGACATACATTGTATTCGAAAATAGTTTAGTCGCCACTTCCTTGGGGAGCGGAGCATATCGCGAAAACTGCATCGTGTATGAACCCCGTCCTTGCGAAATATTTCTTAGCGCCGTGGCATAACCAAACATTTCAGCCAATGGTACAACGGCGGTAATCACTTGAACGTTGCTTCGCGGCACCATCCCGCTGATTTTACCGCGTCTCAAATTGAGATCGCCGACCACATTCCCCATATACATTTCAGGACAGACAACTTCCACATCCATCACCGGCTCCAATATGACTGGCCTAGCTTTTCTGACAGCTTCCTGAAGAGCCATCGATGCCGCCACTTTGTATGCAATTTCGCTGGAATCAACCTCATGATAGGAGCCGTCAAACAGCGTCGCTTTCAGACCCGTGAGAGGATATCCCGCGACCGCTCCGTTCGACATCGCTTCCTTAATACCTTTCTCGATGGCCGGTATATATTCTCTTGGAATTGCCGCCCCTATAATCTTATTTTCAAACTTAAAACTCGTACCGTTGGTGGTCGGCTCAACCCTCAGCCATACATGCCCGTACTGTCCTTTGCCACCTGATTGCTTTATGAATTTTCCTTCGGCTTCTACCGCCTCAGTGATAGTTTCTTTGTACGCCACCGACGGCCGACCTATATTGGCCTCTACCCTGAACTCGCGTATCATGCGGTCGATAAGAATTTCCAAATGTAATTCACCCATCCCGGATATGATTGTCTGCCCCGTCTCCTCGTTCACCTTGACTTTAAATGTAGGATCCTCTTCTTCAAGCCTTCGCCATAGCCAACTGCAATTTATCAAGGTCTGCTTTTGACTTTGGCTCAATGGCGACTGATATCACCGGTTCGGGAAATTTCATCAGTTCCAGAATAATCGGATGCTTGGCGTCGCACAAAGTATCGCCTGTCGTGGTCTTTCGAAAACCGATTATCGCCACTATGTCGCCGGCTGTCGCCACCTCTATATCAGCCCGCTTATTGGAATGCATTTGAAGTATGCGCGAAACCCGTTCACGAATTCCCGAATTGGGATTTAATAGCGACATCCCTGTTCGGATTTCCCCGGAATATACCCGGATATAACACAATTTTCCCGAATGAGGATCGCTCTGGATTTTGAACGCCAGCGCCGACGCGGGATCAGCCGGATCGGCTTTCCTGGTAATTTCTTTCATGCTGTCGGGATGGAAACCCTTTATCGGAGGCAAATCGATCGGCGAAGGCAGGTAGTTTACCACCGCATCCAATAGCTTCTGTATCCCCTGGTTGCGGAACGAAGAACCGCACATAACCGGTACCACACCGCACTTGATAACTCCCGCGCGAATGGCCCTGTTTATATCCGAAATTTCAGCAGGATTGCTATGTATAAATCTGTCGAGCAGAATATCATCGAATTCTGAAAATGCCTCAAGCATCTGCTCACGAGCTTTTTGCGCCGCCTCTTTCATATCATCAGGAATGGCACAATCCGTAAAAGTAACGCCCAAAGTCTCTTCATGGTAGACTCTGTAGGTCATATCAACCAGATCAATAATACCGGTGAAATATTCTCCTTCGCCGGCCGGGATCTGAATAGGAACGCATTTTATGGAAAATTTTTCGTTCATTTCGGCAACAGCGCTACTGAAATCAGCCCCGACGCGATCCATTTTATTTATGAAAGCGATGCGCGGAACATGATATTTATCCGCTTGAAGCCATACCGTCTCCGACTGGGGTTCGACACCGCCAACCGCGCAGAATAAAGCTACAGCCCCATCCAGGACGCGCAGAGATCTCTCGACCTCAACCGTAAAGTCAACATGCCCCGGAGTATCTATGATATTTATATGATAATCATTCCAGAAACAGGTAGTCGCAGCCGAGGTTATAGTTATGCCCCTCTCCTTTTCCTGCTCCATCCAATCCATTGTGGCGGCGCCGTCATCGACTTCGCCCATACGGTGGGTCTTGCCGGTATAATAAAGGATACGCTCGGTAGTCGTAGTCTTACCGGCATCAATATGTGCCATGATGCCGATATTCCGGATGAATTGTAATTCCTTCTTTTCGGACATAAAAAAATCCCTAACCGAATTCCGCAGCCTGAACAGGCTTTCTGACAAGAAACCTTATAGCCGACCGAAATTCAGCAGGGGCCGGTAGGCCAATGAAATGTGGTCTCTTATCCTATTTTAAAAAAGGCCCGCAACTAACCTTCTAACCTTCTTTCGCTTAATACCTTTTATATATTATTACCATCTAAAATGGGCAAAAGCTTTATTCGCTTCGGCCATTTTATGGGTATCTTCTTTCTTCTTTATCGATGCCCCTTCATTATTCGCGGCGGCAATCAATTCGGCGGCCAATTTCTCGGCCATCGTATGTTCACCCCGCCCTCGGGCATATGAAATTATCCAACGGCTCGCCAAGGCTATCCGGCGTTCGGCGCGAACCTCAACCGGAACCTGATACGTTGCACCGCCAACTCTCCGCGATTTAACCTCTAGAACCGGTTTAACATTATTGATCGCCTTATGAAACAAATCGATCCCCGGTTGGCCGGTCTTCTTTTCGACACTCTGAAGGGCCGAATAGAGCGAACGCTCTGCAGTCGATTTCTTACCCATTTTCATCAGGGTCCCGATAAACTGAGTAATCAGCTTATCGCCGAACTTGGTATCGGCTATCAGTTCTCTTTTGGGCGGTGTATTTTTTCTTGGCATCGGTCTACCTATTTCTCCTGCTTCTTGGGTCTCTTGGTCCCGTACTTCGAACGACCCTGAGTCCTGTCGCCGACTCCCGACGCATCCATCGTGCCGCGTATAATATGATAGCGCACGCCCGGCAGATCCTTCACACGGCCACCCCGGATCAAAACGATCGAGTGCTCTTGCAGATTGTGTCCCTCGCCGGGAATGTATGCCGTGACTTCCATCTGATTCGTCAATCTGACACGTGCCACTTTCCTTAAAGCCGAATTCGGCTTCTTTGGCGTGGATGTATATACTCTCGTGCATACTCCCCTTTTCTGCGGGGAACCTTTCAACGCCGGTGTGGTGGTCTTTGATTTGACCATCTGACGGCCCTTGCGTATCAACTGACTAATCGTCGGCAACTGTACTCCTTAAATAAATCTTTTCAAAACCAAAATAGATCAGCAATTTACACATCCAAAAAGCCTTGTCAAGCATTTTCTTGGAAAATATTGGCAAGAGACTCATCCGAATCCCTTCCGCCCGATTCCTCGTCTTCCTGGATAACCCGAACGGAATTGTATTTAAGTATTCCGGTTCCGGCAGGAATTAAATGCCCAATAATAACATTTTCCTTAAGTCCCTGCAATTTGTCAATTTTGCCGTTAATCGCCGCTTCCGTCAATACCTTGGTTGTTTCCTGGAAAGAGGCAGCCGAGATGAAACTCTCGGTCGACAGGGACGCTTTTGTAATTCCAAGTAGCAGCGGCTCAAAAGTCGCTGGCTCGCCCCCCTCGGCAATTACCCGGGCGGTTTCATCAGAGAACCGGTTCTTATCAACTTGTTCGCCCTCAAGAAAGTTCGTGTCCCCCGCGCGGGTGACTCTTACCTTCTGAAGCATTTGGCGCACAATTACTTCAATGTGCTTGTCGTTGATCTTCACACCCTGCAGACGATAGACTTCCTGAATCTCATTCACCAGATATTCCTGAACCTCTTTTGCCCCGGAAATTCGCAGAATATCATGAGGCTCTATTGAACCTTCGCATAATCTCTCACCCGCAATCACGCGGTCGCCGTTGTGAACGTGCAGGTGGCGGCCATGGGGAATAAGATATTCTTTGGTTTCGCCTTCGTCGCCGTGAACCAGAATCTGCTGCTGACCGCGGACGATTTTGCCGAATTCTACCACTCCGTCAACTTCGGAAATCACAGCCGGCTCATGCGGCTTGCG
This sequence comes from uncultured candidate division Zixibacteria bacterium, assembly GCA_963813655.1. Classification (GTDB taxonomy): domain Bacteria; phylum Zixibacteria; class MSB-5A5; order GN15; family PGXB01; genus CAWEZN01. The sequence continues at coordinate 109,537 of CAWEZN010000009.1, read as the reverse complement.
GGCTTCAAAAAGTTCCGCGACCCGCGGAAGACCGCCGGTGATATCCCTTGTCTTTGAGATGGCTCGAGGAATCTTTACGAGAAATTCTCCCTGTGGGATTTCCTGACCATCATGTACCAGCAGATGTGCCCCGGTAGGAATTCGGTAATTTCCGATTTCCTTTCCCTTGGAATCCAGAATCGCCGCACTCGGGAAAAGAGTTTTCTCTCTCTCTTCGACAATAATCGGCTGAATCAATCCGGTCGTCTCATCCAGTTCCTCACGTAACGACACGCCTGGGACGATGTCCTTAAATACGACCTTCCCGCCGAATTCCGATACGATAGTATTGGAATAAGGATCCCATTCAAATACCGTTGCAGCTTTGGCGACTTCATCTCCATCATTTAGAGTGAGGACTGAACCGTAGGGAACTTTCATACGCGAACGAACACGCGATTTTTCATCCACGATATGAATTTCGCCGTCGCGGCTGACGACAATTTTCGAGTTATCCGGTCGCTGAATGACATTTATTCCGACATAAGTCATCTTGCCGGCATATTTGGCTTCCACTTTTGACTGCTGCGCTATTCTTGCGGCCGTTCCGCCTATATGGAAAGTTCTCAGCGTCAGCTGCGTGCCCGGTTCTCCTATCGATTGAGCCGCGATCACACCTACCGCTTCGCCTATATTGACCATCCGCATAGTGGCCAAATTTCGGCCATAGCACTTGGCACAAACGCCGCGCTTCGACTCGCACGTGAGCACCGAACGTATGCGGACTGAATCGATACCGGCATCTTCGATCAATGCTGCCTGCTCTTCCTTTACTTCCTCACCGGCCTGTACGATAACCTCATCCGTGATCGGATCAAATACGTCTTCCAGTACAACGCGTCCGAGGATACGGTCACGCAAGGACTCAATCATTTCCTCGCCTTCCTTCAGGGCCGCGACATTGATACCCAGAATCGTACTGCAGTCGATCTCGGTGATAATTACGTCCTGAGCAACATCAACCAATCGACGCGTCAAATATCCGGCGTCAGCGGTTTTAAGCGCCGTATCCGCCAGACCCTTGCGCGCACCGTGCGTGGATATGAAATATTCGATAACCGAAAGCCCTTCGCGGAAATTCGATACGATCGGTGACTCGATGATTTCGCCTATTCCGCCTGTGATTTTCTTCTGAGGTTTGGCCATAAGACCGCGCATACCCGCCAACTGGCGAATCTGCTCTTTCGAACCTCTGGCGCCCGAATCGGCCATCATATAGACCGGATTAAATCCGTCTCTATCATTCGCAAGGTTATTGAACATCACCTCGGCGACTTCTGATGTCGTTCGAGTCCATATATCAATGACCTGATTGTATCTTTCGCCATTCGTGATAACGCCCCGCTCATAACGCTTCTGAATTTTATCTACTTCTTTGCGGGCGATTTCGATCATCTTGACTTTTTCTTCCGGAATCAGCATATCTTCGATGGAGACCGTAACACCCGCAAGAGTGGCATACTCAAATCCGAGCTTCTTCAGCTTGTCGAGAAATTCTACCGTGGCCGGCGGGCCAACCTGGCGATAGCAGGTCAGAACCAGCTGCTCAATTTTGCCCTTTGAGGCGGTCTCGTTGAAATACTGGATTCCTTTGGGAAGCACCTGATTAAATATGATCCTCCCGACTGATGTCTCGACAAGGCCCTCCTCGAGCCGGACCTTCACTCGAGCATTCAGACTCAATTGGCCGGCGGCATGCGCCGACAGAGCCTCATCAGGAGAATGAAAAATCATCCCTTCCCCCGCCACACCCGGACGGGTCTTCGTGAGATAATAGCACCCTATGACCATATCCTGACTCGGAATGGCGATTGGTCTTCCGGATGAAGGCAACAAAAGATTATTCGTAGAGAGCATCAGAAGGCGTGCCTCTAGCTGAGCCTCAAATGATAATGGCACATGCACTGCCATCTGATCGCCGTCAAAATCCGCATTAAAGGCCGCGCACACCAATGGATGCAAGCCTGATAGCTTTTCCTTCCACCAGAACAGGATAGAAGGCCTGGATTCCAAGCCGATGCAGGGTAGGAGCGCGGTTCAGAAGTATTGGATGATCTTCGATGATCTCTTCCAGAATATCCCAGACTTCCGGCCGTTCCCTTTCGACCAATTTCTTGGCCGATTTCACGGTCTGGACATACCCCTTCTCTTCCAGTTTCATTATTATAAATGGTTTGAATAGCTCGAGCGCCATGTTCTTGGGCAGACCGCACTGAGATAACTTTAATTCCGGGCCAACCACGATAACAGAACGCCCCGAATAATCCACGCGCTTTCCCAGAAGATTCTGCCGGAATCTCCCCTGCTTTCCCTTCAGCAAGTCGGATAACGACTTCAAAGGACGTTTGGAGTCTCCCCTGACCGAATGTGTGCGGCGGCCATTATCAAATAAGGCATCGACCGCCTCTTGCAACATTCTCTTTTCATTCCTTAGAATGACCTCGGGAGCCTGTATATCAATCAGCTTTTTCAGACGATTATTTCTGTTTATAACCCGGCGGTACAAATCATTGAGGTCCGAAGTGGCAAACCGGCCGCCCTCTAAAGGCACCAATGGCCGCAAATCGGGCGGGATCACCGGAATGACGTTCATTACCATCCATTCGGGGTGGTTGGTAGACTGGCGGAAAGCCTCGACGATACGCAGGCGTTTCAGGGCATCCTTCTGTCTTTGCACCGAGGTCTCGACTTTGACCTGAGCCCTGAGCTGAATCGACAGCTCTTCCACATCAGTCTTCGCGAGAAGCTCTCTAATCGCCTCGGCGCCCATACGAGCCGTAAACTGCTTGCCGCTTTCCATCAGCTCTATATACTCTTCTTCAGTAATAATATCTCTTTCCTGATAGGAAGTATTACCGGGATCGATCATTATGTACGATTCGTAGTAGATGATCTTTTCCAGTTCGCGCACGGATAAATCAAGCAGGTACCCGATACGTGACGGAAGGGATTTTACAAACCATATATGAGTCACCGGTACGGCCAATTCAATATGGCCCATCCTCTCACGCCGTACCTTGGACTGAGTAACTTCAACTCCGCAACGATCGCAGACAATGCCCCGGAAGCGAATTCTCTTATATTTACCGCAGTTGCATTCCCAGTCTTTTACCGGGCCGAAAATCCTTTCGCAAAATAATCCGTCGCGCTCCGGCTTGAACGACCTGTAATTGATCGTCTCGGGCTTGGTAACCTCTCCGTATGACCACGAAAGAATTATATCCGGCGAGGCCAGTTGCACCTGCATCGCAGAAAATTCAACCGCCTTTTTCTGCTGGGTTTTAGGAACGTTTGTAGGTAATGTCGCCACCTCTAAACTCCTTTATATTCTTGCCGCACCACGGCAAATATTTCCAAATATTGCGGGCATTCTTCAACGAAATCATTTACTTCTCAATCAGTTTGACATCCAGACCCAGAGACTGCAATTCTTTTATCAATACGTTAAATGATTCCGGTATACCCGGCTCGGGAGGGTTCTCGCCCTTTACGATTGCTTCGTACACCTTGCTTCGACCCGTGACGTCATCAGATTTGACGGTAAGAAGCTCTTGCAGAGTGTATGCCGCTCCGTAAGCCTCCATTGCCCACACTTCCATCTCTCCGAATCTCTGACCGCCGAACTGTGCCTTTCCCCCGAGAGGCTGCTGCGTGACCAGACTATAGGGGCCGATAGAACGGGCATGTATCTTGTCATCTACGAGATGCGAAAGCTTCATCATATAGATATTACCGACCGTTACCTCGTTGTCGAAGTAAAGCCCCGTATATCCGTCGTGAAGATTCGTCTTGCCGCTGGTCGGGAGACCCGCCTTCTCGAGCATTTCTTTGATCTGGTCGAACTTGGCGCCGTCAAAAACCGGAGTGGCGATTCTGATATTCAACTTATCGGCGGCCCATCCCAGGTGCGTCTCCAGAATCTGGCCCACGTTCATACGGGAAGGTACTCCGAGAGGATTCAGTAGAATATCAACCGGGATTCCGTCATCGAGATACGGCATATCTTCTATCGGAACTGTTCTCGAGACTACTCCTTTATTCCCATGCCGACCGGCCATCTTATCTCCGACCGCCAGCTTGCGACGGATGGCAATCTTTACCTTAACCAGTTGCTTTACTCCGGGAGGCAATTCCGCTCCGCGCACAACCTTGTCGATCTCTACCGCCATTTCCCCGTCCTTTTTGGCGATTAGATCCGAAGCCTCTTTGAGAACACTCTCGACTTTCTTATTGACATTGGAGTTGTCACAGTACCCGTCAGGCGCATATGCCGCTTCGAAATCGAAGGTTCCGAGGTCTTTGGCGTCAAATTTATGCCCGGCGCGGACGAGAATCGAATTATCTACGACAGAACGGATCGAATTGCTCGATTGACCATCAAGCAATTCACCCACACGACTATTTCGGTGCGTCATAATGGCCTGTTTCAGTTTGCCAAAGTGCCGCTTTATGTGGGCAATCTCCGTTCTTTCCTGCTTCTTGGCCTCCTCGGTTCTTTCTTTCCGGGAAAAAACCTTCGTGTCAATGACAATACCCTTCATTCCCGGCGGCGCCTTCAAAGATGCGTCCTTCACATCTCCGGCCTTCTCCCCGAATATGGCTCGCAAGAGTCTTTCCTCCGGCGATAGCTCGGTCTCACCCTTGGGAGTTACCTTACCCACCAGGATGTCTCCGGCCTCTACCTCAGCGCCCACCCGCACAATGCCGTGCTCATCCAGATTCAGCAGGGCTTCTTCCGAGACATTCGGTATTTCTCGGGTAATCTCCTCTGATCCGCGTTTAGTATCGCGAACCTGAAGCTCGAACTCTTCGATATGTATTGAGGTGAAAATATCATCCCTGATCAGCCTCTCCGAGACGATAATTGCATCTTCGAAATTGTACCCGCGCCAAGGCATGAAGGCCACTGTAACGTTATAGCCCAGCGCCAGTTCTCCTTTGGCAATCCCTGGGCCGTCGGCAATAACCTGACCCTTTTCAATTACATCCCCCTCCTTTACCAGAGGTCTGTAATGAATACATGTATCCTGATTGGAGCGGCGAAACTTGGTCAACTTATATTCGTCGTCTTCGTAAAATCCAAGTTCATCAGCTTTTGGCTTGCTCGCTGGCTTTATGACAATCTTCTCCGCCGAGGCAAAAATTACTGTGCCATTCCGACGTGCGACCATGGCCGCACCCGAGTCGATTGCGACCTTCTCTTCCATTCCGGTTCCTATAATAGGAGAATCCGTAACCAGAAGAGGAACCGCCTGTCTCTGCATATTCGAACCCATCAAAGCGCGGTTAGCATCGTCGTGTTCCAGGAAGGGAATCAATGAAGCCGCCACTGAGACTATCTGCTTGGGCGAAACCTCTATAAAATCGATTTCTTCGGCCTTGACGATTGGGTAATCAGAACGGCTTCTGGCTTTGACATTTTCGTTGACGAATCTTCCATTTTTATCGATCAACTCATCGGCCTGAGCAATTATAAACTTATCCTCTTGATCCGCAGTAAGGAAGATTATCTCGTCAGTCAGTTTTCCCTTTTTCATGCGTCTATAGGGCGTTTCAAGGAATCCGTACTTGTTAATTCGCGCGAAAGTTGCCATAGAGGCGATAAGACCGATATTCGGACCTTCCGGCGTTTCTATCGGGCATACGCGCCCGTAATGTGTATGATGAACATCGCGAACCTCAAATCCTGCGCGCTCGCGCGTCAGCCCCCCCGGGCCCAGTGCCGACAAACGGCGTTTATGAGTCAATTCCGAAAGCGGGTTAGTCTGGTCCATAAACTGGGACAGCTGTGACGAACCAAAAAATGTATCAATTACGGCGGAAACCGTCCGGGCATTAATAAGTAATTGCGGCGTGACCGGATCGCTGTCCTTGAGAGACAGCCTCTCTCGAATTGACTTGGCCACTCGCGAAAGACCTACCGAAAAAAGATTGGCTAATAACTCCCCGACCGTTCTGGCCCGGCGATTCCCAAGATGGTCTATATCATCCACAAATCCCCGCCCGTTGCGAAGATCGGTCAAATAATTGATGATGGCCGAAAAATCCTTGACATCGAGAACCGTCGTCGTCAGCGGAATTTCCAGTCCCAACCTCTGATTTATCATGTACCGGCCAACTTCGCCAAGATCATATCTCTTGGTATTGAAAAACAACTTCTCCAGAAGTGTCTCAGCCATCTCCAGTGACGGCGGTTCGCCCGGCCGCAGAAGCGAATAGATCTTTGTGAGAGCTTCTTCCCGGCTCTTGGTCGTATCTTTCTTGATAGTATTGACTATGAGTAAAGCATCACGGGGGGATTCCCGGTCGATGGCCTTAAATTTTTTAACGCTGTATTCCCGGAGCTTCTCTAATTCCGGTTCCGCGATAGTGTCGCCTGCCGCGACGATTATTTCTCCCGTCTCTTTATTGACAAGTGATTCGGCCACAACCTGGCCGATAATCGCCTCATCCTTTTTCCCCGCCAACTCGAATGTCATCACTTTATAAAATGCACTTATCAATTCCTCGTCCGTGGGATAACCTAAAGCTCTCAAAAGCGTAGTTACCGGAAGTTTGCGACGGGAATCTATATACACATACATTAAATCATTGACATCGACGATGAATTCCAACCAACTCCCGCGGTAGGGAATTATCCTCGCGGAATAAATAAGCTTGCCGTTGGGATGGGTTTCTTCGTCAAAAAAGACGCCGGGAGAGCGATGCAACTGACTGACAATCACGCGCTCCGCACCATTTATTATGAATGTTCCCCATTGGGTCAGCAGCGGGAGTTCTCCGAAATACACATCCTGTTCAATAATATCTTTGACTTCCTTGTGCTCAGCCTCCCCCTGCTTGGAAATCAGCCTCAGGGTCGCTTTTAGCGGCGCCGCATAGGTCATATTCCTTTCGCGGCATTCATCGAGCGAATACCGGGCCGTTCCCAACGAGTAATTGACAAATTCCAGCATGAAATTTTCATTGATGTCTGTGATCGGGAAAATATCTTTGAAAATCTGTTGCAGACCCTGCTCGGTTCTCTTTTCAGGCGGAATTTCAACCTGAAGAAAGCTATCATAGGACTCCAGCTGAATGTCCAGCAGGTTGGGCATCTCCACCGCATCTTTGAGCCTGCTGTAATTCAGTCTTTCAATTTTGGTCTTGGGTGCCAAAATATTATCCTCCTAAAAATGCAAAGAAAAGCCCGATGATGATTTCAACCCCGGGGACAAAAGAGAAGACATTTCCCTCGAAAAAGAGAAGAATCTCATCGGCGGTTCTGCTTTTCCTTTATTTTTTCTCCTGACATCTTACTGTCATAGGAGCCGTTTTAATACAGACCTCTCGCCGCACGTTTTTTATAATCGGGTTAACCCGATGTTATTATCAGCAAAACAGACAGCCTTGCGGATTGTTCCCGCATCAAACAATCTATTTAACCTCCACAACGGCGCCGACTTCCTGGAGCTTCTCCTGGGCAGCCTTGGCCTCGTCCTTCGTGACTCCTTCTTTTACCTTCTGCGGTGCGCCGTCAACCAGATCTTTGGCCTCTTTCAGACCAAGACCGGTAAGTTCACGAACAACCTTAATGACCTGAATCTTCTTGTCTCCGGCGGCATTGAGAACGACATCAAAAGCCGTCTTCTCCTCAACAGCCGCGGCGGCGGTCGGAGCAGCCATCGCCGCTACGGGAGCCATTGGAGTCACGCCGAATTTATCCTGAATAGCCTTTGATAAATCAGCCAGTTCCATTGCCGTCAGAGAGGCAATCTTCTCAACGATTTCATTGACAACAGCGTTTTCGGTAGACACGTTCTTTATCCTTTCATTACCTTTTTTTATTCAATTTGCGTTCAGTATCTATGCACCGTCATTTACAAATCAAACGGGTGGGCCGCTCCCGTTTAGAAGCTTGATCCGCCTGACAGCACGAAGCCCTCTTTAATTACGCGCCTTTCGTTTTTGCCAGAGCGTCAAGTGTTCCCATCAGTTCATGGAAGACGGCATCAACCGAACCAATTATCGCACTGAAGGGCGATTCAACGGCCGCGACCACGCGGGATAGCAATATCTCACGGGACGGCAGCTCTGCTAGCCTTATAACATCCTGGCCAACATATGCCTTCTTGTCAACGACAAAAGCCTTAATTATCGGACGTTCCTTGGATTTGTAAGACGTGTGAAGTATTCTGGCTGGAACTGATGGGTCATCAAATCCGAACGCAATTGCCGTTTGGCCGCTCAGATGATCTACAATGCTGTCATACCCTGTCTGGAGAGCCGCTATCTTAAATAATGTATTCTTGGCAACCAGGTATTTGACTGAACCTTCACGAAGATTTTTCCTTAATCGCGTGATATCTTCGACATTCAATCCGGAATAATCTGTGACAAAAACAGATTTGCACTCCTGAAGATATTTCTTTATCTGGTCGACACTTTCTATTTTTTCCGGTTTCGGCATGGCGATATCCTTTATTTCTTCAATTCTGACATCAGGGACTGATAGTCCAGTTTTATCCCTACGCCCATAGTGGAGCATATTGACAGGCTCTTGAGATATTGTCCCTTCGCCGACGCCGGTTTGGCTTTCAGCAGGGCGTCAACGAAAGTCTTGACATTCTCGACAATCATATCCTCGGAAAATGAAACCTTCCCGACTGGCACTGCAATATTGGACTGACGATCGACTCGATATTCTATTCTGCCCGCCTTTAATTCCTTCACTGTTTTCCCGATATCCATCGTGACCGTCCCCGATTTCGGATTCGGCATCAATCCCCGGGTACCTAATATCTTGCCCAGCCGGCCGATCACCTTCATCATGTCGGGAGTGGCTACCGCCACATCAAAATCAAGCCAGCCCCCCTGTATCTTTTCAACAAGGTCATCCGAACCCACATAATCGGCTCCGGCCGCTTTCGCTTCGGCGTCTTTCTCCCCAACCGCAAACGCCAGAACCCGTACTTTTTTCCCGGTGCCATGAGGCAGAGCAACCGTCCCGCGAACCATCTGGTCGGCATGCTTGGGGTCGACCCCCAGACGCGCCGCTACCTCGATCGATTCATCGAATTTACAGGCGACATTTCCCCTGATAATCTTCACCGCCTCGTCGAGAAGATAGTATTTCGTACGGTCAACCTTCTCGAAATAAGACCGGTATCGTTTTGAATGTTTCATATACTCCTATTCTCCCTGTATACACTTCAGTGAATGTATCAGGTGCAAACGAATTGTTGATTACCCTTCTACTTCAATCCCCATCGATCGAGCCGTTCCGGCTACCATCGACATGGCGGTCTCGAGTGAGGCCGCATTGAGATCGACCATTTTCAATTGCGCAATTTCACGAACCTGCTGGCTGGTAACCTTGCCGACCTTGTTGCGATTCGGCTCTCCCGAACCCTTCTGCAGACCGGCCGCCTTGGTTAGCAGTACCGACGCCGGAGGAGTCTTGGTGACAAAGGTAAATGATTTGTCGACATAGACTGTTATCACGACCGGAGTAGTAATCCCGCCCAGGTGCTGTGTTTGCGCGTTAAAAGCCTTGCAGAATTCCATTATATTCACGCCATGCTGACCGAGAGCCGGGCCCACCGGAGGAGCAGGATTGGCGCTTCCCGCTGGAATCTGAAGTTTAATCGTTGTCTGTACTTTCTTAGCCAATTTAATCTATCTCCAAATAAAATCTATTTCCCATTAGGATTTCTGTTTGACCGGTTCTATCTGCAAAAAATCAAGCTCAACCGGAGTCGGGCGACCGAAAATCGATACCATCACCTTTATCTTTTTCCGTTCCAGATTGACTTCACTTACAAATCCCGAAAAATCGGCAAATGGACCATCGATCACTTTCACCGGATCCCCCGCCTGATATGGCACATCGGAAACCTCGGCGGTGCGGGATCGGTCGATCTGGCCGATAATTCTCTCTACCTCATCTTCCTTTAGCGGATGGGGTTTCCCTGCCGCCCCCACGAAATTTGTAATACTGGGCGTTGTGACGACGATATTCTGAGTATCCCGATCGAGTTCCATTTCCACCAGTATATAACTGGGAAGAAATTTCTTTGTCGATGTGGAACGCTTCCCCTGACGCATTTCCGTGACCTGTTCTGTCGGGATAAGAATCCGTCCAAACCTGGTTTCCAGACCGTTGGTTGAGATGGCCGATTCCAGATATTTCTTGGCCTTCTGCTCATGCCCTGAATAAGTATGTACTACATACCAGCGTAACGCCATTACTTCGTCCCTCATCCAAAAATAGTCTTGGTCGCCAGCGTCAGTAGCCGGTCGACAATTCCGATGAAAACCGAAACCATCACGGTAACCACGATTGTAACTATGGTGGAACCGATCAGTTCCCGTCTGGTAGGCCAGGTGACCTTGGTCAACTCGGCCCTGACCTCTTTGAGAAATTTTACAAATTTGCCGAACATCTTTTTCCTTTTTGGTACATCTGGCAGGCCAGGAGGGATTCGAACCCCCAACATCCGGTTTTGGAGACCGGCGCTCTAGCCGTTGGAGCTACTGGCCTGTCTCAACTTTCAAGCCTTACCTGGTCTCCTTGTGCACCGTATGCTTGTTGCAAAAGGGGCAGTACTTCTTATATTCCACCCGCTCCGGGTGAAGTCTCTTGTTTTTCTTCGTATTATAATTGCGTCTCTTGCAATCATTACACGCTAATGCGATCTGATCTCTTGGCATCGTTCTCTATCTTTCAATTCGATTAATTACTTGTATATTTCACCGATAACACCGGCGCCGACCGTTCGGCCGCCTTCCCGTATCGCAAAACGCAATTCCTTCTCCATCGCGATCGGCGTGATCAACTCCACTTCCATCTGCGTGTTATCACCGGGCATCACCATCTCCACCCCGGGCATCATCGTGATTATGCCCGTCACATCCGTCGTCCGAAAATAAAACTGCGGACGATAGCCGTTGAAAAACGGCGTATGACGACCCCCTTCTTCTTTACTCAATACATATACCTCGGCTTTGAACTTCGTATGCGGCGTGATCGAACCCGGTTTCGCCAACACCATCCCGCGCTCCAAATCCTCCTTGTCGACCCCGCGAAGCAAGACCCCGATATTGTCTCCCGCCTGACCGGCGTCCATCAGCTTACGAAACATCTCGACCCCGGTGCAGACCGATTTCCGCGTGTCACGTATCCCCACGATCTCTACTTCATCGCCTATCTTCACCTGACCGCGTTCCACTCGACCCGTCCCGACCGTCCCGCGACCCGTGATCGAAAAAACATCTTCCACCGGCATCAAGAACGGCTTGTCGATGTCGCGCTTCGGCTCCGGTATATAATCATCCAACGCCTTCAGTAACTCGAATATCGATTTGAACGACGGATCATCCTTAACATCCGTATTCGCTCCCGCTACCATCGCCTGCAAAGCGCTCCCGCGAATCACTGGTACCTCATCCCCGGGAAACTGATACTTCGTCAGCAAATCCCGAACTTCCAACTCCACTAAATCCAGCAACTCCGGATCATCAACCATATCCACTTTATTCATGTATACAATTATGTAAGGAACGCCTACCTGACGAGCCAATAATATATGCTCCCGCGTCTGAGGCATCGGACCGTCCGCCGCCGAAACCACCAGCACCGCTCCGTCCATCTGAGCCGCCCCCGTGATCATGTTCTTCACATAATCGGCGTGACCGGGACAATCGACGTGGGCATAATGACGCTTCTCCGTTTCATACTCCACATGCGCCGTCGCGATCGTGATGCCGCGCTCACGCTCCTCGGGTGCGTTATCTATCGAATCAAAGGTGCGTACACTCGACAATCCCCGACGACTCAAGTACCATCGTCATCGCCGCTGTCAATGTCGTCTTCCCATGATCCACATGACCAATCGTACCGACATTCACGTGCGGCTTGTTCCTGACAAATTTCTCCTTCGCCATACGCGACTGTAACCTCCGCCAACAGTTTTAACAGCCCAAGACCAGGATCGAACTGGTGACCTCGTCCTTACCAAGGACGTGCTCTACCAACTGAGCTACTTGGGCCTGATCTTTACAAACCCAAAAATAGGCGTACCTCGCCAAAAGGCGAGCCCTAAATATATATCCCGCAATATGCCTGTCAAGAATTATTTCCTTTAACCCCCCAATTTTCCACAAAATATGCCACCAACTGAGCGGCTCCATTCCCCCTCTACGCCCCTATCGCAACTTAATATAGTTCACCCACTTACGCCACAACTTGAATAAATCCACCAAAATTCCTAAAATTTCCTCAAAAAAATATAATTTCTATCCGATTTTTTTTGATTTTTTCATCGCCGGCATAAGAAAAGCGGGAGACGGGGCTCGAACCCGCGACCAACAGCTTGGAAGGCTGTGACTCTAGCCAACTGAGTTACTCCCGCAGGCGGAAATGATTATATATATAATGAGGCAATCGGTCAAGCAGAAAATATAATCTTGCGCAAACCGGCATCAGGATTGTTACGCATTTTCCCTCCCTCTGCCGATACAATAATACTATATCTCAAAAGGAGCCAATAATGCTATTCATACTATTTATTCTAATCTCCGCCATACTCCTGTTCAAGGCTATTAAGAATTCCAATGCAAAGTTTATCAAGATCCTCACCATCTTCTGGTGGCTCGCTTCCGTATCCTCTGCCTGCTTCATCGCCTATGCCTGGAGTCAGGGAGCCAACACCGAGAATTGGGCTATGTACGGAGTCTTTTTTGAATCAATCCCGATCATTATCCTGACAGCCATCTTTGCCATCATCACAATTATTTTAATCAGAAAGAAGAAAGCCGAAAACGCCGAACGACAATGCAAGCCCCTATATCTATTGCTGATTTTTCTTCTTACTCAGGCTGGATTTATCGCCTTCTGGGCGCGGCAGAGCAATCTCCATTCCCATCATAAATGTTCCGTCATGTCATGTCCGCCGCAGGCTTATGAAATCCGTCTGAACGTCAAATTATTCCTTGAATTCCACTTTCCGGTAATCCACCACCGGCAGTTTCCCCCAGTGGAGCTTCTTTCTCAGAATATCATAAAACGAATTTTCTTCGAATCTAATCAACTTTGCAATATGATCGGCCCGCGAAACTTTGATTGATCCTATCGGGCGGAACTGTGTGGCCACTTGCCCGTCGATAGTCAACATCGCATTCCCGTGTTCCGATCGGACTTTGATTTCCAGCACGCTGTCCGGAGGGAAAATAATAGGCCTTGTCGCCAGCGAAAACGGTGAGATCGGCGACACTATAAACGCCTGCATGGTCGGATCGAGAATCGGCCCTCCCACCGCGAGGGAATAAGCCGTCGAACCTGTCGGCGTCGAAATCACTATTCCGTCGGCTGTATATGAACAAATATATTCATCATTGGCATAAAGACTTAAATTTATCACCCGGCTGACATTCCCTTTATCCACCACGACATCATTTAAGGCGAATGGATATTCCAGAGGGGAATCATTCAGTACTTCCGTCTTCAGAACCAGCCTCTCCTCAATATTGTAATCATTTTCCGCAACCCGGGTGAGTGCGCTCTCCATCTCGTCCGCCGTCAATTGAGTCAGGAAACCGAGCGAACCGAGATTGATTCCCACGATCGGCCTCGAATGTCCCGCCAGTGCCCTGTACCGACGCCAGAAATTGTACCGTCTCCCCCCATCGATATTACTACATCCGCATACTTCCAGAGTTCGTTCCGTGGGCAGGAGCGAACGTCAAGCTTCACTAATGAGATAATATCATCACAAAGATAGACTTCATGATTATGTTTCTGGCACCACTTGACCGCGGTGACAACCGTATCGGCGGCATCGGGACGTTGAAAATTGGCGATTATTCCGAAACGCATATTATTTTATATAAGGCTTTCCATTGGTGCCATTGATAGCTTCAATCATCGCCGGTTTGCGCATCTCCGGTCTTCTGAAGGTCAATATCTGCAGGAATGTTCTCCGGGCGCCGTTCAGCCATCGAATATAATCGACCAGAGCGTCAGCATTCAACCCGATTTCATTTAGAAGCAGTTCTCTCTCCCCCTGCTCGATAAATCTATCCGGGATGGCAAACGACTGGAATCTCCCTTTGTACCCAATGGAGCCCAAATAACTGCTCACCGCCTGACCCAATCCCCCCGCGACACTATTCTCTTCCATGACAATAATATTTTTATATGCCTCAGTGCATCCGTCGAGGAACTCGGTGTCCAGCGGCTTGACGAATCTTGCATTGACAACCGTCAGTTCTTTTTCGTCTCTGAGAATATCATACGCCCGCAAAGCCGCTTCGACCATTGCCCCGGTGGCGATCACCAGAACATCGCCGCCCTCGCGTATCTTTTCCCATTTACCCCACTCGATCTTTTCGATAACATTGCTCATCGGGTTGGGAATTGCCGCGCGGGGATACCTTATCGCGCACGGCCCCTCATGCTCTCGTTCCGCCAGAAGATACAGCATCGATCGGAATTCATCTCCGTCTTTCGGCGCCAGAATGGAAATATTGGGAATCGCCGACAGGTATGACAAATCAAAACAGCCATGATGCGTCGGACCATCCTCCCCCACCAGTCCGGCGCGGTCGATACAAAACATCACCGGAAGCTTCTGCAGTGCGATATCATGAATTATCTGGTCATAGGCCCTCTGCAGGAAAGTCGAGTATATGGCGACAAACGGTTTGGCTCCTCCCGCTGCCAGCCCAGCCGCAAAACATGACGCGTGCCCTTCGGCGATGCCGACATCATAAAACTGGTCGGGGAATTTGTCCGCGAATTTGGCCAAACCGGTCCCGGCGGTCATTGCCGCCGTTACCGCTATAATCGTCTTATCCTTCTCCGCCAGCTCTATCATAGTCTCGCCGAATATCGATGTGTACGACGGCAGACCGGGTGTATGATGAGCCACTCCCGTAATTTTGTCAAAAGACCCCACTCCATGAAACTTCATCGCATCCGCCTCGGCCGGGGCATACCCTTTCCCTTTGACCGTGGCGATATGAAGCATTTTCGGACCTGCAATATCCTTGATTTGATTGATTGTCTTTATGAGTAGCGGAAGATTATGCCCGTCAATCGGCCCAAAATACCGGAATCCCAATTTATCGAACAGAAATCCCGGAACGAATAATCCTTTTATGGAATCCTCGATATCGGATACCATGGCTCGAATTTTGTCCCGACGTTTGAAACGGCCTGTCAGTTCCCATACTTCATTTCTGATTTTATTAAATCGCTGATCAGCCATGATATTGGTCAGATATTTTGAGATCGCCCCGACATTTTTGGAAATCGACATTTTATTGTCGTTCAAAATAACCAGCAGATTCTTTTTTGACGCGCCGGCATTGTTTAATCCTTCATATGCCAGTCCA
Organism: uncultured candidate division Zixibacteria bacterium; assembly: GCA_963813655.1. Taxonomy (GTDB): domain Bacteria; phylum Zixibacteria; class MSB-5A5; order GN15; family PGXB01; genus CAWEZN01. Next base: position 94,123 of record CAWEZN010000009.1, on the reverse strand, counting down.
CCGGTCAATGCACCATCCCCGACCACTGCGATGACTTTATGATTCAATCCCTGCGCGTCCCGCGCCGTCGCCAGACCCAATGCCGCGGAAATTGCTGTCGATGCATGACCGGTGCCAAATGGATCTGCTTCCGATTCCTCCCTCTTTGGGAAACCGGCTATACCGCCAAATTGCCGAAGCTCCTTTATCAACTCTCTGCGCCCAGTCAGCATTTTGTGCGCGTAGCATTGATGTCCGACATCCCAGACCACCTTGTCGGTCGGAATATTGAAACAATAATGAAGAGCCAGCGTCAATTCAACCGCGCCCAAATTCGATGATAGATGTCCGCCTGTCTGTGCCACTATCGAAATTATTTCCTGACGGATCTCCTGAGCCAGCTCTTTGAGTTGCTCCTCAGTCAGTGTCTTCAGGTCTGATGACAGATTTATTTTATCCAATAGGCTCATTTATTCAGCATTCCCTCTGGCCAACATAAAGTGCTATAGACTTGAAATGATTATCCTTCAAACTAAGACTTTCACTTATCGCAATAGCTTCATCAATCAGCGCATCGGCATCCCGGTGCGCTTGCTCCATTCCGGCCGTTCCCGGATACGTAGCCTTATTGTTTCTACAATCGGAACCTACTTCCTTGCCCAATTTTTTCTGATCACCTTCAACGTCAAGTATATCGTCGATTATCTGAAATGCCAGCCCGATCTTTTCTCCATATTGAGATAATTTCCTCAACCTGTCCCCCTCAAGCCCTGCAAGAATAGCCCCGATTCTAACTGAAGCTCTAATCAAAGCCCCCGTCTTATGGGAATGAATGAAAATAACCTGTTCCAGATTCACATTCTTCCCTTCCGCCTCCACATCAGCCATCTGCCCACCCAGCATCCCATGGGTGCCAATGGCATCAGCCAATTCCTTCACCGCTTCTGCCGATCCGGATTGCGCCAGCAGCCTGAAGGCAAGATCGTGAAGTGCATCCCCTGCCAGCACCGCTATCGCCTCACCGAATTTCTTATGAAGGGTCGGCATTCCACGCCGAAGATCATCATCATCCATGCAGGGAAGGTCGTCGTGAATCAATGAATAAGTATGAACATACTCAAGCGCGCACGCGGCAGGATTGATAATCTTCTCGTCATCTCCGCCGAATGCCTCGTAGCTGGCCATGGTTAATATTGGACGCAGACGCTTTCCCCCTGCCAGCACCGAATATCGCATTGCTTTATGAAGCGCCGAAGGGTAAACACTCTCCGCAGGCAAATATTGATCAAGTAGCAGGTCGACCTGTTGCCGTTTCCGCTCTATATATGCAAACCCTGTATCGACCGAAATGGCCATGCTACTCGCCTCCGCTGTCCTTATTTACATCAAAAGGAGCTTCCTCAAGCCTGCCATTCAATTCCTTCAAGATAGTAATCTTCTTTTCCGCTTCAGATAGCGTCTTGGTGCAATATGCCGCGATTTCCATCCCCTCGGTATAAAGTGAGATTGATTCTTCAAGCGATGCCTCACCCGACTCTAGCCTGTCGGTGATCTGGTCAAGCCGGGCTAGAGCCGATTCGAAATCCTTAAAATTCTTTTTGGGAGTCATCGCAGATTCTCTCCGGGATTTATTTCTTCCACTCTTGCCACAAAAGCGCCGTCGCTCAGTAACGACTCCACCAAATCGTCTTTTCTCAATACTGAGACCGACTTAACCGCAATTCCACCGGGGAGACTTTTAATCACCGCATACCCTCGTTTCAATATCGCCAGCGGTGAAAGCGCCTCCAACCGGGATAGCGTCAAAGATAATGCATTTTTCTGTTTATCAAATAGGATTTTTCCCCTTGTCATCAAGCGCTTTTCCAGATTATCGAGATACTGCTCCCGCTCTCTCACGATATTTTCAGGACGCTTCAAAACCGGCCGGCTAAGAAGTTGGCTCAGTTTTTCCGTCTTATTCTCAATCAAAGTTGATAGCCCCAAGCCAAGTCTCTCAAAATATTCGCGCAGCGCATCAATAGCACTCTTCTTATCCCAGACAACCAGCTCCGCCGCCGCTGATGGGGTAGGCGCCCGTAAGTCGGCCGCCAGGTCGCATAGTGTTGTATCTATTTCGTGCCCGATACCTGTTACGATCGGCAAACGGGAATCCGCCACCGCCCTGACAAGAACCTCCTCATTAAATGCCCATAAATCCTCCAGAGACCCGCCCCCCCTTCCGACTATGATTACATCAATGTCACTTCTCCGGTTGAAATAATCTATGCCGGAAACAATCGATAATTCCGCACCTTTCCCCTGTACTTGCGCTGGATATAAAATTAACTGGATAATATCATTTCTTCTGCGGGCGATATGCATTATATCACGAATTGCCGCTCCCGTCGGAGAAGTGACAATGCCAACTCTCATAGGATATGGCGGAATCGGCTTTTTCCGTGATGGATCAAACAGCCCTTCTTTTGATAATTTCTCAAAAAGCTGTCGGAAAGCTATCTCCAACTCCCCGACCCCGACTGGCACCAACCTTTTTACATTCAGCTGGTAATTTCCACCCTTTTCGTAGACTGTTACATCGCCGAACGCCCGGATTTTCATCCCATCCTCAGGCTCGAATTTCAATCCCTGACCGACCGAACGCCATATCGTTAGCTTGATACTGGCATTTTCATCTTTCAAAGACAGATAGCGATGTCCCGACGAATGGTGAATATAATTCGAAATCTCTCCCTCGACCCAGGTTGAAGGAAATGATTCTTCCAAAGTATATTTGATCAATCGCGTGAGGGCGGTTACGGTGTAAATTTTTTCGTCCTGAAAATGCATAGCGATAAATTAATCTATCAGAACCAAATTGCAATCGGAAAAAATGGTTCTACCCGATCACCTTTCCTTGGATTACAGGTCAATATTAATGATAGGCTTGATAGATCCTCTGAGCTACATTCTTGGGAATCCCCTTAAGCGTCAATAAGTCCTCCAGTGAGGCCTCTTTTAACCTCTTAACCGATCCGAAATGCTTTAGAAGCAACTCCCTCCTCTTGACACCGATTCCTTCCATTTTATCCAGAGATGATTGAATCGTCCTTTTCCCCCTGACCTTGCGATTATATTCAACCGCAAACCGGTGGGCCTCATCACGAACTCTCTTGAGCAAACTAAGACCTGACGATACCTTTGGAAGGCTCAACGGCTCGCTATGATTGGGCAAATAGATTTCTTCAAACTTTTTTGCGAGCCCTATTATATTTTGCTTTTCAAACCCCAGCGATTTTAACTCCGAGAGAACTGACGACAATTGCCCTTTTCCACCATCCACCACCAGGAGGTCCGGAGGACTGCCCTTTTCTTCCTTGATACGAAAGAAATATCTCCCCACTACTTCCCTCATCATGGCAAAATCATCTTGCCCCGCTACCTGTTTTATCCTGAAATGCCGATACTGCGATTTCTTTGGCTTGCCGTTCTCAAAATAGACCAGCGATCCGACCGCATCCGTCTCTCCCGTATTCGAAATATCAACACACGCCACTGTCCGTGGAAGCTTCTCCAGATGAAGCTCTGACTTTAGCGATTGCACCGCATGAATTGTCCGTTCCTTATATCCCTTCTTCTGAATCAACAACTCATCCAGCAGCAACTTCGCATTGGCTGCGGCCATGTCAACCAGTCTAAGCTTTTCTCCTTTTTGAGGCGTGAATATTTGCACCTTCCTCCCTCTTGCCTTCGATAGCCATCTGGAGATTAGCGTCTCATCCTCCAATCCAAGCGGAAGATATATCTCATCCGGCAGATTCGGTTGATTATTATAGTACTGCTGCACGTACTCACGAAGAACCTCCTCGTCCGACAGTTCCGGTTCCGAGCTCAATTGAAAATCCTGCCGCCCGATCAGCACCCCTTCCCGTATCTGAAGAACAACCACTACCGTATCTCTCGACTCTCTGGCAAAAGCCACAATATCACGATTCACCAATTTGCCGGCATCGACCTTCTGCCGTTGATTAACCGATTCCATCGCCTCTATCTGATCGCGTACTTGCGCGGCCTCCTCATATTGCATCTTCTCCGAAAGATCCTCCATCTTCTTTCGCAGCCGTGCCGTCAGAGTCTCATTCCTTCCGGACAGGAAAAGTAAGACCGAATCAACTGATTCGCGATAATCCTTTTCGATTTGAAATCCTTCGCATGGCCCCCCGCATCGGCCTATATGATAATCAAGGCAAACCTTTTGAATCTTCCCGCTCGGGTGCGGTATGACAAGATTACAGGTGCGAATCTTGAAAAGATTGGTCAGAAATTTGAGCGTTCTCCGCATCGATTTCGCGCTCGTGTACGGACCGAAATATCGGGCGCCGTCTTTTGACAGCCTGCGAACGATCAACACTCTGGGGAATGCTTCATTCACAGTCACTCGTATATATGGATAATGCTTATCGTCCTTAAGGTCAATATTATACCGCGGCTTATGCTCCTTGACCAGATTGGCTTCGAGAATTAGCGCCTCCAACTCATTGTCGGTAACCATCAGGTCAAAATCCTTTATTTGATCCACCAAACGGGCGGTTTTTGCATCATGCCTCTGCGGCGACTGGAAATAACTACGCACCCGGTTCCGAAGACTCCTCGCCTTCCCGATATATATTATCTTTCCCTCGCCATTCCTGAAAAGATATACCCCCGGTGACGACGGAAGATTCTGCAGCTTCGTGTCTAATCTCTCATGTATCATACAAATTGATTACGTAAAATCATGCACCCCTGATCAATAATAGATTCTCCCTATGGCAGTATGTTTCTGGCCCCGGCAAAGCGAGATTTCCAATACTTGTCATCCAAACTCGAAATAATCACGCCCGAAGTATTCGTAGAATGAATAAATTCCCCATATCCGATATAAATCCCGACATGCGAAATACTATCGCCATCACCGCTGAAAAAGACCAAATCTCCGTAACTCATCCTACCCTTCGGAACTTCCGCTCCTAATTCAAATTGCTCTGCGGCTGTGCGCGGAAGCTCCATACCCCCAAACCTGTAGAATACTTCCTCCGTAAATTTACTGCAATCCATCCCTGCTCCGGATTCTCCCATCCCTTTATACGGAGTTCCCAAATAACTTTGAATAATTCGCCCCAGCTCCAGAAGCCTTTCCGTCCCGAGTGATGCTTGTTCTCCGCTAATCTCTTCCTGAACCGACGGCCTGGCTTCCTCCTGTTCGAGGGGTCCACCGCTTCGATATCTCGGATATGGGGTGCATCCCCAAAAATTAGCGATCAATATAAGCAACTGACAATCCTAATATAAGTTTGCCTTTCCGCAAGAGCCTGAAAAGGGCCCGCTCAGCAATTTCTGCATTGGATGATTTTACAGACATATATTTATGCCGACCTATCTTAACCTCGGATAAATTAGGCCGAATCTTTTCTTATAATATAATCGACAGCAAGCGATTAGGACAAGCATAAAGACCAGATATTCAGGGAAGTAATATCCCGCCAGAAGCGATAATAGCAGTATTGGAATTTTACTGCCCATAAGCAGATTTGACCTTTGTGGTGACGCGAGAATGACTGCAAGAAATATTAAAAAAAGAATGCTTAAAATTAACAGCGGAATCTGATGCATAAAACCTGCTGCAATTGAAGCCGCCGATGTCAACAGTCCCGCCAGAATAATAAGTCTCCTGTCCGAATAGTGCGTCGCCAGAGTATTTTTCCCTGAGATAATTATCCCCCTCTCGATCAATTATTATTGTCAATAAATATATTGCCGAGACTGTCGTAAAGAAATACAGCATCAGCGCCGCCACAGATTTATAGCTAAAATTGGCGGCGAACGGTACCGTTAAGGGCAGAATAATACCATATCCGGCTCCGTTCGCCAGAAGTCCCCATAACGGACGATCTTTCAACCGCATCGGAGGGGCTGAGTAAAAGTATCCCATTAATGCTATTATAATTGCAATTGCCAATAATTTTGGACTTAGAAGCATGGCAATAACCAGTCCAATCAGACTCGTCGAAAGATAAGCGGCTACTATTTCGCTCTTGGTAAGCAGACCGCTTTGCAAAAAGCCGACCTTTTGATTTATCAGGTCAGAGCTAAAATCATAGATCTGATTTATATAGTGGCTTCCCGCCATAATCAGGCTTATACCGGTCAGCGTCGCAAAGGCCCTGCTGTCAAAATCCGCCGTCGGATTCAGAAAATGATAAGTTACAAGAAATATCGACCATACCGGCAATAGAAGCATAGGCCGCGCGGCGAAAATGAGATCAACCATTTTCACCGAATACGCCATGGCTATCGATAGACTATGAATTTCAAAAACCAATAAAGAAGAGGCGCCGAGAATAAAAGCGAATCAAACCGGTCGAGAATTCCCCCGTGGCCCGGCACGATGGCTGAAGAATCCTTTATACCAACCGCCCTTTTCCAGATTGATTCCACAAGATCTCCCATTTGCCCAATCAGGGAAATGAATAAACCTGCGACTATTAAAACAGGAAGCATGACTCCCGATAACCTCCAATAGCCAATAATCACCGCCGTCACGATTCCACCGAAAATCCCCCCAATAAATCCCTCAACCGTCTTGCCCGGTGATACATGCGGCGCAAGTTTCCTCGAACCTATCACCTTTCCCACCCACATCGCCAGAGTATCGGTAATCCAGATAGTGCCAAACAGGAAGAATAGCCAGTCGCCTCCCGATATCGGAAATTCCTGCCTGATATAAAAAACAAAAGGATACAATAACCCCAGATAAGCCGTCCCCCATACCAAACTGCTGTACCGCATAAAAAGAACCTGCGGCGGCATCTTGCAGAACGAAAGGATTATTCCCATGATCACAAAAAATACAATGAATGCCATATATCCCCATTGAGAGGATCCAAATATTGATAGCGCCGCTGTTCCCGCGATAAAACATATCGTAATCCAGAATGAAAACATATTGACCTTGATATTGCCGTTGACAAGAAATTCGACTCCCCCAATGATCACAAACAGCAGCAGCATTCCAGCCAGCCAATATCCTCCCCAATATGATATCAGGATTACTAATGGTGCAAATATCGCCGCCACTATTATTCGAGTAATAAGATTCCTGCTCAAAATCTATTAAACCTTCCCGAATCGACGTTCTCGTTTCTGGTATTCTATAATCGCGTTAATCAAATCATCCCTGTCAAAATCCGGCCATAGGACATCAGTCACAAACAGCTCAGTATAGCTGGTCTGCCATAGCAGAAAATTGGATATTCTCATTTCGCCCGACGTTCTGATAAGAAGATCGGGGTCAGGGATTCCTGCCGTATAGAGATAATTGGAGAACAATGATTCATCGATCTCCCCCGGCTTTATATGTCCGGCCCGAACCGACGATGCTATCCCCCTCACGGCGTCGATAATTTCCGCCCTTCCCCCGTAATTCAAGGCCAGGTTCAGTACCAATCCGGTATTATTTCGAGTCTTCTCCACCGCCAACTTTAATGCCTGTCTTCGGGAAAATGACAAACCGTCAATCCGACCCGTCGTGATTAACCGCACATTATTCCGGTTCAGCTCATCGATTTCCTTGCGGGTAGTCTGCGAAAGAAGTCGCATAATAGCCGTCACTTCCTCACGTGGTCGCTTCCAATTTTCCAGTGAAAATGTATACAATGTCAAAAACTTGATCCCCAGTTCGCCCCCTGCCCTGACAATCTTTCGCACTGCCTCGACTCCCGCCTCATGGCCTGCCGTGCGAGGAAGATTCCTTTTCTTCGCCCATCGACCGTTACCGTCCATGATAATCGCGATATGAATCGGCAGACGCAATGGATCAATACCCGATTCAGATACTTTAGCGTTTTGCTTCATTTCTTTCATTATAGATTAACGTCGAAACCGGGGCAACAAAAAATATCCTTATCAGCCTGCCCCCTATCCGTGCCTATCGGATTCCGTAATCATAAAATTCGAATCGATGCTTCACATATTTGGCCCCGATAAAGCCGGCGCGTGAACTGTTTATTTCAAGGCTCTTGAGGCGAATAAGCGTGTCTGCCTGATAGAAGGCATATGACTCGGAATAACTTTCGAATCCAGTCCGCTGAATATAGCTAAGCACGAGGCTTTTGATATTATAACTTTCTCTGTCGAGGGTAAAAAGTCCGGTTGGTTTATCGCCCTTTTCGCCATATGGGAAAACAAAACCTATCGCCAGGTCGCCTGCTCCGGTATCATTGGGGAAAATATAGAATTGGAAATCCCCCTCCCATGGCTTCTCTATTATGGGCGCGGTTGGGGGCGGATTATCTTTAATTGACGATGAATCTATTATTCGATTCAAATCAAATTTTCCATCCCTGCAATTCATTCCATACACAGCCGTATCCCTCACTTCTGACTTGCCGCGATAATTGGTCACTAAGTAAATGCACCTGACTTTGAATACCGATTCCTCCGGCCGATTAAATATGTAATAATTATTAAAAACTGAATCGACCTTATTCAGATAGAACGCGATCATCGGGTCTGTCGCCGGACGGTATACATCCTCACTCAGAATAGGCGCCGAGATCAGTAGCAGATTGAGCAGGAGTAGGAATCTGCTGAACCTGTCTTTGAATATCACACTGATAAACATATTCGTCACTTAATTAGCAGGAATTGGCAGAACAAATCAATATAGATTTTCGTCTATAAATTGATTAATTTAGGCCCTGAGAACTCGAAGGAACCATGATGCAGGAAATATTGCTGGCTCTGATTTTACTTAACCCCATTGTCTCCAAAAACCCAGTCAAACAGGACACGCTCGCCCTGACCAACATTCACTTTACAGTTGGATATCGACCGGCCAATGATATGGTGGGGTATGGGCCTGAAGTCGGTGCGAAATTTGAATATCTCCTTTTCCATCCCATAATTATCCGAGGGTCCGTTAACTACAGTTCCTGCGAGGTGAAGAACTTCCGCCTCCCGGAAGGAAAAAATGATGCTTTCGATTTCTGCGCCGAAACTTTCTTATACCGCGGTACTAAGGAATTGACCGCCTATTTTGGCGGAGGATTGGTTTATTCCTTAAATCATTTCCAATTGACAAAGCAGCTGAGCGACTCCCTTTTCTCTCAGAGTTCCATTTATAAGACCAATATCGAGAATAAATACGGTTACAGGGTAATCATGGGATTCAGATTTAGAGAGCACTATAATTTCGAATTCGGGTATCAGGAATCAAGACCCAATTTCATGTTTTGGGGATATTCTCCCGACAATCACAAAATTATTATATATAAAGACGGCAAACTATCGGCTCTAAGATTCACTCTCGGTTACATTTTCTCCCCTTGAGTATCTGGCGAGAAAATTCCTCCTGAACATCTCAAAACCACCCGAAGCAATTGAATCCCTGATTCTTCTCATTAGATTCTGATAGAAATAAGTCGAATGATATGTCGCCAGAATCAATGCCGTAATTTCCCGCTGGTTATACAAATGCCGAATATATGACCGGCTATACCTCCGGCAGACTTTGCAGTCGCATTCCGGATCAAGCGGCCTGCTGTCATCTATGCAGCCGGCATTTCTAAATACAAGCGGTCCGGCTGATGTGAAAACCATGCCGGTGCGCGCATTCCGGGTAGGCAGGACACAATCAAACATGTCGACTCCGTATGATACCGCCATCAGAATATCCTCGGGATATCCCACCCCCATCATATATCGAGGCTTGTCATCAGGCAGAAACTCTATGGTATACGCAAGCGTCTCTTCCATCTCCGCCTTTGTTTCTCCCACTGCCAATCCGCCGATCGCATTCCCCGGGAATCCAAGCCCGACTATCTGATCTGCAGAAACCTTCCGAAGCTCTCTGAATACCGAACCCTGCACAATCCCGAATAATGCCGCTCCGGTAGGATCGGATCGCTCAAGATTGTTAAAATGATTTAATCCCCTTTGCGCCCAATCGTGGGTGCGGCGCACGCCATCCGCAACAGTCTGTTTATCTGCTGGATAAGAAACACATTGATCGAACGACATTATTATATCCGCCCCTATATCCCTTTCAATTTCAATCACCTTTTCGGGATTAAAACGATGCAGCGAGCCGTCATGATGCGATCGAAATGTCACCCCTTCATCATCGACTTTCGACAAATCCTGCATGGAAAATATCTGGAATCCCCCGGAATCAGTTATAGTCGGTTTATTCCACGATATGAATTTCGCCAGTCCTCCCTTGCCCTTAATCAGCTTCTCCCCCGGCCGCAAATAGAGATGATAAGTATTCCCCAGCATTATCTCCGCCCCGCATTCTTCGAGGTCCCCCGCCGTCATCGCCTTCACCGCGCCCGACGTCCCCACCGGCATAAACGCCGGCGTGTTGAATACCCCATGCCTCGTAGAGCATTCGCCCACCCTCGCCCCCCCATCTTTCTTCTTCAGCTCAAACCCAAATCCATTAATCATCTATCTCAATTTCCCCATAGAAGGACAAATAACTTTGTAGGGGCAGGTCTCGCGCCTGCCCTGAAATATCTCGCCTCTTCCCCGCGGCTCCCGCAATCTTCTAATATTCCATATACCAAACAATTGTATTCAATATATCTTGACCGAATCTCCCTGAATTTCAATGTGCTTTATATCGCCTACAGTTGCTCGAGGAAACGCATTAGGGAGCAAATCATTTTTCAGGCTATCTATGTAATAAGGGTCGTAATTAGAGCCGCTATAATTAACATACTTGAGCGTACTATCATTATTGAATATGAATGAGCACCTAGTCACCTGTGAATATTTGTGCTCCCCTTTTATAATGGGACCACACATAGTTCCTAACGTAATACCGTGACCATTCCTAAATGGGAGAGCAATCACCCTAAATTTGTATTCAATCGTCTCTCCTTTGTGAATTGGAAAGTTCAATTTCTTAGGCTGATTTATTATTTCCATGCTTCCAACGTAAATTCTTAGATCACATCCTTCCGGCACGTCCTGACGAGCTTTCAGCAAAAAATGAATGTTACTGGTATCGCCAATTTTCGGCCGAGGCTCCACAAGAATTCTATATTCGAACAAATCGTCACTCGTGTAATCTCCATCGTCACAGATCACTATTGAATCCCCGTGGAAAAATGTTGATCTTACGCTTAAGCACCCATCAGGCTGCGCACCTATTTTGCCAAGATAGAGTAGTTCTCCATCAGGGTTCAAACACCAGCGGAAACATATCCCATATTTTTCTCTTTCAAAAAAATGCCATCCAGGCCCGTTATATCCAAATGAAATGCCACAAGTCCCTGATTTAAGTGGAATAAATTCAATGATTCCAATTAGGCTATCCCCGGCTTTATGCGGCCCAAGCCAATGGATCAAAGTATCGCTCAGGAGCCGGGCTTCATCACCTCTACAGTCAAATTTGATTTCCCATTCTTTGGCCGAGTTACCGGGACGTTCCTTGGGTATCTTCAATCTATATTCCACCCTGCATATCTCTAGCGGCTTTGGCAATGATTGAAAATGGAGAGAGCCTACAAAATACCTAGTTACAGGCATATAATAACCATCAATCACAGGATCATTGAACTCGATCGTCCTCTCTATCTGCCCCCACCCCGCTACCGGCAACCAAATCAAGAACAAACAATAATATACCTTCAGCATATCTCCTCCGTCTTTGCCCCTCATTTCCCCTTTTTCCCCGCCACCTCCCCATATTTGCCAAGCATTTTGGTCAAATTCCCACGATACTCACGAGCCGCCGGACAATACGCCAGGGGCTGGAGTTTATCGATATCAGGCCGACCATGTGCATCAAGTATCTCTTCATCAACATGAACCGCCACTATTTCCGCGATAAACATCTCATGCGTCCCGAGAAGCATCGACTGGCGAGTAACGCATTCAAGATTTATCGGACATTCCTTTATCAAAGGCGCCTTGACAATCTTGGCTGGTACCGAGTCAATCCCATCTCCTTGAACTTATCGAAATCCCTGCCGGAACGATTCCCGCAGAAATCGACTGCCTTCAAATTCGCCTCGGACGTCACGTTGACCACAAACTGACCCGATTTCTTCACGATATCGTGGGAAAATCGCTTCGGCTGAATTGAGATCGACAACATCGGCGGTTCCGAATTAACAATTCCGATCCAGCTTATCGTTATAATATTCGGTTTGTACCCTTCGGCGACACATGATATCATCGCCGCCGGCAATGGTATTAATAATGTCTGTGCTTTCAATTCAACTTTGCTCATAAAATCCTCTATTAGAATGCAACCCCTAACGCCTTCTCCAGCGTTGAGACGCCCACTATCTCGATCTTCTTCGATGAAATTCCCTTCAGGTTTTGTTCCGGAAGTAGGATCCGCTTAAATCCAAGTTTCGCGGCCTCATTTATTCTCTGCTCTGCCATGCCGATCGGCCTTACTTCGCCGGATAATCCCACTTCCCCCGCGACGGCGGTGGCTACATCAAGCGGTATATCCCGAAGTGAAGAAAATATCGACAGGAGAAGCGTCAAATCGATAGCCGGTTCGGTTAATTTTAGACCTCCCGCCACTGAGACAAAAACATCATTACCCCCCATCGGAATCCCCACTTTCTTTTCCAGAATCGCCAGCAGGAGGGCCAAACGCTTATTATCTATCCCCCCTGCTACCCGCTGAGGCGTGCCATACGAAGCCGATGAAACCAGCGCTTGAATCTCCACCAATATCGGTCGGTTCCCTTCGCACGATGCCGCCACTACCGAACCCGATCTCTGCATTTCGCCAAAATCAGAAAGAAAAAACGACGATGGATTTTCCACCTCGCGCAATCCCTCCGCCGTCATCTCAAACACACCCAATTCAAATGTCGAACCATACCGATTCTTGACCGGCCTCAGAAGGCGATAAAAATGCTGGCTGTCACCTTCAAAATAAAGCACCGCATCGACCATATGCTCCAGTACCTTCGGTCCCGCAACCAAACCTTCCTTCGTAACATGCCCCACCAAAAATAGAGAAAATCCATCTCTCTTGGCCTTTTCAATCAATCGTCCGGCAGATTCTCTGATCTGTCCAATAGTTCCCGGGGGCGATTCAAAATAGTCGCTCGACACCGTCTGAATGGAATCAATAATGACTATATGATTCTGATTCTCATCAATACACGCAAAAATTTGCTCCAAACTCCCCAAATTGGCAACCGATAAATTATTCCCGCTCACTGCCAATCGATCGGCCCTCTTTTTCAACTGTCCGACCGATTCCTCCCCGGTAATATAAAGCACGTTCAGCCCCATCCGGGAATAGGCCTCAGCCGCCTGCAAAATCAAAGTCGATTTCCCAATCCCCGGTTCACCCGCCAGCAAAATGGCGCTTCCGGACAGCAACCCTCCCCCAAGCACCCGGTCAAATTCGACCATCCCCGATTTATACCCCAGCACACTTTCTGAACTTATTTCCGTCAGCTTCTGAGCCTTCTCATAGACAGCCGCCTTCGATTTCCCCGCCCGGCTCATAATCCGTTCCTCGGCCAGCGTATTCCATTGGCCACAATCCTTGCACTGTCCCTGCCATTTGGCATGTATCGCGCCACATTGCGTGCACACAAAAGCGGTCTTGAAATTCTTGCTCGTATTCACTTCATTGCACCTGGATAGGACCCTCGCCCCGTCCATTTATGAATTGATCCACTATCGGATTCCCCGAATTTCTCACCTGATCAGGTGTACCATCATACTCTATTCTTCCGCCATAAAGCATCACGATTCTATCCGCAATTTTATAAGCCGAGGTCATATCGTGCGTCACCGCCACCGATGTTACATTCAACTTTTCACGAAGGTTTATCATCAAATCATTTATTAAGTCTGATGTAATCGGATCCAGCCCGGTGGTCGGCTCATCATACAATAATATTTCAGGATTGGTGGCAATAGCTCTCGCCAACCCCACTCTTTTTCGCATTCCCCCTGATAAGTCCGACGGAAATATATTCCCCGATCCCGATAATCCCACCAATTCCAATTTCTCGACGACAATATCGCTGATTTCCCCCTCTGAATATTTCCATCCCTCTTTTAAGCCAAGTCCCACATTTTCAGCAACGGTCAAAGAATCCAGCAGTGCCGCCGACTGAAACAGCATCCCGATATTCCGCCGAGTCTCGAAAAGCTCGACAGTCTTCATCTGCCCAATGTCTTTATCATGAATAAAAACCGCGCCGGAATCAGGTCGAATCAGGCGATTCAGATGCTTCAATAGTACCGATTTGCCGCACCCCGACTGCCCAATGATCACCACTGATTCCCCTTTTTTGATTTCCAGCGAAACCCCGTCAAGGACCTTCTTTTTCCCGAAGGATTTGTTTACCTGATCGATCTTTATTATTGTGTCAGACATTTCATACCTTAAACAGGATCGTTGCGATCAAATAATCGGCGATCAAGACCATCACCGCGGCAATCACCACCGCCTCTGTGGTCGCCTTCCCGACCCCGCGGGCTCCGCCATCCGCATGGTACCCTTCATGACATCCGATAATTCCGATAATAGTACCGAATATTGCCGATTTCACCAGCCCCGAAACCAGATCAAGTAACTGAAATGAATTTTTCACGCCGCTCAAAAATGTCTCATGCGAAATATCAACGAACAGCACCGACACTGCCATCGCGCCCGCAATAGCGACAAAAGCCGAGAATATCGTCAGCAATGGAATCATGATTACTGATGCGAGAACGCGCGGCATCACCAGGTATCTGATTGGACTTATCGCCATTGATTCCAATGCGTCGATCTGCTCCGTGACTTTCATCGTCCCGATTTCAGCCGCTATTCCTGCCCCGACCCTCCCTGCGATTACCAGCGCCATCAGCACCGGCGCCAGTTCGATAACGACCGCCTTTCCAACCGCCGCCCCGAGATATCGTAATGGAGCCCCGATAAATTTGAATTGATATGCCGCCTGCCAGGCGGAAACCGCCCCTACAAAAATCGATGTTATAATTACCAGCGAAAGCGATTTATTTCCTATAAAAAAGCATTGCTCCGTTATTTGCCCCAGCGAGCGAGGAATATCTTTGAAATAGTACACGGATTTTATCAGAAGAATAAAGGCGCTTCCAAGGCGGGTGACAAAATTGATCGCCCGGCGTCCGATTACCAGAAATCCGTTAGACATCTAAAACGGTGGAGCTTCCTCTTCTCCAGCCATATACGGCTGATAAGATAAATTCTCAAAACGGACGATATCTTTGACAAAAGCTAATTCGACCGTTCCTGTCGGCCCATTCCTCTGCTTGGATACGATTATCTCAGCCTTCCCTTCAACTTCCATCCGTTTGGGGTCTTCTCTTTCTAAATGGGACAGATAAAATTCAGGCCGATATATGAACATGACCACATCGGAATCCTGCTCGATAGCTCCCGATTCACGCAAATCCGACAATTGCGGCCTCTTATCGCCACCTCGAATTTCCACCATGCGCGAAAGCTGACTGCAGGCAATGACCGGGATATTCAACTCTTTGGCCAAAGTCTTTAGCGACCGCGAAATCATGGCGATTTCCTGCTGGCGATTCTCAGTTCTCGTCGCGCTGTGTATCATCTGGATATAGTCAACTATCAGAAGCCCGACATTGTGCTGCGACTTCAAACGGCGTGCCTTGGCTCGCATTTCGAGCGTCGATAGCGTGGCTGAATCATCCACGAAAATCGGCGCCTCGGATAACGGCTGAAATGCATGCGTCAATTTTTGCCATTGCGAATCCCGAAGTCGATCCGTTCTGAGCAAATGCTGACTGATTCTGGCTCGGCCGCATAGAAATCTTAGCGCCACCTGCTCCTTGGACATTTCAATTGAAAATATCCCAACCGGAATCTTTTCTTCCACCGCCACCTGTTCGGCAATATTCAATGCAAAAGCCGTCTTACCCATCGACGGTCTTCCTGCGATCACTATGAAATCCCCATTGTGCATCCCCGCCGTGAGAGCATCTAGCTCGTTGTAACCGGTCTTAATTCCAACCAGCCCCCCCTTGGTTTCCTGGAAATCCTCGATCTGTTCGAATGTTTTCGGGAGAAGCTGCGCCAGCGGTGTAAAACCTTTCCTGAGACGGCTCTCTGAGATAGAAAAAATATTATGCTCGGCATTGTCCAGAATTTCTGTGACTTCCCCTTCAAGTTCGTAGCATTCTTTCACAATCCCGTTGGAAACATTTATCAATCGCCGCAATACCGATTTTTCGAGAATTATATTGGCGTA
The DNA here is from genome assembly GCA_963813655.1 of uncultured candidate division Zixibacteria bacterium. Lineage (GTDB taxonomy): Bacteria > Zixibacteria > MSB-5A5 > GN15 > PGXB01 > CAWEZN01. The sequence goes on along the minus strand of CAWEZN010000009.1, from coordinate 77,888 downwards.
CGACACCACGTTGGATGTCGAAACCACCCCACTCACCAGATCAACCAGATATAATCGCCCGCCTATCTTCTCCAATTGATCCATCTTGGCTAATTCGTCGGCCACTGTGGTTATATCGCACGGATTATTTTTTTCATATAAGCCCAATATTGCCCTGAAAATCATTCTATGCCGGGAAACATAAAAGTGGTCTTCAGCATCAATTATTTCAATCACCGCGCTGATAGCTTCCGGATCCTTTAATATCGCCCCGATCAGCTGCTGCTCGGCGTCAATCGACTGCGGCGGTTCGAGCCGTGCTACTTCTTTGTCTTTATCAGTTTTGGTCGCCATGATTTATTTATGAAACCAGTTCATCATATCTGGTTCTCAGTTTCTGTACATCATCCCAGACATCCCGCTTGTACGCCGGAAATCTCAGAAGTGCCGCCGGGTGATACGTCACAAAAAATGGAATGCCGTTGAAATCATGCCATTGTCCCCGAAGTTTCCCGATTGGGGTTGTAGTCTTCAATAATGCCTGCGCCGATATTCGACCCAACGCGCAGATAATTTTAGGTTTGATTAGCTGAATCTGCTCCAGCAAATATGGCATGCAGGTCGCCATTTCATCAGGCTGAGGATCACGATTATTGGGCGGACGGCACTTGAGAATATTGGCGATATATACCTCTTCACGCTTAAAACCTACCGCCGCCAGAATCTTGTCAAGCAACTGTCCTGCTCTTCCGACAAACGGTTCCCCCTGCAAATCTTCTTCTCTGCCTGGAGCCTCTCCGATGAGCATCAATCCGGCTTTCGGATTACCCACTCCATAGACAAATTTCGTTCTCGTCGCTCCGAGGGGGCATTTCTGGCACTCGCATATCGCCTTATTATGCTCGTCCACTGACTTAAATAACTTTGGTTTGATTTTTCTGCCGCTCTTAGCGAGTTGTTCCTGTTTTTCCTTCACGCTTGTCTTGTTAACCAATATATCTCCTATGCCAATCTCCATTTGGCATTTCAATGCCTGTTTTAGTAGGACTGCGACGCCCCGATCCATGTTCTGATCCCAATTAATCATTTAAGCTTCGCAATTTTCTCAACAATAAGATTCGCCAATTCAATCTTGCCCATTTTCGGCAATACATCCTGCCTGCCGTTTCTACGTATCAACGTAACCTGGTTGCTGTCACTATCAAATGGAGTATCCTTGCCGATCATATTCAGAACTATAATATCCAGCCCCTTTTCTTTCATCTTGGCTCGGGCATTGGCAAGTCCATTCTCCGTCTCCAGCGCAAATCCCACGACTATTTGACCTTTTCTTTTTGATTTCTTCAAAGAACCCAATATGTCGATTGTTGGCGTCAATTCAAGATTCAAATCTGCTCCCCGCTTTTTTATTTTTTTCTCCGATTTCTTCTTCGCCCTGAAATCTGCCGGAGCCGCAGCCATAATAACAATGTCGCTTCGGGAGAATTCCTTTTTGACCGCCCCAAACATTTCCTCAGTCGATTCGACCATCCGCGTCTTAATCCCCGCTTCCGGTTTCAGATTGGTCGGCCCGGAAACCAAAACCACCTCAGCTCCCGCCGCTTTTGCGGCAGACGCTATCGCATACCCCATTTTTCCCGATGAACGATTTGAAATATACCGCACCGGATCGATCGCTTCACGGCACGGCCCCGCAGTAACTAAGACTCTCTTATTATTTAAAGCCTTTTTTTTTTGAAACAGATTCTGTACAGTCGAAAATATTTCCTCGGGCTCTGACATCCGACCCTTGCCGTAGGTATTGCAGGCCAACTCCCCCTCACCCGGCTCGACAAATATGTAACCCAGTGATTTCAAATATTCAATATTTTTTTGGGTTATCGGATTCAGATACATATTTGTATTCATGGCAGGCGCGATGACTACTTGCTTTTTTGTGGCGCAAACAACCGTAGTTAAGAGATCATCACAAATTCCGGAAGCCACCTTCGCGATAAAATTGGCCGTCGCCGGCGCCACGATTATCAGATCCGGCCAATCTGCCAGATCTATATGGTGGGTTCCTACGTATCTATCTTCAGGAAACATCTCCGACGAAACCGGATTCTGCGATACCGTCTCTATCGTTAGGGATGTAATAAACTTCATGGAATTTGAAGTCATTATGGCTCGCACTTCGGCCGCACTTTTCTTGAAAAGCCTGATTAGAGCCGGCACTTTGTACGCGGCAATTCCGCCGGTCAGACCGACAATTATCTTTTTTCCCTCAAAAGACATATATATAATTTTAAAACGAGAGTTTTGACTTAATTAATCAGCCCGTCTTCATCGCTGAAGAAATAGGCCGGCTGGCGGATCAGTTCGGGGCGCCCCATTTCGTGAAATAATACCGTCCCAATCACCATCCTGATCTGCTCGAGGTCAATCGGCGCAGGTCCCATCATTAATCCCCTCTCCAAGATTAATTCTAACTGCCCGTCGCTGAGTAGTCCAAGATGTTTAAGCTGAAGCAAATAACCGAAAGCCTCCGGAAGGAAATGGTGGCGCTCAATGTCGCTGAGAATTCTGAAAGATTGTTCGGAGCGAGCCAGATTTTGAATGAGTTGGGAATCAGTCTGCAGCTGATCAAGAACCCAGGAATAGGCGGAGCTGATTTCATTTTCCGTAAATCCCTGACTTTTCAGAGTATCGGAAATATCTTCGAGATTTTCCAATTGCCCCCTGGTCTCCCGAATATGAGTCATCAGAAGGACAACTATCTCAAGAACTCTATCTCCCACCACGGTTCCTTTCCAAAATTATATCAATACTTACGGAAATTTACACCCAAAGTCTAAGGTAAGCAAGCTGTTTCTTTGGGCGACCTGTAAGCTCAATGCTTAAAATGTCTTATGCCGGTGAAAATCATCGCTCCCCCCGCCTTATCGACCGCCTCAATCGCCTGTGGGTCACCTTTGGAGCCTCCGGGCTGAATTACCGCAGTAACCCCTGCAGCAAGGGCAACTTCAACCCCATCCGGCATAGGGAAAAAAGCATCCGAGGCCAAAACTGCTCCCTTCGCTCTATCACCCGCCCGCTTCACCGCCAATGCCGATGAATCAACCCGTGAAGTCTGCCCCATTCCGATTCCAACCGTCGCAAAATTCTTCGCAATGACAATCGCATTCGATTTGGTATGCTTTACCACTTTCCATGCGAACAGCAGCGACCTGATTTCAGCTTCGGTCGGCTTGCGTTTGCTTACCACTTGCAAAGCAGCTTGATCGATTTGATGCTCGTCTGCTGTCTGATAAAGGGCGCCCCCGCGAATAAATTTAATAACCATCTCCCCCGCAGGACGTCCCGAGCTTATTCCTGGCAACGCCAAAATCCGTCGGGCTTTCTTTTTCTTGAGCAACTCGAGCGCCGCCGCTTCATACCCCGGCGCAAGAATGCATTCCACAAATTCCGTATCATACAACAGCTTAGCCGTATCCATGTCAACCATTTTGTTAAGTCCAATGATAGACCCAAAAGCCGAAAGCGGATCTGAAGCCAACGCCTCTCTATATGCCTCCGCAATCGTCTTTCCTACCGCCGCTCCGCATGGATTGGCATGCTTGACCACGCAGGCAAATGGTCGCTCGAAATCCAGAATCATATCAAGGCAACCATCCATATCGGAAATATTATTATATGAAAGCTCCTTGCCCCCCAGAACCTCTGCATGTGTCAGCGACGGTCCGGCATACTTTTCATCCCTGTAAAATGCTCCTTGCTGGTGCGGATTCTCGCCGTATCGGAGCGACGACTTAAGCGTATATGACATATTGAGTCTCGCCGGAAACTTGTCATTCTGCGGATCCCTTCCCGATATGAAATATGAAGCTACCGCTCTGTCATAATTATATGTCAGATCGAAAGCCGACGCGGCCAGCCGACGCCTGAACTCGATGCCGAGAGCGCCATCATTCTTTTCCATTTCGTCAATTACCAATTTATAGTCACTCGGTGAAGTCACGACAGCCACTCCCGAGAAATTCTTGGCGCCCGCCCTCACCATTGATGGACCGCCGATATCGATATTCTCGATTATTTCCTCATCCGTCGACTTGGGATTCCCCACTGTTTTCTCAAACGGGTATAGATTCACCACAACCATGTCGATCGGCTTATATTCCTGATGAGTCATCTCCGCGCAATCGTCCTCGTTATCCCGACGATAAAGAATCCCGGCATGGATCTTGGGATGAAGCGTCTTTACCCTTCCCCCCAGAATCTCCGGCGCGCCCGTGAAAGTCGATACCGAAACCGCCTGTATACCTTCTTTTTTGAGCGACGCCAGCGTGCCGCCGGTCGAAATAATCTCGATTTTATATTTGCTCAATGCCCTGGCAAAATCGGCCAGTCCCGTCTTATCTGAAACCGAAATAATCGCTCTTCTAATTTTTATCAAATCACTCATACTATTTCCCTGTCAATAATTTTCTCGCCTCTTCATACTTGGCGGCAGATTTCACCACAATCTCTTCAGGCAATTCAGGTGCCGGAGGATTCTTGTCCCAATCAAGCCCGGCAAGATAATCGCGGATGAATTGCTTGTCAAACGACGGCTGTCCTTTTCCGGGCGCATATTTCTCCAAGGGCCAGAATCGTGATGAATCAGGCGAAAGCACCTCGTCGATTATAATGAGCTTCCCTTTGTAAAATCCGAATTCAAACTTCGTGTCCGCGATAATAATCCCCCGCCCGAGCGCGTATTCAGCCGCCTTCTTATAAATATCGAACGATCTCGAGCGGCATGCTTCCGCCGTATCGGCGCCGACTATTTCGACCATCCGTTCGAACGAAATATTTTCATCATGACCGCTATCCGCTTTGGTCGCCGGAGTGAAAATCGGCTCGGGAAGTCTCTCCGATTCCCGTAATTTGGGTGAGAAACTAAAACCATGAACTTCATTCATCCCGCTCCTGCGAACATCGACAAGCTCTTTCCACAGCGAACCCGAAATATATCCGCGCACAACGCACTCAATATCGATTCTCTTGGCTTTGACTACCAGCATCGACCTGCCATCCAGGATAGTGTGATATTTATGAAGATTCGCCGGATAACGCCTCACATCCGCGGTGACCAGATGAGATCCGATCAAATCCCCGATCAGATCAAACCAGAAAAGAGACATTTCTGTCAATACTTTCCCTTTCCCGGGAATGCCATTGGGGAGTACACAGTCAAATGCCGAAATCCGATCAGTCGCAACTATTAGCAATTTTTCGCCAAGATCATAAACGTCGCGGACCTTTCCCCTCGAATAAATCGGATATTCTTTTATATTTGTCTCCAATACGACTTTTTCCATTACTCCATTTTCCCTCTGATTAAAATTTCCAGCGCCTCAGGGTAAATCTGATGTTCCACTCTCAACACTTTTGCCGCCAGACTGTCGGGCGTATCATCGGGATAAATCTCGACTTTTCCTTGCAGAAGTATCTTCCCATGGTCATAAATTTCATCAACTAGATGTACCGTTGCTCCCGATTCCTTTTCCCCGGCCGCAATCACAGCCTCATGCACGAAATGCCCGTACATCCCCTTACCGCCGAATTTGGGTAGAAGTGCCGGATGAATATTGGTAATCTTATCCCTGTACTTCTGAATGATCGAAATAGGCACCATTTTCAGAAATCCCGCCAGTGCAATATATTCTACCTCATTCTTCTCGAGCGCGCCGACAAGAGCCTGATCGGCCGCCTCCGCGTTAGGATAATCCTTCGTCTTGTATATGAATCTTTCAATATTTTCATTTTTAGCCCGCTCCAGACCGAAAGCGTCACTCCGACTGGACACAACCAGAACAATTTTCGCCGAAAGTCGGCCGTACTTGATAGCATCTATCAAAGACTGAAGATTCGTCCCGCCTCCGGAAATAAAAACGGCCAGTCTAGCCGGCGAACTCATCCAATTTCTCCCTTAACAATTTATTTACCAGCCCCGGATTGGCCTTGCCTTCCGTCTCCTTCATCACTTGACCCACAAAAAATCCAAATAATTGCGTCTTGCCGGAAAGATATTTCTTGAGATTCTCTTCATTTTCCGATATTACCTTCCCAATTACTCCCCTAATAAAAGAATCATCCGATATCTGTGTCAATCCTTTTGAGGATATTATTTCGCGGGCCGATTTCGATGATATCACCATTTCAGCGAATACATCTTTCGCTATCTTGCCGGAGATCTCCCCACTCTGAATATAATTGAGCAGTTCCGCCATCATCTTCGGGTTGATCCGAAATGAAGCTATCCCCGCTTTTTCTTCATTGATAATCTTGAGTAGCTCCGTCATTATCCAATTTGAAGCCGCCTTGCCGTCGCTGAATCCCCTCATCACCTCTTCATAATAATCGGCCATATCCCGGTTGTCTGTCAAAACCATTGCATCATATTCCGGAATATTATATTGATTGACAAGCCGTCGAGCTCTCGCTTCGGGCAACTCCGGCAGACCCGCCCTGACTTTTTCCAGCCAGGCATCATCGATAACCAATTCCGTCAAGTCCGGCTCCGGGAAATATCTATAATCATTTGATTCTTCCTTTGATCGCATCGGCTCTGCAACCTGCCGCTTTTCCTCCCAAAGCATCGTGCACTGCTCGATTTTGTGACCGGATTTCAAGAGACCGATCTGCCTTTCGATTTCGAAATTCAAGGCCTTCTCGACCGCTTTGAACGAATTCAAATTCTTGACTTCTGTTTTGACCCCCAACCTATCCGAACCGACCGGCCGCACCGACACATTGGCATCGCACCTGAGTTGCCCCTTTTCCATGTCCGCGGCACATATCTGCAGATACTGGAGAATCTGCTTCAGTTTTATTAGAAAGCCATAAGCTTCCCGTGGGTCCGCAATTTCCGGTTCCGTCACAATTTCAATCAGCGGAACACCACATCTGTTGAAATCGACCCGGGTATAGTCTTCTCCCGATTCGGGATGCAACGACTTCCCCGCATCCTCCTCCAAATGTATTCGCGTTAGATGAACCATCTTACTTTTTTGGCCCGTTTCATTCGAAAATTCAATCTTCCCTCCTTCGCCGAGAGGTAGATCATATTGCGAAATCTGATATCCCTTGGGAAGATCAGGATAAAAATAATTTTTTCGGGCAAAAACCGATCGACCCTTTACCTTCCCCCCCACTGCCAGTATCATACGTAAGGCGTATTCTACCGCCTTCTTATTGAGAACCGGTAAGACTCCCGGAAGGCCAAGGCAGACCGGGCAGGTTTGAGTGTTCGGAGGCGCTCCATACTCAACCCTGCATCCGCAAAATATCTTACTGACGGTGGTAAGCTGAGCATGAACTTCGAGCCCAATGACCGGCTCGTACCCTTCCACAGCATATTTATCCGACATTCTCTTTCCTGTCAATTCCCGAAGTCACTTTGATTTCTGTCAGGAATTCCTCCAGAATTTTATTGAATATCTCAGGAGCTTCCAAATTAACCATGTGACCTACGCCGGAAAGAAGTTTGAGGCGCGAATCAAGCATCTTCTCATTCAATATTTTCGCGAGCGGCATCCAGGAAATATCATTTTTCCCTGCTACGATTAGAGTTGGAATCCTGACCCTGGCCGAGAGCAGGACATCATCACGTTTCGGGTATTTTCCCATCATCGGATCCAGCCAGTATGACCCGCTGAATTCATTCATCATCATCTCAAGCTCGACCTTTATCTTCTCATGCTGTTTTCCGTATCGTGAGAGCGATGACTCAATGTACATTCTCTTGGCCTCCACAAGACCCTTTTCTCTCAAGACAGCAGTATAATCATTTAATTGCACTGTCGGAGTGTATCCCGAAGCAACCGTTGCCACAAGTGTGAGCGATAGCAACCTATCCTGATGCTCCACGGCAAAACAGAGCGCATCCCCTCCTCCCATAGAGAGACCCACAAGATGAAATTGCGGCAGCCCAAGAGATACGGCGAGATTCATAAGATCTCCCGCCCGTTCCTCGCGCGAATAACCTGTTTCCGGAGAGTCGGATTTTCCATGACCGCGGGCGTCATAGGCTATGACACGATATTTCCCCGAAAAGTAATCAACCTGTCCCTTCCACATGCGTCCATTTAGAGAAAAACCATGAAGGAAAATCAGGGGAACGCCTGTCCCGCTTTCCTCATAATATAATTTCTGTTTGCCGGAATTGAAGAAAGGCATCATCTACTCCTTCAACTTTTCGAGCTGAGCCGCCGCCTGCAGGAGAGTCAGTTCGTCAAAGGCAGGCGCCAACATCTGCAGCCCCACTGGACATCCATCCGCCACCGTTTCAAATGGAATTGATATCGCCGGAATCCCTGCCAGGTTTGCAGGCGCTGTATATATATCCGAAAGATACATCGCCAACGGATCGTTAAGCCTCTCTCCCAGTTTAAACGCCGCGGTCGGCGATGTCGGCGTAATCAAAATATCAACGTCTTTAAAGACATTGTCAAAGTCAAGGCTCAACAATTCTCTGACCTTCTGGGCTTTATGATAATATGCGTCATAATAACCGGCCGATAGCACGTAAGTTCCCAATATGATTCTTCTCTTGACTTCCGCTCCAAACCCTTCCTTGCGGGTTCTGCTGTACATCAGACTTAAATCATTATCCTCTATCCGCAAGCCATATTTCACCCCATCATATCGGGCAAGATTCGACGAGGCCTCGGCGTCAGCAATTATATAATAAACCGCAATCGCCAGCGGAGAATGAGGCAATGAAACATCAACAATCTTATGCCCGTCTTTCCTTAAAAGGTCAATTGCCGTTTCTATTTGGCCTTCAACCTCCCCGTCAAGCCCCTCTTGGAAATACTCTTTGGGAATCCCGAATCGCATTTTCTTCTTCGTGTCCAGTAATGCCGGATAATCGGGATGGTCGAAGGCGACCGATGTTGAATCATTTTCGTCTCTTCCGCACGCCACCTTATAGGCAAGAGCCAGATCATGAACATTGCGGGCCATTGGGCCGATTTGATCCATTGATGATGCAAAAGCCACCAGACCGTATCGTGATATGGCTCCATAAGACGGCTTTAGGCCGTAGATTCCACAGAATGATGCTGGCTGTCGGACAGAACCTCCTGTCTCCGATCCAAAGGCAATCGGAACAATCCCTGCCGCAACTGCGGCCGCGGAGCCTCCCGATGATCCTCCCGGGTACTAAATTAGACCCTGCCGGATTTTTAACCGGGCCAAAATATGAATTCTCATTTGATGACCCCATCGCAAACTCATCCATATTGGTCTTGCCCACTATTACCGCCCCTGCCGATAACAGCTTCTGTGAGCAGGTAGCATCGTACGGAGGGACAAAATTCTCGAGTATATGTGAGCCGCAGGTAGTGGGGTAACCCGCGAGGCAGATATTATCTTTCAGCGCGATCGGAACACCGCACAATTCGCCGATTTCTCCGCCGCGCCGGATTCTCGCGTCTGCCGCCTCTGCCTGCTCCAACGCCTTCTGCGCGGTAACTGTGATGAACGCATTCAACGACTTGCCGGTCTTTTCCGCTTCCGAAAGGGCCGTCCGGCATACGTCAACCGCCGTGAATTTGCCTTTCCTGAGACCATCAATGATGGCCGAAGCCGAAAGTTTACGATAATTTTCTATCACAAGAACGGCAGATATGTATCGATTTCATGTTTGGATACGGCGATTCGGTAATTATCCCATTCAACTTTCTTATTTGCGATCAATTGCTCAAAGATATGGTCGCCCAGCGTCGCCTTAACCAGCTTCGACTTTTCCGTTTCATGAATTGCATTTTCAAGTGAGCCCGGAAGCGAGTCTATTTTTAGCTCCGCCCTTTTTTCCTTCGACATAGTAAAAATGTTTTCTTCTATTGGCTCGGGCAGCGGATATTTTTTCTCAATCCCGAGCATCCCCGCCGAAAGCATCAGCGCAAAGGCAAGATACGGATTACAGGCCGGATCGGGCGAGCGTAACTCGACACGGGTCGACTTTTCATGCCCCAGCCGATACATCGGAACACGAATCAAACTCGAACGGTTACGTCTGCCCCACGACAAATAGACCGGAGCTTCATATCCCACGACCAGCCGCTTATAGGAGTTGACCCACTGATTCAGCACCAGGGTAATCTCCTTGATATGTGTCAGAACTCCCGCCATAAAATACCGCGCCATGTCCGAGAGCTGATATGGATCATCTTTTTTGAAAAAGAGATTGGCGTCTTCCTTAAATAGCGACATATGGGTATGCATCCCCGAGCCGTTCTCCCCGAAAATCGGCTTTGGCATAAAAGATGCATATATCTCATTCTCCGCCGCGACTTCTTTAACAACGAACTTATAAACTTGCGCAAAATCCGCCATCACCATCGCTTCCTGATATTTCAAATCAATCTCATGCTGGCTGGGAGCCACTTCATGATGAGAGCATTCCACCGGAACTCCTATCAACTCCAACGCCGTAACGGTCTTCTTCACGACCTGTGTGCCCATGTCAAACGCACCATAATCGAAATATCCGCTCTGATCTATTATCTGAGGAGCTGTCTCGTCTTTGAAATAAAAGAATTCTATCTCCGGGCCGAGATATGCCGTCCACCCTTTTTGCGCGATCTTTTCAAGAGTCCGCTTCAGCACCCAGCGCGGATCACCCGCATATGGAGTCCCGTCCGGATTTTGAATATCGCAAAACATCATGGCTGTCCGTTCTCCGCCGATTTCCCACGGTATTATCCTGAAAGTGCGAAGGTCCGGAATGGCCATCAAGTCCGATTCTTCAATTCGCACAAACCCTTCTATAGATGAACCATCAAACCCCTGGCCTCGCTCCAGAACCGCTTCAATTTCTGAGCGTGTGATCGACATCCCCTTCAGACGTCCCAGAATATCGGTAAAATTCAGCCTGATATAATGAACGTCGGCGTCATCGATTAGTCTCAGAACATCTTCCTTCGTCTTAGTCACTGTCTATCCTCCGGGTTGATTTAATACTCAATTCTATCTCTGCTTTCAACCAAATCATTTCTAAATGCAACTCTCAATAATAAAGCCATAAAATCGATTTTCAAGATAATAATGATTAAATGCCTTTTCGCTTCGGTAATAAATTATCCAACTACCTTCAGCCTTGACAATTCATTACCGGACAATGATATTTGTGGCCGACAAATGTCTATGCTTAACCTTATTATGAGAATGATCCGGTGAAAATTAGCGGATTTTCATACATCAGAAATGGATTTACCTATGGTTACCCCTTTCTCCAGTCCATCCAATCCATTCTGCCCGTCTGCGACGAATTCATCATTGCCGTCGGCGATTCCACCGACAGCACGCGCGAAGCCATTTTGGCCATCGGATCCCCCAAAATAAAGATAATCGATACCATCTGGGACGAAAACCTGCGCACAGGTGGAGAAATCTTTGCCCAACAATGCAATATCGCTTTTGACGCCATCACCGGAGATTGGGGATTTCACATTCAGGCGGATGAAGTCATCCACGAAAACGATTTGGACAATATCCGCCGTCTGCTGGAAAAGTACCAAGACGACCAACGCGTCGAGGGATTTCTCTTCGATTTTCTGAACTTCTACGGCAGTTATCAGTTCATTGGAAACACCCGCAGGTGGCACAGAAAAGAAGTCCGTATTATCCGCAACCAGAAAGGCCATCCGCTCCTATCGCGATTCCCAGGGGTTCCGGATATACGATTCAGCCGTTCAGTCCCGCGGAAATCAGCCCGGGCGAAAATTGAAGGTCAAAGCCACCGGAATCCCGATATTCCATTATTCATATGTCAGACCCCCGTCTCTGATGCAGAAGAAGGCATCCTATTTTCACTCCTTCTGGCATAACGATGACTGGCTGAAAGAAAACATTCCCGATAAAGCCGAATTTGACTATTACAACATCGACGATGTCCGTCCCTTCAATGGCGCCCATCCACGCGTCATGCACGACATCATAGCTCGCCAAGATTGGCAATTCGACATAAACAATATCCACCGAAATTTCTCCCTGAGAGAAAGAATACTTTACTATATAGAGAGAATAACCGGATATCGAATTGGCGAATACAAAAACTACAAACTGATTTAAACAGCGATATTTTCGATCAGGAAATATTATCAATTTCCTGCTGATTCCCCTTTTCAACCCAGGCCTTCACGGAAATAATCCTCTGCCCTTCAACTTTATCGACAACGAGAACAATATCTTTCCACCTGAGCTTGGTTCCTGCCGCCGGAACCGAACCGACCAAATCATACACCAGTCCGCTGACCGTCTCAAATTCAGCCGTATCATAGTCAAGCCCCAATTCCTCAATCAATTCCTCCATTGGTATTCCCGCATCCACCATTATCGACTTGTCGGGCATTACCACCATTTCTTCTTCTTCGTAGTCATGCTCATCCTTGATGTCCCCGACTATTTCTTCAAGTATATCTTCCATCGTCACCAGTCCCGATGTTCCCCCATATTCATCAACCACGATCGCGATATGGACACGACTGGTCTTGAACTCCGCCAGCAGATCGCTGATTTTCTTCGACTCGGGAATAAAATAGGCGGGCTTCATGTACTTAGCGATATCGAAGGCAGACTCATCAATAGGCAAGGGTATATTCGTGAACAAATCTTTTATATATAAGACTCCGATAATATTATCGAGGTTTTCCCCGTACACCGGATACCGCGAGTATCCGTATTCGTCTGTCAATCTTCTGATATCCCCGAAAGTGCTGTTTTTCCTCAATCCTATAATGTCGATACGCGGCACCATCACTTCGCGCACTTCGGTAACATCGAGCTGCAATATCTGACCGATCATCTCCCTCTCTTCTTCTTCCACAAGTGGCTCATCGGATCCGGCCTGCACCGCCAGAGATTCGATCGCTCTTTCAATTATTTCCTCTTTATGTCCTTCGGATATCTTGCCTCGAGTCTTATAAAATACTCGATCGTAGAGCCATAATATAGGCGTCAATACAAGATATAAGAGCGCAAAGAGCGGTACAAATTGCAGAACACCCCCCTCTGCCGTTTTGAGCATTTGTCTGCCGGGCAAATATTCCATAAAAAACAGATACAATACCCATACAACAATCAGGCAAATAATCAGGGCCGGGATCAGATTCAAACCATAGACAGCGTTGAGGTCTCGCGCCGAAATGGTCGCGATAAAGCAAGCTCCAATCAGAGCGAAAGATTTCGTCAATATCGCCAGCTGTGAAGACCTGCGCGGGTTAACGACCGCCTCTCTGATATATTTTTTGCCTAGAGATGAATAGCCTTTGATTATCGGCCCTAACTCCTCTGGCTGAAGATATGATGCCCGTTGATGCAATGACTGGATATAGCAAAAATAATATAAGATCAAAATAATTGCGAAATATAGGAATATCATTTTACGTTCATCCTGCCCAAATAATAGGCTTCCCTGCCCTCCATCTTTTTTCGAAAATATGGTTTCTGGTGGTCATACCCCATCAGGTGCAGAAAACCATGACAACAAAGCTTCAGAATCATATTATTCACTCCGATTTTATCGGCTTTCGCGTACCGAGCGGCAGTCTCCGTCGAAATATATATCTCTCCGAACACGCTCTCTTCTTCGGCCGAATCATCAATATTAAACGAAAGAACATCGGTCGATTCGTGAATCCCTCGATATTTCCTGTTCAGCGACTTAATTCGGCGGTCACCGATGAATACAATATTTACCGTCGCTTCAGGAGCTTTTTCTCCACTGGCGACTATATTCGCCAGCTTCAAAATCGATCGACGCGGAATCGGTGCTTTGGTCATTCTTATGATTGAAACTTTCATCCCGCCGATTCTTCTCTCTTGGGATATTCAATCCGTTGATGAAAGACACCGATCAGTATCTGCACGAACGATTCTCTGATCTCGGCCAGATCCTTAAGCGTCAACGGACACTCCTCGAGTTCACCGGATTGGAATCTGTCATTGATAATATTTTGCACCAGGTTCCTGATTCGGGCAGGTTTCGGCTCCGAAAGCGTTCGGCTCGCCGCCTCAACCGTATCAGCCAGCATGACAATAGCCGTCTCCCTGATACGGGGCTTCGGTCCGGGGTAACGGAATTCATCCGTGGTCGGACTCTCAATTCCCTGCTCTTTGGCCTTATTATAGAAATAGGACATCAGCATGGTACCGTGATGCTCTTCTATGAAATTAAGAATTTCGTCCGGCAGATCGGCCTCTTCACCGAGCATCCGACCCTTTTTTACATGCGAACTCAAAATAATCGCCGACATGGTCGGCGTGAGATAATCATGCTTAGACTTAATCCCCAGTTGGTTCTCGACAAAATATTCCGGTATTTCTATTTTGCCGATATCGTGGTAATAGGCGCCGACACGAGCCAGCAGTGAATTGGCGTCGATCGCCTTGGCGGCAGCCTCGGCAAGATTGCCGACAACTATGGAATGATGATAAGTGCCGGGCGCCTCGAGCGACAATCTCTTGAGAATAGGCCGATTCAGATCGGATAGCTCCAGAAGCGTCAAGTCCGTCGTGAATCCAAAAAGAGATTCAAAAAAGGGCAAGATGCCGATAGTCAGCAATGGTGATATGATCCCGTTGACCACCCCATATCCTATGAGGTTCATTGTCCCCGCCGGAGGCGAAACCTTGAAAGATTCTATCAGGTATATCAACCCCACATAAGTTATAGCAAGGTAAATTATCGACCTGAAAAACTCGGACCGATGGCGCACATGCTGAGTGGAATAACTGGCGACCGTCCCCACTATTATAGTCATGATAACGATCGTGAAATTAAAGCGGTGTAATACCCCCAACAATAGGGCCAATATAAAACTGTTGAATATCCCTGCTTCCGAATCAAACAATATCGTTACCAGAATCGAAAAAATAGCGAGAGGATAAAGATATACCGACAGCCCTAGCCTTATTCCAATGACATAAATCAGCAGCAACTCCAGGCCATAGATCAGGAACAATGCAAGAATCTTGGGATTCGAAAGATAGATTTGCGTGCGGAAGTAATATAAATACAGATATAACATCAAGAAGGCCACCAGTACCAGAATCATCCTGGCCAGTATCGGGAAAAACGGCATGAACCAGCTCTCTCCTCTGGCCTGAATCTCCATCTGTCGATACATTGCTTCCAATACCTTCTCTTGTCGATCCGATATCCTTCCCCCGGCATGGGCGATGATTTCTCCCGACATGACCATCTCTCTCACTGGAGAAATTTCATTCATGGCCGCAATTCTGCGCGCCTGAATATCCAGCGTATCGACAACCAGATTGGGGACAATAAAATTTCGCCCCAGATCGTAATAGGCGTCAACATTGAATGAATCCACAAGCGAATGATTATTTAGGGCAGTCAGAAAATTGACATACGCCCTTGGCAAATCAAGCAGTTTATCGCGCACGAGAAATATTTCCCGCTTTTCGATCCGTATGATTATTGAACGAATTTTGGGATCGGGAAGGGTCTCAAGATTGGACATTACTCCGGTAAAATATAATTCATTCACCAGAATATCTCTTGTGATGCTGTGAGCCTTGGGCAGATTCCCTGTCTTCAGGATTCCCGCTATCGATCCGGTCTCCACAAAAGGGTAACTGGCGTTTAGGGCGCCCGCCAGCGAATCGATAAGAGATTCTGAGTAAACCGGCTGTTTGGAAACTCCTTTCGGTCGAACTCTGTGCGATTTTAGAGACGAATCCGCGCTTGTCATAAATTGGTCAAATCTGGCTAACAGGGAATCAACCACCTTTGTATTATAGACCAGAATGATCGGAATGGCGTCGGCGGCGGCCCGTCTTTCATCCTGAATCTCCTGAGGCGTCTTGCCGACCGTTATCTGGAAAGGCGCCACGATATCTTCAAAGGTGATCTCTCCTTTACGGGGAAAATCCAGCGGGAAGAAGAGATTTTGCGCCGGATATAGAAGAGATATCAGAACCGTGGCGAGTATCAGCATCGCAAATTTGCTGATCCTGCTTCGAAGCCTCGACACCGGCGTCTGACGGCTCTCCGCTTTAACCTTGAGAAATTTCTTGATTGCTCTTTTGAGTCTTAAGAGAATCCGATACATAGAGGGGTAAATCTACCCCTGCTCCTTTCGCCGGCTCTTTTCAAATCGTTCGTATGCGCGAATGATTTTTTGCACCAGAGGATGGCGAACGACATCTTTGTCAGTCAGATAAACGAATTTTATTCCTTCGATTCCCGTCAATATTCTCTGTATTACAACTAGCCCCGAGCTTCTTTTGTCGCTGAGATCGATCTGCGTGATATCTCCGGTGATAATCGCCCTCGCCCCTTCGCCCAACCTCGTTAAGAACATCTTCATCTGGGACGGAGTCGTATTCTGGGCTTCGTCTAGAATTACAAATGTGTTATTCAGCGTCCGACCGCGCATGAAGGCCAGCGGCAAAATTTCGATTATTCCCAATTCAATCAACTTTTTTATTTTCTCCGCAGACATCATTTCGTGCAATGCATCATAGACCGGTCTCAGGTACGGATCAACCTTGGCTCGGATATCCCCCGGCAAAAAACCGAGCGATTCCCCCGCCTCAACCGCCGGCCGTGCCAGCACTATTCGATTGACTTCCCGATTTTTCAGCGCCGAGACCGCCACTGCCACCGCCAGATATGTCTTGCCGGTGCCCGCCGGCCCTATCGAAAAAACTATATCATGCTCGGCAATTGCCTCGAGGTACAATTTTTGCCCGACCGTCTTTGGTTTCACTACTCGTTTCAGAGAGGCGTTGGCCATCTGAGTTTCAGCGATCAGCTCGGCCGGACCCTCGGAGCCCTCCTTGACCATCTCCATCGCATAATTCAGGTATTGCTCCGTAATAAAAGCTCCCTGCCCAAGACGGGCTATTAGATCCTTGAAAAGGCTGATCGCCTTTTCCACTTCGTCGGATCTTCCCTCAATCGAAATCTTATCTCCCCGGGCAATAATCGAGGCATCAAACGCCTTCTCTATCATTCTTAAAAAGACATCATTCTGACCGAATAGTAAACGCGGATCAAAACCTTCCAGATAAACTGACCTGGATACTCTTTCTTCCATACCGGAATTCATAGATCGGTTTCCCGTTATTCCTCTCCTAATTTCAAACCCAATTCTCTCAATTGCTGAGGTTCCACTTCAGCCGGTGCCCCATCCATTAATGACTGCGCCGATGCTGTCTTGGGAAAAGCGATTACCTCCCTGATACTATCCACTCCGGTCATGAGAGCCACAATTCTGTCCAGACCGGCCGCAACTCCCCCGTGAGGCGGCGCGCCGTACTCGAGCGCCCGCAGAAGAAATCCGAACATTCTTTCGGCTCGCTCGTTGGATATGCCAAGTATATTTCAGTACCTTCTGCTGCAATTCGCGGCGGTTGATTCTTATGCTCCCCGATGCCAGCTCTGTGCCATTCAGAACCAAATCATATTGCTCCGCCCGAACCTGTCTCAAGGGATGGCGATGATCACTGACCGGATAAACCGTCGTTTCGGCCTCAGCGAAATAATGCATATCTTCTTCCACGGGGCTTGAAACAATATTATGCATGGCGTCGAGCCGCTTCTCCTCTTCATTGTATTCAAAGAGCGGAAAACGGGTCACCCATAAAAACTTCCAGGCTTTTCGATCGATCAGGTTATGAGTCTTCCCCAGGTGCAAACGAATCTGCCCCATGATCGATTCCGCTTTCCATTTGGGTCCGGAAATTATAAATACCGCATCTCCCGGTTCAGCTTTGGCATCAACCAAAATACGGTTCATTAACTCCGAACCGATAAATTTTAATATGGGGGATTTGTCTCCATCTTTGTGCCTGAGAATATATGCCAGTCCCCCCGCTCCTAGATTTTTCGCCAACTGAGTCAGGTCATCCACCTGCTTGCGCGAATAATCCCCGCCCCCCTTTAGGCAGATCGCAACAACTGAGCCGCCGACCTTGACCGTTTCGGAGAAAACCTGGAATCCGCACTCTTTCACCAACTCGGAAATATTGACCAGTTCCATACCAAAGCGAAGATCCGGCTTATCTATCCCCCATCGATTCATCACCTCATTGTACTCAAATTGGGGGAACGGAGTTGAAATGTCAGTATTTAGGGTCTTCTTGAATAAATAACCCATCATCCCCTCAGCCACTTCGAAAACATCATCCTTGTCCACGAATGACATTTCGATATCAATCTGAGTATGCTCCGGCTGGCGGTCGGCTCGCAAGTCTTCATCCCGAAGGCATCGCGCCAGTTGAAAATATTTGTCAAACCCGGAAATCATCAAGATCTGCTTGAGAAGCTGTGGCGATTGCGGCAGCGCGTAGAATTTCCCCTTCTGAACCCGGCTCGGCACAATATAATCCCGCGCCCCTTCCGGCGTGGACCGCATCAATAGCGGCGTCTCTATCTCCAGAAATCCCTTGCCGCTCAAATATTCCCGTATCGCCATTGATGCATGATGCCGGAAAATTATCCGGTCGCGAAGAGGCCGACGGCGAAGGTCGAGATATCGATACTCCAGCCGCAAGACTTCATTGGCATTGGTCTCATCCTCAATCTCGAACGGCGGTGTTTTCGATTCTGCCAAAACCTGAAAATCCGTCACCGCGATTTCAATTTCGCCGGTTGACAGATTCTTATTCTCCGTCCTCTCGGGCCGCTTTTGTACCATTCCGCTCACCGCGACAACGAATTCGTTCCTCGCCACCGCCGCCCGATCAAAAACATCCTTATCGACTTTCTCCGGATTCAAAACCGCCTGAGTTACCCCGTACCGGTCGCGAACATCGATAAATAAAAGCCCCCCAAGGTTCCTGTATGACTGCACCCAGCCGTTCAGGATCACCGGCTGGCCGATATTAGTCGTGTTCAATTCGCCACAGTTGTGGGTCCTCTTCAATTTTCCGAAAAGTGGCAATGCATCTCCATTAACTTTATATCATTTATACATTTAGTTCGGCAGATTACATCTAATATTCACCATCAGTGCCAAACCGATTGCGCTCGAAAGTAATCAAATCAAAACCGGATGTCAATAGGAGCAATTTTCCCCCTTCCTCAATATAACAGTAGAAACATGTAGCGGAATATCACTTGACAAATTCATCCGCCATTGTATAATCTATTCAGGTTTAACGGCTTGTGGCCGATATTGAAAGTACTATGAATATTTCGCGCTTCCTAAATGAGGAGCTTATCCTCCTCGATCTGCAGGCTGAACAGGAACCCCCGCCCGAGGATTCCAATTCCTCCCGTTGGCGCGAACGAAACAAGGAACGAATCCTCGACTCTCTCGTGACCATTCTGGAAATCTCCAACCGCACCGGGAATCGATGCAAATTATTAACCGATTTCATCAATCGCGAAAGAAAAGCCTCCACCGCCATCGGCCGCGGTATCGCCATCCCCCACGTCCGAACCATGCAGGCCAAAGAATTCTTGATCGGATTCGCCCGCTCGTCCGAAGGATATTACTTCGATTCCCCCGACAAGGGATTAGTGCATCTTTTCTTCATCATGGCCGCACCCCCTTACGACGACACCTTCTACCTCAAAATTTTCAAAGCTCTCGCCGAATCGCTGCAGTACGAACAATTCCGCCAGGAACTGATGGCCGCCGAAAAACCGTACGACATCATCCACGCCTTCAAGAAAATGGAATAATCGGCAGCGCCGAGCCCCGATTATTTCTTCCGCTGATATCTCCCCATCAGGGATGCTTCCTCTAAAATATGCCCCTTCATTCTATCCAGAAGTATCTCCTTGTTGACTCCCTTCCTCACTTCCTCCTTGTCGAATTTCAGCATAAAATCAAGGGCATATAACTTGAAATAATACCGATGCACCCCGCTCGGCGGACACGGGCCATGATATCCGTAATTCTTGGAACTGTTCTCCCCCTGCATCAGCGCGATTTCCTTGCCGTTCGCCTTTATGATCGGCGTGACAACCTTCATCATATTCTCATGCAGACTCTTCACATCCGGCGGAATCGCATACATCACCCAGTGCACCCATATTCCCATCGGCGCATCCGGATCATCGACAATCAACGCCAGCGACTTGGCGCCCGCCGGAACATCCGCAAAATCCAGTTGAGGCGAAATATCCTGACTATCACAGGTATACTTCATCGGTATCGTATCCCCCTCCTTAAATGCCGGACTCGTAATCTGCATCTTGCTCTCCCCTTTCTGCCCTGAACTATCCGGTTCCGGAACGACCTTAAACTGCACTTTTGGATTGATCGAATCATCGGCGAAATTTTCTTTGGCCTGTTGCCCATATGCGGTAAGCGAAAATAATGCAACCACCGCCAGCATCAGCACAACTATCCTCTTATTTTTCATACAACTCCTCCATTAGTCGTAACGGTCTGATTTGTCCAATCCTTCATTCTCTTCTACAAACTAACTCTGAACTTGCAAATATCATCTCCCCTGCTTGATCGATTTTTCCAGCGCCACCGCAACCGGTTTCTCCAGTGTCGACTCAAACAGTTCTTTAATCCAACCTCGCGAGCAATTACAGAATGATGGCGATAATTTCCCGTCATACGATTTCATCATCGGGCAATAACATTGGTTGTACGTCACATATATTTTATTCCCGTCATACTGCAGATGTTTCCATATTTTTCCCAAACGATCCAGAAAATCCTTTGTATCGGCCGATTTTGCCTTGCATGCACGAGCCTTTTTTATGAAACTCGCCGGGATACAACTCCGCCCGCAATTCTCGAGAATTTTGATGCCGGTCTTTTTATCAACATTACTGTCCAGATTATCCACCAGCGTGGATATCCATTTTTGAAGATGCGTCATGAAATTCTTCTCCCCTTCTTCCCCTTCAATTCCCGCGTGATAATCTTCTGCATCGCCAATAATACTTTCGTATCATGCTCGTCATGATACGGCTTGATATCCAGTTCCGGCGGTATCCGCTGAAGTTTCTCATCCCCGACCGATTTAATATATTTCTGCATGAACCGATCATATTCCCGCCACGATATCCCGGCCGCCCGCACTCCAGCCTCTTCCGCGCGAAGCGCTATCTGGTGCGCATGCTGGTAAATCAATCCCAGCTCATCGAGAAGCGATTTCTCCACCGCCTCATGCAAAATCAGATACTGATCGACATAAATTCGTTTGCCCCGTGTCTCGAACGATTTCGGCAGATGCCGGTCGATATAAATCGTCCTTCCATCCCGGCTGTACCCCGCCAGATACGGTATATCCCACGTCCGGTCGAGTGTGACATCTTTTAAAATATTATGCACCGCTTTCCGGAGTATCGACTGCGACACCAGCGTATCATCACGTTTTATCCGCCCTTTTCTCTTATGATGTTTCCTGACTGACTTCCCCGATTTTTTCCTTATCATCTATTTTCTCCTTAATTGACGACCGCAATCTTTCCACTCGCCATAAATGAATAATTCATCCACTTAAACTACTTTCACCCTGTATCAGTTCCCCTTTAAGTTCCGTCAGGTCCTGTTCGGCACACCTGGTACCCCACCCAAGCTCGCCCTTGGTGAGCGACGGGTGGGTTTACCGCGCCGTCAGTCCGCCGCAGGCGGATTTCGCGACGGAGATTTCGTAGGGGTCGACCTATGTGTCGACCCTGCAATACCATATTGCGTCATCAGTCCGCCGCAGGCGGATTCCTGACGGAATTGTGCGCGGTTCGCCGTGGCGAATCCACATCTGCCCGTTCTTTCCGATGCTCACCTTGGTACCCCACCCAAGCTCGCCCTTGGTGAGCGACGGGTGGGACAATTATTACATATCATCTTCCCGAATAATCCACATACCTATTACATCTCTCGCACCTGAACGCATGCTTCACCTGCTCGTCATGATCAAGCGTCAATTCCGTCCAGCAATGAGGACAAAATACCTTCTCCTGCATCAAACCTGCTTTATCCGATTCCGGAAAGAGTCCCTTGAGAACATATTCCGTCACATTGATGCCGCCCTTAAAATTGGTCTCTAAGGCCTGTATAGTATATATTGGTCCATACGGAATCCCCCACCAACCAAGCAATACCGATAAGATTGTATATTTCCTCCCCTTTTCCGATCCCTTCTCTCCCGGTTTGATGAAATATATATCGGATAATTCTTTGAAAGTGACCAAAAGTGCCGAAATGGCAATATTGAATCTGACAAATCGTCCACCCCGCTTGACAGCCTCGACGACCTGCTCTCTCGACATCATTTCCGCACCGATTATCTTCATACCTCCCCCATTGATTATTTGTATCTGTCAGTCTTCTCAGTCAATAAGACACCCTTTCCAAAATATTTATTCGCTTGATTATTGAACCACCAGACGACGCTTATAATTGACAAAATTGGCGCAAGTAAAATCAATAACTTTATGATAATGTGTTGATGCATTTGGAAAACGATGGTAATCGAAATCAATTCTGAAAAGAGAACAAATAGCAGGTAGCCCACAGCTATATTTCTATAATGGCTATACTGAAATCCTTCCAGGGGATGCTTAGGTATCTTCCTGAGCCAATGATGCCAATATAGTCTATCATTGTAATAACCATCATCTTCCGATTCACCATTAATCCTATCCTCTAATTCAAAAAGATACTTTTCTACCCGCTGCTGCCTTACGATTTCACCAAGCCAGACTGTTGCCAAGCTTGTAATAAATGCTGGTATTAGCAGAACATAGTATGCTAAGACGACCACGGGTTGATTCAAATTAAAATGGCCGTACAGCCCTGCCAAAAATAATGAAACTAATACCGGGTATGACCAATTTAAAATCCCCTGAGCATTTCCATTGCATCTCAATAACTCTTCTCTTAATGCCCTATATTCTTCTAGCAGAAGCTGACTACTTCTTTTGTCATTCATCATACTAGCGTCCTCCTCATTTATTTGCATTCACTTGTTTTCTTTGACATTATCAGTTTTCGAATCCGGCATTTTGAATTCATGACCAAATCACACTCATGAACCAGAACGATAGCAATCCTATGGAACCCAATCTATCGCACCCGATGCCTTCTTCAGGATGTCTTGCCGAGGTTCTTTGGAATAAAGTATTAGAGCGCGTGCCAGAAAACTGAAATAAACCAGCACACCCGGAATAATTAAATACCCGGGGAAGGCAAAAATACTAGATTCTATCGGAATCAGCATTAAGAAAGGAGCACATAAAAGAGTAACTATTGCCAGCCATATCGCCTTCCTAGGCTGGAGACGATGAGCTAAGCCCGAAACTCCGTAAACCCTTTCCTTAAAATCCGGGAGTTGGTTCGCAACGTGAACTCCCAAAATAAGCGGCGACAGGTAGGCCAGCGTGCCGGTAAATGCAAGCGTTAGTTTATGACCAGTGACCACCCATATCCACAATGGGTGCACTAAATAACCAATTATAAATGGCAACCAACTGAAAATTGTCGATTTGAGAATGAAGTTATGTGCAAATCCGGCTCCAATGCCTAGCATTACACCAATTATTCCCACCGTGCCAAAACTGGCTCCGATCGAAACCGCCACCAAAAATGAGAGAGCAGATATATAAATTGCTGAACGCGAGGAAATTCTGCCAGACGGTATCGGTCGCCAAGGTTTTAATAGTTTGTCAACTTCTCGATCACAGTATTCATTCATGCACCCTATACCAACCTGGACAAATGTAATCACGAGTACAAATTCTCAGGAGTAAAGCAAGGTTTGGAAGCCCTCTTTCATAAATACAACATAATTCAATCGTCATAAATAACCACTGCAATATCGCGCCCGGGTGGGCGAGTTTGACGTAATCCCGCACGACAATCATCAATTTCTTCCTAAATTTTTTGCCGCAATGTTTTTAAATATCGATACCTTGACTGACTCTCAAATTTAATCGGCAATCCGACTTTATCACCGGTCGGTACTTCATCCAATGAGTGGGTCATACTCTTCCTGTTCTAATGTGCCATCAGGAATCCTTACTTCACGCATTTCCTCTAATACCCTGGAATTCTCATCATACTTTACAACTGAAATCGCAGTTCCCGCATAGGGTCGATTTATTTCCTTAAAATTTTGCTTTCTTCCTCGCGGATTTTGCATAATTTCCTGCCATACAACACAAAGCCGGCCAGGGCGGGGCCCGAAGATTACCAGAAATTTCAATATCTCAGATTCGCGAGTTCGCAGAGCCTCAAGGAGGAGTCTATGCTTATCTTCAATGACCTTCTCGGCGATCTTATCATCATCCATATGGTCTTCTGCCTATTGACAATTATTCCTTATGCGCTCGAAAGCGATGCCCTATTTCGATCCCCATTTCTTTCCCTCAACGCTGATTAGAATAGAATCAATATAATCCAGTTTGGTAATCCATGAATATTGATCGTACCTGTTTAGATCGGCGGAAAGCAGGCCTACTGCTTTATATTGACATTCACCCATTACCGGATATTCTTTGAAAACTAGTCCCCCGCTCATTCCCGGATGGATCTCCTTATCAAATAAATATGAGTGAATAGTCTTGTATGCCACAATACCAGAAGTCGCGAAGGGGCGGCCGCTTTTTATAAAGTCAAATATTGCTATGTCGGGAAATCCAAATGCGATAAGCCTATCGCCGACAAAGACGGAGTCATCAAACGTACAACTGCTTCTAGAGAGAATTTTAATCCCCTTCGCAAGTGAGATTATTGGCGCTTTTGGTAACTTGATTAGGGCTAGATCAGCTATTTGCCCATTAGCTTTTGTATAAGTCTGCGATATCGGTTGGCCATCCTCGCCAAAGAGTGCTATTTTGCCATCCATTAAGTCTATGATACTATCCGCTGCAACCGCATACAATACTCCAACTTGACTACCTTTATTCAAAACATGGGTAGCGGTCACAAGATAAATGGAGTCATTGGACAAATAGTCCCAATTAGAAACCCCGTCCCATACCCCAGAGCCTTTCCAGCGGAGTGGTCCACTTGCACTACAACAATGGCATTTCGATTTACTTGATTCAAATTCATTCCAAAGCCTTCAGTGCCTTGGCAATTTGTGGAATCTGAAAACATCAGAAAGATAATCCATAATGCGGCGAATGTTATCTTCTTCATAATGTCTCCCATTCTAGAAGCTTTGTGCCCAAATCAACTAGCAATTGCCCAAAAACTTTATTTCAAGACAATCAATGCGCGTGCTTGATCAAAATGCCCAACTCTATCTGCAATTGTCAATCCCCTTTTTACAAAATCAATACAATTCCGATGGTGATCACGACAAGAGGCCAATTAGTAGAAGAGCTTATGTTTAAAACCATAACCAAAAAACCAATCAACGCTTCCGATCTACGACCCCGGTCAACGTTTCCGGTCTACGACCCGGCCTTCGACGGGCCTTTGACCGACCTTGACGGGCCGAGGAGGGAGCTTTTACATAGAAGATTTCTACTAAATCAAAGCAACGCATCTATTAGAAGGACAACGGGAACCCAAACCCCTGACCCCGTCTTACCGGTGCCAACCATGCTTAAGCCCTATAACAGAAACCCTTTAACCATCCATATCGCCTCTCACACCGGGAGTGAGGTCAGGGGCGAGGGTAATAATGTGCCACCAGTCCGCCGCAGGCGGATTTCACGACGGAGATTTCGTAGGGGTCGACCTATGTGTCGATCCTGTAATACCATATTGCGCCATCAGTCCGCCGCGGGCGGATTTCACGACGGAGATTTCGTAGGGGTCGACCTATGTGTCGACCCTGTAATGCTTCACCCGGCGCAGGCTCATGCCTCATTTGGGTTTGTTCCTCTTCTTCCTTCGGTTAGGAGGCAGGGGATTTGCCAAATCGAACCCACCGAAAAACCGGTCAATCCGCAGGCGTATCCATCTGTGCCGCAAATCATTGCACCAGCGGAAAAATACGACGAAAATTTCAAAAAGCGAACCCATTTCCCCGCATCTCATTATACTCCATCCACTTCACCCCTAAAAAATTGGCTTCCTTTGGCTCCGAACCCTTTCTCCCCTGACCGTCTAACAGCTTATTCCGCAATGAATGAGTCGAGACAACGCGCCTCGCATTTGGGTTCATTTCACTACCCGGTTTTTCAGTTCGCTTTCCGCTTCAACTTATCGTCGCAATCCCTTATCCTGTGGCCGGTTGGTCTTCAGAACGACCGGCATAAAAAAAGCGGCAGGTCCAAAAACCTGCCGCCCATTTTCACGCGTGATCTGTAATGCGCCCCTATACCTTATTCGCGTACTTCTTCAGGAATGGCACGAAACAGATCAATCGGCAACGGGAACACAATCGTGTTGGTCTTGCCGACCGAAACTTCCGTCAGCGTCTGCATATACCGCAACTGGAGCGCATTCTCCTCCTTGCCCAGAATAGCCGCCGCCTCCGCCAACTTGGTCGATGCCTGGAATTCCCCTTCGGCATGAATAACCTTGGCGCGGCGTTCACGTTCGGCCTCCGCCTGACGGGCGATCGCGCGCGTCATTTCCGGCGGAAGATCCACATTCTTGATTTCCACGACCGAAACTTTGATACCCCATGGTTCGGTCTGATGATCGATAATTTTCTGCAGTTCCTGATTGATCTTCTCGCGGTTGGCCAGAAGCTCATCCAGCTCCACCTGCCCCAGCACCGACCGAAGCGTGGTCTGCGCTATCTGCGATGTAGCCTCAAAAAAATTCGCCACTGCCACGATAGCCTTATTCGGGTCCATCACCCTGAAGTAAAGCACGGCGTTCACTTTGACCGAAACGTTGTCCCGTGTGATAACATCCTGCGACGGAACGTCAAACGTGATAGTCCGCAGATCGACGCGCAACAATCGGTCAACGATCGGAATGAGAATAATAATTCCCGGCCCTTTGGCGCCGATCAGGCGGCCAAGGCGGAAGACGACACCCCGCTCATATTCGCGGAGAATCTTAATGGCATTTGACAATAGTATCAATACCAGGAACGCTATAACGGCAACTGCGGCCAGTGATGGCATAGCTCCTCCTTGCATTTATGTTCTCCTTCTTACCTTTATTCTCAAGTCTTTAACTTCAGTGACAATCACTTCAACTCCGTCTTCGATTGTTTCATCGGCGGTCGATTCCCACAGTTCCCCGGCGACATACACGTACCCCGTCTTATCGATCTTCGATTTGACAATACCGATTTGCCCCAGCAGCCCTTCAACGCCGGTGGTCGGCTTGGTCATTCGCGCCTTAAATGCCAGGCTGAAGGCAAGCACGACAAGACCGCCGACAATCAGCGCCACGGCGAAAATGACCGACTTCGATATTTTAAGCGACGGATCGGCGGTATCTATCAGCATCATGCCGCCGATGATAAGCGACACAACTCCACCGATGGTTAACAGGCCATGACTCACAATTTTTATCTCCAGAATAAAAAGCAATATTGCGAAAATTATAAGCAGCAATCCAGCATAATTTATCGGCAAAGTGCGAAAACTATAAAAGGCGAGGACAATACAGATTCCTCCGACAACGCCCGGCAATATCGCCCCGGGATTATACAGCTCCAACACCAGTCCAAGCCCCCCTAGCGAGAATAATATGAATGCGACATTGGGTGATGATATAATTTCCAGCAGTGATTGGAT
This sequence comes from uncultured candidate division Zixibacteria bacterium, assembly GCA_963813655.1. Classification (GTDB taxonomy): domain Bacteria; phylum Zixibacteria; class MSB-5A5; order GN15; family PGXB01; genus CAWEZN01. The sequence goes on along the minus strand of CAWEZN010000009.1, from coordinate 50,278 downwards.
AAACGTTTTTTTAAGAGGTTTTGTTATGGGATTATAAAGTTCGACTTTTTTCTTGCCGAGAGTCATGTTGACCTCAACTCCGTTCGCCTTCTTGAGCAGGTCATCAAGATCATTGGCAATAAAATTAATAACATTTTTCTCGAGCGCTTCGGTGCTGGTTATCGAGACTGACTTGCGGGCGGCATCTTCAGCCCACTGAGCGTTGCGGCCATTCCGCTCCGCCATCGCCTTAAGCGACGCGACCGCATCGTTCATGATCTTGTCGGACATGATTGAGTCTATCTGCTGGCCGGTTCCTGACACCACGTGCGCCGCCCCGATATTGGTGCTTGGCGCCATGGCCGCTATCTGCGCGGCATAGGTTATATAGACTCCGGCTGACGCCGCCTTCGCCCCCGCCGGATAAATATATACCACTACCGGCACCAGCGAATTCATGATCGCCTTGGTGATCGGCCACATGGCGTCCGTAAACCCGCCGGGCGTATCCATAATTATGACCAGGAGGTCGGCGTGATCGTCCTCGGATTTTTGGATCGCCTCAATAACTCGATCTGTGGTCACTGTACCGATGGCCCCCTCGATATTCATCGTGTACACCAGACTGGATGGCTTAACTGATGTGGAATCTCGCAGAGAATCCGCCGGCACTGCCAGGGTCAGAGAAATCATGCCCAGCGAGATCAGGGTCAGCGATATTATGATAGATATCCTTCTCGACATACTGATAACCTGTTTAAAGTTGTATACGTCCCGGCCAAAATGCCAATTCTACGTCGGAATATACAATGTAAAACACTCGGTAAAAGATAATGTTCTCTTAAATGATAATGCAATCATTATCTTTGAACACGGGAACACCGTCGAAATAAGTCGCCAGAACTCGGACGTCCTTGATTTGCGACCTCGGCATTCTGTAAATATCATCGGAAAGGACAATAAAATCGGCTTTATATCCTGGGAGCAGGTAACCGCGCTGATCTTCCCGCCCTGCGGCATAGGCGGCGCCGGCGGTAAATCCGAAAACTGCCGAGGCGATCGATATTCGTTCTTCAGGGTAAAATGATCTCCTTGTTCCGGGGATAGTCCGGTTAACTGCGGCATCGATTCCAGCAATTGGATTAAGTGGCTCGATTGGCGCGTCAGAGCCAAAGGCTAGAGGGATTTTGCGTTTGAGCAGGGTATTGAAAATGAAGCAATTCTTGCCTCTTCTCCCCCAGTATTTTTCTATCAGCTTTACATCTGAAGGGCAGTGTGACGGCTGCACGGAAGCAGTCACTCCAAGACGTTTCAATCTTCCGATATCTTTACGACGGATCATTTGAAGATGCTCAATTCGGTGGCGAGCGCCGCTCGGCAAAGCGGGGGCCTTTTCGAAACAGTCAAGCAGGTTGGAAATTGCTCTGTCGCCAATCGCATGAATGGCACATGGAAGGTTCAGTCGAGAGGCTGCGATAATCGACTTGAGTATATTCTCTTTTGAATTGGTTTCAATTCCATAATTAGCCTTTGAGCCAATATATTTGCCGAAGCAATAGGCTGATTGACTGCCCAGCGAACCATCGGCGAAAATCTTGACACCAGAGACTTGGAAGAAGTCATTGCCATACCCAAAGGAAATTCGTCTTGGCCTTCAACTCGGGAAGCATTGCTGCTGGCGGATAATAATTGATTCGGAGACCCAATTTCCCGTTTTGTGACAAGTTATGAAAAAACGGCAAGGCATCCGGACCATCAAATGAATGAACGCCCGTCACTCCCTTCCGATACAGCTCTTTCAGGGCGAGATTATGGAGCTTCGACAGATTCCTATTCTCTGACTTGCTGATCATCTTTAGAACAGGGAAATATCCCGGCGTTTCCTTCAATATACCCGAGGGTTCGTTGTTATCAAGGCGTTCAATCATTCCGCCTCGAGGATCGCGAGTGCCTGCGGTCACGCCGGCCATTTCCAAGGCCTTTGAATTCACCCACAAAATATGCTGATCTTTAGAGAAGATCGCCGCGGGTCGGCCGCCGGTCACTTTATCAAGCATAAACCTGTCGGGATGCACATACTTCATCCATCGATCGGGCGAGAATCCCTCACCTGTAACCCATTCGTTTCTGCCGAGAGTGTTTGAATACGTTCTGATTTTCGCCAGAGTTGCATCCATTGAATCCAAACCATCGAGCTTGACATTACCGAGCGATATGATCAAGTAATAAAGATGTGTGTGTGAGTCAACAAATCCCGGAAGAATGGCGTGACCTTTGAGATCAAATTTAAGATACGATGAAAAATCGGAATCCTTTTCCAATCTTGCGGCCGACAGCCACGATTGCATTGCCGATGATTGCCATCGAGTCCGCAACTATATTCCCGGCGGCCTGCGTGTATATGCGTCCATTGAAAAATAGACTACGCTTTATCATATTTGGCTCCTTTGATCCGGATGTCTCCCTGTCGCTCGGTAATCCCGAGACGATCCATTTCTTCAAGAATCGGAACAACAAATTTGCGAGTGCTATTCAATCGCTCTCGGAAATATGAGACTGTCAAAGTTTTGTCGGAATCAAAAGTCTCTCGGACTGCCCCCAGTATTCTCCGCCAGTTTTCCCGATGAAAGGCCAGACCACCTGCTATTTTGACGACTGCTCCGGACACAACCAGATAATCGAAGGCATCGCGGCGCAACCTGTCACCGCCTACCAGCTCTTCAATGGACGGCGGAGTGCAACCAGATTCCAGGAGAGAGGTAGCAGAGTCGCTCCGCCGCTTTTTTCAGTTCTCCTTTCACGGAAATTTCGCGTCCGGGCAGGTCAAATCGACTCTTCCTTTTTGTCAGCAAAGCGTGATCGCACATAAGCTGGATGATCGGGCCGAGAGACAACGGACTTATTGAAGCCAGACGGGAAATTTCATCCGCTGACAGACCATCGTAGTGCGAATGGGCTTCCAGAAATACATTCATAACTCTGACAATACGATTCTGTGTCGCACTCAGATCGTCAGGTCTATACAATTTGCCGCCAGAAATAAGACAAATACCATTCTGAACCATCTCGCCAGCCACTGCATTAATCATGTCTTTGGAATAATTGGTGAATGAAAAGTCGCTATCCGGGTCGATGAAAAGAGTTTTTGACAAAGAGGTTAGAATTAAGGCCTGAGGCGTTAAGTCAATTCTCTCCTGAAGATAACGATAACTATCTATTTCCTTGCGCCGAGGCATTTCTTCGAGTATGTCTAAGACTACGCCGCCTCCAACTGTCAACTGCGGGGTAGGCAGACGCAGAATAAATCGGTCGCCGATAAATGCAAGGATAGGTTCAAATGGCCGAAAAAATATGATTCCATTTTCGCCGGGCGATATGATGGCTTTATCAAACAGCCGGATCTCACCCTCGACTTCTGTCGTCCCGAGGATAATGAGGAGTCGGCGACGGTCCTCGAGTGCAATTGACGCTTCTCTAATCACGGTGACAGAGAGCGCAAGAATGGCATCAATAGGATAATTCTCAACTATATCAGGCAAAGAAATTACATTGCCCCGGGAGCATTCCTCCTTATCTATGCCTGTCAGACTTATGGCGGTTCTCTGACCGGGAAATGAGATTTCGACTTGCTGATTATGCGATTGAATGGTTCGAATTCTCCCTTTTCTTTTGGACGGGAAAATAGCAATGTCCTGTCCGACCTTAAGAACCCCTCCACGCAATGTGCCGGTCACAACACCTCCCATTCCAGGGAGCACGAATGCCCGGTCAACATAGAGACGAGTTTTGCCAGTGTCTTCTCGTGAGGTGATCGATTCGGCCAGTTTTTCGATTTCCAGCTTGAGGGCGTCAAATCCTTCTCCTGTGACAGAAGATATCCTGACTATCGGCCCGGCTTCCAGGAATGTCCCTCGTAGCCTCTCTCTTAAATCATCTTCAATGAGATCAAGCCAACTATTCTCGACCAGATCGATTTTGGTGAGAGCTACCAGGCCATATTTTACGCCAAGCAGTTCCGTGATTCGCAGATGCTCTTGGCTTTGGGGCATCCAGCCGTCATCGGCGGCCACTACAAGAATAACCGCGTCTATTCCGCCGGTTCCGGCAATCATGTTACGGACAAATCGCTCATGTCCGGGAACGTCGACAATGCCGATCCGCTGCCCGCCGGGAGTATCGTACCAGGCAAAACCAAGATCGATGGTCATCCCGCGCTGCTTTTCCTCGGGCAACCGATCGGGGTCAATGCCGGTCAGGCGATTAATTAGGGACGATTTTCCGTGATCGATGTGACCGGCCGTGCCAATGACAAACATCGCTTTAGAGTGAATCCTTGAGATTGATGATAATTCCGGCCAGAGTCTCTGCGTCGGAATCATCAATTGCTTTAAGGTCGATTATGAATGAATCTTTCGTGATTCGCCCCACCACGGGAGGATTGGCGGAGAGAAAGATGGATGCAACTTTCTTCGGAGAATGTTTGCTTCGGAAGACCAGAGCTACAGACGGCATACTGACATTAGGGAGAGATCCGCCGCCCATCTCGCCCTGTGAACCTTCAAGAAGGACTTTATCGCCAGCGTCAATCTTCCTAAGCAGTGCTCTTCCCTTTTCATACATTTCTGATTCCGGTCGACCCGCCAGAAGCCATAGTTTTATATTTTCCTTCCAGCTCCCGTCTAGATAATATTTCAGCATTTCCTCCAGGGCAGAGAAGACAATTTTATCAACCCGCAAGGCTCTATAGACCGGATTTCTCTTGAGTTCATCTATTAAATCTTTCCGGCCGACAATAAGTCCTGCCTGCACGCCGCCCAAGAGTTTATCCCCCGAGAAGCAGGTCAAGTCAGCGCCGTCCCGGACAGAATCCTGTACCGTCGGCTCGCGTTGCCCGGCATAGGGGGTCGTATCTATGAAAACGCCGCTCCCGAGATCATTGATGACAGGTGAGTTGTAATTTCTGCCCAGAGTCGTCAGGGATTTAAGATCGACACTCTCCGTGAAACCGCTCATCGAGAAATTACTCTGATGCACCTTTAAGATAACGACCAAGTTGGATTCCAGGGCAGCCTTATAGTCGTTAATGGTAGTGTTATTCGTGGTTCCGACCTCTATCAATTTGGCTCCGGATTTCTTAATTATATCGGGGATTCGGAAGCCACCTCCAATTTGCACCAGTTCCCCACGCGATATGACTACCTTTTTTTTGAAAGCGACAGTATTGAGTATCAGAAAAATAGCGGCGGCATTATTATTGACGATGCAAGCCGCTTCGGATTCGGAGAGAATAGTAAGATATCTTTCTGCCATTTCTCCCCTCCTGCCTCGCTTGCCGGAAGTCACATCAAATTCAAGATTATCGTAGCCCGTGTTCTGGCTTTTAATTTTGTCGAATAGCCTGTCCGACAGCGGGGAGCGCCCAAGGTTAGTGTGGACGAGAATACCGGTTCCGTTGATGACTCGCCCGATTGTTTTTCGAGATTCTCTGGCTATTTGAGCGAGAATTCTGTTTTGAAATATGGCATAATTTACTTCGCCCGGGGTATTTTCGAATTGCTGCTTAAGAATTTCCACTTCCCCGCGAATAATTTCGACTATCATAGGTCGGGGAAGCAGTGCACCGGCCATGGATATCTTTTCGTCCGAAGCCAAAACCTCAACTGAAGGGATATCGCGGCGAGACTTAATGATCATATTCTTCATCGAATTTCTCACAGTTTATAAATCAATTCTGTCAATACGCGACCGACTATACCCAGGGATTGGGGCGAGCACTTATCGGGAGTATCTTGCGTAGTATGCCAGTAGGCGTAGTCAAAATCTATTATATCTGCTGAGGGTATCCCAATGGTCATAAACGAAAGATGGTCATCCATGACGGAGTAACCGACGGAATCAACAAAGGCTTTTTCGCCCAATTTTGATGCCGTGCTCCAGATGAGATCATTTAGCTGCGGATAATAATGATTCGAGAATTCCTCGCGGCATATTTTGAGATCCTTATCACCAACCATATCCACCAATATCGCGCTTTTATATATATCTCCGACATTCCTCTTTACAAAGTCTTTGGCGCCCAGAAAATATTCGTCAATATCTTCCTGTTTCCCCCAGTCTTCGCCATCAAGCAACACGATGTCAATGTTGACACGAGGTTTTTCCCTTGCCAGCAAATTTGCCAGTTCCATCAGAACGGCCACCCCTGACGCCCCATCATTTGCACCGGGAATCGGATTATTGCGTCTCGTAGAATCTGGATCCATCTCCGCTCGAGGACGGCTGTCCCAGTGCGCAGCGAAGAGATAGGTTTTGTTGCTTAGACTGTCGATCCCCTTAAAGTGAGCTAGGAGGTTGGTCATCGGAATCATCTTGCCGGTCGCTTTGTCAATATGAGTAAAATCCATGGTTTCAATGCTTACGCCAAGGCCTTGGAAAAAACTTGCGAAATAGTCTCTGCACCTGACAGCGCCGGCAGTTCCTGGCACGCGTGGGCCAAATTCCACCTGTTCCCTTAAGTACTGATACGCTTTATCTCCGTCAAAAGAGGGGGTGACACTGCTGCGCATGCAGCTTTCAACGCCAAAAATTATCAGAACGAGGGTTAACCATGAGATAGAGACTCTTCACTGGTCCCCTCAAAATTACACCTAGACCGGATGCAGGATTTGACATCGAGGTTTAAGTCTGATAGGTGTGATCTTTTGTGAACAAATCTAACATTCCGTGGAAAGGAAGAAAAGCAGGAAGTGATTGTCAACCAAATATTTTAGAATCTGATATCAACCCACATGCGCATTTCCCTCATATGGGATTTGCGTTTGAGGGCGATATCGTTGCTATCCTGCCAGCGTGCGGTCAAGCCGCCTTTAATTTGAGTAGAAAATGAATATGAAACAGTGGGGCTGATGCTGAAATCGGATCTTTCGCCTGTTGAAGCCAGAGGGGCATTACCTGTAGCGCTTTCGGTCTTCTGATTGCGGAGAGATACTTCAACCGATATAGTGGCAGTGGAATTTAATTTCAAGCGGCCAAACAGAGGGAGGCGTATTCCGGTCGGCGCAGAAAACGAATATCGGGTGTCGACACTATAATTCTTGGCGACATCTCGTCTGCGGCTGCTGACGGTCCCCGTCTGGGCATTAAGGTTCTTATCCTCGTTGACGGTGCGGTCGGTCGAGACATTTATCTGCATGCCGCGAGCAACGTCGAAGCTAAAGGAGAGAAGCGGCCGCTGTGTCGTGGTCGTCTTTTCCGACGATCTGAATCCGGTCTGAAGATTTATGGATTCTCCTTTTGATCTGGTGTAACTGGTGCGCGGGGAGAAACGCTTGATAATTGGATTAAATATCTTGATAGTGGAAAGGGTCCCAATTGTGAACCGGAAATCCGGGAAAGTGGTGGTAACAGTTCTCTGGGGGTTAATCGATTTCTTCAGATCTTGATCAATCTTTCTGGTGAATGTGACATCGGTTCGTAGACCTCCGAGCAGGGTGGTCCCGGAGCCAAGAGAATAATTTATGCTTTTTGACGCCGCTGTAGACAGTCCGGTGGTTCGGGAATTGGGATCTATCGGCACTCCAATCTCGTCACTCAAGCCAAAGCGGAATCTCCATGTGGCGCGGTCAAGGAGGCCGGTATATGAATAGCGATATGCTTCGCCATAGTCGAAAGTTATCGGTTTGATCCATCCTGTGAGGAAACTCATCACTCCCGCAATCGGATTCCAAATGGAGGAAGCAGTACCTGTTTTCGCGACGGCCTTTGTGACGCGGCCTTTCTGCGTGGGCGGGTTTGGCTTGCCCGATTCCTTATCCTTGGTGCCCCCCTTACTCTTTGCAAAAAGCTTGGCGAAATCAAAATTTCCGCTGACGCTATATGATTTGCCGGCATTGGCATTCCGCGCCCCCGTTGTGTCGCTCAAGTTTCTGGCTTCCGCGTATGACGTACCGAAGGCAAATTTATGCGTGAGGAAGGAGAATAATGTAGGGCTGTAACTGGCGCCGAACGATTCAGTGTAATTTGTCTCGCGTCCCAAACGAAGTTTCGAGGGATTAAGAGACAACGAGACAGTTCGCGGGTCAGTGAGGTCACGCCGTGTATCAAAGCTATAATTAAACAGGATATTATCAGACATCTTATAACTGGTTCGCATCGTGCCATGGAAATTCTTGGCTGTGCTGGTGGTCGTGACCCCACTCAGGTTCTGATTCAGCCTTAAAGACCTATCCAGGTCGCCTGTAAGATTGAATGATGACGGGATGAAATAAAATTTGTTGTCGCTGAGTTTATTTAGGAGGGGAATCGGCTTTGTCCAGAAAAAAGGTTTTATGTTAGGCAGGGTTCCGAAACTCAGGTCATATTTATTTCTCAGGCTATAGCTTTCACTATATGAAATCGGATTGGCGGGAGAGGTGCCGTCCGATCGGCTATATGAATAACTGCTCCTCCACTTATTCAGGAATATGGTAAAGAGGGGATTGCGGGTCTTCTTGGTGAAACTCTCCGAAATTGAGAAGCCTTTGGATGTATTGATGGTGCTTTCCTGCCCTCGCAATTCCGGAGGCAGAATGATGTCGGTTCCGAATCTCAATTGGGGCACATCAGTATTCTTGCTGTAATTAAAGGAAAAGGGCAGAGAAGCGCCAAGCGAACGGGGAAGGAATTTATCAAAACTGGAACTTATGCCGAAATTATAGCTCTGCCTGGATACTCCGCTCCCTAGGTTGTTCATCGAACCTCCGCGGGTCGAGGCAGATAATTCTCTAAAATAGCTATCCCGGTAATTATATCCCGCACTGTATGAAAACAAGTCGGCGACGTTACCGCTGGCAGAGATTCTGGCTGCGGTCCCAACATCGCGTCTGACATCCACCACTCGTAATTCATCAATCCAAACGTCCCCAGTCGGCGCCGAACCGGAATCAAGATTGACGACTCCGCAGGCGAGATATTTCACCTGATCAAGATTGGGTTGACCATGAATTCGGTAATTTCCCGCTGTCGTATCATAAGGCAGACTCGCTGAGGCGCTATCCTTGCGGCTTCGTATCAGGTATTCCTTGATACCGGTGATTTCATTAAAATCGATATTTACCTCATTTGCGGCGGCCCATCCCGGCTGGAGAATCGTGTGATATTCATAGAAATTGACACTGTCATTGCCCGCCCTGAAAAAGAAGAAAACCGAATCCACCCCTAAATCACCATGCACAAACATTCTGAGACTTCGATACCCCACCAGACTCTGGGTATCAAAAAGCACGCGGGAGGCCATGCCGGTGTCGCCGGTCACAAGACTGTCGTAATGAAGTAACAGAGACTGTTCCGGCTCGGTGACGGCGTTTGTTTTGTCGTAATATCCGGTAACTCCTGGCGGAGGCGTATAGTTGACATTCTCTTGATTGTTGATGACGGCCACGTTGAACTTGCTTGAAGTCATCGTTTTCGCAGTGTCGCCAAATTTAAGGGTATCTGTCCAATTCGATTGAATAAAGTCTGCCGCGGCAATCTTCAGACTGAAACTGTCGCCCGTGGGTGACTCCAACCATATCCTTACATAGTTGATTTGGGTCCATGACGGATTGCCAACAATTCTGTCTATCGCCGACGAATCTTTAATCGGGATGCGCAAAGTCTTCCAACCATTAAATTCCGAGCTGTCCACGAAGAATTTGCTGTCGGCCACATCGATTCTGAAAGAAAAATAACTATTAACGCGGTCGAGAGCATTATTGCGGTTGAGATCTTCAGTGTCCGGCTTACCCCAGCGATTGGGATCTTTCTCATTCCCCTCGGTCCCGTTGATATGACTATAATCATCGGGGCCGCAACCGTTGCATCCCAGGCCTTCGCCATTATAGTACCAATTATCGCCGTGGGGATCAGGACCCACGCCCTCAAGGCTGTCCGGCACTCCGTCCAGACCGACGTCCTCGCCCGGATCGAGAATGCCGTTATAGAAGTTTCCGGCCGTCTTTCGATCCTCGGAATCGAGAGTGTCGTTGCCATTGACGTCTTCGGTAATATATCCCATATCAAGATGCAATATCCCGCTGTTGCCGCTTACTCTCATTTCCAAAAGCTGTGCTCGCTCCTGATTGGCGGTCCCCGCCGGCATGTATCTCATTATGCCACCCCAGGCGGTGGCCGGGTCATAGAGCGAAGTATCGATTTTTATTGAGTCGTTCGCTCTTTTGTCCCTCTTGTCGGGCTGATACTGAAGCCAGAGGGTATGCGTTCCACTTTCCCCAGCCTTTAGCTGACGATTCCAGATTTGATCGGTGGGAACCTGATCGAATGGATTGTACCAAATCAGCTTTCCGCGTAGCCGAGTACCTGTCGAGCCCGATAGGTTTCGAGGACAATGTCCAGAGTTCGCGATATACTCCCAGGGAATATGAATCGCGGCTCCCTTCAAAATCATCAATATATGCGACGCCATCGACGTTGGGATTGGGATATGACTGGGCAACTTCTCCGGATATTTTTAAAACAGAATTCTGATCAGTGGAGTAAAATGGAAGCAGATTAAAGATGCGGCCGAGGAAATTTGGTCTAACTTCAAACGAGCCATCCATGTCAAGAACCATCGTTCGAGCGGTTTCCTGGCCTATTTTCGGCTTTCGCTCGGTTGCTTTATCGGACTTGTATAGGAAGGTTGAACCAAATTGAAGTTTATCACTGAAATCATATTCACCGCGAAGTCCGAATAGAGTCTTTTTTTCCGAGGCTATGATCGGGGCATATTCATAATCAATGCTGACACTTGCATTGGGGTCCATCGCCTCTTCGGTCAGAAAAGTGACCCGACCAAAATCATATTCAATATTATAATCCTGTCCTTTGGTCATTTGACGTCCGTTAATCGTAATCCTTTCGGAATTCTCAATAATATTCATCCGCCCAAGATTTACTTCACTTGCGCGGCTCTTATTAGAGACTACCATGTAGTATTTGCTGGCAGTAATGGATTGCTGAGAACCGTTGGGAAAAGCATAAATCTCCGGGACTCTCGAACTAAGAGTAGTCGTATCGGGCGGATAGGCCACAGATGTGGAGAATGGTTCCCTATTGGGGAAATAAAGAAGTCCGCGGGCGGGATCGACGATTCCGGTTCTTACATCAACCTGGCCATCCGGCTGGGCGGCACCGGTTTGATTGAAGCGATCAAGCCCCAGGATTTTGATATATTGGACTCCATTCTGATGATTCAGGTTCTGTTCATTTCTTTCGGTGCCGGACGGACCCTTGAAGACATCAATTTCAAGCCCATTAAGATCGATGTTGGTCGACCCCAAATAATATACATTCTTCCACATATAATTCCAGGTCACCTGAGAAGAATCGGGATTCTTGTGCTTTATCAGTTTAAGGCTATATGGCTCGCTTGTGACGCTGCCAATCGTGTCAATTTTGCCGGTAGCGCGTTTTATTATCATGAAGACGCCAATTTCCCCCGTGGATCCCGCATTGGCCATGTCAAAAAGCACCCAATGATTTTCTACATCGATATAATATGAGGTTCTGCTGACTGGCTCGGGGGTAACAAGGGCCTCGCTGGATTCAGTTGAATCGAATGTCGGATTTTTTGGGTCAACATAAAATTTTGCTTTTATCCCCACCGTATTCTGCACGTAAGAATTTAGAGCCGTATAAACATCAATATAAATAATCGAATCCTGAACCGAGCTATTGGAAGGTGTGAAGTCGACTCCATCGCGACCCAGATCGAAGATTCTGCCTGCGGCATATTGATAGTCTCGTATATAGTCCTTGCGGGCGCTGGCGCCTGCGGTAATTGAGCTTCGCTCGGTAGAACCCTTCTCCTGACTCGCGATAGCGGTAAGTTTTAGATTACCCAATTGCGCCTCTGTCTTGAGACCAAAAAGCCCCTGAATACGAGTCGAATAACCGACAAACTGAGTATTCGGCAACGCCAGATTGGTATTGCCGGCTTCTATGCTCTTGATAACATCATCTTCATCCCCCTTATAGCGAAGCATCAGACGATTGGCCAGAGGGATATCTGTCTTGGAATCTTGAGAAACAGAGACCGAGATTTTTGAGCCGATATTTCCGTTAATATCGAACCTTGATATCTGCTCCATATTGAGTGAAGGGAATTTATTTTGGCGATAAGTGGCAGTGGAGGCGCGATCATCCCACTGAGATTTTCCCGAAAATGTTATCTGATGCGAACCAGAGACTTTCAATCCGGCTCCGCCCTCTCCAAAGACAGATTCAAAGGCTTTTGACTTGATGGGAATGTTGACGGCCAACAATCCGCCCGCTTTCTGTTTCTGTTGCTTGGATAAAGCCTGCGAGCGGAATTCGCTTAATTTGCCGGAGAGCCACTGTCGACGCCGATATTCCATAAAATCCGGCGCGCTTACCGTACGGGGAGTGTACTCGTATATGTAATTTCCCTTTTTATAATATTGGCCGGTGATAGTCAGGGTTTGATTATCAAAACTTGAACTGGTTATTTGAGGTTTATATTCGAATAGTTTTTTGAATGGCGGGTAATTTATGCCATCAAGGGAGATAAGAAATTTCTCGGCATCGGCAGGAAGCGGAGCAATATATCCCGCTGGATAATTAAGAGATGCGTCAAACGTCGGTTCGGCGGCGCTACTTAAGCCCCGTCCCAACAGGAATACGACCAAGAAAAACAGGTATGTGGCTTTTCTAATCAAAAAATAGTCTGGGTCTATACGTCAGCTTTACATCATTATAAATCGATCAATAGGCTTCACTCCTCAAATGGTCCAAGGTAATTTATTTCTTCCTGCAATTCTATTTCGAATTTCTCCATCACTTTCCTCTTCAGAATGGAGGCCAGCTGTCTGATATCTTCCGAAGTCGCGCTTCCAGTATTAATGATGATATTAGCGTGCCTTTCAAAGATTGCAGCCCCTCCATAGCGTATTTCCTTTGCGCCGACTTCTTCGAGCAATTTTCCAGCGGGAAGTTTGCCGTATTCTTTCGTATTGTCAACGATATTCCGGAAAAAACATCCAGCGGATTTTTCATTCATGGGCAATTTCTCATTCCGGAGGGCAAAGATTTCATCAACTCTGCTCTGAATCAATTCCTTCTTGCCCTTTTTTAGGGCAAATTTTGCCTCTGTCACGAATTCGTGAGTCACTTTCAGATTCGAGAAGCGATAGGCAAAATCAAAATAGGTAGCATCCTCTTCCCTCATATTTCCATATCTATCAACCAGTTGTGCCGTCACAAATACGGTAGATATATCGGACCCATAAGCGCCGGCATTCCCATAAATGGCTCCACCCACCGTTCCCCATATTCCTGCCGCAAATTCAAGGCCAGACAGAGAATTCTCGGTGGCAAATTTCATCAGATCTTCAAGGCTTTCTCCAGCGCCGGATATTATGAAATCTCCATCCCTGGATAGACTCTTAATTGAATTTCTGATAATCAGGCCATCAAACCCACTATCCGAAATAAGTATGTTGGAGCCACCCCCAAGCATAAAAATTGGAATTCCGGAATTATATGCCCTGCGCACGAGTTCCGATAATTGTTCCCTTGACGTCACTTCAGCGAAAAGGCGGGCAGATCCGCCTGTGCCAAATGTATTGAGGGGACTCAGCGGCTTATTAATCTCGATTATACCTTCAAATCCCTTTTGGATTGCCGAGGCGACTTCGTTCCAGTTCAAAAGAGGTTTCTTTGCAGTAACCATCAGAAAAAATATACTATCTCTATGCCAAAAAGCAAGTCCAAAGCCTAAATATGGCCCGATAGAATCTTACGAAATATATCCAACCTGAATCTTATACGTTTGGGCGTTCTCTTATTGTTCAGTCTTTTTTGCGTCTTCAGCTTCTCCAGACCTGGGTTTCGCGGCCTCATCAAGATAATTCATCCTTAATTCGTAAAGAGTGTTTGAGAGGAATTGATCTTCCTCCGGAGTCAGATTTCCTTTTGTCTTCTCTGAGAGCATACTTAGCAAATCAATGCTGATTTTGGCCTGATCGAGGTCACGCTCCACTTTTCCCGTTATTGGCGAAATTATTTTCCCCATTTGTTGCATGGCCGCCATCTGAAGAGACAATACCAGCTGAAAAAATAATGGGTCAATTTCCTTCGTTTCGGTCATATGAAATGCCCTTTCATTGTAGATTTAGAGACTCGATTTATTACCCAAATCGAGTGAGAGCCTTTTTAAAATCGGATTTTCGTGAAAGAAAAACGAGCAATTTCTCTTCAGATGTGGCCAATTTATCTTCCCTTAGAAGCAAATCGCCCACAATTTTTCTTGTTTTTAGGAGCAAATCAATGTCAATAGAAAGATCGGCGATTTTAAGTTCCGGCAGGCCGTGCTGACGAGTTCCGAAGAATTCGCCGGGTCCGCGAAGTTTCAAGTCTGCTTCAGCAATTTCGAATCCATTAGTTGAATCCCGAAACATATCCAACCTTTGTTGGGCAAGAGAACTTATCGGCGGCACAGCGATTCCTATTGCCATTCCTGGTTTTTCCCCGCGTCCTACCCTGCCACGCAATTGATGAAGCTGGGAAAGGCCAAAGCGTTCGGCGTGTTCAATGACTATGATAGAGGCTGAGGGTATATCTATTCCAACTTCGATTACCGTCGTCGCGACTAGAATATTTAATCGCCCTTCTCCAAAATCCTTTATTGCCTTTTCACGCGCCTCCTTTTTTACTCGCCCATGAACCAGGCCGACGTTGTACTCGGGAAAGACATCATTTTTTATCTTCTGGTATTCCTCTTCCGCGGCCTGAAGATCAAGTTTTTCGGATTTTTCAACCAGCGGGTATATAAAAAATATCCGATCGCCCGTTTCCAGTCGATCCCGGAGGAATTTATAGATTTCCGGCCTGGAGGCCGCGGTGCGCCAAACGGTCTTGGTAGGCAGGCGCCCCGGTGGCATCGATTTTATGGAGGTGATATCCAGATCGCCATATAATGTTAAAGCCAGAGTGCGCGGTATAGGAGTTGCTGTCATTACCAGGGTATCGGGGTAGCTCCCCTTCCCTATTAATTTGCCTCTCTGCAAAACGCCGAAACGATGTTGCTCGTCAATAATGGTTAGTCCGAGTCTACTAAATTGAACCGCTTCGGACAAAACGGCATGAGTTCCGAAAACGACATCAATCTCTCCCGCAACCAGCTCTTGAATGGACTTCTTTTTCTCGGCAGCCGAAGTACTGCCAATCAGCAAAGTTGAATCAATCCCTATTTTGCGTAGAGGATCGACCCAATTTTTATAATGCTGTTCGGCTAGAAGCTCCGTCGGGGCCATAAAGGCGGTCTGCAAATTATTCTCCGCGGCGTAAACTGCCGCTTGAAGCGCAACCACCGTTTTTCCGCAACCGACGTCTCCCTGCAGCAAGCGATGCATCGGTCTATCTTTTTGCAGGTCGGCGAAAATCTGAACGGTCGCATCTTTCTGACCAACTGTCAGCTGGAATGGAAGGTTTGAAAGAAATGCCTTTGTCTTTGCCCCTGGCGTAGCGTATCTGTGATTCTTAACGATGCCGGTATGGAGCTTGCGAGCGCTCAATATTAAGTATTGCAGCTCAAGCAATTCATCAAAGGCAAGTCGCCGCCTCGCTAATTCATGATTTTCCGCTCGATCAGGATAATGAATCTGTCGTAGGGCTTCATCCAGGGCTAACAAACCGGCGCTCTCAATCATCGGGGGAGGAAGTGAATCCTCAATCTTGCCGCCAATTTTTTCCAGGGCGAGACTGATGATTCTTCTCATCACCCGTCCGGTTAGGCCAGATTCTTTCAATTCCGAGGTCGAAGGATACACCGGGACTATTCGGCCAGTGTGTATTAACTCCGTGTCATAATCCTCCATCCTCTCTACCTCGGGGTGTACCAATTGAAGCTGTTGAAAAAAAGTCACAGGACCAGTCACGGCAAAGATGTCCCCTTTGTTGAAGGCTTTTTCCAGATAGCGATAACCTTCGAACCAAATCAAGGCCACATAACCCGTATCATCACCTATCATTACTTCTAGCCTGGAGCGCCTCCCTTTCAATATCCCCTTCCCCAAAACATGGCCGATAATAGTGGCGGTCATATTGGCCTTGAGTGATCCTATGGTCGTAATCATGGATCGATCGATATAACGGCGAGGCAGATAGTACAAAAGATCGGATAGAGTTTTTATTCCGACGGAAGCCAGCGCGGCTGCGCGTCTGGGACCAACCCCTTTCATGTACTGAATATCAGAATTTAGGGTATATTCCGACATGGCGGCAGAGTAAATTATTGACACGTATATGTCAATAACATTCATTGAATCGATTCGCAAAGAAATCAACAACTTAACTTTGGGATTGACTAGTCAAAGGAAGACTTCATACATTGTCCTAAACAGAGGAGGTCAATTGATAAAGAAACTATTCTTAGGATTTTTGGCGTTCATTCGCTTTTATAATTACATTCAGTTACACAGCTCAAGCAATAGGCTGGGAAAAGACCCTGGACTTGAGTCTGAACGTCACTCAGAGCAGTTATTCGAATAGCTGGACCGGCGGCGAAGCGGGAAATCTGAGTTGGACAGCCAACACGAATGGAATTTTCAAGAAACAGCTGTCTCCGATATTCAATCTGAAGAATACACTGAAATTCGCCTTTGGTCAGACTTACAGTCAGGATAAAGACACAAAACAATGGGCAAAGCCGACTAAATCCACTGATAAGATTGATCTGGAATCGGTCGGATTATTCACGGTGAAAACATTTGTCGAGCCTTATCTTTCTTTCAGATTAGAAAGCCAGTTCCTGGATGCTTCGGTGACTGGGCACAATCGATACTTCAATCCGATGCTTCTAACCCAGTCGGCAGGTATTGCGAAAGAACCCTTAAAAAGTGAAAAAAATGATATTCTGCTGAGGCTTGGTCTCGCAATCAGGGAAAATATCGACCGTGTATTCGAACTGCCCGATTATTCGAAGACAAAATCCGTGACATCGACTGACGGAGGAATAGAGTATATAACTGATATCAAAATGGTTTTGAGCGACAAGCTTGGATTTTTAGGCAAATTAACCCTATATAAGGCGTTTTATTTCTCCAAGAAAGATGATTTCAGAGGAACACCACAGGCCGACTACTGGAAAGCATTGGATGTAAACTGGGAAAACAGCCTTACGGCGTCGATCTCGAAATATATGCAGGTAGTATTTTATACCCAGCTGCTGTACGATAAACAAATCAGCTTGAAAGGACGATTGAAAGAGACGCTGTCGCTCGGGATGACTTATAAACTATTGTAGAACCGATTGTGCGAGACCGGTGGCTTCTTGCGATGCCCGGCCTCGCCAAATAGTATGCCGGGAGATCCGGGGCCGAGCCTCTTGCCACCGGAATAACATTATAGACTAACTTGGATAATATTCTCTTCCAATTAAATTATTTTGCCCTATAGACTATGCCGCCTCCGAGAATAGTATAATCGACCTTTCCGGAAAGTCTCCATCCTATGAACGGGGAATTTTTTGATTTCGACCGGAAGTTTTCCTTTTTGACTGTCCACTTTTTTTCCGGATCAATGACTGTAATATCCGCTCCTGACCCAATATCGAGCGATCCACCGGGGAGTCCAAGTATCCGGGCGGGATTATAAGTCATCTTGCCAATGGCGTCAGACCATGATAAAAACCCCTTGTCGATCAAAAATGTCTTGACCAATCCAAGCGAGGTCTCCAGGCCAATCATCCCCGGGGGCGCCTGATCAAATTCGACAATTTTCTCCTCTTCAGCATGCGGAGCATGATCCGATGCAATACAGTCAATAGTACCGTCAACCAGTCCCTCAATTACCGCATCAACGTCTTTTCGGGTTCGGATCGGCGGATTAACTCTCAGATTCGTGTTGAATTCCTTACCAATTTCATCGTCAGTCAGTGAAAAATGATGCGGGCAGGCTTCAGCGGTGATGTTTATCCCCTCTGCTTTGGCCTGGCGAATCGCCTTGACCGCTCCCGCGGCGGAAACGTGGGCAATATGAACCTTGCCTCCGGTTAATGCGCAGAGTTTGATATCGCGTAGAACGGCAATTTCCTCACCGACCGCAGGGCATCCTTTCATGCCAAGGCGGGTCGATTGATAAGATTCATTCATAACACCGCCCGAGCATAGGAATTTATCCTCCGCGTGGGATATGATAGGGATATTGAACATTTTGGCATATTCAAGAGCACGGCGCATTATCTCTGGATTTTGCACGAAATTGCCATCATCGGAAATCGCAACCGCGCCAGCTTTAACCAGATCACCGATTTCGGAGAGTTCTTCCCCTTTTATCATCTTGGTGATAGCCCCGATGACATAAACATGGGCGTCCGCCTGCTCGGCGCGAGACAGCACAAATTTGACGGTCTCCTGATTGTCAATAGTCGGGCTGGTGTTGGGCATGCAGCAGACTGATGTAAATCCGCCCGCTGCTGCAGCCTCGCATCCGGTGGCAATAGTCTCTTCATCCTCACGTCCCGGTTCTCGCAAATGAACATGCATATCAATTAGTCCGGGCACGACGAGCTTTCCCGATGCATCGATTATATCCTCTGAGCGACTGCAAGCAAAGTCTTTCTTTGGAGTTTCACCCGCCCGAGAGATTTTGGCAATTTTCTTATCCTTAATAAATAGATCGGCCTCACTGCCAAATCCAATGGAAGGGTCGATAACCAGACCGCCCTTTATGACCATATCATATTTATCAGCTTTCATTTATTCGGTTTCCTCCTTTTTGCCCGAAAGAAGATAAAGCACCGCCATCCTGACCGCCTGACCATTGGTTACCTGTTCAAGAATTACGGAGGACTCTCCGTCGGCAATCTCATTGGTGATCTCGACGCCGCGATTCATTGGCCCGGGATGCATGATAGTATATTGTTTGTTGAGCAAGACTAATCTCTCTCTTGTCATGCCAAACAGATTGGTATATTCCCTCTGGGAAGGAAACATACCTGCCTGTTGTCGTTCTAGTTGAATTCGCATAATATTGACGACATCGGCGCCCTCGATTGCTCTGTCCAAATCGGTGTAAACGTCGACGCCGAATTGCTCGACCTCAAAAGGAAGCAGAGTCGATGGACCGCATAGCGCGACGGAAACCCCCATGGCCTTCAACCCCCAAATATTGGAGCGGACGACTCGGGAATGCTTAATGTCTCCCACCAGGACTACGCGCAAGCCATCGAGTTTCTTATATTTTCTGCGAATGGTAAACATATCCAGCAGAGCCTGGGTGGGATGCTCATGTGCGCCGTCTCCGGCATTGATAATGTTGGAGGCGACACATTGCGTCAGAAAGTAAGGCACGCCGGACGAAGAATGTCGGACAACAACCATATCTATCTTCATGGCTTCGATATTTCGCACGGTGTCTTTGAGGGTCTCCCCTTTTTTTACCGATGACGTCGCAGTAGTGAAGCTTATTGTGTCCGCCGATAATCTTTTCTCGGCGAGTTCGAATGATATTCGGGTACGGGTGGACGGCTCATAAAAAAGATTCAGAACGGTTATTCCTCGCAGAGTAGGCACCTTCTTAATTGGGCGTTCGATAATTTCCCGAAATGTCTCTGCCGTATCCAAGATTAAAGTCATTTCCTCGGCCGTCATTCCCTCCAGGCCGAGCAGATGTCGGGAATGTGACTGCATAATCTACTTTCCCCCCTTTGTCTTTGCTTTTCCCACTTTGATCTCTTTTGGGACGGGATATTTCATCCCGGATTTGACCGCTATCACGGCTTCTTCATTATCTTTCTCTTTCAACCTCACAAGAACGCGGTCGTCATTGGACGTAGGAATATTCTTGCCTACGAAATCAGGTCGGATCGGGAGTTCCCGATGACCCCGATCGATAAGGACCGCCAGCTGGATTGAACGTGGGCGACCAAAATCAATTATCTGATCAAGAGCGGCTCTAATCGTTCGACCCGTATACAGAACATCATCAACCAGAATGACATTGCGGTCAACTACATTGAATAAGATTTCCGTTCTTTGAATCACAGGCTGGTCAAGCTTGGAATGAACATCATCGCGATAAAGATTGATATCCATAAGCCCCACCGGGACGTCAATCCCCTCAATTTCTTTTATTTTTTCGGCGATTCGCTTGGCGATGTCGGCTCCGCGGCTTAAGATGCCAATAAGAACCAAGGTCTCCGCTCCCGCATTTCTTTCGAGTATTTCATGTGAGATGCGGGTAACGGCGCGAGCGATGCCGCGCTCATCGAGAACAGTTTCGATTTTTTCCCTGGCCAAAGTGCCTCCTATAGAATAGAATATTTATATTTATAGGGTACGCGAGGAAAAAATGAAGGTTTCGTTCAGTGCAAGGTCGATGATATTGGAAGCGACAAAGTCTCATTTTTTCCTTTAGCCGTCTCTCAGAACGGCCTTAAAAGGTGATTACCCATATCGATAATATTGAAATATTCTTCTCAGTCAAGGGATTTTTGGGGAAATAAGAAAATATTTAATCCTGCCAGTGAGGCACAAATATGTAAGTATCTTACTTTGTAGAAGCAAATCAAATTCCGTTGAATAAATCCACTTCGCTGAAGTACTTCAATTCGCCAAATATTTCAAGTTGATACTTGATTGCTTCTGGCTGAGAAAGAAATTTAGAATAATCTCTGGATAAGAAATAATCCTTCTTGGGGACAGGTGTTTCGACAAGACCATTATTCAGGAATATGATTTGATCGGCCAACTCAAGGATGATATTTCCGTAGTGTGAAACGATAATTATGCCGATGCCATTTTTCCTCAATTTTATAGCCATTTTCTTAAACAACTCGATACCCTCATGGTCGAGCCCACATGTGGGCTCATCGAAGAATATAAATGAAGGAACCAGTGACAATATGGTTCCGAAGGCAAGTCTTCTTTTTTCGCCGCCCGACAACGTGAACGGGTCGCGGGTTGAAAATTTCTGCTTTGAAAGGCCAATAAGATCATAGCAGCTGTCGGCAATATCGTCTATTGACGGAAGATGGAGATTCTCCGCTCCAAATCGAATTTCTTTGTCGACAGCATCAAGAAAGAATTGTCTTTCGGGATGCTGAAAGGAGACTGCCAGAGAGCCTGCCCGGGATTCAAAGCCATTATAGTCTATTTTGCCTACCTTTGGTTTGAGAAGTCCGGCCATAAGTTGGATAAGGGTGCTCTTGCCACTACCCGAGGGGCCAATTATTCCATAGATACTCGAGTTTTCAATATTAAGGGTTACATTTTTCAATGAAAAAACATTCGGATCATCATATGAGAAAAATATATTTTTCAGCGATATCGATTTAAGTCCTTCTGATTGCCGATAATCGACAGGATTATGTAATTGAGAACGAGGAGTACCATACTTTATTCGAAATTCGAGAGGGACGCTAATGCCAGCCTGCTGGCAGAAATCGACTTTCGAAAACACTCGTTCGGGACGATCGTCTTGAATTACTTTGCCTCCTTTTAAGACCATCAAGCGGGAATAATCGAGAGTCACGTCTGAATATTGAGTTATTCTAATAATAGTGAGGCCGGGATTGGAACCTATGAGTACTCGTAACGCCGCCTGCAAGAGTCTCTTGCCGGATTCATCCAGATAGGAACCCGGTTCATCCAGGATCAATATCTCTGGCCGAGCGATCATTACCGACGCAAGCGCCAGCTTTTGCTTCTCCCCGCCCGACAATTCCGATGTGAGTCGATGCCGAAATGAATAAAGGCCAAAGAACTCCAGCGTTTCATTCACGCGATCCCTGATTTCCGGGTGCTTTATATTTTGATTTTCCAACGAAAAAGCTATCTCACGCTCGACTGTAGTTGCAGCAAGCTGATTATCCGGATTTTGAAAAACCATTCCTACGATTCGTTTAAGTGTCTTGCTGTCGTCTAATAACGAAGGGTTGCAACCGTTAATCAATATAGACCCTGTCCCAGGCTTGAGTATGCCGTTCATTAAGAGGGCCAATGTTGTTTTCCCTGAGCCATTGTTCCCTATCATGGCAATCTTCTCGCCCTGAGCAATATTGAGAGTAATATCATTAATGGCCCTGATTCCGTCAGGATAAGTGTAGGAGATGTTCTTGAATTCGATCATAAAGAAAAACCGCTGTCGATAATAAATGCCGACAGCGGAAATAGTCAAATCAATATATTATCAATTTCGGAAAGTGAATATAAATCGGGCGATTCCTTATGCCTGCACAGGCACCTTCTCTAAATACAATTGGTACCGGCACGGAGGGGTTTCTACCGGTGCATTACGGACACCATGCTAGTTCTTGTAGCAAACATCAAGCTCCCGGGCCGCCCTGGCCTCATCCAGCCTTCTGACCGGAGTGTTATAGGGAGCATGACGCAATTTTTCGGGATCTGTCTCTGCCTCTTTGGATATTTCAATCATCGCTTCGGCAAAAGATTCAAGCGTCTCGCGGCTTTCGGTTTCAGTGGGTTCTATCATGAAAGCCTCAGGTACAATCAGCGGAAAGTAGATAGTGGGCGCATGGAATCCATAATCAAGAAGCCTTTTGGCAATATCAAGCGCTTTGGCTCCCATTTTTTTCTGCCGATTACAGGAAAGGACAAATTCATGCTGGCACGGCTGATTGTAGGGGATTTCGAAATAATCAGCCAACAAGGTTTTAAGATAGTTTGCATTAATAATGGCATTATCGGCGACCCTTCGAAGTCCTATCCCGCCGAGCATTCGAATATAGACGTAGGCGCGAATATCATTGGCAAAATTGCCATAGAAGGCGTGGAGTTTGCCGATAGATTTGGGGCGATCATAATTCAGGTAGAGCCGTTTTTCGATTGGATGATGCGCAATGACCGGTGTCGGTAGATATTCGGCCAGATGCCCCACGACGCCGACGCCTCCTGCTCCCGGACCTCCGCCACCATGTGGAGTGGAAAAGGTTTTGTGAAGATTGAAGTGCAAGATATCGAACCCAATTTCGCCCGGTCTTACGATTCCCAATTCCGCATTGAGATTGGCGCCATCCATATATAGAAGGGCGCCCTTAGAATGAACGATTTGTGCAATTTTTTCGATTTCAGACTCAAAAAGGCCAAGTGTATTGGGATTGGTAAGCATCAAGGCTGCCGTGTCGGCATCTATCGCCGATGCAACCGTCTCCGGCGCAATTATACCCTTGTCGTTAGATTTGATCTGAACAGTTTCGTAACCCGCCATGCTGACTGAGGCAGGATTGGTGCCATGCGCCGAGTCGGGTATCAATATCTTTTTGCGAGCATTTCCCTTGTCCTTATGAAAGGCACGGACTATCAGGAGGCCTGTAAATTCGCCCTGAGCTCCGGCCACAGGCTGGAGCGATACCGCGTCGAAGCCCGAAATCTCCTTAAGGTACTCCTCAAGTTCGAACATTATCTGAAGCGAGCCAATGGCCGTCCTGCATGGGGCAAGAGGATGCTGATGCACAAAACCCTCAAGAGCGGCAGCTTTCTCATTCACCTTGGGATTATATTTCATGGTGCACGAACCGAGTGGATAAAATCCCTTATCAATATGATGATTCTTTACCGAGAGTCCAATAAAATGCCTCATCACTTCGCCCTCTGTGATTTCCGGCAAAGCAGGTTCCGCTTCTCTGCGATATTTTGCAGGCAGAAAAGCGAGAATATCTTCTTCGCGAGCGACAGTCTCCGGCAAAGTCACGCCCATTCGCGCCGGTCGCGACTTTTCATAAATCAGGAAGTCTTCATTCATAGCATGCCAAAGATCGCCTAATTGGTACTTTCGGGTTTAGTAGGGTTTTTCAATTTCTCTATTTGCTCCCGGGCATAGGTAGTATCGCCACTCTGGGGATGATTTTTCAAATATCCTTCGAATGCTTTAATGGCCATGGTAGTATCCCCTTTTTGCCGGTGGACAACTGCTATCCACAATTCGGCATCGGTTGCCTGATCTGTACCGGGAAACTTATCCATGATTTTCTTGAATTCAGCCATCGCTTCATCGTACTTCTTATCGCGCCGCTTGAGATCGGCAATAGACATCATGGCGCTGTCGGTGCGAAGTTCCTTATTGTCAGGATCGGCGCTGACAACCTTGGCAAAGTAAGTCTCGGCCTCGGGATACATGCCTCGATCGGAATATTTTTCGCCGATTCTATAGCTTATCTCGGTCCCACTCGCGGAATCAGCTTTCTTGAGAAAATAATCGAGAGTGTTGATGCCATTAAGATAGTTATCTATTGTTTCCTTGAATTCTTTGGGAGGCAAATATCCGCCAATCCGTTCGATTTCGGAACCGTCACTATTCATTAGGACCACCGTAGGGTACCCCTTTACTCTGTATTTCTGGGCGGTGATAGTGTCCTTCTCAGCATTTATTTTGGCGAAGATCAAGTTCTGAGACATGGCGATGACGCTCGAGTCAACAAAGGTTACAGTATCGAGGCGTTTACACCAGGTGCACCAGTCGGTATTGAAATCAATAATCAATTTCTGGTTTTTTTCCGCAGCGAGTTTTAGGGCGTTTTGATAATCTGTGGCAAAAGTGATCTGAGTCGGAGCAACAATAGGCTCTTCCTTCTTGCCACAACCCGCCAAAATGATCAGCAGGAACATTGGCAGGAGGCACACCAGCATAATTTCAGCGACGAAATTCTTTCTCATATCTTCTCCATTCCTTATATAATTTTGTAAAATTATTCTCTTGGTCTTTGGCTTCCCTTTGGCAACGCGATTTTCATGATGAAAAAGCCCTTAGGGCATCGATCAAATTCTCGATTTCGGTATCGGTTCGTTTTTCTGTCACAGCAATTAACAGGCCATCTTTCATTGCTGGATAGAATCTTCCGAGATCTACACCCGGAAGAATATTATTTTTCTCGATAACAGTATCTATCAACTCTTTAGCCGGCACAGGGGTCTTAATTACCGTTTCTCGAACGAAGCTGCCTTTGAAATAAGGCGTGAACCCCTTGATTGAACAAATCCTGTCGGCGGTCTGATGTGATTTCTCTACATTCAGCAGGGCAATCCTTTTTAGCCCCTGTTTTCCCATCAAAGAAAGATAAACTGTAGCAGTCGTGGCGCAAAGGGCTTCATTGGTGCAAATATTTGAAGACGCCTTTTCCCTTCGGATATGTTGCTCGCGGGTCTGGAGAGTCAGCACAAACCCGGGTTTGCCGGCTTCGTCGACAGCGCGGGCTACCAGACGGCCCGGGACCGTGCGAACCAGCTCCTTTTTTACCGCGAAAAATCCAAGCAGCGGCCCACCGAAATTTAGTGGAATCCCCATAGGCTGCCCCTCACCAACGGCAATGTCAGCTCCGCAGTCAGCTGGGGTTTTAAGTATGACGGCGGAAATGGGATCGACTGCCGTAATCAGGAGTCCGCCTGCATTATGAATCATATCTGCGCCGATCTCAATGTCTTCCACCAAGCCAAAGAAATTTGGCTGCGCAAGAACCAGACCGGCGGTTTTATCGTTAATCAGGCTTGGTAGTTTTGCAAAATCAGTCAGGCCGTCTCTGTGTGGGACAATCACAATTTCGATGTCAAGGCCCGAGAGATATGTCCTGATTACTTCCCGAAAGAGGGGGTTCACTGTTTCCGAAACCAAGATTCGATTTCGCCTGGTATGATTTACCGCGAGATGCGCCGCTTCAGCTGACGCCGAGGCGCCATCGTACATCGAGGCGTTGGCGACGTCCATGCCCGTAAGGCGACAGATGTGCGTCTGGAACTCATAGATTGCCTGAAGAGTCCCCTGTGAGACCTCAGCCTGATAGGGAGTGTAGGCGGTAAAAAATTCAGGACGACTGAGAATGGTGGCCATGGCTGAAGGAATAAAGTGGTCATAAACGCCGCCGCCCGCAAAGATCACAAGTTCCGAATTATTTTCGCGCGAGAGCGTCTCCATCTCTCGCAAAAGCTCCATCTCCGAAAGAGGTTCCGGCAGATTCAATTTTGATTTAAGCCGAAGATTTTGGGGAATGGATTTAAGCAATTCCTCGATATTTGTGACGCCGATCCTCTGGAGCATGACACGACGGTCGTCATCGGTATTTGGTATGTATGGCATATATTCCAGGACGTCTAGTGAACTAATTTTTGATATTCAATCGGTGGCAGAAGCTTTTCCATTTCACCGGGATCATTGATCCTGATTTTTATCATCCATCCGGCGCCATAAGGGTCGCGATTTACGGCCATGGGATCGCTTTCAAGATTGGCGTTGATTTCCATAACTTCGCCGGAAACAGGGGCAAAAAGCTCTGAAACTGCCTTTACAGCCTCGATGGTACCGAATGCTTGCATAGCCTTTACTTTGGCGCTGATTGCCGGGAGTTCCACAAAAACAACATCGCCCAGCTCCCCTTGCGCGTACTCGGTCACTCCAACCGTTGCAATTTCCCCCTCGAGTCTAACCCATTCGTGTTCAGTTGTATATTTCAAGTTATCAGGAATATTCAATTGTCACCTCCGACTTTATTTATTACTCTCGATAGTCTTGGTCAATTCGGATTCTGCCTGACGAATCTGTTCATTCATTTTTTGAATGAAAGAAGTGTCAAAATTGCCGGCAATGAAATCAGGGTGGTTGAAAATTTTCTTGTGGAAACCGACCGTGGTGGGAATTCCTTCTATAATGAATTCCTCGAGCGCGTACTTCATCTTGTCGATCGCTTCCTGGCGAGTCTGCGCCCTGACTATCAATTTGGCAATCATAGAATCATAGAAAGGAGGAATTACATATTTGGCATAAGCCGCAGTATCCACCCGCACTCCGTGGCCGCCCGGGACGTGAAAAGATGTAATCTCTCCCGGTGCCGGACGGAAATCCTTTTCGGGGTCCTCCGCATTAATACGACACTCTATGGCGTGCCACTTCAGCAGAATATCTTCCTGCCTGTATCTGAGCTTCTCCCCGGCCGCCACGCGAATCTGTTCCTTGACAAGGTCAATTTCGGTCGCTTCCTCAGTAATAGGATGCTCGACCTGAATACGAGTGTTCATTTCCATGAAATAAAAATTAAGATCGGCATCAACAAGAAATTCGATGGTTCCGGCGCCCCGATAGCGAATCGTGGCGGCGCCAAGAACCGCTGTCCGCCCGATAATTGCGCGAATCTCAGGTGTGATGATCGGAGAAGGGCATTCTTCGACGAGTTTCTGGTGTCGCCTCTGGATACTGCAATCACGCTCGCCAAAATGAACGATATTCCCGAAAGAATCGCCCATAATCTGTATTTCCACATGGTGAGGTTTTATAATGGCCTTTTCCATGTAAACGTCAGGATTTTTGAAGGAAGCTTCCGCCTCGGCCCGAGCCATTTGGAAACCGGTCTGAAGTTCGCTCTCATCCCGGCATAAGCGCATCCCTTTGCCACCGCCACCCGCCACCGCTTTTATCATGACAGGATATCCGATTTCGGCGGCGATGGAGCGGGCCTCGTCAATGGTTGCCACTAGACCATCGGAGCCGGGAACCACCGGGATGCCGGCATTTTTCATGGTCTGCTTGGCGATATTTTTGTCGCCCATTTTCCGAATCATTTCTGGAGTCGGACCGATAAAGGCGATACCGCAAGATTCGCAGATTTCTGCAAATTCAGCATTCTCGGCGAGAAATCCGTAGCCGGGATGGATGGCATCGGCATTGGTCACTTCTGCCGCGGAGATAATCGATTTGGCATTAAGATAGCTGGAAGCGGCGGGGGCAGGCCCGATGCAGACGTCTTCGTCAGCGAAACGAACGTGAAGTGAAGCTTTGTCGGCCTCACTATAAACGGCCACGGTTTTTATTCCAAGTTCACGGCAAGCTCGAATCACTCGGAGGGCGATTTCACCGCGATTGGCAATCAATATTTTATTAAACAACGCAAATCCTATTTCAAAATATTTCCAATATATACAAGAGAGCGTCTAAAACTTGATAATATCGCTCTTTTCCTCAGGTCCCTCAGTCTGCCAGCGCTCGGAAGCGCCAGTGATTCCTTTAACGCGAAGATCAAAATCATCCGGATTGGTGCATTGATTCATCGCTTCTTCGAAAGAAATCAATCCCGACTTATAAAGTGTCATAATGGACTGGTCAAAGGTGATCATTCCGTACTGATTTCCCTGTTCGATCAAATCAGTTATTCCAGCAGTCTTGTCCTGATTTATAATATAGTCTCTTACCGCTCCTGTTGAAATCAATATTTCCAGGGCCGGAACACGCCCCGGCATATCGGATCTTGTCAGCAGCCTCTGACAGACAATGGCCTTGAGAGTTCCTGCAAGAAGAAGTCGGATCTGCTGATGTTGATGAGGAGGGAAAAATGAAATTATTCTGGAAATCGTCTCGACAGCATTCAGAGTATGCAAAGTCGTCAGAACCAGGTGCCCTGTGTCGGCGGCGGTAAGAGCGATAGACATGGTATCCAGATCTCGAATTTCACCGAGAAGTATGACATCGGGATCCTGACGAAAAGCGTGACGAAGAGCCGCGGCGAAACTCTCGGTGTCGGCTCCTACCTCACGCTGGCTGATAATGCATTTCTTGTCGCGATAGATATATTCGATGGGATCCTCAATAGTAAGAATATTATCACCTCGGCAGGAGTTCATATATTCGATCATGGCGGCAAGAGTGGTCGATTTGCCCGATCCAGTTGTCCCGGTGATAACGATAAGACCCCTTCTTTCATTCGATAGCTTCTTGACGCTTTCCGGCAAATTTAACTCCTCAAAAGTAGGCACACTCGTGTTGACTGCTCTAATAGCGATACCTATTGTGCCTCTCTGACGAAAGAGATTTATCCGGAATCGACCAAGTTTGGCCACCGAAAGGGCCAGATCCATTTCATTCTTTTTCTTGAAGCGCTCGAGTTGCTGTTCAGTAAGAATTTGGCCCACAACATTTTCCATCTCATCGATGGTCATCGGATCAGTAGATATCTGTTCAAGTAGACCATTTACGCGGATATGCGGGCGAATGCCAACCCGGACATGCAAGTCCGATGCATTTCGGTTCAGCATTTCGACAAGCATCTGTTTAAGATTCATAAATCCGTGCCTCCTGCTGAAAAAAGTATCAACCCTGCGGATCGATCAGAAACAGGACCTGTCCAAATTCGACCGGCTGGCCATTTTCAATCATTACCCTGGCGACGACACCGGCCACTTCAGATTCAATTTCGTTCATGAGCTTCATGGCTTCCACAATGCATACCACCTGTCCGACCGAAATTCTCTGACCAAGTTTCACATATAGCGGCGCATCAGGAGCCGGGGCGGCGTAAAATGTGCCAACCATAGGAGCCTTGATCTCTATATATTTCTTTTCGGCATCAGGTGGTTTGGAATCCACCGGTATCGGGATTGGAGGCGAAGGCTGCGCGGGGGCATGATGAGGTGCGATAGCTTGAATGACAGCCGGCTGCTCATTGTGACCATTGTGTCCAGCAGCCCTGCGGGTAATTCGCACGGTCCGACCCCAGCTGGAGACTTCCAGTTGGTCAATATCAGATTCTTCCACCAACCTTATTAATTTCTTAATCGTTTTCTCTTTCATATCAAACCTCTTCAGGCCGCTTAGCCCAAAAAAGATAACATATTAAAATTATACCTCCAACAAATTTTTTGGAGCCCGATTAAGGACCCTACAACCTGTAGTGGTCACCAAGACATCATCCTCAATTCTCACCCCGCCCCATTCTGGAATATAAATACCCGGTTCTATAGTTATCACCATTCCCCTGGCAAGAATATCTTGACTTCTGGGGCCAACAGCTGGCTTCGAATGAACATATACGCCGATTCCGTGGCCGGTTCCGTGCCCAAAATTCTTGCCGTACCCGGCCTTTTTGATATAGTCTCTTGCGGCTTTGTCCACCTGATTGCCAAAAACTCCCGCTTTGACCCTCTTTATCGCCAAGAGCTGCGCTCTTAGAACTATTTCATAAATCCTTCTCTGACGCGGACTTGCCTTACCTACTACGATTGTTCTCGTCAGATCTGATACATAACCCTTATAACACGCCCCAAAGTCCAAAGTTACAAATTCACCGCGTGAAATTTTCTTATCCGACGCAACCCCGTGGGGCATGGCGGAACGATAGCCGGAGGCGACAATAGTCTCGAATGCAGGGGCTTCCGAGCCGAGGCACATCATTTGGTATTCGAGTTCGGCGCGGATTTCGCTCTCCCTCAGCCCTGGTCCGATATAGCCAAGAATTCTTTCGAATGCGGAATCCGTGATTTCTACGGCCCTCTGAATGTCGGATACTTCAGTCTGGTCCTTAACGACCGAGAATTGCTCGACAGCATCGATCGTCGGAAGAAGCAAAACCTGGCCAAGCCCGGATTGTATTCTCTGCTGGTCACGGCTAGTCAAATAATCAGATTCAAATCCATATCTAAGATTCTTGCCGTGAAATTGTTTCAATTCCTTCAAATCGGTGATTGGGTCGGATTTTGTGATTAAGATTTTGGCCCCCTTCACCTGCTGCCCCGCCTGTTCCTCATATCGAAAATCGGTCAGGAAATATGCGCCCCTTGGCCGGATAATTAATAAACCAGAGGTTCCCGAGAACCCACACAGGTATCGAATACTTATCAGACGGGAAACAATAAAGCCATCCAGATTCTCGCTCTTGATATAATCTATCAGTTTTCCAATTCTCTTTTTATACATGATGTTTTTCCCTGCTTTTTAATAGTTCTACACTTCTATCCAATTTCTCTTTAATACGTGGATTTTGAGTTTTTTCCTCAAGTTCTCGAAAAACCTCGATAGCTAGCCGCGGGTGCCCCTGTGCGAGGAGCAAATCGCCGAGAGTCTCGGTCTTAAAGGGAATTCGCCGAAGCTCTTCTTTGGACGACTCCGGTTGTTCGCCTTTGCGATAAAGAGTCAGGATTTTGGTCTCATCGACAGGTTGATCGGATATCAGTGATTCGATGCCTCTCGTGAACGGAGCGATTTGCTGAATTCGAGAATAAAGGGAAAATGCGAGGATTTCGTCCCCGGTCCGGAATTTTAGATCACCCAGATGCTTGAGAGCGACAAGATTCTCGGGGTCGATTTGAAGGACTTTATAAAATTGTTCCTGCGCGGCTTCATATTGACCCGAATGAAGTAGAGCTCGGGCCAGAATAATCCGGCCCGATATGACGTCAGGTGATTCCTTCAATCGTGGCTGGCAAAGCTCGATCGCACGAGAGAATCTTCTTTCAAGAAGATATTCCATAGCCAGAGCCGGCCAGAAACCTTTTGATGATAGCTCCTGTGACAAAGTATCACTCATAAGTCGACCCGGATATTGATACCGTAATTTCCTTATTTGTCACTACGAAATGCCTATAACCAATCAAACCAATCCCAGAACTCGGTGCGGATGGTGCGGAAGAATTTGCGGTAAATATGATAGCTGATTTTCTTGTCACCGCAGTAAATATTGGCCACTCCGGTCATGCCAGGCATCAGGACATGATTTTCATTCGGCACCCGGCAGAGCACGCGGAAAACCCGATTCCCCGCCAGATCGGTTTCAATTTTGCCCTCGATGCCGTACACAAGTCCATAAAATGATAGAGCCGGATAGCTGCGGACTTTGAATTTCGCCCTCTGACCCACGGCGATGTCAGCCAATTCATTCTCGGGCAGGGTAATTCTTGCTTCCATAGTATCGATGTTGGCAGTTTCACAAACTATCGAGCCGGTATCAACATTCAAGACTATGCCGCTTATTGTGGACGTGACTTCGTATGATTCCAGTTGGCGCGATTGGAAGTCGATCTGGCTCTTTAGTCGGGCGATCTCCGCCTCCTTGGCTTTAATCTCTTCAGGTCTGGAACCCGACTTAAGCATCCAAAGGCGATTCTGGGCGGCCTTCAGTCGGGCGTCCCAAACCAGTGAATCGGCGTGGGCATCCTCCCAGTTCTGTTTCGATATCAGTCCCTTCGACTGCATGTCGTTCATTCGCTGCAAAGTCTGACTCGATAATTTTAACTGGGCTTCCATTTCACGAAGATTATTCCGGGCCTCGTCAATTTCCTGAGATCGAGGTCCCTGTCTTAATAGCGACAGCTCCTCATCCGCCTTTTGAAGGTTGGCCGAATATTCACTTACTAATTGCGAAGTCTGAGAATTTACTAGCCTGGCTATAACCTGACCTTCCTTCACAGTGTCACCGGTTTTCACCAGAGGCAAAAGTCGGGTTGTGGAATTATAATTGCTGGAAAAAATGCTGACATCCCTCTTCTGACCACCGGTTTGATTTCCCGATTCATATTGGACAAGCTCGGCGTATCCGGCGCTGTTGTAGTTCAGGATTAGGGAACGTATAGGATTGACGACGAGTTCCCCTTTGATTCGTAGCTCCCAGCGGCCAAAAAGCAATACTGTTATAATGATAATTACCAGGGCCGAAAGGAGCGTCACGCTTGTCCACCTTTTGAAAAAACCCTTTCGGGCTTTCACTATTTCGCCGGTTCCTTTAACTGCATCCACGATAATATTCCTGAACAGAAACATCAGTATTGCGGCAAAAATAATAAATCCTGTGCCGCCAAGCCTGGACACCAAAAATTTTCCCACTATCAGGAAAAAGTATCCGAGGACAAAAACAATATATATAAATGATAAAATGCCATAATAAAAATAGATTCTTCGCTCGCGGATAGGCAATATCTCAGAGGAAGACACTGAACCAATTAACATTCTCTTAATCAGATGGCGCCAATACTTCCCCGCTTTTTGACGAAGGTTTGGAATTTCAAGATAGTCACTCAGGAGGTAATACCCGTCATATTTCAGGAGAGGATTAAAATTGAAAAGCAGCGCGACGCCGGAAAATGACAACACCGCCAGAGCAATCTTATTAATCAGAATATCTTGAGTGGTTGCACGCCAGACAAAAACGGCAAGTGCCCATATAAAGAGCTGAAAAAATGCCCCGGAAAAAGACACCCAGAGTTTTTTCGATTTCTCGCTAAAAAGCCAGGCATCGCTGACATTGCAGTAAAACGCCGGCTGAAAGTATATCAGCAGAAAGCCTATATCCTGAACTGAGCCGCCATAAAATCGGCAGGTAAGGCCATGCGCGAATTCATGGGCCACTATTACTAGAAACATGGAAAAGTAAATGATTATAATCCCCTGAAGATTGAGAAGCCGGGAAAAACCGGCGGTAATGCCGCTTGTATTATAGAACGATATTAGAATGGCAAATAGGATAAGCGCAACAGCCGTCCAGACAAATCTCGATGTGAAAAAAAACCGAATGTGCCCTATTAAATTATCGAAAAGTTTTCCGGGGTTTATTCCTTTAAGCTTGATATAGAGCAGTTTTCCAAAAAGGCTTCTTCTATCTTCGCGGCCAACTGTGCGCTGTTTAATCAGGAGATCGTGGCGAGTCAGGTCGTTATCCAGAAAGCAGAGTTCCTGCAATTGCGAGGTAAAATCCCTGATCGAATCCTCCTCAATTTCCGTCGCAAATCTGCTGCTGGTCCTTCGCAAGATTTCGTCGGTAGTATTGAAGCCATTGAGATTGCGGATAATGAAGTATTCGACTTCACCGACCTGGAAGAAAGCGTTAGTGATGGGGTCTTTGATTACATAATACTTGCTGCCATCGCGATTGGCAATTTCCCGGATAATCAAATCATCCCTGATTTTAGGCGGCGTCTCCATAAGCCATCACTAATATAATTGATCTAATTCTATTATATTGAATACCAGCATGATAGTCAAAGAATTTATCTATACAATCAGGTGTTCATTAAAATCGCGGATGAGGAAAGAACAACTATTGTGTCAAGCCGTATAAGGGAAATACAGAATGCGCCAAACGTATAATCTTTTTGGCTTGACTAAAGCTTAGAAATAAGCGATTTAATGACTTAATGAAGAATTTGCGGAAGATACTGACCACGAAAACTGGGAAATGGTCCATCGTCGTCCTGGCCGGCTTTTTCTTAGTCTTAATGGCGGTAGTCATGTACAGAACGTACATCATTTATGAAAAAGACCTCCCGTCTTTTGAGAGTCTTCATAATATTGAACCGTCACTCAAGACCAAGATTTATGCGGCCGACGGAACTCTGCTCCAGGAATTTTTCAACGAGAACCGAGTCATCACGCCATACGATAAAATTCCCAAGCAGATGGTTAATATGCTGTTGGCCGTCGAGGACCGGGAGTTCTTTGATCACTCGGGAGTAAACATCAGGCGTCTGATTCAGGTTTCGGTGGTCCATGTGTTTCGAATGGAAAGAGCTAGAGGTACTTCTACCATCACCCAACAGCTCGCCAGAATGCTTTTTTTGAATCGGCAGAGAACCTTAGCCCGCAAAATCAAGGAAGCTCTAACGGCTATAAAACTTGAGAGGACTTATTCCAAGGAAGAGATACTCCAATTCTACCTTAATCAATATTATTTCGGCCGCGGTGCTTATGGCATTTCTGCGGCGGCCAAGGCCTATTTCGATAAGCCAGTTGAGGAGCTGAGCGTAAATGACTGCGCACTCTTAGTGGGGTTGCTTAAGGCGCCCAGCAGATATTCAACCGTCGATTCGTCAGACCAGATGCTTCGTATCCGCGATAATTCGCTCTATTCATATTATGACTGGGGAAAAATAACTCGCCGTGAGTATGATTCGCTTAAGAATCTGCCTTTGGAATTGAAATCACCCAAGGACGAATCCGGTCGCGCTCCATATTTTACGGAATTGGTCCGCCAGCACCTTCTGGATAAGTTTGGCGAAAATGAGCTTTATTCTGGCGGCTTGAAGGTTATGACAACCCTTGATTGGAATATGCAAAAGGTGGCGGAAAGGGAAATGAAGAGCAAGCTTGATTCTATGCAGGCATTTTACGAGAGGATATTCAGCATCAACAATCCCAATTACACATATGTTAAGTACGACACCACCGGAACGCGAATCTCCTCAAAGAGAGTGTATAAAGAGTTGCAGGGCGCAGCGGTTAGCATCAATAATGAAAACGGCGATGTATTGACCATGGTGGGCGGGAAATCTTTCGCTGAGAGCAAGTTCAACCGCGCTATTCAGGCGTTGCGTCAGCCGGGGTCGTCCTTCAAACCCTTCGTTTACACCGCCGCGATTGATAACGGGTATCACCCGTCGGATATATTTTACGATAGTCCTATTGTGCTGGAGATTCCTGGTCAAAAGGAATGGCGACCGCAGAATTTCGATGATGAATTCATGGGGGAAATGACCCTTCGTGATGGCCTAAGACTTTCTCGAAATCTGGTGGCGATTAAATTGCTGCAAAAGCTTAATCCCCAGCAGGTAATATTTTATGCGGGACGGATGGGGATAACAACGCCGCTTCAACCGGTGGCATCGCTGGCAATAGGAACAAGCGAGGTGAGGTTGACAGATATTACCTCAGCCTATACGGTCTTTCCCAACGGCGGCATCAGGGTGCCGTATCGATATATATTGAAAGTTATCGATCGTTATGGAAATGTACTTGAGGATAACTCCGCCATCCAGAAAGAGGAGGTTCTATCGGCGCAGACCGCCTATATCATGGTGAATATGCTGCAGTCCGTAGTTGATAATGGTACCGGCAGACCGGCGCGTTCACTAGGATTTACTCGTCCCGCTGGAGGTAAAACCGGAACTTCGGATAATTTCTGCGACAACTGGTTTATCGGTTTTACTCCTCAAATCACGACTGGAGTCTGGGTAGGGTTCGACGACAAGACGTCGATCGGAAGAAACCAGACTGGAAGCGTCAATGCTCTTCCCATTTGGACGGCGATCATGAAAGTGGCGCATGATACTCTTCCTATCGCCGATTTCGAAATTCCCGATGGAATTGCTTTTGCAGATATTTGTCTGAAATCCGGAAAGCTGGCAACCGACCGATGCCCGGAAGTGCGAAGAGAGATTTTTAAAGCAGGAGATGTTCCTCAGGAAATTTGCCCCATCCACCCCTCCAAGAAGCTTTATGTCGGTTCTCCGAAGGAAGATAAATATCTCGCGCCTGAAGATAGTGTGGATATTTATCGCTTTTAGGGACAATCACCTATCAGATAAGACTTGACACTGGAATCGGCTCTTGATATTATCTCAAGAACGCCGGAGTGGTGAAATTGGTAGACGCAGAGGACTCAAAATCCTCCGATGGCAACATCATGTCGGTTCGATTCCGACCTCCGGCATGTTATATTGTGCCGACGCCACGAACCCTGCCCCTGCAATCGCGATCATTCGTATAGCGGTCTAAGTTCGAGAGTTGCCTCTTTTGTGTTTCCTTCGCGAATCAGTTTGATTTTATAGATGGTCCCGACCGGCCCACGCAGCATCTCCCGAACCGACAGGATTCCTCCAAGCGACTCAATACTTTTGCCGTCGATCGCCGATATTTTATCGCCTTTTTGAATCCCTGCTTCTGCCGCCGGTGTTCGGTCCGTAATCATTATGACCTCCAAATGGCCACTGTCGCCCACGAGCATTTGCATTCCGCTTCGATCAGTTGGCCATTGACGGTCAAAATCGGCGCCCTTTTCCACTATCACTTTCTCGTGTTTATAATCAAGATACAGAGTAAAATTACGGAAAAAGTCATTGCCAGCGTTTCCGGTTATATCCCCTTGTGAAAGCGCACCCTTTCCTTTGACCATTGGAACGTCAATCAAAGGTTTGGATTTTGTGAATCCTGCCATGGCAATTGAATTGAATTGTAAGGTTTTGCTCTCCTGACCTCCCCCCGCTCCAAATCCTATACGCATAATTCCCGGCCGTGCCAGCAACCCATGCGATTCAGCGTAAGGAAACAGAAAGCTCATCCCCCCTGCGCCAAGATCAAGATCCCAAAGCCCTCCATATTTGTTATCAACCATAATAGGAATTTGAAACATATTGTCCTGTGTAAGTGGAGCGTCGATCACCACCCCCCCGCCGGCGTAGCTGAAGCCGTCCGGTTCATAAAAGGTGAGCATTCTTTTAGCGTAATCTACCTTTGTCACCAGGCGCGACAGAAAATCGTATCCCAGGATTCCACCAACCCCGAAGCCGGAGGTCTTCATGAATAATTCGTTCAAATTGAAGACCGCCACTTTCTGTGAATCAAATACAAGGCCGTTTAATTCAAACGGAGGAAGAGTGGCAAAGGAGTAGTCTGCAGTATTGGCCGCCCCCACGCCGGTCAGTTTTCCCTCCTGGGTCAGACCCAGTTCGTCCGCAAATTTCTTTTCGACAACTGTTGCTCCCGCTCCTGAATCGAGAACCCATAATTTGGTTTTCCCCTTTATTGTGAGCGGAAGGAAGATATGAAGTTCTATAAATTGAAAAGGAACTTGCACCATCGTCTGCCCCGGAGGAAAGCGATAATCACGCTTCTGTTCAGAGGGCGGATCAAATAAATTCGCGGCGATAGGGTCGTTCACTTCAATTGAAGAAATTCTTATTGTGGAACGCTGGCCGGTCGGAAGCTCCAGTTGTTCAATGAGGTATGGGTAGGGAACACCATCCACCGGGCGAAAGTCTTTATAGACTGTATGGATTTCACCGTCCGGCTTGATCGTGATGCTTTTAACCGGCATATATCCCAAAGTGTCGTAAAAATCATAATTAATATAGCTGTTGATCGTATTGGTAGTCTTTATGACGTAACACGGCATTCCTGCCGCGGTGTCAATGCGATCATAGGAAACCGCAAAAATCTTTGAGCCCCTCTTCATATGTTCCCGCGCCGCCATCAGGACTCCAACCTGTCGCTCTTTGAGCGTCGCCGAATCTCGGGCAATCTGCAACTTGCCATTTTGATCCACGCGCCAGGCAAATTGTCCATTGTCTCCGGAAATCTGCCTGATTATCTTGATATCGAATTCTTGGCGGGATTGATTAGGTTGCTGATTCCATGTTTCTATTGTTCCCTCCAGCCCGGCCGCCCTCAATCACCAGCGTTCCCTTTGAATGACTGGTGCGCTGAGATTCAATCTTTTCCCAGCCTCCCATAGCAGCGATATTTTTGTCGATGATGTCGAATGGATCCCGCATTTGCGCGAGAGCGGCGATCGCAATGGCCAGTACCATTATGAAGACCATCGCGGCGAATCGGATTTTGTTCATAATATGATTCTCCCCGGACAAACTCAAATTACCACGATTATTGTTCCCAAATTATTAATTTTCCCATGCTTCAAAGTTCGCAGATTACCCTAAACATGCTAATCCAATTTACGAATTTCCTTGTCAGTAGTTGCGTCCGGGGACTAAGATAGCAGAATGACGAAACAGATAAAAGTGAGAATGCCTAAAAATCTGATACCTCATCTTTTCAAATCAGGCCATTTCGTCAATAATTTTCGTAATATCGACAGAAGTGTTCTCGTTGAAATGGAGATTCGGTCCAGAACCGATGTTTTCAAATCTAGATTATTAGTTCAGCAGTCCCGTATGAGGGAATTCTATCTTGCATTTTGATGCCGATTCGATTAAATAGGGGTTGAACAGATGAATTTTTGGATAAGATTGAATCGTTTCTGAAGGAGGATATCTCATGAAAACTCGATTTCTTTCTGCGGCGGTTTTTGCCATTTCGGGCATTTTGGTTGCGACCGGTTCGGGGGTGACTCAGAATCTCAAGGAGGACGGCACCAAGCTCCGAGATTCTATTCAGACCGCCGAGAGGGAAAAACCGAGAATCGAAGGCATCAAGCAATTCCACGATTTACTTGCTCCTATATGGCATACCACACTTCCGGATAGCGACTTTCAGTCAATCAAAGAAGTCGCCCCTGAGATGAAAAAAGCTTATCAGAAGATAGTGGCAGCTGAGATTCCGCCCTATTATCAGCATGTAAAAGATGATTTCATACTTGAACGTGATCAACTGGGCCTGGCCGTGCAGGAGCTGGACACCGTCGCCGAGACGGGCGCAGATCTGTTCATTCCCGAGGCGATCGATGATGTTCACTCTGCTTTTGAAGAAATGATTAGAGTTCTATCACCCCGGACGAAAGAAGTTGAGGATTTTCATCTGGTTTTGTACCCGCTCTGGCATGTGGCCCTGCCCAAATCGGATTGGCTAACGATAAAAACGCAGATTCCAATTATGAGAAAAGAGATGGATACTCTGATGACTACCCCTATTCCACAGTGGCTCGGCGGAAAGGAACTTCGGGTCGTCGAAACCCGGGAAGCGTTGGATAAGGTAGTCGACGAGCTGGTGGAAGCCTGCAAAACAGATGACAGTAATTTGATTAAGAAGAGGCTAAAAGTTGTTCACTCCCGATTCCGGACACTGGATGAGGTTTTCGATTGATAAGAAACCCGAATTATTCCAGAGGCCGATCATATATGCAAAGTAGATTATTGATTTGTATTTCCACGGGATTCCTTGCCATAATTTTAATGGTATTTTCTTCATCGGCTGCGAATAAGTC
This sequence comes from uncultured candidate division Zixibacteria bacterium, assembly GCA_963813655.1. Taxonomy (GTDB): domain Bacteria; phylum Zixibacteria; class MSB-5A5; order GN15; family PGXB01; genus CAWEZN01. The sequence goes on along the minus strand of CAWEZN010000009.1, from coordinate 10,908 downwards.
TGGAAATCCGCCCACAGCACGATTAATCGAACTTGGGCCAGCTGACTGGGAGCCAACCGAGAAACCTGTCAAGTGGTCGCCGACCGGCGCTATGATCTCATATTTCAATGATGATTTTTTGATGATTGCGGATACTCTTGGGAATAGTCACCAGGTGGATAGCGTGGATCTGAAGCCTTACCGCTATGAATGGGTGTCGGACGATCAGATTATCGTGAATCTGCGTGCTCTATATGGAAAAATCGATACAATGAAAATGGTTATCATAGATGTAAACAGCGGCGGTGAAACCGTACTGGCCGGCGATGCCGACGATGTTTTCAGCATTGGATCCGAAGAGGATAGCAGTTTTTTGGGACCTTATCTCACTGTACAGGGAAACGCATACTATCTGTCAATCGTCGGCGATATGACCGATATCATTATGCCGCAGGCAGAATACAAAACAGACGGGAAATCAGCCGTGCCTGCAGATAACCAGATTCTGAGATTCGGTGCCGGAGGGCTTTATCTGATAGGAGTTAACACCAACGACTCATCAAAAATCGCGGCCGCCGGAGTGAAAAAAGCTTACAATTACCTGATGAGTACCGACGGGAAATATCTGTTTATGGATGGAGAGATTTTGGAACTGAAAGATTCCACGAGGATTTTGCTTGATACCGTTATTAAGAACGCCCCGCCTGAAGGCGAGGGATGCGGCATCATCTATCCTTCCTTCAATCCAAACGCGCCGGAGATTTTATTCCAAGTTGGATGCGATATCGATCATTTCTGGCTTAATAATGATATAGGAATTTTTGATTTCTCCTCGGGGAAATTGACAATTCTTGATACGCTGGCAGGGATCGACAATTGTACTACCCCCACTTTCTCGCCGGACGGCAGAAAAGTGGCCTTTCTCGCCAACGACAAAGCGTATATTCTTTACAGAAATATCAAATAAGCCTCTACCTCATCGTCCCGCACCATGCTCAACCATTTCTCGGTTGATCAATTTTAACAAATATTCGATAGTTGCAGGTGCAAATCCCGCATAATGATTATTGCCGTAAATCATCGTTTCGAACCCTTTTAGGAGAAATTCGGACGCCAATTTCGCCCAGCGCTGGAGCCTCTCTGTACGGTCAATGACCACTTGGCCCCAATGATCAGTGACAGCTTCAATCTCCTTTCTATCGCCCAGAAGCCGTATATAAATAAAATCCGCCGTGACGGGATCAATTAGTCGGGATATTTCGTCGCCATGAGGCATCCAGGCTTGATCGACCAGAACCAGTGCAGCTTTATGTTTCCGTAGAAGCTCGGCAAAATGATCAGTCAGCCACGCCCGATTTCGGATTTCGACCGCGTATCGAAAATCGGGGGGCAGATCCTCGAGGAATCGATTAAGCCGATCAAAGAATTCAGCCGAAGATCCAAAAACCTCTTTCGAAAAATAGGGAAATTGAATGACAAGCGGGCCAAGTCTGGAGCCAAGGTTATTCATGACCTCCAGGAACTTATCGCGCTCGGCATAAGTTTTCTCGGGTAATAATATAGTTTCGGGGTTCGGCTTGGGACCATCTCCCCCATGAACGATGCTCCGGGGGAATTTGGCCGCGAAGATGAATCCGTCAGGTGTACTATTGGCCCAGTTTGCTACCGCCCGTTGAGTTGGAATTGCATAATATGAGGCATCTATTTCGACGGTGTTAAACCGAGTAGAATAATATTTCAAATAATCTGATGGACGAGTTCCCGCCGGATAGAACGGACCGACCCAGTCGGCTTCCGAAAATGACGAGGTGCCGACTCTCAGTTGTTTTAATGATAGCATGTTCCTATTCACTGTTATTTATATGAAGAGTCCTTCTCTGTTCGCTCTTGCCAAAGATAATATTCGATTTTATGTCACTTCCCTTATGACACCAAGCCTTATTGTCTCTAATATTTCGGATCTCATTCTCACGGGTCCTTTTCCCCTTTTCAAAAATATCTACTATCCAATTTCGCGCACCGCATCATTTTTTAGGGTACCCAATTGTCTGGGCAAGAATAATTTTCTGCTCGGGTCGGAGTTTCATAACTTTCGCCAGCGCGGGACGATCGATAGAGGCCCGAACCACCGTGGCCAATCCTTCAGATGCGCAATAGAGATAAATATTCTCCGAAATAAATGCGGCATCCGCCGCCGAATAGAAGACCTTGTCGCTGTCCGAGGCACGGCTTGATTTTGAATAATCCGCGACGTAAATCAAATTTATGGGCGCCTCTTTGACAAAGGGCTGAGAGCCCGTCTTCTCGCGAATATCTTCCGCTAGAATCGGCTGAAGAGCATGGCTTTTGTAATCATAGAGGTAGAGTCCGCGAGCAGTGGCGGCATAAATATCTACCTCCTGTACGTTCATGGCGGAAGGAGCCGTCCGTTTTCCTGATTCCGCCCGGCTGACTCCGCAGCCCGCCCAGAGAAGATTTGAAAGAACCGGAAGCGGAATGGTATCGGCGGCAAATTCGCGAGAGGAGTGACGATTTTTCAAGACCTTCATCAAAGGTTGACCTCCGGTCGTATCGGGCGACGCGAGTTCGATAGATTTCATATCCTGTGCTTCAACGAGGACTGACATGAGGATGACAGGAAACACGGCACAGATCATTCTGAACATATTAAGACTCCTTTCCAATAGTGTAAAATACCGAGAGAGATGCGGCAAATTGGATAGACATACCCATAAACTTAAGTCGCTTTATCCCTGAATGGCAAGCGCTCTCGGTTAAAAAATTCAAAGGGCAGTCATTTGACTACCCCTTTGAACTAAAAGTATTTTAGCAAATTATGGGCAATGGGGAGTCGGACCGTGCTTATACAGAAAGTTGATAAAATATGTAATATCCAGAGCATTAATTCCGCCCGAATTATTCAGATCACACGCTTTGAGCGGAACGGGTGCGTCCCCATGCTTATAAAGATAATTGATGAGGAAAGTAACATCCAGGGCATTAATTGTTCCGCTTCCATTGGCATCTCCACACAAATAAAAGACAGATACTTTACCGGACTCGCAGATTTGGGGGATAATCGATAATTGGACCATAGAAGGTAGGGGAATATGTCATATAGGAATCAAAAGTGATAAGGTTCGAATCATCGGCAGACGAAGTGCCCGGAATAGTGAAATATACTTTCAGCACCGGGCCGCTGCCTGGGAGAAGATCATACGTGTTGAGATCCACATTATAAACTGAATTGTTGAGAGTTACTGTTGCCCGTCCATTTGCGGGATCATCATGAGACAATCTATGCGTATCAAAATAATCCGTTCGGCAGCCGGCAGTCGAAACGGAATCGAGCACCAGATTAAGAGCGCCACCATAGTGGATAGGGATCTGCAATTTTCTTACCGGAACGGTATTGGCCGCGTAAACTGTCATCGCGAAAGACGAATCAAGCTTCGCTATACAAGCAGAGCCATTTAATGAGTCATTGATGACGGTAATGTAAGGTATGGCCTTATATTCTCGTGTCTCCGCCCCCGAAACTACGGAAAGGCTGACAGTATATCTGCCGGGGGCATCATAAAGATGCTCGGGCGATTGTATAAATGCTGAATCGCCGTCCCCAAAATTCCAGATCCACTGATCTATCGGAAGAAGACTGCTTCCGGAGAACTTGACGTCGAGCTGATTGAAACCAATTGTAGTGTCAGCAGTAAACTGAACTTCGCGCATAGGTATGATATGAGTGAGCATTTCCTCCACAAGCGGACTGCAACCCTGCCAGGGACAATAGAGGTTGTCTATGGTGTACCATGCCGTATGGCCATCTGCCCATCCGTAATTCATGTGTACCTGATAGAATGGGTCAGCCATTCTCCAGCCGTCGGCAACAATGGAATGTTGGCTTATTACATACTGAATCGGGCGACCCAGTTCGATTTCCTCCCGGATTAGTTCTGACCAGTTCAGCAGCGAATAATCTCGTCGCTCAAGCGTCTGCACGGAGTCATAATAGCGGAATATTTGCGTGAAGGCGTTCGGAACGTTAAACATATATGCGCCCGAAGCGCAATGTCCATACATCATATTAACTGCAATTCCAACTTCATAGCAAAGTTCCGCTACAGCATCCTGCTGCACCTGAGGGCTGAAGATGCCGCAGGCGTTGGGAATATTAGCCCAGTCATAGGGATCGGTGTAATCTGCCGTCAGATATGAGGCCGGGGTATTACCGCCGCAAGAATTATCGCCCATCCAATAGCAGACTCTCGTGCCAGTTCCTTCAAGAGGCCACTTGTAGTAGGCCAGGATTTGGGCAGTCGCAGTCGCGACACATCCCACAACCGTTCTGCCTCCGTCTCCCCACGGGCATACATTATTATATGGGGCGCCCTGATGCCAGGCGGTGGTCAGGAGCGGGCCGAGATCGCCGACATCCTTGATCCTCCGCAAATTAAGATCGGCATCGAATGAGTTAGGTGACAATAGAAATCTGTCCCATGCTGTCCTCTGCTCTGGGCCAAAGAGCATTTCTCCTTTGGCCGGCTGGCGGGCTTCCATGCTGCCATAGGCTTTCACGTAAAGTCTTATGCGATCCTGGAGAACCTCTTTCAATATCGCAGAGAAGCCATCGGATTCATTCAGATCAAGTCGGTAGTCCTCTGAATATGCCTTGACTGGGGCCAGTTCTTTAAGGTTAGGAACTACAATATAGCCATTGGGCTCAATGGCAAAATATCGCCCCAGAATAGTATCATTGACAACTATATCCTGAACCTGACCTATAATTGGGGTTTTTGAGTTACTCCATTCCCCTTTTTCAAATATCATATACGACAGCCAATTGCGGGACACCAGAGTCATCTCATCAAGCGAGGCTGTTTCGCTCGATGCCAATCCGAACGTTAGAATAATTAGGATCAGACTAAGGCATAATGCCTTCAACTCGAACGTTAAAAACCTAATCATATTATCTCCGCAATTAAGACATTTTACAGTGCAGACCTATCATAGTAATTAATGATAAGATAATCATACTTAAGTTATTGTCAAGAAATTAGTTGTGGACTGGTAATTTTCTGGTCTTATAAGGAGGAATAACAGGTTTCATTCGATTTTGGCCTAATTTAGTCAATGTTTTTGTCTTGACAGTTTTCCAGAAGAAAAATATTTTGCTCTATAACATATTAACTTAAACCAATGCGCATTAGCCCGCGCCCGGGAGACAAACATGAAGCGATTCTGGCATCTTTTCATTTCTGCGACCCTTGCCTTAACCTTGATTGGAATTTCCAATATAGCCTATGGACAGTTCGGAAAATTGAAGGACAAGGTAAAAGGAAAAGTCGAGGATAAAGCCGATCAAAAGGTTGATGAAAAAATTGATGAAACAATCGACAAGGCGTCAGGAGATAGTCAGGAGGCAGAAGAAAAGCCCGCTGATCAATCACAGGAAGCCAAAGAGCAGCAGGCACCCGGCGCCGAGGCAAAAGCAAGCAAGGGAACGACCTCAGCGGAGGATATGTCACTTTACACCAAATTTGATTTTGTCCCTGGCGATAAGGTACTTTTCGATGATGATTTCTCGAGCGATGAACTCGGGGAATTCCCGCATCGCTGGAATCTCGACAACGGTGTCTTCGAAGTCGGCAAAAAGGGACAGGACTTTGTTGTTATTTCCACTCAGGATTTTCTCGGCACAATTCGACCCAAGATTCCTGACCACCCTCTTCCCCCAAAATACACGGTCGAATATGACATCTATGGCAATAATTCCGGGGATTATAATCAATGGTACCATTTCTTTTGGGTAGACACTGCTGGAGATAATATTGCAGAATTTCGCTCCAATCTCTATGGCTCAACCAATCTCAAAATCAACGAAAAGGATATTGCCAATAAGGAGCTCGCTCCGTCATTCATGGCCGAGGGCCTTCATTCAATCAAAATAATGGCTACAGCAAATAGTATAAAGATTTACTATGACAAAGAAAGAGTCGCCAATGTGCCCAAAACGGATGACTTTGCGCCGGTCGGCTTCCGCATCGGAGCATCAATAATGTCATCGGAGTCCCCCGGAATTTTCTCATCATTCCGCTATGCAGAGGGAGGAAAAACTCTCAAGGAGCAGCTTGATGAAGACGGAAAAATCGTTACCCACGGTATTCTTTTTGACTCCGGTTCGGACAAAATCAAAGGAGAATCATATAAGACCCTGGCCGATATCGGACAGCTTCTGACGGAAAATCCGGCCTTGCGGCTTTCAATAGAAGGACATACGGACAGCGACGGAGCCGATGACGCCAATTTGAAACTCTCCCAGAATCGGGCGAATTCTGTGAAATCTTATCTTGCTGACTCTTATAAAATCGATGGCAGCCGACTCGAGACCAAGGGCTGGGGAGAATCCAAGCCGATCGATGTCAACAACACACCTGAAGGGAAAGCGAATAACCGCAGAGTAGAACTTGTGAAACTATAGCCCGAGAGTCTGAATCGCAGGTTCTTGAATAGTACTCGAAAGGGGTAATCATCTCGATTACCCCTTTCGTTTACTCTCAAATCGGGTATTAAAGGCAACCGGGAGTCGTAGCCTTATTGCTTCTTCTCAACTACGATTGTACAATGGGTAACCAAGGCAGCTAAGGCGCCCAGCGCGGCAGCGACCGGAAGAAGCAATGCTCCAACCGATGCCAGCGTTACTGGTATCTCTAACAGCGATTCGCCCTTTTCGTTCTTGATTATTATTTTTCTTACGTTGGCTTCATGAAGCAGCTTCTTGACTGTCTCGACCAATTGCGAACCGGTAACTTTGATTTCTTCAGTAAAAGTCTTTTCTTCTGGCATCTTTGCCTCCTCTAAATACCTATTTCATACGGATCAGATTTACTTTAATATCTCGGGCAATTTGGTTCCGGCCCCCGCTTATAAAGATAGTTTATCAGATAGGTGATGTCCAAAGCGTTTACATTGCCGGAATTATTTACATCGGCGGCCTGTAAATGGTTTGGCGTCGGTCCATGTTTGTAGAGAAAGTTTATCAAGTACGTTATATCCAGAGCATTAATTACTCCATTGTCGGTGACATCGCCGCAGAGAAAGCCGCAAATATCACCAACGTTGTCGGTTATATTGACCTCGCATCCACTGTAACCGGTATCCTGCGAATAATCGGGGTCAAATTCAACGGACATTTCATCGGTCGGGAGAGTCAGGAGCGACCCGGCAACAACTGCCTTGATACCGGCAGGATGCGGGTCTATTGCGACATACAAAGAATCAAGACCGTTTAGATGAGAGGAAATGGTGGCTAAACCCAAATTGGCTGTACCATTGGCAACGACAATTTTGGCCGTCGATTGAGAATCGGGAAGCATGACATCATGAGGGCCGAAGGTATCGAAATTTGATGGTATTTCCGGCCGCACGTCGGGCAGAGTAAACATGACGACGAATGTTCCCGCTTTCGAGCCATCAAGTGATCCCGAAAAATAGCGGATTCCCTTAATAACATTATCAGCCACTGCCCCCAAGGCAATATATCCAAACTGCGGAATCGGCTGCAAATCAACAACTGAAGAAGTTGATACCGGAAGATAGTCCGTCACCACTATTCCACCCGCGAAGGTACTGGCCAGCACCACTATATAACCACGATCAGTGCCTATGAAGAGTCGATCCTTGCCATCCGTGAATTCCGTCCCGGGAAGTTCAGCGGCGCAGACGGCATAACCATAGACTAATGGATTGACTGACGGCGTGATGGTAACTGGAGTTCCTGCGACTGGTGTTCCATCAATAGTATGGCTAATCGGAAAAGTATAGAGTCTGTAATTATTAAAAACAATCCATGGACTTGGCTCAATGCCCCTAACATTGGGATAGACAAAATACCGTGTCCAAGCAACATCAACCGGCGTGCCTATAGCCGGAAGGGTCATCTGCAGGCGATTTCCTTTGCGAGCCCCAGTCTGACCTTCCAATGTCATAATTCGGATCCCATATTCACTGGTTAAAGTATTATGCCACAGAATAAATGGGCTTGGCTCCACACCCTTGGATTGAGAAGCAGGTCCCGTCTCAGTTGCAGGTCCGCTCTTGAACGCTGTCAGCTGAATATCAGTCATATCGATCGCTTTAAAGACTGTGTCTGGTACCCGTGGAACCTTCTCCTGCCCTTATGACACCAGACTGTGCAAAGATCAATATCAGAATGAAAATAATTGAGAGGATTCCCCTCACGAAGGTCGCATTGATTATGGCCATTTTTGTCCCTCGCTATGATTATCCAATTATAGACAATGCTACCTAAAATATAACGCCACGCCTTTTTTATGCAAGATAATTGAGAGGGTCTGCTCGGCCCGGTAAACTACTTTCGCAGAAAAAAATAGGGCCGATTCGGCAGAATCGACCCTATAATTTATTATGGAAAAATGCTATTTCAATAGCATCATTTTGCGATAGCCCAGATATGCCCCCGATGTTAATCTGGTGAAATAGACTCCGCTCGCCACCGGCTTCCCAGTGTCGTCGCATCCGTCCCAGATCGCCTGATGGTAGCCCGCAGGCAACTCATCTGAAATCACAGACTTGATTTTCTGACCCAGTATATTGAAAATTTCCAGATCGACCCGACCGGCGTTCGGCAGAGCAAATCTGATATTGGTTGAAAGATTGAAAGGATTCGGATAGTTCTGCGAGAGCGAATATTCCGACGGGATAGCCTTGATACCTTCACTCTTCATGAACCTTGTACTTCCGACTAGGAATCGTGCCGAGCGGATTCCGTCAGGGATATAGATATTTGTATCCTCTGCAACCTTGATTTCCGAGCCATCATCGAGTACAAGCCAGGCGTCGAAACCCGATGGTAAACTTGCGACATTAGCTAATTTCAGATTTCTTCCGGGCATCTCCCCCATCATCATGTTCCACTTTATCCCGTTATTCGAAACCGGTCGGATGTCGGCACGATATCGCCCAGAATTATCGGGTGACTGTACAAATGCGAGATAGGCTCCGTCTGGTGCCGGGGGAGGTTCGCCAAAATCGTAATCGTCGATACCATCACGAGCATCCGAGCAAACTCCGGCGAAATTCATATCATCCCTGAAACCATTCCCCTCCAGCGCAAACTCCACATACCACTGAAGAGGTTTTTCATTTATTGACCCATCTTCCGCCTGAGGTTTGCTGTAGGTTGCCAATGGGCCCTGACGGCCGGCACTCCTGGTGCTCTCCTGAAATGGGAACAAGGCTTTCAGTCCCCTTTTCTTTACATTGACGAAGAATCCGTCCCAGGCGGGCAGATTGGTCGCCGATGAATAGGCCGTGCCGGAGTACCAGTAAGCGGCATCATCCAGAAGGTCAGCGGGATGGCCGGTGACGACCGTACCGTTATCGTCAATTTGGACTGTCGCCCAGTCAATATCGAACGGAAGAGGATTCCCTAACTGATTCCATCCTGAATCAAGCGATATTTCATAATATGCCGCGCCGGTGATAATCCGATTAGGCAGTAAGGAATATCCTGCCGCGCCATATCGTTTTCCACCCCGGGCAATCAACCAATATCCCTGCCCCGGCCTGACATCCGCCGAGTTCGGGTATTCCACATAAGTATTGGTGTTGTTATTATAGCTGGCAAGCCGCCATTGCTTTTTATCGTAAGCGCCGAGATCATCGCCAAAAACATTCTGTACACCCTTGGAGCCGATTATGGAGACAGGCACACTGACAATTCGATAACTCTTCTCCGGCATGGCCGCTGGTCTTTGCGCCTGACTATTGGTCAGCTGGGACACAAACAGATATGGGCTTCCGGCGCTACCGATATTAATCGTCCGGGCGTTCTTGATAATAGTAAAATAATAATATAGACCCCGTGCTGTCAGGAGATTGGACGATATCGGATAAATTAGAGTATCTGCCAACCCCTGTATCATCGACGCCGAACTATAGGCGGCCTGGCCGCCCAGTTGATAGTAAAATGTACCCTCAACCGTACCGCCGCCATAAACGATTTTCACCGTCTCACCATCGGCCGAGACCGTGTCTAAAGGATCGTGACTATAGGCAGGAGAGACCGTCACTTTCGTTACGGCTGTATCGCTTAAGCCGCACGAATCAGTCACCTTGAGCCACAAGGAATTGATCCCCGCTGTAGGTTGAAAGCATAGAGTGTTTCCTTTGAGAACTCCGCTTCTTACTTGTACCGACGCGACATTGCCATCAGGGTCGCTCCCTTCAAAACCTGGCAAACATATTGTATCGGCAAGACTCCAAACGACTATCGACGTATCACCCGGCGATTTGGCGAACGGCGATCGGTTCAGATTTATGGAAACTTTCGTATTGCAGGTATCCGCCGAGCCGCAGGAATCGGTCACGATAAAACTCAAAGTATTCTCCCCATAAACCGGTATAAAACAGACGGTATCACCCTTCATAGTCGCGCCCGCGACCTCTTTTGACGAAATATTTCCGTCAACGTCGGAGCCATTGAAACCGGGAAGGCAGAGAGAAATCAAATTACAAACAAATATAGTCGTATCATGCGGGCAAGTGGCCGTAGGAGGCGTATTAAGCGAAACTCTCACCCTGGTCGTGCAGGTATCAGCCAATCCCAACTTATCTTTTGCAATTAATGAAATTGTGTAAAGACCGGTGTCGGTCGGCGTGAAGCAAATGGTATCACCATGGTGAGTTCCTGTTGACACAAGGCATGAATCGAGATTGTTGTCGGGATCACTGCAGGAAAAACCGGGCAGACAGATCTCGCCGAGCGTACACTGTTTAATAGTTGTATCTCCCGGGCAGGAAGCGACCGGAGGGTTGTTGAGTGTCAGCGTCCCCTTAAAGACCGCGGCGATGATTCCTCCCGCAAGATTGTATGAAGACGAACCGGGGAATCCCGCGGCTGATGGCGCA